>CAJTCE010000011.1 GCA_910574745.1 Lachnospiraceae bacterium | reverse complement strand
ATAAGGTGGCCTCCTTTTGTATGCGGTAATCCCTGTTACCATTGTTTTTTCCAAAACTTAGTATACAGGTAAATCCACGTTGCTACAAATGTGAGGTCACTTCATATTATCTAAACAGTATTTGCGTCAATTCTTAAAGAATATTACATTTTACTCTATTCAAAAAAAGACCGGGCAGCAAACCCCAGCAAGGGAGCCTGCCGCCCATCTTTTAATTTGCCACCAGTTTTGTGAGTTCTCGCAATACCTTTGACACCTCGCCCCACAGCTTTTCATAATCCTTTTGCAGTCCGGCGATTTCTTCCGGGTACACGCCGTAGGTGTGGGCGTGTATGGCTACCTGATTGAGATTGTTGGAGCAACGCCGCTGCAAGGAAACCAGTTCTTTTACCGGGGCAAGGTCCACATGGAGGATATAGCCGTTTAAGGCCATTTTTCGCACATAGGCCCCGGTATTGGAAATACCGGCCTCGGTCATGCGGGAGCGGATCTGTTCCATTTCCTCCGCTGTGACCATGACGTGCAGATGGAGGTTCCGTTTCCGGTTTTCCATTACCGTTCCAGTTCCCGGCCCCTGCGGTGTTCTTTTGGCTCCTTTACCTTGTCCAGAGGCTTTTTATCCAGTTCCGGTGGCGTGGGTGGGAGCGGCGTATTGTTTGGTACGCCGTCAATCATATTGCAGTTCTGTTCGGTGGCAAGCTCTGCGGTCCTTAAATAATTGTCTTTTTCGTGCATGGTGTTCCTCCTATCGTTCTTCGTGATTTTTATGGTGTAGTTTCTGGCTGTGGACATCTGCCTCCTGTCTGGCGGGAGCTTCTTTCAGCCGGGCAGTAATGGAACGGCGGGGCCGGTCGGGATTGTCCGGGGAGGGCTTCAATTCATAGTCCGCCATCTGTTTTTCCGTCAGAGGATTTGCATAGGTCAGTTCGCCCCACGCCTGTATATTGCCGCCTGCTACGGGACACCTCCGGTCGTCGTCATAGTTGATGATCTCTAAAGGCGGATTGCCTGCTGGCTTTGGGAATGTCCCCAGGTCGATGGGACGCTGGGTGGAATAATAAAGATAAAATTCCTTTGGCTGTTCGGAAATGCTTCGGATGGCCGTCTGCTGGAGGTCTTTGTAATCATCTACCCGACGGGCAAAGTCCTTTTCTGCCCAGGCCCGGCTGTTCCCATAGTGCCCCCAGTAGTAATCCCTCTGGCCGCCTTTTCCCTCTGTAAACTGCCAGGTCACATAAGGGGACGGAGCCGCCGGGTTATGGCCCAGTGCAAAGCCCCGGCTGTTTTCAAAGACAGTGCTTTTTAAGATTTCATAGCCTTTTATCTGTTCCAAATGGTTCCTCCTTTCCATACCTCGGGCCATGATGGCCCGAAGTACCGTTTGTTACGAAATAGGGAGCAGTCCGGGGGAAAATGGATTGCAGTATGTCTCCCCCACAAATGCCCCGAAAAAAGCCCGGAATATCAGGCCTTTCCGGGAGGCAAATCGTAACAGTCCTCCTTTGATTTCTCCCGCATTTTTCTCATGCGTTCCCGGCTCTTTTTCCGGTTTCCCTCCGCCTTACAGCGGGAGGAACAGTAGGTCTGCCGTCCCTCCGGGTAAAAGGCTTTCCCACAGACGGCACAGGTACGAAGCTCCGTAGAAATGCTTTCTGTGGTAAGTGCTGCCTCCAGTGCCGGATTCAGCGGAAGGACTGCTTTTTCAAAATACCGGCAGTAAGCCCCCGTCCAGCATTTCGTCAGCATATAGCAGGAGGTGTCAAGGGGAAGGCACAACCCGGTTTCCTCGTCATAGTTGGCACACATTCCCGTAACAAGGGAGCGGATTTTTTTCTTCTCGTTACGGGTCAGTTCCCGGGCGGACATTTAAGACTTCGGGCCACGCTGGCCCGAAGTGCGGGGTTCTACGATCAGAGCCCGGAACCGTTTGCGGCACTGGCGTTTCTTTCCCTTACACTCCTTGTAATAACGGCAGCCCCGGCATGGATCGTCATTGTCCCAGCCGGGGTGCGGGGTTTCTTTCATCATTCGTTCAACCTTCATGCTTGGGTTTTTGTCATTATGGAACGGACAGACACACATCCCGTTCCGGTTTACTTTTATTCCGTAATGTTCCGCAGCCTGCCTTGTGGTGACGGACTGTTTCACGGCTTCAAATACGTTCAATAGGCGTTCCCTCCTGATAATCCAGCAACGTGAGCGACACAATGTCGTTCACGTTACCGATAAATCCTGTTCAAAAGAAACAGGCGCTTGCCAGTGATTTCAAATCACAAAACAAGTGCCTGTTTAAAGTTCCATATTCTGTTGTTTCTGTGTCCGGGGCGGCTGGCGTTTCTCTGCCTGCTCCTGCCGGATGCGTTCCTGCCGCCCTTTCAGATTCCCCTGTACGGACGGTTTCTTCCCCGGCTCGGCGGTCTGGCGGTACTGTTCAGATGGCAGCACTTGGTTGAGCCAGCGGCGCACATCCCGCAGCACTTTTACATCTGCCTGAACCGCTTCCAGCTCCTCCCCCTGTTCCGGCAGGGCAGAAGCAAGCTGTTCCCGTTCGGATTCCAAATCTTTGCGGGAGTAAGAGTTGCCTTTCAGGTTGGCTTTCAAATACCGGATGGCGGCATTGTAAGCGTCCAGTTCCTCCCGGTGGCTCTCCGCAAACTGCTCTTTTTTCTTCTTCCAGCCGATAGCGGCGTACTCCTTATGGACTGGCTTGGTGGCTTCGTATTTGTCAATATAGGAAAGCATGGTGTTAATGGCTTTGATACGCTTCTCGCTTTTTTTCACGCTCTCCATGACAGAAACGGCGGTCTGGCTGATTTCGTCCAGCCGGGTGTCAAGGCTCTCCACGGTGGAGATTTCTTTATTCCGCAAAAAATCCATAGCCGCCTGTACCTTGTTGAAGTCGGCAACTGTGCCTTTCAGTTTCCCTCTGGAAGTCCAGTCGGCACGCTGTCCGCTCCGCAGTTCTAAATACTGTGAGAGCAGCTCCGGTATGGTCGGCTCCTTCGTCTGTTGCAACACTTCTATCAGGGCGGCTTTTTTCTCCTTTAAATCGGCAATCCAGCCTTTCAAATGGCGCACCATCTGGCGGATGGACTGCATGAGGGAGTTGGCGGCTTTAATGTCCCGGTTCAGGTTGCCGATGTTGGTCTGGATTCCTTTTTTCTCCATCTGGCAGGCGGCTGCCCCCATGTGGACGGTGGGGATTTTATCAATCCCCTGTCGGGCATAGGAGCGCAGGTCAAGCCGTTCCGGGCGGTGATTGGCTTCTAAGTAACGGTTAGCCGTGTCCGCCCATCCCTGCCGCCAGATTTCAGCGTATTTCTGGTCGTTCCAGTCCACGGTGTTCTCCTTATGGCTTTTCCATCTGCCGGACGGGAGCCGGATTCTTTCGCCGTTTTCGTCAAGGTCGTATACCTTGCGGCATTTGGGGAGCCATTTCCCTTTTTCGTCCATCGCCCGCATGGTGAGCAGGATATGGGCGTGGGGGTTGCCGTCCCCTTTGTCATGGATGGCAAAATCGGCTATCATGCCTTTAGAAACAAAAAACTCCCGGCAGTAGTCACGGATAAGGTCGGCGTGCTGTTCCGATGGGATTTCCCTTGGGATGGCAAGCACGAACCTCCGGGCAAGCTGGGAGTTCCATTGTTTTTCCTGTGCTTCGGCAGAGTTCCATAGGATGTTGCGGTCTGCATACTCCGGCGGCACATGGGGCGGGAGCATGATTTCCTTGTGGGTGACTTCGGTTTTATAGGGATAATATTTCTGCTGTTGGTCGTATTCAGAGAACAGCTTTTCGCCACTCTGGTAGGCGGCGGCAGAAACAGCGGATTCATTGTTGCTCCGCTTGATGATGGTGATTTTACAATGCGGGCATGGCAAGTGTGCGCCCTCCTTTCTCCCGGATTCTGGGCCTGAAAAAAGCAGGATAACTTTTTCAGTTTCCTGCTTGGGTGTGCCGCGGGTGGGCGGCGGGTTATTTAGTTCTTTAATGGTTTGCCAGTTCAATAAACTGGACAAAGTTTACTTATCAGCATAAGCAAATAAACGATGGTATATCAAATCAGCCTTTCCACTAAAATCGCTTCTTAAATCTTCTAAAATTGTTTTCAAATACTCTTCTCTTTTATCCTTTGGCAAAACGTCTGCATATAGTTCTAATCCGACTGATTGAAAATGCTGATAGACTGCCTCTGCATTTTCGAATTCAAAAATATTGCTGGTTTCAAAAACGTTTGGATTATTAAATCCCGCATAAACAAGCACACGGTAAAATTCTTCTGCCGTAGGCACATACCATGGAAATTTCCATCCGGTATAATAACCGGATATCTGCATTTCTTCAATGGCACGATTCGCATAGGAAACAAGCGGGTGTTGTGCATTAAGAAGCGGAAATTGCAGTGCAGCTACGCCATTATTTCGCAGGGCTCTATACAATCTCCCGGCGGCATCCTCTATATTTAGCATCCAATGTAAAACAGAGTTAGAAAAAATAATATCAAACTCTTCCTTGAAATTTATATCATTTATTCCTTGTACTTTGAACAATACATTCTCAATTTTGCTTTTCTTACTTTCCGCTTTGCATTTTTCAATCATGGATTCTGACAAGTCTATCGCAACAACACGACCATTAGGAACCTGCTCGGCAATCGCAAAGGTCAAATTCCCACTGCCGCACCCTACATCCAACACCAGCGCATCGTCAGTGAACGGTATGCCACTTAATAGCTGTGTGCCAATATGTGACTGCAATCCATTTGCCATGGAATACTGCTGTCCGCTCCATTTAAATTTTTCTTCCATTTTGTACCTCCCAAACTGGAATTTCATTGTTCTTTATACATATTTGTATCATGATTCATATGGATAGTAGTGTTCTGCCTTCGATTGAAATTCACATAATTTTAATATCTTCATATCATTATCAAAGTCTGCTATTGTAACACCATCAAAGTCATCTACCCTGCCATCATAATTGCATTTAAAGTACCATTCAACAATTAACGTTTGATTTAGTTCTAAAATTCGCTTAATTGTCCATTCCAATACTTGTCCTTTATTATGCCAATCTTCAAACCACATTGCAATTTGTGATAAGCCATGATATTCCGGACCATAGCATTCACTATACAAAGCATTTTCAGAAAAAGTCTGCTTTACAATCTCAATATCATTATCTATCCAAGACTGAAAATATTTCTTAATGAGATCTGCTTTCATATTTTTCCCTCTCCTAAATCCCGATTTTCGAGTATGTCAAACTGGAAGTTGCCTATTGATTAGTAACTACTGTAAAACTGACACTTCCTTTCGCTTTTTCACCAGTTACTGAAACTGTATACGTTCCACTTTCATTAATTTCAACATCAAATTCATTAGATACAGAAATTCCGTTGTTCTCATAGATAGGTTCTTCATCATCTTTCTGAATTTTTATTGATAAACTCCCCTTATTAACTATAATATTTCCACTAATGATATCTCCAGATTCAGCAATCAAGTCTTGCGTGTCTGTTGTATTTAAGACACGATACTCCATGATAAACTCACTGTCGTTTCCGATACGGCTACCGTCAAATTTTGAATCACACGCAGTTAAAGATACCATAAGTGCTAAAGTGCAAACTATCAATAAAATTTTTTTCATAAAACAAAAACCTCCAATCCTGATTTATCGCTGGCACTATTATACAGCTTTAACTTACCAAATGGAATACACTTTCTGAAAGATTTGCGGGCGGCAAGCCCACAAAGGGGTAGCTGGCAAAGCCAGCGCAGGGGAAAGGTAGCTTCCCCTGTGATGATTGGAGCAGATTGAAAATCTACGGAAATCATCCGCTGTCCGCAGGACGCCCCCGGCAGGGCGCAATGCACCACTTCCCTAAGTGGTGTATAATTGCGCCCTCTTTCAGAGGGGAGTTTTCCAGCTTGTCGCTTTGGAAGCCAAAATTGCAAGTGGAGTTTCTGGCAGTTGGAAATCAACCGTACCAATTACGCCATAGGCGACATAAATCAGAACGAGCCTGGCGCACTTTGATTCTGGAACAGGCTTTTTTATCGCTCCTGCTGTTTCGGTGTTTTGTCAGGATAGAGCTTTCCGTCAACAACGGCGGCATGGCTCTTTATCTTGATTTCTCCCTCCTGCTCGCTGCGCTTTGCGTTCCGGTAGCCTTCATCGGAGAGATAAAAGCGGAACCGCTCCCCTTTAAAGCCAACAAAGCATTGCTTCTGTACTTCCACCATAATCATGTGGCGGGTTTCCGGGCGGAATCGTTCTATCCCGGACAGGTCATGCCCCTGCATGATTGACTCCTGTACCTTTGCCGCCGCAAGCCGCTGGCGGATGGAATTGTCACGCTCTGCCAGGAACCGGGTTTTTGTAGCAGTGACAAACTGGCTGCACTCCGGCTCCGGTATCTTTTCCAGTTTTCGGATGGCGTTCTCCACGATTGCCTTTGTCAGTAAGTCCTTTATCACTGGCACGATTTCTTTCATGCCCGCAAGGGTTTTCGCCTTGGTGGGTGCGGCATACTGGTAGATAATATCCAGCTCGCCTTTTGAAAATTTCATTCTGTGTCCTCCTTCCGGTTTTTGGTAAGAACCTGTGCCACAAGACGCTTCGTGTCGCTCCGGTGAAACAGTACCTTTAAGATAGTGCTGACCTGCTCGTCCGTCACGGATTCCGGGTGGGGGAGATGTCTTTCCAGCATTGCCCCTCTGGTGCAGAGCCGGTGCGTCCGTTCCTTCCGGTTCAGGGTCTTTATCTGGTGTTCCAGCATTTTCTCTTTATGCTGCGCCCGCCGCAGTCTGGCTTCGGTCTTTTCAATTTCCTGATTCAATTTTTCCAGTTTCTCATTCATGGGCAACGCCCTCCCTGGGGAGCAGGATATACATATGGCTGACTTCACCGATTCCCTGACGGACACGCATTATCATTCCAGCCTGTTCCAGCTCATTCAGGGAACGCTTGCAGGTCTGGGGGCTTCGGGAAAGTGCCGCCGCTATCTCCATGACGGGGAATCGGATAAACAGAATCCCGTTGCTGTCCTCGGTTCCCCTTGTCAGGATTTCATCCAACAGGCGGGCGTACATGACTTTTGCCGTGTTGCCGACCGGAAGCCGGAGCATTGCCTTTGGGAACGGCATACAGGGCGGCAGGGGCGTACTGGCTATCATAAATTCACAATTCATTAGATGGTGTCCTCCTTCTGGCTCGTTTGGCTTGGTAGCGGGGGCAGTCAATAATGACAGCCCGGAAACTCTGCTTACATCCATGCTGGCATTTCCGGCAGAGTCCATTGTAGCTTCTGCGCCCCCGGTCGTTCAGGAAGAAAGCAAGCTCTTTCTTCAACTTCTTTGACATTCTCGGCATAGTGCCTCCTTCATAGAAAAACCGCCCGGTTCAGCAGTAACAGCCGGAATGGGCGGGTAGCGGTTTTTTGTGTAGCGTTTCGGGGTGATTTTTAAGGGAAATACAGCCGTAGAGCCGCCCCAAAATCTCCCTTGGTATTACGGACAGGGCAGACTATGCCCTGTGGGATTGTTGTGTTTCGGTATCGTTTCGGTGTTCATTTTTGCCGGTTCCTTCTGCTGTCGTTCCTGCCCCCGTCTTTGGCGGCGTTTCACTCCGCTTGGTACGCTCGTTCCGGTCAGGGTTCCTCCATTTCCCTGCTGGAAGTCGTTGCGTTACATCGCCGGGGAGCATATCCCATACAGGCCGGTCATTCGATTGGAATAATCCATCGATGAACTGCCTATATCATAGGACATTTTTGTACCCTGTGCCGTATATCCACAAAGTAGGAATCAAGCCCGAAATCCGAAAATTTCCACGATTGTGGAATGAGTGTGGTATAATGGTTCTGTTGCGGCAGGCTGGCCGCAGGAAAGGGGAATAAGGGAATATGAAAGGGGCTACCACAATTCAGGAACGGCTGAAGGATTTACGGGTGGAGCGGCATTTGAAGCTGGAAGAACTGGAAGCGGCCACTGGTATTTCAAGCTCGGCTCTCGGAAGCTATGAAAATGAAAATAACAACAATAAAGAAATCAACCACGGAAGCCTTTTGAAGCTGGCAAAGTTTTATGGGGTATCTGTGGATTATATCCTGTGCCTGACAGAGAACAGGGAGCAGGCCAACACGCCTTTAACAGAACTGCATTTGAGTGATGAAATGGTTGCGCTTCTGAAAAGTGGCCGGATTAACAACCGCCTGCTGTGTGAACTTGCCACCCACAAGGATTTTATAAAGTTTCTGGCTGACATTGAGGTTTATGTGGACGGGATTGCTTCCATGCAGATTCAAAACCTCAATTCCCTTGTTGATACTGTCCGGCACGAAATTATAGAACGCTACCGCCCTGGGGAAGATGACCCGCACCTCCGGATTTTACGGGCTGCACACATTGAGGATGACGAATATTTCAGCCACATGATACAGGACGATATAAGCGCAATCGTCCGTAACATCCGTGCCGCACATAAGTCTGACAGTGAGAGTGCGCCGCCAACTACCATTGCCGAAGAATTGAAGCAGGATTTAGAGGATGTCGCAAATTTTAAGGGAAGCCCTCTTGAAAAGCAGGCTGCGCTTTACTGCAAGCGGCTGGGTATCAATTATAACAAGCTGTCTGATGTGGAGTTCGGGCAGCTTGTACACATCCTTGAAAAATCGAAATTCTTCAAAAGCTATGTCAGCCAGAGAAAGAAACGGAAATAAGAAAACCGCTGTTGCATGGTTGTGTACGTTTCCATGTAGCAGCGGTTTTATGCTGGTGCTATTTAGTTGGGAGTGTGGCTTGATAAACTCGAATTTTCTTCTCTATTAGCGGTTATATTTTGCTCCTGCATAAAGCAGCAACGCCAATCCCACAACAAATCACAATGCAAAAGCGATAAAACTTAATGCTGAATCTGTTATACCGATTATTATAGCAGTCACCAAAAGACCAATTCCAATAATAATAACACCCCAACGTGATATTTTACAAAAAGCCTTTTTATCACTTGGAGACACTTTTTCATAATGATAACTATGAAGTAAAGTGATTTTTTCCTTTTTCCACATCAAATAACCAAGTGTTATGAATACAATTCCTATCACTGCGACTATAATTGCTCCAACCATATCAATACACCTCCAAATCCTTATTTTCCATATTCCATTCTCACATTCTAAAACTGATGTATAAAATATTCTGCAATATAGCGGCTTTTCATTTCCACTGTGCCGCAGTTTTATCTATTGTTTCATTTACAGGTTCTTTATCGTATCTGTGATTGCCATGTCTCGCATCCATTTCGCCGGCGTGTATACTGCAGCAATACAGAAAAAGGTAACCATTAAAAATAGAATAAACGAAATCTTACACTTTTCCCAGCTCCTCCTAGTCGCCCCCCTTTTCTTAAAATATCTCTGCCGAACGAGAGACTTACTCTGTCCGGCAGGATATTTTCAACCTTTTACTTACAATTCATTAATTGTTGCGGTAATCGCCATATTGCATATCCGTTTAGATGGAGCATGGGCTGCAATAACAGCAGAAACAAAAATAAAAACAGTTACTACAGCGAGCAATACAATCGGCAAATGCCATGCCACTCCAAAATGACGTGTAATCATCAGCGTATACAGAAAACGGCTTAAAGGAATTCCCATTCCACAACCCAAAATCAGACCTGAAACAGCATAGGTAAAGGCTTCAGCAGAAATCATTCGTGTAAGCTGTCTATCATCCATACCAACAGCACGCATTGCACCATACTGTTTTGTTCTTGCAGATACACTCATGGAGATGCTGTTAATAATATTAAATAGAGTAATGACCGCAATAATAGCCAAAAATCCATAGCAAACAATCCGTGATGCCCAATAAGATGTGTTGTTCGTCCGATTACTTTCCCGTTGGTCAGTAATGACTATATCGTCATTTTCAAGTCTTCTAATCTGTGCTACTGTTTCATTTGTAGCATCTTTCTCCAGTTGAACACCAATCAAACCATATTTTTCCTGTCCCATGAGGCGGTCAAATGTTTCCTGTGAACAGATTACAATCAGATCATCGCCAAACAGTCCTTGTGACAGGGCGCAGGAAATCTCAACCTCAGTGCCTGCAATCTGAATGGTATCGCCGACTTTTAAGGAGTTGTTTTTATTAAAGACTGTCGCAACCTTGTTGCTGTCTCCATAAACTTCATTCAAGGTTCCCTGAGCAATATTTCCTTTTGCATAGTCCAACAACGTATCATCATAGGAAACAATATTGATATGGTCTATCCCAGTTCTTGAAGATGTTGCAGGAATATTACCCATATAGCTGCTGCCATAAGCATTTGCAACGCCATCTATTTTTCTGATTTCATCAACCAAATCACGGTCAAGAACCATTTCATTACTATAACTGGCTAACGCAAGATCCGCTGAGGTAACATTTAGTGATGGCAGCAACAACCGTACCATATCCATCACAATGGAAAAAGAAAGAAACAATATAATACAGAGAGCAAAAGAGGCTGTCAATAAACACCAGTTTTTCTTTGATGCTACTGCATGATGTATGCCCAAAGAACAGTCAATTTTCCCAACACCTATCTTTGCGGCATGGTAAACAGTAGCTGTGTTTTCCATATTACCGGAAACTGCCGACATAGGGGAAACCTTAGCAGCACGTTTTGCCGGGGATTGTGCCGCCAAAAGTACTGTTACAATTCCTACCACGGCTCCGCTGATAAGGCCGACAGGGCTGATTTTGAACACCGGTGTCACAGCAAATTCACCACCGACAACATAACGGAGTCCCCCGCAGATGCCCCAACTGATGATTGTACCCATAAGGATTCCAGCGGGTACTGCTATCTTGCACCAATTCAATGCCTCCAGCCGCACAAAGCGGATGACTTGCTGGCGGCTTGCGCCAATACAGCGCATCATGCCAAAGAACTGTGTCCGATTGGCTATATTGCTGTTCATGCTGCCAGAGATCATCAGTACGCCTGCTAAGAGCACTATAATAAACAGAATCACTGCAATTCCGTAAAAATGTTTCATGGATTCATTGCTACTTTGCCCTGCCATACTCATTACACCGGTATTTTCAGAGATGTTTTCCGCCGGCAGCTGATATTGTGCCTGCAATTCTGTGATGGCTTTGGTTGCTTTCGTCGCATCCTCGAACTGCACATAATAGGCTGGCTCATTGTCTGTAATTCCATTATTCTCCATAATGGAGGCAAATGCTGTTTGTGTCATATATACACCTACTAAATAGGTCTGATTTTCATAATATCCTTTATCCTCTGTACCAAACCCAGATATTGTAAACGTTGCATCTCCGGCAGGGGTATGCAAGGTTACATTGTCTCCAATCTGTGCTCCAAATGCTGTTACAGCATTTGGGCTAAGCATAACTTCACTATCATTCTGCGGAAAAGCCCCATCCGTAATTCCATTTGAGATCTGGTTCATATAGGTTTCTTCGGTACCATATAAGACAGCTTTTTTTTCGCGAATACGATACGGCTGCCCTCCGTCATAGTTAAACACGGAAGATGCACCTACGGCGGTAACATCTGTACGTCTACAGATTTCCTCTGCAATATCCTGTGAGATATGATCCAGTTGAAGATGCCAGTTTCCATGCTTGCTCAACATGATGCTGCTTTCCGTCCGAATCATCATGTCTGTTACACTGAAAATCGCAGTCACAAGAAAAACAGCACATATAATGCATAGAATTGTCATACGGTTCTGCCGCCTGCGGACTTTTGCAGAAATCGGCACAAGACTAAGATAGCTTTTCATTCACTGCACCTCCCCAGATCGGTCAGCACACCATCCGACACCTGCAGTACCCGGTCTGCAGTCTGTGCAATGCTCCGGCTATGCGTAATCATAATAATAGTCTGTGCGTATCTCTTTGACGCATTTTTCAGCAAAGTAATTACCTCACTGCTGTTCTGCGTGTCCAGATTTCCAGTCGGCTCGTCAGCGAGTATCAGTGAAGGCCGTGAAATCAACGCACGCCCGATTGCCACCCTCTGCTGCTGACCTCCAGATAACTGGCTCGGCAGATGGTTCCGGCGTTCTTTCAAGTTAAGAACTTCCAAAAGCTCCTCCAGATACTTCTTATCCGGTTTCTGATAATCAAGCAGTACCGGGAAGATAATATTCTGCTCAACAGTAAGCTCTGGGACCAGATTGAATGCCTGAAAGATAAAGCCGATGTTCCTCCTGCGGAAAATCGTCAGCTTGCTCTCCTTCATTGCAAAAATATCTTTGCCGTCGATCAGCACTTTTCCTGATGTCGGGTTATCCAACGCACCAATCATATTGAGTAATGTACTTTTTCCGGAGCCTGATTCCCCCACAATAGCCACATACTCACCCTTTTGGACAGAAAAATTGACTTTCTTCAATGCCCGTACGGATGTTTCACCACTACCGTAAGTTTTGGAAATTGATCTTACTTCTAATAAATCCATATTATAAGCACCTCTTTCTCATATTTTTAATTCTATGAAAGTATACCATCCAAACCTTACTGTAATATTACTGTAAGCCTACAATTTTGTAGGGATTAAAAAACTCAGGGTAAACGTTGTTCCGGCTCCTAACGTGCTGTCCACTTCTATCGTGCCATTGTGCGATTCAACAATCATTTTTGCGAGAGGAAGACCAAGGCCAATGCCTTGCTTGTCTTTAGAAAAACGGCTCCGGTAAAACCTCTTGAATATATGATGCAAATCCTCCGGCTGGATGCCGCTCCCATTGTCCTTTATGATAATCTGAACTACGGATGCAGACTTTTTCCATTCAATCCAGACAAGATTCCCCTTTTCTGTGTGGTCAAAGGCATTTTTCACAATATTTTCTACTGCCTCTATCATCCAGTCATGGTCACAAAGCAGTGAAATATGTTCATCCCCGGTCAGCACCAGTTCCTTCTCTTCCTGCTTAGCACGGTATGCAAAGTGCAGTTCCACTTCTCCCATCATATCCGCCACATTTTCTGAGTTTTTTTCAAATACTATGGAACCGGCATCCAGCTTCGTAATCTTTAAAAGGTTCTGTACCAGCCTTTCGATCCGGTCAAGTTCTTTTTCCGACAGTACCGCAAACTCCTGAATTTGCGGCAGTTCTTCCGTCTCCCCCTGCAGAAGTCCGTTATAAATATTCAATGCCGCAAGAGGAGTTTTCAACTGATGGGAGATATCCGATATGGTATTTTTCAAAAACTGTTTCGATTTTCTCTCATTTTCTACATTTGCGTTCAGAATGGCAACCAAAGAATTTACCTCATGGAACAGCCGGTACATTTCCCCTTCTTCATCACATTCTATCCTCGTCTCCCTGTTACCGGAAATGTATTCTGTGATCTGAGCCACTGCATTTTCCATAATTTCATTCTGTTCTTTAAAATATCTATAACAGGTTACCATAATCGCAATACACATGAACAATGCGCATAACAGAATATAAAGTTCTGCATTGTTAAGTTCAAACATCATGAACGACACGGAAAACACGATAAATATCAGCATACAAACCATAATTTTATAAAATAAAGCCTTAATTTTTCTGTTTGCCAGTATTTTCATGATGCACCTCATTCAGCCGTGTTCCACTTATAACCCATGCGGCGGACGGTCACGATCCTTTTGGGATTACCCGGATCATCTTCAATCTTTGTCCGCAGTCTGCGTATATATACCGTAAGGGAATTATTGTCTATATAGTTTTCATCGCAGTCCCATAACCGATTTAGAATCTGCTCCGGGGAAAGAACCTCATCTGGATTTTCCATGAATAAACATAACAATTTATACTCTCTCGCCGTTAATTCGACCTGCACATTATTTTTATATACTTCTCCTTTCAGAAGCTGAACCCGTATACCATTAGAATTCAATTCCGTATCCGCCTGATTAAAATTATCGCTCCTTCTAAGCAGGGCATTGATTCGCGACATAAACACCGCCAGCTTGAACGGTTTTGTGATATAGTCATCGCCGCCGATATCCAGCCCCATGATAATATCTGTTTCTTCATCCATAGCGGTCAGAAACATAATCGGCACTTTCGATGTCTGCCGTATCCTTTTACATATGTCAAATCCAGACCCATCCGGCAGGGATACATCCAAAATCACTAAATCATATGCTCCGTTTTGCCATAACCGGTCCGCTTCATCTTTGGTATGTGCAACATCTAGCGTATATCCCTGCTTTTTCACGGCAAAGGATAAGCCATTTATTAAACTCAAATCATCCTCAACTAATAAAATCCATTTCATTTATTTTCACCATCCTTTTATCAGCTTCTTAATCGCCTTAGAAATAACTCCTGAGTTTCTTTATACACTTCCTTTTCACTTACAGCCACAACTTATTTTACCTCTATAAGCATATTATCTCAACTCTATCATCGACAATACAAGAAAACTGCCACCGACAGTTTTTCTGCATACTGAGGCATACAAAAGAGCCGATAAACACACCTGTTCCCAGATACCTGCTACCAACTCTTATTTTCCCTATAAATCTGTAGCCGCAACCCTTATCTATTACCTTTCTCTGAATACTCAATAAAACATTATGTATGCGGCAATGCCAGCATTTTTCGTCATTCAACCTTAAGTGACAGACTTCCAGTGAAATCATCACCTTTGAGAACGATAAAGTTATCTCCGGCATTAAAAGTAAATTCGTAAACGCCCTCGTCAGTCACTTCCGCAATCATATGTTCTTCCTTATCTCCCAAAATGATATGTTCATCTGTACTTCCAAGCCAATAAAGGGCAGCCGTACCGGATTTAATATTAAGTGAATAAGTCACTTTCAGTGTGCTGCCATTTTCACGTTCCATCGAAGTACCGCCAAAGATATATTCTTCCCCGTTAAACCGGATGTACTCAGCTTCATAACTTCCAACATAATCATCAATACCGAGTTCCCGTTTGCCTTTTAAGCTCTTATCTCCAGTGAGGGAGTATCGGCTGATAGAACCCATCCAGTCATTAAATTCATTTTTAATACCATCTTTCAGTTCATGAAGCTCACTTTTAATACTGTCTTTATTATCTTCATACTCCCTAATGATACCGCGGGCCAAATCCATGCCGCACCCCGTAAGGCTTGTTGTCAATGCCGCCAGGAGCAGCAATCCGGAAATCAATTTACGCAGCATAACAGTTCCTCCTAATTTGTTAATCGGTCACAAACCTTTTAGCTACATTCTTGGTAAATCCCATCCTTTATTATTCCTATGCTGCCTCCGTCCACTAGACTTCTCTTTCTAATTTTCTAAAAATATAATCTGTCAACGACCAGACAGCAGTTATAGCAACAAATAAAATACACAGCAATACTCCGCCTACAATCAGGATGATCTTCTGAAAAATTTGTCTTAATACCGACATATGTGTTTTATTTTTCATAATTCACTATAATATCTACGAGATTTTTATCTGTCTTTTCTACCCAGAACACCTTTGCCATTTGAGCCTCAAAGCGATCCTCACGGGTCAAATAGCTGCTCATTATGATGGTTGGCAATTTTGCAAAAGATGTCCTTATATAATCAAGCAGTTCAAAGCCTGTCCCGTCAGTCATCCGAATGTCAGAACATACCAGAGAAAAATCATCTGCCAAAAGAGCATTCCTGGCTTCCTGAACGCCAGAAGCTGTTGTAACAATATGCCCTCGTTCTCTTAATGCCTGTGCAAGAAGATTAAGAAAAAGAGTATCATCATCCACAATTAAAATTTTTCTTATACTCTCCAAAATTTACCCTCCAATACTTTTTTATAAATTGAACCATGCACAATACTGGTAAACTCACCATCCTATATGTTATTCCTATATTGAAAATGTACTGTGATGGGGCAGATTTCCGCAATCGTACCTACACGCATATTCGGTCCAAAAAGCCCAACACCCGAAGTCACAATCGTATGCATATGATCCTTTTTCAGATATCCATAGGAATTCTCCCACATAAGTGCTGTAATCAGATTTGCTGGAAACATCTGTCCATCGTGTGTATGACCACACAGATCAATGTCCACCCCGGCATCTGCCAATTCCTGGAGTTCCTTCGGTTCATGGTCAATCACAATAACCGGCTTTTCCGTATCAAGTTCCCCCATCAGTTCTGCAGCAGTTTTTCTCATATTAATCCCACGTCCGGGTCGCTGTGCATCTGGCCTGCCATACAGATAAAAACTGTCGTCAATCAATACTGCTTCATCCTGTAACAAATGAATACCGGCCCTCTCCAAAAACTCATCCATCTGTATACTGCTCTCTTTCTTTTTGTTTCCCCCAAAAGTAAAACCTGCCAGTATTTTTTCCTCAACATCATGATTTCCATAACAGGCATAAACACCGTACTTCGACTGAATTTTTTGCAATACGGCAATCAGTTCTTCCGGATCATCAAGAGCCTCGTATTCATTATCAAAAATATCGCCTGCAAATACCACAATATCCGCATTCTGTTCATTGATCTTATCTACCATCTGCATCATGTGTGCAGTACCAATGTTGTAGCCCAAATGTAAATCAGCGGCTAATACCACATTTAAGTTTTCTAATCTCCCGCCGTCTTTATTGACAGTAATCTCATATGGTGTAACCTGGATGATACGGGCATTGTATGCTCCCCATGCACTAAGCCCAAGAACAACCACTGCACAGATTCCTCCCGCCGCAGCGGTCCGGCATTTTAACCTCCGTTTCGTGATAAGGAAAAGCAGGAAACAAATCGCATCTGCCATTAGAACAGCCAAAATCAGATACAGTAGTATACCGAGCCAATAATTACTGATCAATTTCATAATCCTCCTGGCCGGCCCTATCGGCAGAAAAAACGCAATCAATAATGACGCTGCCAGAAAAACATAGGCCAGGCTGATTACAACACATATCCCTGTTTTTCTGAACAATGGATTGCATGTACCCAGCCATCTGTGAAGCCGAATCAGCAGATAGCTGTTTGCGATAATATAAATTGGTGACAAATAAACAGCAAGCATAATCTCTCCATACTTTTTTCACAACACTTAAACTTTTAGGATATATGTATCATTAACGGTATCTGGCGATTCCAATACCGAGATTCGGATTTTTGCCTGAATATATCAGATCCGCACAAAATATTAAGATTAGTACCAGGCATGCTGGCGCAAGTATTTTTTTCGGTATGCGCCTGAATAGATGATCAAGAAGCGGTGCATAAAAGTATACGATCACCATCCCGCCAAAGCCAAAGGCCAGCAACCCTTCTACACAAATTCTTCCATTAAGATTCAGAAAATAATCGCTGTAATCCCACCATCTCATTCCATCATACATCTGCTCCAGAAACCATGATATGTAATACTCAATACAGCCACATAGGAGAATGATAGCCAGAAATTCCAGCAGCGGCTTTTTGCGCAGCTTATGAAGTAGTGTCAGGATTAGTATACTCCCGGAACCATAAATAGGCAGCCACGGTCCATGAAGGAATCCGCGGTTCACAAAACTCCCATCCGAAATCAAATGAAGGCAGACCTCCCATAACCATCCTGTCAGGCTCATGGTGAAAAATATCATAACCATAGGCCAAAACGAATCATATTTGCCTTCACAGATATGTCCTATTTTTTCTATCATTGATTTCCACTTGTTTCTTTCTGTCATAATATTCCCCTGAAGTATTTTCCTGGTTTTTAAACCGACCTCTTAAATAGAAGCAAACTTTTCAAACGGAATATCAGACAAATGATCTGACACGATCCTATGGGCACTTAGCTGAACCGTATCAACTAATTCCTGCAGCTTTTTTCTGGCAATAGAATCTTTAAACACATTCAGACTCTGCTTCGCTTCTTCGGCATATTGATCTATCATCCCCAAAGTATATCCGAAGCCATCGGAAACACGGATTAATTCCGCTATTCGCTTGTCTGTCAATTCACTATACAGACCATTTTTGATATCCATTGCAATTTGTTTCAGTTTGGCACCATTCCTGCAATCAGAAAATGAGTAAATAGCCGGGAGTGTATAATATCCGCACCAAAAATCATTATGTATGGTCTTCTTTGCTAAGTCATCTGTGGACACAAAATCCAACAGATCATCTCTCAGTTGAAACAGCAGACCAAATTTTTCTGCAAACCGTTCTGCTGCCAATACTTCACTGTCCTTACACTTACCTTCGTAAGCACCCGATCCACAAGCTATACTAAACATTGCCGATGTCTTTCCCAGGATATTCTCAATATACTTCTCCTCTGTAATTTCCGTATTATAACGATTATCAAATTGGCTGACCTCCCCATCACACATGGTTTCCAATTTGTCAAACATCAAACCATACCAGGGCTTGTTCTTCAGACCAGTCCGTCTAATTGTAGAAAAAATCATAAAGTCGCCAGCATAGACTGCCATCTCCTTTCCGAATTTTTTCTGCACGGATAATTGTCCCCTGCGGGTATCCGCTTCATCTATAATGTCATCATGGATCAGTGAAGCGGTATGGCATATTTCAATCACCGCCGCGACCTCTGTCGCATCAACAGCTTTCCCTTTGAGCCTCGCACATAAAAGTGTCAAAATCGGCCGTATCTGCTTTCCCCTTGCGTTCAGCACCCAATCCAGCATTTTCTGCATTGACTTATTGTTTGATCGGCATAAACGTTCTATATGCGTATTTACCATCTGCAGTTCAGTTTCAAGTCCTGGCACATCCTCAATATTTATCATAAAATTACTCCTCGTCTGGCAATGCTCCATAGAACAACCATCTTTTCTTGTACTTTACATTTTATGAAAGTATACCATCCATACCTTACTGTAATATTACTGTAAGGCTACAATTTTGTAGGAATAGAAAAATCCAGGGTGAATGTGGTGCTATTTTCGTAAGAGATTCGTCACTTTAAAAATAAATACAGTTGGCTGCTGCTTGATTTTTTCTATATTAGTTCTAATAGAAGGTCCATCCAAGTTATATTTCTCTTAAACATAAAGACAGAGACAATCACTCCAGTATGGAGCAACTGTCTCTGCCTCTTTTCCAACACACTTTAATCCTTGCTGTTTTGCCGGAATTAATGCTCTGAACACATGATAAGCCGTTGTAACGATAACAATTCTTGATCAATCTGAGTAAAATCTGTTGTATCCAAAATTATGTGTGGTCCATTTGCCACAAACCTGTCCATTCCCCTATTAACAATTCCATCTACAAAATTTCAACCTCATCCAATTCCTTTATTTTTCTATTTTGACTTAAAACTACAAGAAAGAGAATACCAGTGAGCCCCGCCGCAACAAATATTAATCCAATGCCAGAACCCTTTCCCTGACCAACAAACACAGATAAAAGCTGCTGCACCTTACCATTTTTTTGCATAAATGGTTCACAAATATAATCTGCCAATAATGCACCTGACAAATATCCAACAGGCGCAAGCATTCCTGTAATCATTCCCTGCAGAGAAAACATCCTTCCTTGCATAGAAGTGGGTACCTTTTCCCGTAATATGACTGTTTGATAGGTAGAATAAATTGGTGCTCCAAAGCATCCAAAGAATACGACCACACACCACTGCTCTATATTTCTCCCCATACCAAATAGAGTGATTCCTACAAGACACATAAAACTTCCCACATACATCATTGATAATTTTCTTTGGGGCTGTTTCATTACCGTCAGCATAATACTTGCAGCCAGGCACCCTGCAGCCATAAACGCAGCTATTGTTCCAACTGCCATTTCATCATTACCTGTTCGGGCAAGAATCAATGGAGAATACATACTGTCAAAGGAAATAGCCCCCATGAATTCCAGTACACTATACATCGATAGAAGTACCAAAATTCCCTGATTTGTTTTCAAATATGAAGCTGCCTCCTTGATACTTCCGGCAATTTCATTGAAAGCTGCATTCTGATCTTCCTTTACAATATCTGGTATTCTGACAAACAGCAGCAATGTTATAAATGCAAATAAAAATGTCCCCAAATCTATAACAATGATTAACCCTAAGCCTCCGCTGCTCAGAACCCCTGCTGCCAGAACCGGTGTCAGTATTCCAATGACAGAACCAGCTACAGACTGCAAGCCGCCAACTCTTGCATAGTCTTTTTGACTAACCAGTAAAGATACTGCTACCTGCGATGCCGGGTTTTGAAAAGCATTCATAAAACCGCTGATTATATTTACCACACAGAGTATCCAAAGTTCCAAAATACCGCTCATAAAACAACTTAAAATGACAAATGAACATATAGCGGCAATCGAATCACAGATCAGCATGATTTTTTTCTTATTTGCATTGTCCACAATAGCACCGCCAAACAAGCTCACAATCAAATATGGTATTGCGCTGCAAATGGCAAGCAAAGAGGAGGCCATAACCTGACCGTTCTTTGTATATACCCAGATAATCAATGCAAAACTGGTCATGTTTGTTCCAAGCTGTGAAACCGTTTGACCTGTAAACAGTAGTGCGAAATCTCTGATATGGGATTCTCTTCTTTTAGTCATTGATATACCTCACATTTCCCATATGTATCAATTTCTTATACATATAGCACTGTGGCGAATGGTCATTTATAATTCCACAGGCCTGTAAATGAGAAAACACTGTGATAGAACCCAAATATTTAAACCCTCTTTTTTTCAAATCTTTGCTGATCTGATCTGACAACACATTACTTGCTTCTCCCTGGCCATTGTGATGTTTAACATAAATCAGGCTTTCATAATTGGAATAGGACCATATATAATCATCAAAGCTTCCATATTCTTCTATAATCTTGAGAAACGCCTTTGCGTTTCCTATAATAGCCTCTATCTTTCTTCTGGATCTTATCATACCCTCTTCGTTCATAATCCTGATAATATCCTGTTCTGAATACTTTGCAATCTGATGAAAGTCAAAATCATCAAAGCATTTCCGAAAAATGTCACGCTTTTTTAACATCATTGTCCAGTTTAATCCACACTGCATAACTTCCATGGAAATATATTCAAAATGCTTTTTATCATCGTGAAGAGGAATCCCCCACTCTTCGTCATGATATTTTTGTACAATACCACCGTCAAGGCACCAACTGCATCGCTCCATAAAAACCTCCTCAAATGTTTTCCATCATTATACAACACATTGACGACAGCTATATGTCGTAATTAGATAAAAAATTTTGAGCTGTTGCTATCAGCTCCTCCTTGTAATCATCCGGCCCTATCACTTTCACCCTGCTGCCAAAACTCAGCAACAGTGCTTTCCACAATCTTTCTTTTGCCGGAACATCAATGAAAATTCTGCGTACCCTGTCATCAATTTTCTCTATGGGGCAATCCGGAAAATATTCTTTTATCAGTCCGGATTCATCCTTATCAAACTGTACCTCTATATGGATACAGGTCTTATAATACGCCTGTTCTGATTCTTTCATTCTTTCTTCAATATTCCCATGTTCCTGCTCATAGTGATTCTCTTCTATAATAAGATGATTCATTCTTGCGACCTTAAATGTCCGGTAATCCTGCCTGGTTTCCTCATATGTAAATAAATACCATGCATACCATTTATAATGAATCGCCAAAGGCTGTACCGTTGGATGAAAATAGTCTCCATTCGCATTGCGGTAATCAAAAGAAATATAGTTCTTCCGAGCAATCGCCTGTTCCAGCATTGCGTTCATGTCCTGAACCTGCTGATTCTCCTTTGTCACACTAAAATCCCAAAATACTTTCTGACCGCCTTCCTTTTCAATAATGGCATTATATTTTTCAATCAATGAATTTAAGGTATCACTTGTATAGGAGGTTGCAAGACTCTTTAGTGCCTTTACCACAAGCTGCTGTTCATCATCACGAATATCTGTATTCTTTATTTTATAATTTGGCAATATCGAATATCCGCCATTTTTCCCCGCATCGGCATATACAGGTATTCCAATAGAAGATATGCTGATCATATCTCTCTGAATGGTTCTGACTGATACATGAAAACGCTCCGCCAGATAGCTTGCAGGAACATGATCATGATTCAGCAGATATATAATAATTTCTAATAAACGGTCTATTTTCACCATCTCTCTGTCATCCTTTCGTATCTCTCAGATGTGAATCCTAAATTTATCTCACATATCTTTCAAAAAACGATCAGCTGCTTGCGCTTTCATATCTGTGTACGCCATATTTCCAAAAAGACAAGGCAAAAAACGTAAATATGCTCACGATCACCACCCCGAAAAGGAATCCTTTTACCGACAATGCCCCGGTCACTGCCTGCGTTGGCAGCGTCGCAATGATTCCGTACGGCAATACACAGTAAAAAATAAACTTATAGATCCCATAAAAAGCGATCCCCGGTATTTTCAGACACAAATCCACAGCCGTATTCTCTATTTTCATCAGATTGTCTACAGAGAACACAAAAAAGGCAAAACACCGTATCAGCAGCTCCATATCGTAGTACAGTATGGTCATCAGCAAAACCAGAAACAAATATCCAATGATATTCGCATACGAAAGATTCACGCCGCTTTCTCTAACCCCATATAAGGCGATACAGGCACTGAAGATCAGAAGCGGTATGGCGCCCGGATCTACTTTTTCAAAGGTAATCCGCAATAATGGATTCACTGGTTTGGTCAGATATAAATCCAATTCTCCTGTTTGTATTTTCTCTGGTATGGATATCACCCCAAAAAAGCAAATGGTCATGTTCAGGGCATCAATCAGAGAAAATGTTCCAATAAAAATAAGGATTTCCCCATGCCCCCATCCACGGATACTGTCCACATGTCCGTAAATTGCCTCGAAAGCGAAAAGCTGAACCAGAAAATAGCTGGTATTAATGAAAAACGGTGCAAAGAATCCCAGCCGGAATGTCATGATATGGGATAATCTGAATTTGATTAGTTCTGATATAAATTTTAAATTATTCTTCATATTCCTGCTCCATCATATTTAATTCGATCATGTTCATAAGTTACCTGATTTAAAACAAGAAAGGCCATGCACCACACACTTAAGACGATTAAGCCTGTGACTGCCTCCTCCTCACATTTCCCGATAAACAGCATGCTCGGAAGATATGTGACATAATAGAAAGGCAGAAATTTCATGCCTGCTGTCATCCATTCCGGTAAAAGTGCAAGTGGAATCACCGCCCCGGTCACAAATGCGGAAAGGTTATCTTTTATCATGAGAAAGATGCTGATCTCCTCAAATTTCAAGGTCAAAATCCCAAGAAAGTAATTGAGCAGCGCCATAAACAACAGTCCTAAAACAACCATGATACTTCCGCATAACAGAATCTTTATATTGGCTGTATGCACAAATGGAATCCGGAACAAATAAAACCACAGAAACGTTGCTAAAAAACCAATGCCCGCAGAAAACGCAATCTTCCCTGCTTCCATCGCCACAAAATACCCCTGTGTCTGTACCGGTATCACCATATATTTTGAAAAGGTACCATTTCTCAGCATACCGGTCATCTGCCGGCTGATCTCCGCAGATTTTTCCAACTGGAATAAATAGGAGCTTATGATATAGTAAGAAATCATGGCCTGAAATCCCAAGCCCGCGATCTGCTCTTTACCCTCAAACAGAATACTCCATAAGATCCATGCAAACAGTATCTTCGCCACCGCCAGAATCACGTCTACTAAGGTATCCGACCTCCAGATCAGCTGTGCTTTCATGTATGCCTTGGCAATTTCTAAATATTTCTTCATGTCCTATACCTCCTTATAGATACGCTCCACGACTGAGCCTATTTCTTCTTCCTCAATTCCAATATCCCGGATCGGATAATGACCGATATAAGATTCCAGAACTTTTTCTGCGTTCTGTTTTGGTATTTCAAGTACCAGTTTGTCATTCGCTTTTTCCAATACTCTGCAATCATCCGGCACATCAGGCTCTACACTGTGTTCAAAGTATATCGTCATTTTCTTACTCTTTTGATAATTTTTAAATAACATATCCGTACCGCCGTCATATATTTTTCTGCCGTGATTCACGACTATGGAGCGTTTACACAATACCTTAATATCCTCCATATAATGCGAGGTAAGCAAAATGGTAGTTCCTCTTGACTCATTCACATCTTTTAAGAAAGTCCGGATCTGCTTACCTGCCACAGCATCCAGTCCAATGGTCGGTTCATCCAGAAACAATATTTTCGGATTATGAAGCAATGCAACGATCAGTTCCATCTTCATCCTTTCTCCCAATGACAGCGTTCTCACCTGTACATTCATAAGCTCCTGCACCTGAAACATATCCACAAAAAAATCCTTGTTTCTTTTATACTCGTCTTCCGGGATACGGTATATTTCTTTAAACAGCCGCAGCGTGTCCTCCGCTGTCAGTTCAAAAAACAGCTGGCTCTTTTGCCCCATAACCACCGCATACTGCTGCTTAAATGCTTTCTCCAATTTATTCGGATAAAATCCCATCACCTGTATCCTGCCGCTTGTCGGCGCAATAATCCCGGTCAGCATCTTCACCAGGGTCGTTTTACCCGCTCCGTTCGGCCCGATCAGGCCTACAAACTCACCCTCATTTACCTGAATATCAAAATCATCTACCGCAATTTTTTCTTCATATTCCCTGTGAAACAGGCCCTTCATACTTCCGGCCAGGCCCCCCTGCTTTTTATACCGCTTATACTTTTTCGTTAAATTTTCTGTCTCAATTATCTTCATCTTGAAAACCTCCAGTTTAAATATTGTTCACCGAACAATGAAAAACATAAAAAATGTGGTTTCTGCCTATCATTACATAGACTGAAACCACAGATGTATATATCTTAAGATGATGAAAAAAGCAAAACATCCCCATAAAAGGAAAGCAGCAATGACCTGAAAAATGCAGCCCATTTGCTCGCAGAAATAAAAAAGCATGACACCACAGTCATACTTTTCCCGCTTTCTTATCCATCATAATAAGACAATTATTCCCGGTATATGCAGTATTCTGTAAGGCAGAAACAACCGGCATTCAATAATGCCAAAAAGGGTAACACAAATAAAGCACTCTATTCCGTGCTTACCCTCTTATAAAATTTAGTTGTCCTTTGTCATTACAGAAACAATTAACATCCACATACCTGCTCTTTCTTGAAATATGGTCTTATATTAGCTTATAACTTTGTCAATGTCAAGCATTTTAGTCTGGATACATATTTTTTATCCAGATTTGGAGAGGCGCTAATTTTTCTTCAATACAAAATAGGAATCATACTTTGTTCCATCATGCCCTATCAGCTTGTCCTCTGAACGTATAAATCCTAATTTTTTCAACGCCACAATACGTTCTGCCGCAGAGGGAAGCGCTTTCGTAGCGATCTTATCACAATGAAACAGGCTATATGCAGGTTCCATTATCAATCTTAATATTTTTATAATCTCGCTTGTTATTTCATAATCACTGCGAATGTCCAGCCTGAGCAAACCGCAGTTTGTAAAATAATCATCGGCGTCTCTGTGGAAAAGCTCTATTGTTCCAATTGCTTCATCAGTTGCTTTTGACACAATTGTCCACCTCACAAACCCTTCCCTATTGTACTCGAAAAGCCAGTAATCAATCGCCTGTTCCATTCTGCTTTCCGTTGTATAATAGAAATCATCTCCGCCACAATTATCACTATTAAAAAAGGGGACAGCCCTTTTATCAGAATAAACCTTTAATAAATCCATTTTATCCTCTTGGCAAACCATTCTCACAAGATAGTCCTCATTCTCATATTCAGGACAATTTTTATAAACATCCCCCATTCTGATCCTCCTCCGTAAATTTCGTCTTTTCATCTCTATCTATGGCAACATCCTTAGTTCTGACTGGAAATACTGCTCCTGAAATTTTTCCAATTCTACAAGCTGGAAAAGTTAAAACTCATATCTTGTCCCATGTGAGAGTAACAGTCCATCTGTTAATTCTACACATAGAATTATAGTATTTTCATCATCAAAATTGTTATGTCCGTTATCAATCCATTCAGCAAAGACATTTTTCAGTTTTTCAGCAATCATACAATTCTCTTTTTTTCCAAAATAACCTAAATTGCTGCCCTTTCCATGTGCCGTAAACCACTCACCAGCTATTGCGACAGCAGGATTGTTTTCTATATGTTTGATTTTATTTGAAAGTGCATATGTAATAATATAAAATGCACCGTTCTCATAGTAGGCATTTACATATCGCACATAAGGCACTTCCTTTTCAATGGTTGCCAACGCAATAACAGTGTCTTTTCCAAAACGTTCCATCATTATTTTTTCAGCTTCTCGGCTCATTTTTTTCATTAATTCGTTCTCCTCCGCAACTTCTCATTTAACTGTTCAGCAGTTTCGTTAAATCTTCAATAGAAACATCCATTTTTACAGACACTTCATCTATGGTCATACCAGAAGCAAGGAAACGCTTTATCACCATTTTCATATCCTCGCCAACCTCAATGATGTGTCCGTCCAAATCGTAAAACCGAATCACCCGCTGGCCCCAACTATGCTCGATCACTTCTCCCAGATATTCAATATCCGGGTATTCTTTCAACTTGTTCAGAAAACCGTCAAAATCCTCTTCTTCAAAACACAGTTCCATATTATTGGGTTTTGTCAATACACTTTCTTTTGATAAATGAACAAGCCAATCAAAATCCTGCTGTAAAGCTAAACCACAGGTAAAAGCTATATTTCTTCCATAATCCTGAAATACTTCCAATCCGAATAAATCCTCATAGAACTTTCTTGCAGCGTTGATGTCTGCTACCGATATAACCGTACAATTGTATTTCATGTAAGTTTTCCTTTCTTAACCTCTATTTCCATTAACTCTACAAACTGGAAATTAAAATTGCAGCATACCTTTTTCATCGTACTTAAAATCAGGTCCCCACGCGACTTCCCAGTAATATCCATCCAGATCTGTAAAGTATGCGTGATAGCCTCCCCAAAATACATCCTGCGGTTCTCTTACAATTGTTCCTCCTGCAGTTCGAACCAATTCAATGATCTTATCAACGTCATCCTTGTGTTCCACATTATACGTTAATGTAATACCGCCAAATCCGTTACCTATTTGTGGAGGATTGTTTTCGTTTATATCTTTTGCTAATAAGTCCAATGGAAATAATTCAAATTTTGTTCCTGGCGTATCGAAAAAGCATACATATGGATTATTCTCTTTGCAATCTGTCTTATACCCCAAACCATCTCGATAAAATTTTATCGCTTTCTCCATGCTCTTTACACCTAAACATACGCAAGTAATTTTATTCATTTATATACCCCTTTCAATCACTATTTTTAGAACTGAACAAAATACAATTTTACGCTCTCTGCGCCTTCCTTGTAAACTGAAAGCCGCCGAGTTTTTTACATAAATAAAATTTCAATTTTTATAACATTATGTATTCATAATCAAAGTTAACCGTTACAATTCTTTCATCATGCACAATGATTCTGGCATTGAAATATAAGGACCATAATTATTCATTTTATTAAATCCTACTTTTCGATATACATGGCACGATTCTTGTAGCAATTCTCCAGTTTCAAGAATCAATTTCCTATATCCTAGTTCTTTTGCCCATTCGATTAATTCAAGAACCAGCTTGGTTCCTATTCCTTTTCCTTGAAATTCATCTCTGACAAATACTCTTTTCTATTCAGTTGCATTGTCGATATCACCGTACTGATATTCTCTAATTGCTCCAGCACCAGCGGCTTTTCCATCAACATACACAACTACAACCTCTTTTATCTCATCAAGCTGATTATACTGTTTATATTTATCTCTCTTAATAACTCTTCCTACTCGCCTATCTAAATCCATATCTAATAACTGACAGTTCTCGATAAAGTCTTCATTTGTCCCAGAACATCTAATAAATTCAATGTCAGCCATATACAAACACCTCCTAAGTTACGAAAATCGGAAGTTATCGCTTTCCTTCTTTAATGAACATGATCAGTTTTTCTACATCATCAAATTCATCATAATCGCCAACGACACCTTCACGATGATATATAATGCCATTTCTCTCGTTACGCTCTAAGCAATCTAACAGCATTTGCTCCCCATATCTTTTAATAAACAAAGTAAAGCCATACTGTCCTTATATTTTTCCAGATTCAAGAAATTTTTCAAAATCACCATACAACTCACCTGATTCCACTGACGCAGCTTCAAGTTCTAAAAGAAATTTATATGCCGCTGTATGATTCTTGTCTTGTAGTTTACCAATCATATTCATGGAGTTTCCCTCCTGCAACTTCAAATCTGTCATTGTTCTTCATTGTACCATATAACCATGAATTTTCCCACCTGTTTCGCATATGGCTGTCCCTCAAAAATGTTCGCCTTGTAACCATTCTTCTGCGACGCCCAGCGGGTATGGATTCCTTCTCCGCGGCTAGAGTACGGCAGAAAGGGCGATATCATTCCTGTCTTTCATTTATTCAGTTATTATTGGGACGACGAGTGCCGTCCCACCGGTATAAACAAATTTATTCCATTGTTTTGATACGGTCTACAAGCGATTGCTTTTTACAGTAACGGATTGCCAAAAGGGAATATCCCATAGCAACAGCAAAAAGTGCGACGAAAAAAATAATTACCTGAACAATCGGAAATGTATAGTGCAACT
This sequence comes from Lachnospiraceae bacterium, assembly GCA_910574745.1. Lineage (GTDB taxonomy): Bacteria > Bacillota > Clostridia > Lachnospirales > Lachnospiraceae > UBA2882. The sequence continues at coordinate 82,029 of CAJTCE010000011.1, read as the reverse complement.
TTCCAAAAACGCCAATTTGATCGAACAGCAAGCACAGACAGTATCCCGAAACAGTCCCAACGGTCAAAGTAATTATCATTGTTCCAAAAACATAGTAAAGGCTTTCTATTTGCAACATCTTTGCAAGCTGTTTTCCGGTTAGACCGATAGATTGAAGTACCCCAAACTCCTGCTGCCTTGATATTAAATTTGTCATAAGTGTATTGATAAGATTTATAATACCAAATAGCCCGATAAATATGACAAGACCATAAATCGGTGCTGTATATGCCTTCAGACTTTTTTGTGCAAATGCCAGGACATCGGTATAACTCTCAATTACCAAATCCTGCTTCCCACTTAGCGTATCAAATACAAACTGCTCTGCCAGAGGAAGCTCCTGTAAATCTGTTCTGATGGAAAGCTGTGTATTGAAATTAGTTACTTTACTGCGTAACACTTTTATCAGATCCGTTGGTAGAAAAAACAAATTACCATTATACTCATTTCCAAAGTCCACAGTTCCGGCTATTGTAAAGGTAATCTTTTCTCCCGTATCAGATAAAATTTCTATCTGATCGCCCAGCTTCAAATCGTATCCGTAAAATTTGGCAAGATTATTCTCATTATCATCTACTAAAATACCATATCCCTCTACCAGAGTATTATAGTCCATTGTTCCGCTCAAAAGGCATGAATTATGATTAGCTATCTGTTCCCTGGATAATGCACCGATCATTTCATCCATGCTGCTCTCGGTACCAGCATTTCCGGGCAGAAAAATAGCAGCATATACGCCTTGTACCTCTTTTATTTCTGTAATTTCTTTACACTTTAGCAGTTCATTGACAAGTTCATCGGATAAAGGATTGTTCTCTTGCAAATGTGTCATCAATGTAACACGAGAAATTTGCTGCGTGCTATTATCATTCGGAGATAATGAAATGGTGATTTCTTTTTCACCGAACATCTGCCGTGCAATTTTATTTTCATTCACAGAGCAAAAATATGTTGCCCCACACATCAAGAGTATTCCGGTAAATCCAAGAGAAATTAAAGTCATAACAACCTTTTTGCGGTTCCTCATAAAATTGAGTTTTGCCAAATTCATAGGGGAAAGATTGCGTACCAGTTTTTTTGTTGTCATTTCTTTTGCTGTGTCTGTTGTAGTAGTAATCCGAATTGCCTCTATAGGGGAAACCGAAGCCGCAATTTTTACGGGTTTGTTAATAGATATCATAACTGCAAGCTCAGTAATTACTGTTACCCCCAGTATGCACATGATACTGTTGGGCCAGTACCAGCCTTTGGGAACAAGGGCATATCCAAGTACACATCCGAGTACACATCCGGCAGGAATGGACAGAAGTGAAAGTTTTCGACTTTCTTTCCATATCATTTTTTTGATTTGCTTTTTTGTCATGCCGATTACCTGAAAACGTCCATATTCTTTAATTTTTCCTATAACTGAGATATAGAACAGGCTATAAATTACCATTGAGCAGGCTATAACAATCAAAACGCTTATGGCCAGCACAATGAGCATATCTCTCGATGAATTATCAACAGTATCAAAATACGAGGAACTAAATGCTATCTGATTTTCTTCTATCCCATAGTTGCCAAGGCAACTACAGATAGTTGTTTTTAACTCCTCCTGGCTGAAATGTTCACTTGCCATAATGCGAAAAATACCCACATACGGGATAGATCCTGCATAGTAGGATTTTAAAAACACATCAGACACCAGAATTTGATAGTTTCGGTTACTGCCATCATCATTGATGATACCGCAAACAATATATTCTGTCTCGCCATTTTTTAATGGCAATACGATTTTCTCATTTAAGGACACACTATACCCGGTATGTTCCAGAAATGAAGAAGAAACCGCAACCTCATTTTCTGTTTCTGGCAGCCGCCCATTCATCTCAATGGAACGGAGATATAAGTCGTTGCTATCCCGATAGTTGATATTCAGAGTATAATCCTCAATACGAAAACTGTCTAAAGCAACTTCCATACCTGCCATTTCAATATTTGCATCATTAGATAGGATTGTTACCATTTGCGGATCAATTCCAATTACTGCCGCCTGATAACGTCCCTGCAAAAATGTTTTCGCTTCATAAGATTTACCAAATGTATATAATGCAAGCGTTGTCATAAGGCAGGCGGCAAGGGCAATCGTCACGATGATAAACACATTACGCCGTTTGTCCGCCTGAATACTCCTGTTCGCCAGTTTCTTGACAATGGTGCTGGTATCATTTTCAAAAGGCCATGTCATAGTCTGCCACCTCCTTATTCCACAATCTTGCCGTCCTCAATGCGGACAATCCGATCTGCAAGGCGGGCAATGTCGTTATTGTGAGTAATCATGACAACGGTCTGGCGGAACTCCGCGCTAGTACGCTTGATAAGCCCTAGCACCTCGGCGCTGGTCTTGCTGTCAAGGTTGCCAGTCGGCTCATCGGCCAGCACGATAGCCGGCTTGGTAATCAGGGCGCGGGCAATCGCCACACGCTGTTGCTGTCCGCCGGAAAGATTGTTTGGCATATTTTTCAGTTTATCTTCCAGCCCCAGCAGGTGAACGATCTCGTCCAAAAACTTCTGATCCACCGTGTCCCCGTCCAACTCCACCGGCAGGACAATATTCTCATATACATTCAGGATAGGAACAAGATTATAGTTCTGGAAGATAAAACCGATGTTGCGGCGGCGGAAGATGGTAAGCTGTTCATCGTTCTTCTTTGCCAGTTCTTCGCCCCGGACGATCACGGTTCCGCTGGCAGGGGTGTCCAGCCCGCCCATCATGTGAAGCAGGGTGGATTTTCCGCTGCCGGAGGTTCCCACAACGGCCACAAATTCGCCGTCCTCCACGGAGAAGTTCACGCCGTCAAGGGCGCGGGTAATGTTCGGCTCTGTGCCGTAATACTTTTTCAGGTCAATCGTCTGTAAAACGCTCATACTCAAAACTCCTTTCAAGGCTTCCTGCCTGTTGATAAGGGTATTGTAAAACCCAAATGTCCGCGAAATGTTACAGCGGCCAAAAAATTTCATTGAAAATCGGGGTGAAATGTTACATCGCTCGGACATTTCAGCCGAAAACCTGCCACTGGAAGCTTTATCGGCACACTACTGCGAAAAAATTTACGGCGGGCAACCGGGAATGGCCGTCCGCCGCGTTCTATTTTACAGGAAGCATGATGGAAAATTCTGAACCCTGTCCCGGCTCCGAAACCACTTTGATATAGCCGCCCTGCCGTGTTACGATCTCGCGGGCCAAATACAGGCCAATGCCCACGCCCTGCTGGTCGTGTACTTCTTCCTCCCGGTAGAAGCGTCGGAAGATAGCAGCCTGATTGCTTTCGGAAATGCCTTTGCCGGTGTCGCCCACTTTGATTTCCACATACATTTCCCACGGTATCACGGACACCGAAATGTTCCCGCCTGCTGGGGTATACTTCACCGCATTATCCAGCAGGTTAAAGAGTGCTTCGGATGTCCACTTGCTGTCATGGGAGAGGATCAGATCTTCCGGGCAGTTCACGGACACGACGATTTCTTTTTTCTCTGCCGCATACACGATCCCACTCATGGCCTGCGCCACGGTATCAAAGAGGCGACCTGGTTTCTTATCCAACTGGATCACGCCCGTTTCCAGCCGGGAGGTTTTCACAAGAGCCTGAAAGAGAAAGTCCAACTTATCCGTCTGGGTGCGGATTCCCCGGATAAAGTCGGTGCGCTCCGCCTCGATCATAGGCTTTTCCAGCAGGGTGTCCGTTGCCATTTTCAGATTGCTCACCGGCGTTTTTACCTGATGGGAAATATCCGATACAAGGGTCTGCAACTCCTGCCGTTCCTCGTCTACCCGGCGGCGGTTCTCCTGCATGATCTGATAGAGTCTTGCCAGCCGGTGGCCGATTCTGGCGAGCTGGGTTTCGCTGTCCTCCGGGCGTTTTGGTGCTTCATTCCCGGCAATCATGTGGTCTAAAGTCTGGCACAGGTCAGCGGTAAACTGCGACAGCCGCTTTCCAAACGCCTGCGTCAGTACAAAAATCCCCACAAGGGCGCACAGCAGCAGCGCCCCGCCCGTCAGCAGTACCGCCATCTGTTTTGTCGCAAGAAACAGGACTATGGTGATCCCGGACATGGAGAGGACAAGCCCCAGTGCCACCCGACCAAACAGCCGCTTTACCGAGAGGTTCTTAAACTTCATTTTGCCTCGCCTCCCGTCCATTGATAGCCCATGCCGTAAACGGTCTTGATATAGGGTGCGCCGCCATCGGATTCAATCTTGCTGCGAATCCGGCTGATGGAGGTTGTCAGGGTGTGTTCATCCACAAATTTCTCGTCTACATCCCACAGCTTTTCCAAAAGCTGCCCACGGGTCAGCACTTGCCGGGGATTTTTGCGGAACAGGTTCAGCATTTTGTACTCCATCGGGGATAGGGTCAGGGGCTTGCCGTTTAAGGAAGCCGTCTGCTCCGAGAAGTCCAGAAACAGCCGCCCGTCATCGTAAATATCCTTGGCCGGTTTGTGGTGTTCCAGCATGGCGAACATGGCTTTGATTTTCCGCTGCAAGGCTCCGATCACAAAGGGCTTTGTAATGTAGTCTACCGCGCCCACCTCATAGCCCCGTATCTGGTCGCTCTCCTGATCGTTGGCGGTCAGGAAAATTACTATGGTGTCTGGGTGCTGGGGCTTTATCAGCTTGCATAGCTCAAAACCGTTCCCGTCCGGCAGGTTGATATCCAGCAGCACTAAATCGAATTCCCGCTGGCGGATGGTTTCGGCTGCGGTTCTGGAATTTAGGGCAGAAGTCACACCGTAGCCATCTGCGGTCAGGTTATAGGCCAACATCTTATTCAAAAAACTGTCGTCCTCGACAATTAAAATCTGCTTCATATTCTCACTTCCTTTGCTTTTTGCAGATAGTATAACAGGCAAATGTCCGTGAAATGTTACAACAGGAAAATTTCCTCTTTTTCTATGTTAACTCTGATAGAGAGTATATCCAAGTTATATTTCTAAAAAACGCAGAGATAACTCCATAAAGCTATCTCTGTCTCTATTCCCACCCCACAAACCGATATCCGCTGCCAACCACAGTCTCTATATGCCACCCCCGATCTTCCTTCTAATGCTACTCATCACATTTACTACTGCAGCCTGACACTTATCTTCCGGCTTCTTCCAGACCGCTTCGTAGATTGCGGATTGGGAAAGAACCCAGGATGGGTGTGTTTCAAAGACCCTCCGTTTCCTCTTTCGCTATCCTCTCCGTTTCCTCCAACGGAAAATTTGGTATCTCCTCCAGCAGCTTCAATGCTATCTTCTGTTTCAAATCCTCATCCACATAAATTCTCACACTTCCATCCGGCTGCTTCTCCTTCACTGTGGACAGCTCCCTTGATCGTCTCATAATCCAGTAAATTCCGCTGATTGTCCATAGCTCCGTACCTCCGGCTAATTGATTTCTTACAGCATACCATATCTTCATGAAAAAAAAGCACCCGCCAGTCATTATCAATACTGACAGATGCCCTCATCCTTAATACACCTCATCAAAATATCCAATGAATATGGTCATCCGCAACAGCCCGTCCTTAATTGAAAACGTTACATTCTCCGCCCGTTCTGCGATTTCTTTTAGCAGCGTCAGTGCCTCCCTGTCACAGAACTCAAAATGTGACTGATACAAATCAATGGTCGCCTGCCATTTCTGGTAATCCACCTCGCCCCGGATTTTCCCGCCAAATTGCCTGACATAAGCGTCACACTCCCCAAGCAGGTATTCATAATCTTCTTTTTCTTTGGGAACCACACGCTTTGGGATTTTGTCCATTTCTTCTTTATACACCTGAAAGAATCCAACATCCATCAAGGTGTCCAGAAAATCCTTTCCCTTTGCCTTATCGCTTCTCTCCCGGAATTCCTCTCCATAGTCCTTTTCGTATACTTCATTTTCCATGTTTCGCACCCTCTCCTGTAGAACAATTTACCACTACGGGTAGGATGTTACCATAGATTTCTTATTATTCGTTGTCATGAAAGATAACTTTATAGGACTATATTGATAACTTTGTTTGTCTTACCTATGTATCTTAAATCCCGAATCCTTCTGCCCATGCTTTCAGTTCTTCCGCACTTGCATCCGCAGAGAATCTCTTTCCTTCCTTTAATTCTGCTCCCGGACAGGAAACCGCCAGCTCCTTGTTTGTGTTTCCCATACCGCTGCTGCCAGAAGTTGCCAGTGGAATAATCGTCTTTCCAGTCAGATCGTATTGCTCCAAAAACGTGTTCACAATAGTCGGGGCGACGTACCACCAGATAGGGAAGGCTGTGAAAATCACGGAATACTGCTGTATGTTCTCTACTTTGTTTGCAACAGCAGGACGGAATGACTTATTATTCATTTCCACACTACTGCGGCTCTTTTTATTCATCCAGTCCAGATCAGCATTCGTGTACGGAACCTCCGGCTGGATCTCATGTAAATCTGCTCCGATAGCCTCTGCAAGCCGCTTCGCCAGTTTCGCTGTTACGCCGCTGGCACTGAAATACGCTACTAATACCTTGCTCATGATCAATACCTTACCTTTCCTGAAAATCATATTTTATCGCTGTGTTTTACCATAGAATACCATAAATCCAAGGCAAATGCACCCTATCGTTTTTTGAGTAGGGGCTATCGTTAAAAATGCACCCTCAAAGGGTGCATTGTATCAATTTATGGTACGCAAGCCAGTGAGACGGTATGCCAATAATCATCAATACATAATAGGTTTATTTACTAAAAAAGCCTGGAACCATGCGGTTTTCAATTTACCACATAGCTCCAAGCTTTTTGTCCTGTAAAATTTCTATTGTTTTCTGGTCCTTTTCCCCATGAAAAAACTTTTCCAGCACCTTCTGAAATACTTCACACTCCGGTTTCACCAAAGCAAATAAGGTCATGGAAGATTTCAATTTCAGATCATCTGGCCATCCCATCACAGCGGTCGCGTCATCGGAATCCACATCCAGTAATGCCTGCGAGATTTCAATGAGATTACTACTAAGTGTGTAATCTTCCATATATGCTTTCGCTTCAGCCATATCCTTGATTGCATAATATCGAGCAGTTTCACTGTAACCAAGTCCCGCAATCTGTGGAAAGATAAACCACATCCAATGGCTCCTCTTCCGCCCGGACTTTATCTCCTGCAGGGCAATCCGGTAATAAGTCTGCTGTGCGATCAGAAACCGCTCTAAATCGTTGTTCATTCTCTATTCCACCTCCCGGTCTGTTATCTAAAACTCCATACAACTCTGTATTCAAAAAGAGGCTGTATCACTTAGCAAGTTCTGAAAGCGTGGCACCAGTAATACGGTACACGGTCCAATCAGACATTGGTTCTGCGCCAAGGGACAAATAAAAGTCAATACTCGGCTTATTCCAATCCAGGCACCACCATTCCAATCGTCCGCAGTCGCGCTCAACTGCAATTGCTGCCAGCTTCTTTAATATGGCTTTACCATATCCTTTTCCCCTATACTCTGGCCGTACAAATAAGTCTTCTAAATAGATCCCGGCTCTGCCAAGAAATGTGGAAAAGTTATGGAAGAAAAGAGCAAACCCGATTTCTTTGCCATCTGCAACCGCAAAAATAACCTCCGCTTTTTCTCTGTCAAAAATCCACTCTTCCAGTGTTTTCTCATCAGCAACAACCTCATCCAGCATTTTTTCATAGGCTGCCAGCTCTTTAATAAAACTTAGGATTAATGAAGTATCTTTTCTTTCTGCATATCTAAAGTTAAGTTTTTCACTCATTATTGAAGCACCTCACACCGACCTTAAAATTTTGCATTAGCTCAGGAAATCCTCTACAAGAGTATATGACAACAGCTTAAGCAAACGCTGCGGTACCGGATTTTTCCCGTACTCCCAATCTTCCAGTGTTCTCATTTTTATCTCATACTGCTCGCAGAACTGCGGACGCAACATTCCCAAATATTCTCGAATATCCCTAATGCCCATATGAGCGGCATCATATATAAACCGCAGCAACAGCACAATGTTATCATCTGGTGTTTTCTTCAGTTCCACATCATCCTCACGGCGTTCTATGAATACATCCACGTTCTCACAACTTTTTGCCTCATCATACAATTCAGAAAACAGCCCAAATTTCATCATCCAACCTCCTTTGCAAACTCTTCCGCCTGCACTTACAAATTACCACGTTCAATGTGGAATGTCAAATCATTTTCCACGTCAAACGTGGATTTTTAAATCTCCATTAGCAGTGATGATGTCAAACCAAAACAGCCAGGATAACAGACTCTCCTACTGATACCCTGACTGTACATTTTTTATCCGTATGCTTTAGCAAAACACTAAACATTTTAGCGAAACTCAAACAATTTAGCGAAACCCATACAATTTAGCGAAACCCCATTTCAGCAAATTATCTTTGAACCCCACCCCGGAAAACAAGCCGTCTTACCAAACATATTTCACGAGAAATACAGCAACATTTTTTTGTTTAGTCGGCAGAAACCATTGATTTACTGGGCTTTTTTCGTCAGCAGAGCGACTGTTTCAACATGCCCCGTCCCCGGAAACATATCCACCCCGCAAGCCTTCTCCATCCGATACCCATTTTCAAAAAACACTTCCAAATCCCTTACCAGACTGGTCGGCTTACAGGAAATATAAACAATCCTTTCCACTCCATAATCAATAATCTTATTCAAGGCCTTAGGATGAATCCCATCCCTTGGCGGGTCCAAAATAATGAAATCCGGTTTCTCCTCAATATCATCCAAAACCTTCAACACATCCCCCGCTATAAATTCACAGTTATGTAAACCATTTAACCTCGCATTCTCCTTCGCCGCTTCCACCGCTTCCTCTACAATCTCCACGCCGATTACCTTTTTTGCCACAGGCGCCATCATCTGTGCAATGGTGCCGGTTCCGCTGTACAGGTCAAAGACAACCTTGTCCGGCTCCCCCTCGGACAACCTTCCGATATACTGCCGTGCGACATCATAAAGCACTTCCGCTCCCAGAGAATTGGTCTGGAAAAAGGAAAACTGGGATATTTTAAACTGTAATCCCATAAGCTCCTCATAAAAATACTCCCTGCCATAGAGAATCTCATTTGCATCCGCTTTTACCACATCGGCAACAGAATCATTTACCGTATGAATAATTCCCGTAATATGTCCTTCCAGCCCGCCGGACTGCTCCAGAGCCAAAAGCGCCTGTTTAAATCCCTCTAAAAGCTCCACCTCTCCCTGACAGCTGACACTATCCTCCTTCTTAAAATCCCTGCTTGTAACCAAAGCAATAAGAATCTCCCCACTCTTACTTCCTTTCCTGATAAGCAGGTGTCTCAGATAGCCCTCCTGATGCATCCTATGATAAAAGCTTGTCTTCTCTGTCTTAAAATACTCCAGGGTTGTCCTCAAAATCTGTCTGTAATCTTCATCCACAATCTTACAGTCCACAACGCTGACAATATCATAGAAACCGCCTCTTTTATGTAAACCCAGAGACAGCGGTCCGTCCTTACATTCATCCCCGAAGGAAAACTCCATTTTATTACGATATCCGTATTGTCTGGGGCTCTCTTTCACTCCCTGAAATTCATAATGCGGCTCTTGATTCGATTTTATGTAAACCGAATCCAGCAATTCTTTTATCTGCTTTGTTTTCAAGGTCAGCTGGTCTTCATAGGACAGATTCAGATAATTACATCCTCCACAGCTTCCGAAATGGGGACATTCTGATGCAACTTCATTTTCTGCCTTCTCAAGCACTTCCAAAAGTGTCCCTTCCGCTTTACCTTTTCTCTTCTTGCTGACACGAAAAGCAATCTTCTGGCCCGGAATTACATTTTTTACAACTGCCTTGTCGCTTTCTTCCTCTACCCTCACAATTCCCTTGGCCGGGAACTGAACACTCTCCACAATGCCTTCATAAGACTGCCCTTTTTTCATAATTCTCTCCATTCTGCCAACCTTTGTCAGCGATACCAAATAATATTTTTTTACATAATCTGCCAAATCCCTACGCTATCATCCGATCTGTCATCCTTTCGCCGACATCCGTAAGAATGCTTTACATGAAAAAAAGACTGCTACAGTTTCTGCAACAGTCTTAACATTCTTATAAGCGATTAGTCTTCTTCAGAAGCTTTATCGTCCTTTTTGTCTGATGCAGCTTCTTTTTCGTCTTCGTCATCGGAAAAGAAATCGTCATCAAAATCATCATCGAAGTCATCCTCGAAGTCTTCCAGATAATCAGGTGTAAAATAACGGTATACTGCATATGCAATTGCAGCAATTGCGGTAATCGCACCAATAATGGCAAATATCCAGAGAACCTTATGGCACTTCTTCTCTTCTTTTACCTCTTCCTGTCTCTTTAATACATCCCCCAATGTAGCTGCCAGTTCTTCAATTCTTGCTTTATTCATAAAATAGTCCACCTTTCTCGCTTTTATTTATTATATCCGGATTCATTATAAATAGTCTATCACTTTTTGCTTAACTTTACTACAGATTTTTTCCATTTTTATGAAAAATATCCAATGGATTTTCCTGTTTTCACTTTTAGATTTTCTGGAGCTTGGCAAATGCGGCAAAAAGTATTTTTTGTCCATACTGGTCAAATTCTACCGTAACCTGATAATCCTTTGTCCCTTTCTCCAGATTTTTCACAGTTCCTTCCCCAAATTTAATATGGGAAACCCTGTCTCCTATATCATAATCCGGCTTTTCCCCGGGAACCTGCATCCCTTTGGTAATGCCCTTAGCCCCAAACATAGCAGTTCCTTTTGCAATAAAAGGCTTTACTTCCGCTTTTGTCTCCTTTGGCTTTAGAACGGCTTTCGGTCGTGTTACTGCGTGATAACCGCCTGCTGCCCCGCCGGTTCCTGCTCTCCCTCCTGTCTGCACAGGCTTAGGCTTGTCAAAGACGTCATCCGACAGTCCGCTTCCCGCCATACTTATTCGGTTATATCCTCTGCTATTATCATATTCCTGTCCACTGTTATTCCCCTGACCAGCGCCGTAGCTATGCCCACTCTTCTGTCCATATGGACTTCTTCCACTATAGGCGCTTATCATATCGTAGGGCTTCTTCTTAAAAATGCTCCGCTCATAGGAATCATCCTCATACTCCACATAATCCCTCGATTTCCCCGAAGGCACTTTATTATCCAGAAGTTCTCCCGGAATCTCTTTCAAAAATCTGGAAACAGGATTATATTGGGTCTCTCCCCGGATCATCCTCGCTTTAGCCGCCGTCAGGGTCAGATCCTCCTTTGCCCTGGTTATGCCCACATAGGCAAGTCTTCTCTCTTCCTCAATTTCCTCGGAATCATTATCCATAATCGACATATGACTGGGGAAAACCCCATCCTCCATACCTGCCAGATACACATGGGGGAATTCCAGTCCCTTTGCACTATGTAAAGTCATAAGAAGCACCTTGTTTTTGTCGCTGTCCACATTATCAATATCCGCTACCAGCGCTACCTCCGCCAGAAATTCCGAAAGCGTCGCTTCCTCATGCTCCTCCTCAAAAGAAACCACCTTGGAAATCAACTCGTCAATGTTCTCAATTCTCGCTTTGGCTTCCTCATCGGTATCTGCCTCCAACTGGTTTACATAACCCGTTACCTCTATGACGTCCTTTAACAGTTCGCTTAAAGAATAAGTCTTTGCCTTAGCCCGAAATACCTGAATCATAGTTACAAAGGGCTGTAACTTTGCAGCGCTCCTCCCAATGCTCATAATATTATCCGCTTCTTCCATGGCCTCATAAAATCCGATGCCTCTTCCATCGGCATATTCCTGAATACGGGTAATCGTTGTGGCCCCGATTCCCCTTTTCGGAACATTGATAATTCTTTTTACCGCCAAATCATCCAGACCGTTATCAATGGTCTTTAAATAAGCCAGCAAATCCTTAATTTCCTTCCTGCCATAGAAGTTTACGCCTCCCACAATGTTGTAAGGAATGCCCGCATGTACAAACTGCTCCTCCAAAACGCGGGCCTGGGCATTGGTCCGGTAAAGCACCGCACAGTCCTTATAATCACAAACGCCTTCCCGTTTCTTCCCTGCCACATCATAGGCAATATATTCCGCTTCCTCCAGCGCATAATCAAACTGTCTGAAATGCAGCCTGTTTCCGCCGCCTTTATCGGTCCACAGGGCTTTTTCCTTACGTCCCCTGTTATGGCTGATCACTGCATTAGCGGCATCTAATACATTCTGGGTGGAACGGTAATTCTGCTCCAGCTTCACAACCTTCGCTTCCGGAAAAACCTTTTCAAAATCCAGAATATTACGGATATTGGCACCACGGAACTTATAAATGGACTGGTCGTCGTCGCCCACCACGCAAAGATTATGATTAGCACTTGCTAACAATTTGATGAATTCAAACTGGATGCTGTTAGTATCCTGATACTCATCCACCATAATATAACGGAAGCGGTTCTGGTAATTTTGCAGCACCTCCTGACTGGTTCTTAGAAGTTCTACCGCATTTACCAGTAAATCGTCAAAGTCCATGGCGTTATTATTTTTCAAAACCTTCTGATATTCCCGATATGCCTTGGCAATCCGCATCTTATTAAAGTCGCCCATGGCATTCATTTCATATTCATCCACCAAAATTCCTTCATTCTTTGCCGAAGAAATCGCTCCTAAAATCGTCCGTTCCTTTAACTGCTTTGTATCAATCTGCAGCCTTTTACAAATATCCTTCATAACCGATTTGGAATCATCCGTATCGTATATGGTAAAGGAATTATCATAGCCGATTCTATCCGCATATCTGCGTAAAATGCGGACACAACTGGAGTGAAAGGTGGAAACCCAGATGCTTTCAGCCCCGAATCCCACCATATCATTAACCCTTTCCCGCATTTCTCCTGCAGCTTTATTGGTAAAGGTAATCGCCATGATGTTCCATGGGTCTACCCCGCATTCTTCAATCAGATATGCAATCCTGTGGGTAAGTACGCGGGTCTTTCCTGAGCCTGCCCCCGCTAAAATCAGCACCGGACCTTCCGTAGTCATTGCCGCTTCTCTCTGCATATCATTTAACGTATCCATTCGATTCATAAATTGACTCCTCATCGATCATTTCATCTATTTTCCATCAAAGACTGTCTGCAACACTGCTTCTGTATTGTTCATGTTACCTTTGTGCTATGTTTCTGCTGTCCCAGCTTCATTTACAGCATTTCTGTTTCGACCTCTTCTACTCTACCATATTTTTGAGCCTTTTACTATCAAAAAAAGAGACGCGGCACCAAAATCCCCGTGCCGCGCACTCCTGCTTTTATAAATTCATGTTATGTAAACTAGACCAGCTTCTGCCCGCAGTTTCCGCAGAAGTTTGCTCCGTTGGTAGGTGTTCCGCAGTTAGGGCAGAACTTAGGCGCTGTACCGCCCGCTCCCTGAGCTCCTGTATTCATGCCTTGAACACCCGCATTAGCATTCTGGCCTCCAGGATTCATCCCCTGTGCCATGTTGGTGTTATTCATCATCTGCTGTCCCATCATCATGCCCATCTGCACGCCCATCATCTGGCCTGCAAGATTGGCTCCGCTGCTGCCGCCGTTTCCTTTTTCTATGGAGTTAGCCATGGCAATCTGGCTGTATTTGTTCATATCTCCTACCATAGACTGGGCTGCAGCTTTCTCCTGCATTTTCTTGATTTCTTCAGGATAATTAAAGCTCTCAATGGTAAAGCCCGTAATGCCTACGCCGATGCTACGCATTTCCATATCCAACTCTTCTTCGATTCCCTTTGCGATCTTGCGGGCATCCATCTGAAGATTGAACATATCCCTGCCTTCTTTGCCGATCCAGCTCATCAAAAGCTGGTCAAGGCTTGCTGTGATACGTGTCTTTACATCTTCCACACTATAAGTCTGCATAGTACCCGAAAGCTTCTCTAACATAACGGCAAAATCCATTACCTTGCAGTTAAAGGTTCCGAAAGCCCTTATCGGCATCCCCCCCGGAAGCCCCGGTGCCGGTAAGTTGATGGCATTCTTGGTTCCCCATTTGCAGAGAAGTTCTTTTGTATTGATAAACACTACTTCCGCCCTCATACCGGAATTAAAGCCGAACTTAAAGCCTTTCAAGGATGATAAAAAAGGAATAATCTGCGTCTCGATATCATAGCTTCCGTCGTCCTCAAACACACCTTCAATCTTACCGTTATACATAAAGATTGCATCCTGTCCGGGACGGATAAAAAGCTTGGAGCCCTTCTTAATCTCATCATTGGGCCACTTCCAGAAAATGACTCCCTCCCTGGATTCGTCCCATTCTACTACATTGGATAACTGATTAGAAAATAATCCCATCTCGCTGCTTCTCCTTTTTTATTACATTCCCATTTCTGCTTTTAATGCGGCAAGCTCGTCATCAATATCCGCATCTGCTTCTCCGCCTTCATATTTTTCCGTCAAAGCGGCAATGCTGTCGGAAGGACTTTCATTTAACTCTGCCATTGCATCCGCTTCATCCATCATGCGGTTAACCTTATCTTCCATTCTGTTAAATGCATTGATGGTGGAGGCTGCTCCCCTGCCGGATTCTCCTACGCTGTTCATTTTCTTCTTGGTCTCGGCAACAGTCAATTTTGCCTTTAAGGTAGCCTGTTTTCCTTTTAATTCCTGGATATCCGCCTCAAGCTTCTTGGTCATCTCACGCATCTTGGCAGAATTATCAAGGCAGATATTGTAATTCTTCTCCAGAGCCTCTCTTTCCTGAGTCAGCTCTGCTTTTCTTCCTAAGAACTGGCGAGCCTCGCCGTCATTTCCCGCTGCAACTGCCTTTCTGGCATATTTTTCCATTTTACCGATTTCTTCATCACAGGCATCCAGCTTTCTCTTAGCTGCTTTCTCATCTGCAATGATAGCTGCCGTCTCACTTTTTACTTTCCCCAAATCACTTTCCAAATTTCGAAGATACTGATCGATCATCTTTTCCGGATCCTCACATTTATCCAACAATGCGTTAAAGTTAGCTGACATGATGTCCTTAAATCTTGAAATAATACCCATTGAATTCCTCCTTGCCCTTCCGGCGCTCTCATTTTTACATAATGGTTACATTATCACGAATATTCCCTGACGTTTACAGTATTTATCAGGCCTTCTATTCTTTATTATTGTCAATATTATATTATATTTTCCAAATACTGTCGATATGGAACTTTATTTTTCCTCAGGGGTTCTTTTTGTCAACCTCGCGTTGCATGATAAGAAGATTTCCTTTTCATATTTTATCTCCAGATAAGCACCTTTTTTTCTCTCCCGTAATATCATATATTACAATCCATGGGAGGTATATTATGAAAAAAGTTATTTCCATTACCCTTATGATAAGTCTAATGTTGTCTCTTTTCCTGACAGGCTGCGGGGAGAAAAACTCAGGCAACAAAGAAGTGGTACTCAACGAAGTAGCCCATTCCATTTTTTATGCGCCTATGTATGTGGCCATTGAAGAAGGCTATTTTGCCGAAGAAGGAATCGATCTGACTCTGGTAACAGGCTTTGGAGCCGACAAAACCATGACCGCCGTTTTATCGGGCGAGGCAGACATCGGGTTCATGGGAAGCGAATCAACTATTTACACTTATTTGGGAAATACCGACGATTACGTCGTAAATTTCGCCCAGCTTACCCAGCGCGCGGGTAATTTTCTTGTTTCCAGGACTCCGGTGGATGATTTTAAATGGGAAAATCTAAAGGGCTCCACCGTCCTCGGAGGCAGAAAAGGCGGTATGCCTGAAATGGTATTTGAGTATATTCTGAAAATGAACGGCATTAACCCCGAAACCGACCTTTCTATTGACCAGAGCATTGACTTCGGTTCCACGGCTGCGGCGTTCTCCGGCGGACAGGGGGAATACACCGTTGAATTCGAACCCCATGCCACTTCCCTCGAAGCCAAAGGCGACGGCTATGTAATCGCTTCCTTAGGAGAAGATTCCGGATATGTTCCCTATACCGCTTTCAGTGCAAAATCCAGCTATATCAAAGACAATCCCGAAACCATTCAGGGCTTTACCAATGCATTGCAAAAAGGCATGGATTATGTAAACTCCCACACTCCCGAAGAAATTGCCCAAATCATCGCGCCCCAGTTTGAAGAAACGGATTTAGAAACCATTACTACCATCGTTGAACGCTACTATAATCAGGATACATGGAAAGAAAACCTGATTTTTGAAGAAGACAGCTTTACCCTGCTTCAAAATATCTTAGAAGAGGCCGGCGAGTTGTCCGAACGAGTTCCTTATGAAAAATTAGTTGACATAACTTTTGCTACAGAAGCCGCAAAATAGTTGACATAACTTTATGTGCGGATTTTTAAGTAAATAACATGCACCCTCACATTTGTTTATGAGCCAACCGGACTGCCCATGGAAACAACTGCCCTCTTTTGCAGGGTTTCCAGATGTGGCAGTCCCTTTATTTTCCATGATTCACATCCTTCTATCTTTAACCGCTCCCAATATATTGCTGCTTCTCAGAAAGATTTTTCCAATGAATCCATCCATGCTTCTATTGCCTGTACCAAAAGAAGCTGCTGCTTCAAAACGGCCCTCCCCGTTAAAGGTATATCCGAACGACTTTCTTTCAGAGCCATGTTTTCTTCCAGATAACTCTTTAATATATTGATACTCTTCTTTATATTGTTCAGACATTCCTTTTGCTTCTCTTTTGGCATATCCTCCAGATTCACGATCACTGCGTTGAAATCCAAAAAAATATTAACCGGTTGACAGGATATTTCGAACATCAGCCTCTCGAATTCCTTTTTTCCGGCATCTGTTAAGGTATAGACAGCCTTTTCAGGCATTTTTCCATCCTTCTCAATATGGCTTGAAATAAGCCCCTTTTCCTCTAACTGAATCACTTTTTTGTATATGGATGGCGTGCTGATTTTTACCCATTTCGAAATATTACGGTATTCCACCAGCTTCTGAATATCATATGCGCTTAACGATTCCCTGTTCAACATTCCTAACACAATTAAATCAATGGCCGCCATGGAAAATTCCTCCTTGATCCTTCTTGACAAGTACTATAAATTATAGTACTATATGTTTCGCGTCGCAACTGCTATAAGTTATAGTACTATAATTTACACTTTTATTCTATGGAGGAAAAAATATGAAAAATCAAGATAAAAAGCTGGCATTACTCGGCAATGCGTCGATCCCCACAGCATTGCTGGCAATGGGTGTCCCCACAATGATCGGTATGCTGGTTAATGCCTTTTACAATCTTGTCGATGCTTATTTTGTGGGAGGCTTGGGAGAAATCCAGATGGGAGCGATTTCTGTGGTCTATCCTCTCGGGCAGGTAGTGGTCGGTCTCGGCCTTCTGTTCGGAAACGGTGCGGCTTCCTATATTTCCAGACTGCTGGGGCATGGTAATAGAGAAATAGCAGATAAAGTGGCAAGCACCGCTTTATATGGCGGTCTCTTAGCCGGAGCTGTCCTTATTACTTTTTCCATCCTGTTCCTGAATCCTGTTCTAAGGCTTTTGGGAGCGACTGACAGCATTTTGCCTTACGCAGTTACCTATGCGGAGATCTATATCATTTCCTGCATCTTTAACGAGTTCAATGTCACTATGAATAATATTGCCACCAGCGAAGGTTCTGCAAAAACGACTATGTTGGCTTTATTAACAGGAGCCGTAATAAATATTGTCTTAGACCCGCTGTTCATCTATGCATTCCACTTAGGAGTGGCGGGAGCAGCACTGGCTACGGCTGTTTCCCAGGCAGTTTCCACGTCCATCTATCTGTTTTACATTTTCGGGAAAAAAAGTGTTTTTCACTTCCGAATCAGGGATTGTTCCTTTACAAAAGATATCATGGCTGAAATTTTCAAAATCGGTATTCCTACATTGGCCTTTCAGCTCCTGACAAGTCTTTCCATTTCTTTAACCAACAACGCCGCCGGAAATTACGGGGATCCGGCCATTGCCGGAATGGGTGTGGTTACCCGGCTTATTTCTATGGGCAGCCTGTCGGTATTCGGCTTTATCAAAGGCTTCCAGCCTATTGCGGGATACAGCTATGGAGCGAAAAAATTTGACCGCCTGTTTGAAGCAATCAAAACTTCCCTGATCTTTTCCACAGCTTTTTGTATGGCTTTCGGCTTAATTCTGGCTCTGTTTCCGGAAGCTATTGTTTCTTTGTTTACAAAAAGCGACGGAGAAATGATTCGTATCGGCGCAGCAGCTTTAAGGGCAAACGGCTTTAGCATTATATTCTTCGGAGCTTCCACCGTTTATTCCTCCCTTTTCCTTGCACTGGGAAAGGCTAAGGAAGGATTTCTTCTGGGCTCTTTAAGACAAGGCATTTGTTTTATCCCCCTTATCCTGATTCTCCCCCCTATCTGGGGATTAAACGGAATTCTGTATGCAGCCCCGCTTGCTGACGTCCTTACGGCAATGGTAACCGTATTTATGGCAATATCATTACATAAAAAACTAAACAAAATGCGGTCTCATTCTTTACCGTCTTTTTCAGCCAATGCTTTCTGAAATATTTTTAACCTTACAAAGACCGACAGCCTGTGAAATCCCCCTTCACAGGCTGTCGGCCTTTTTCTATTTCCTTATCTGTTTTGCTACCGTGATAAATTTCTTTCCTTATTCCGCTCTTTTCCCCTGTCCGCCATCCTTTTCCTGTCTGTCTGCTTTCATGTTGTCAATCATCTTCTCGATCAGCAGCTTTTTCACATAAACGTCATAGCTGAGCATACAGATAAAAGAAAATTGCTGCAAAAAGGCCCGGTCCTCTTCCTTCGCTTCCTGAAAAGTATTGGCGGACGCTTCGTACATTTTTTTAACGTCTTCCTTTAGGGCCTCTATTTTCCCTTTCTCCAGACTGAATACCTCATCATAAATATCTTCCATTTTTATTTCCGAATCGGTATGAAAAAATTTCCCTGTCAAAGGATTCAAAAGAGCCTGTATATCTCCTATCGACAAAATTCCTTTAAAATAATAAATAAAAATCAGAACCAGCACATGCTCCTTGGAATATTTCTTTTTCACGGGAGGAGGCAGCAGATTATTTTTGGCATAATTATTGATCATGGTCTTGGTTAAAATCTTGTCCTCTTCCGGATTGCGGGTGGTTGACCTCATATGCTGCTCCATAAAAGTTGTTACCTGGTCCATATATAAATCAATGTTGGGAATATCCTCAGACTGGATATGTCCAATCCTGTCAAAACTTTGAAAAATACTTTTTAATAAATCATCTGTAGAAATCGTCATTCTTTCCCTCCAAAAGTACCCATAGATCACATCCTTATTATATAGTATTGAAAACTATTTGTAAACGTATTAAAATACATATTGTTCAAAAGTGATTTCACTTCATACAAAGTTTATAATCAAATCATACCAAAAAACTGTCAGCTGTTATAAAATACCAGCAACTATAAAGGAGTAAAGCAATGAAATATATTTTGGATTCCCACACCCATACACTGGTCAGCGGACACGCCTTTTGCACCATACGGGAAATGTCTGCTGCAGCCCGCCGGAAAAACCTAAGCCTTTTAGCCATTACCGAGCACTGCGTGAATATGCCCGGTTCCTGCCACGAGTACTACTTTGAAAACTACCGCATACTGGACCGGAATGCCTACGACGTCCCGCTCCTTTTTGGCGTGGAACTCAATATTCTGGACGAAAAAGGCTCCGTAGATATGACGCCCCAGCTTCTTTCCTCCATGGATGTGGCTATCGCAAGTCTGCATCCCCCATGTGTCCGCTTTATGAGCCGCAAAGAAACAACAGACTGTATCATTCATATTTTGGAAAACCCGCTGATTCAGATTGTGGGGCATCTAGACGACGACCGCTTTCCCGTAAACTATGATGAAGTGGCAAGAGCTGCGGCTGCCAACCATAAATTGTTTGAAATCAATAATTCCTCTCTGGCTTCCACCAGCTTTCGTCCCGGCGCCCATGACAACTATTTAAGGCTTCTGGAATCCTGCATGAAGCATGATGTGGAAATTATTTTAAACAGCGACGCCCATGTGGACACCCTGGTAGGCGCCCGTGACTTTTCAGAGCCTTTGGTTAAGGAATCCGGTTTTCCTTTGGAAAAAATCGTCAATGATAGCCTGTCACACTATTTTTCCTATCTGAAGCCGGAAATCAAGGATTATTTTTCAAATAACCTTTACCTTTGATTTTTCCTGTGATAGAATGAAACCAATTAAGACATTAAAATTTTACAGTGTTAAAGCATCAGGAGAAAAGAGATGAACAAAAAGATAAAAACAGAAGCTGTCGACGCCCTCTTTCAGGCAATTTTATCGTTGGAAACAAAAGAAGAATGCTATTCCTTTTTTGAGGATTTGTGTACCGTAAACGAGCTGCTTTCCTTATCACAGCGTTTTGAAGTGGCTACCATGCTCCGCGACAAAAAAACCTATCTGGAAATAGCGGAAAAGACCGGGGCGTCTACCGCCACCATCAGCCGTGTCAACAGATCCTTGAATTACGGCAGCGACGGATATGAACTGGTATTTGAGCGTATGGAATAAGATTTATACGCCCTCATCTCATCCATTGAATAAAAAACGGGGAAAAGCATGCCATATGTTCTCCCCGTTTTTTATACTTTCAACTTCCTATTTTTTATTCTATCGAATCTATTAAACTTTCAGCTCCATATCTTTCGGCTATACTTCCAGCTTCATATCTCCCGGTTTAATCCATTCCTTTTTACGCATAAACTCGCTGATTCCAAGGGCAAGCACTGCCGGGAATACGAAATGAAGCAAAAGAATCTTCACTAAAACTACTGCCGGAGAAGCTTCTGCGGTCATAGTCTGGTATGTGGTAATCTGTCCTACAAGTCCCGCAGTTCCCATTCCGGAGCCTGTAGCATTATTGGTCATGTCAAATAATAAAGTGGAAACCGGCCCTAAAATCGCGCTGGTAATAATTGCCGGAAGCCAGATAACCGGTTTTTTCACAATATTCCCGATTTGAAGCATACTGGTTCCCAGGCCCTGAGCCAGCAGTCCGTTTACTTTATTTTCACGATAGCTTGCCACCGCAAAGCCTACCATATTAGCGCAGCATCCTACGGTAGCCGCTCCTGCCGCCAGACCGGACAGATTTAATATAACCCCCAGTGCAGCGGAACTGATCGGCAGCGTCAGAATCATTCCCATCAACACCGATACAATGATTCCCATTAAAAAGGGGGCCTGCTGTGTTCCCACATTGATCAGATTTCCCAAAAACGCCATAAAAGCCGAAATAGGCGGTCCTAAAACCAGACCTACTGCAGAGCCGGATAAAATACATAAAAGGGGCGTGATCAAAATATCAACCTTCGTCCTGCCGGAAATCAGTTTGCCCAGATAAACCGCTATCATAGCCGCTATAAAAGCGCCTAAAGGCTCTCCCGGTCCTGAAAGGTTTACAACCCCCTCTACAAGAAAGGCCCCGCCGATGATTTTGGATGCAAAGGCACCGGTCATTCCGCAGACCGATGCGGAAATAATAACCAGAGGACTTTGTTTCAGCCTTATAGCCACGCCGGCGCCGATGCCGGCACCCGTAACGGCAGCCGCCATTTTTCCTATGAGGAATAAATAGCTTCCCACTGCGCCGGGAATCAGATTTCCTATCTGTTGGATAATGGTTCCAACGATCAATGTCGCAAACAATCCGGTAGCCATACCGCTTAAACCGTCAATAAAAATCTCATTCAGTAGCTTCTTTACTTTTTCCATTTGTGTCTTCCCTTCGTTTGATACGCCTTTTGTACCCGGCCTGAACACACAGTCCCGACAATCGGCTTTTATCCTGACACCGTCTTCTGTCCCGGTCGGCGTCAGACCGACATTTTTTCAGTCATCTATTCTATCGGCGTTTGCCGCGCTCACTGTCTTGTCAGTTGTCTTTACAATCACTCGGCACAATCTGTACAATAGCACAGTACCACAGAAAAAGCAAGTCTATTTTGATGTGTTATATCTTATCTGCGTTCTTCATATCTTGTCATCTCATTTATGTTATATCCCATTACAGCCATACCCTTAAACAAGAAAGCGTATCACATCCTTACATACGCTTTTACATGAGATATCCCAGTTTTCTCAATCTGTCTTCAATTTTATAAAGAATTTCCTCGTTATCCGCTTCTATGGTGTGATAATGAATCCCGTTGGTAAGGATATTTAAGGGCTTTGTGTTTTTATCCCTGCTCTTCTCCACGTAAGTAAGCGCATCCTCTCTGTTACTGATAATCAGATCCACCATAATCTGTCCGTATATTTCATGCTCCACTACCACATCCAGAATCCTGCCGCCGCAGTCCACTACCGCATAGAATTCATCCAGAATGTCCTCATCCTTATGACAGACGCAGACGCTCCTTCTGACCTTTCCCCTGCCTCCTTCATGGAAGAAAAGATATCCCTTGTTGGTAGCGACAATACTGCGGTTTACCGCCCGTAGCAGGGCAATATCCTGCACAACCACCTGTCTGCTTACATTCAATCTTTTTGCAAGTTCCGTGCCCGATAAAGGTCCATCTTCATTTTTTAATATTTCCAATATCTGTTTTCTTCTGTCTTCTCCACTCATATTTTTTACCACTTCTTTCTGCAAAATCAAGTATAGCATAAAAAATAATTCTATCAATATTTATTTATTTCCTTTACTTTTTGGCTCTATTATGCTATTCTTTCATTGTTGCATAAATTAATTTCGGAGGTATTGACAATGAACAAAGGTACAGTTAAATGGTTTAACAATCAGAAAGGTTACGGTTTTATTTCTGATGAAGAGGGCAACGACGTGTTCGTTCACTACTCAGGCTTAGTTATGGAAGGCTTTAAATCCTTAGAGGAAGGCGCTTCTGTTGAGTTCGAAGTAGTTCAGGGCGAAAAAGGTCCTCAGGCTGTCAACGTAACTAAGTTATAATCCATGGATTATAACCTTTAATCAGTTTTTCAATGTGCCTTTTTAAATATAAATTTCTACAGAAATTTGATTTGACTCAGCAATTGTTAACGGATTAAGAAAAACAGCCGGTCATAATATGTTGACCGGTTGTTTTTGCCTTTACTCATAGTTTACATAATTGACATATCTTTTGAAATTCCAGTTCTCCCCCAAATAAATCCAAAGCGCTTCCCACTGTTATATGTATTCTGTTCTGCCCCAGCTTTTTCATCAACTCCAAGTCCTCATAGCTGTGAATCCCGCCTGCATAAGTAACGGGAAGTTCATAAAAGCCGGACAGCATTTCCACAAGCTGCTTTTCGATTCCGCTGTTCTTTCCTTCCACATCAACCGCATGAATCAGGTATTCTTTGCAATATACCGACAATTTCTTAAGCATTTCCATGTCTACCTTAACATGACTCTTCTTCTGCCACCGGTCGGTCATTACATAATAACCGTCTTCATATTTTCTGACGCTTAAATCCAGAACCACCCTTTCCTTACCTACTGCTTTTTTTAAAGCCTCCAGACGATCCTTTCTGATTTCTCCCTTTTGAAACACATAGGATGTTACGATCACATGGGATGCTCCCGCATTCAAATATTCCCCGGCGTTTTCCGCATGTATGCCGCCTCCTACCTGCATGCCTCCCGGATAGGCTCTGAGAGCCGAAACAGCCTCTTTTCTTGTTTTTTCAAAATAAGGACTGTCTGCGCTGTTTAAAAGAATGATATGCCCTCCTTTTAAATGCTGCTCCTTATAAAGTCCGGCATAATAGGCGGCATTTTTTTCGGAAACAAAATTTTCCTTTGCAAAATCCTTTTCATCCGTTAAAGTACTGCCTATAATCTGTTTTACTCTTCCGTTATGAATATCAATACAGGGGCGAAATTCCATAGATGACTCCTTCATTCCATATAGAATACTTGATCAAAAATTTTCCGTTCCAATCATGTTAACCATTTTTTTGTTTTCCGGCTTACAATTTTACCTTATTTCCAATTCAAAAAATGCAACAATTACCAGCGCATTTTTTTCACTCTCCGGAATATTTTTCTGCAAAACAGCAGATAGTATTCACAGGCATTGAAAGGAGAATGATATTATGAAAAAGAGATATTTTTTATTTACTGCCCTTTTCATCCTGATGCTTTTTTGCTTTACAGGCTGTGGCAGTAAGAACAACGATAACGCAGGTAATAATGCCGACTTAGCTCAGGATTCTGAAGCTAACAACGATCAGAATTCACAAAACAATGCTTCCGGAAACACAAACGGCAATACCGCCGGCACCACCGGAAGCCAGGCCAACAATTCCACTACCGGAAACGAAACCGCTGGTAACCAGACAAACAATGGCAACAACGGCACCAACAATAAAAACGGTAATGGAGACGGCGGCGTTATAGACGGCGTAACAGATGCCGTGGATGATGCAGGAGATGCAGCCGGAAACATATTAGAAGATACCGGCGATGCAGTCAGCGACATCACAAGCGATGTCACAAACGGTGTTGACAACACATTAACAAACAAATAACCTGATTTGCCGTAGCAGAGGGTATCGGCGTGAAGACTATACGTCTTTTTCCACAATGATACCCTCTCTATAGGCCTCTAAAAGCTCCTCCAGCTGATGGATGGATTCCCGTAACTCATCTCCGATATCCGTATCCGCAACCCGCTGTCTTCTCAGCGCTGTTTCCACAATGATAGAATCCGAAAAAATATCCGATTCATTCCTGATTGCCAAATCTGCGGATTCAAAAGGTTCATGGGACACAAGACGCATGCCGTATGAATTGACAACCAGCGTATAACCTGCAATTCCGGTTTTACCCTGATATGCCTTACTGAAACCGCCGTCTATGACCAAAAGCTTTCCTCCGCATTTTATTGGAGATTCTCCATTTTTTAATTCTACCGGCACATGACCGTTGACAATATGGGATTTGTCCGCAGGAAGCCCGAATTCCGCCAAAATTCTGTTCACAATATCATCCCTGTCATACAGCCTGTAATAGGCATTTTTCTTTTCTTTATGAGTTTCTTTATCCTCTATAAAATAGCGTTCAAAGGTAGCCATTTTCTCTTTTCCGAACACAGGGGATTTGGGACCTGCCCATATATACCAGATGATATCCTGACCCTTAAGCTTCTCTCCCGACTCCCTTGTACCGTAATAACCCCTTCTGGCATAATTATCCAATGCATCATAAAGGGCCCTTCCCGAATATTCCTTTCCGAAAAGATTAACCTTTAAAAAATTGCCCTCTTCATCCATGGGAACGCAGCCATGGTACAAAAGATTGGAATTATATATCTTATACATGCCTCCCTTGGAAAACAGGAAACGAATATCCCTCTGTAGCTTGTCACAGCGCGTAAAAGCCTGTCTGAGCCGTTCCATAACCTCTTCTTCCTCTTTGGTCAGCCGATACGGGTCCTTAGGATCCACCGTCGGAAAATCCGTATCCCTCATAGGATAAATCTTTCCCTCAATATTGACAGTATGGTTTTCGTAATCGATCTTGTCCAGTAAAAGCCTGTCGTTCATTTCAAATTCCGGCCTTCTCATAATAATCTGGCCTTCCAGCTTCATCTGGATAATGGTAATTGCCTTATGCATCTTCATATCAAGGCTTAAATCCTTGGTATTGTAATTCGTATTGTACTTAATGAAAAAAGCGTCGCAGTTTACGTCCTTATACTTCTCCATGGCAAAGGTTGCAAGGGGAATCAGGTTGATGCCGTAGCCTTCCTCCAAGGTATCAAGATTGCCATATCTGGCGGAGTTGCGGATAACCGTGGCAATACATGCAAGCTGCCCGCTGGCTGCTCCCATCCAGACCACATCGTGGTTGCCCCACTGCACGTCCACCGAATGATAATGTCTTAAGGTATCGAGAATAATATGGGGGCCCGGCCCTCTGTCATAAACATCTCCCACAATATGAAGGTGGTCTATGACCAGTCTCTGCACCAGCTCGCACAGAGCTACAATAAACTCCGGCGCCCTGCCGATGCGGATGATGGTATGGACAATTTCATTATAATAGGCCTCTTTATCCTGAACCTCTGCCTTTTCCGTAATGAGTTCTTCTATGATATAGGCAAAATCCTTAGGAAGAGCCTTCCTGACCTTGGATCTTGTATATTTGGATGAAACATGCTTGGTAATCTGCACAAGGCGGTACAGGGTTATTTTATACCAGTCCTCAATATTGTCTTCTTCCTTTAACACGATCTCCAGCTTTTCTTTTGGATAATAGATCAGGGTGGCAAGGCTTTTTTTATCCTTGTTGCTTAAGGTATTGCCAAACTCCTCGTCTATTTTCTTCCGTACGGAACCGGAGCCGTTTTTTAATACATGGTTAAACTGCTCGTATTCCCCGTGGATATCCGTCAAAAAATGCTCTGTACCCTTTGGCAGGTTCAAAATGGAAGATAAGTTAATGATCTCCGTACTTGCCGAAGCGATGGTGGGATACTGCTTTGCCAGACTTTTCAAATATTTTAATTCCAATTCGTCCATACTCTGCCTCCATATGCTAAGCAGACATGCCCTACAGATTGATTACTCTATCGCCTGCATGTCCACTTGTCCCTCAAAAAGCACAAGGTTGAAAGCTTTCCTTCCAACCTTTGCTTCCATAAATAAATTATTTACCGTCTATTACATGGCTCATATTATAAAGCCCTGCTTCTTTCCCTTTCAGGAATTTCGCCGCCTCTATGGCACCTTTTCCGAATACCGCTCTGGAATATGCGGTATGGCTGAAGGTAATAACCTCATCCTCCCCTGCAAAAATCACATCGTGCTCTCCTACAATGGAACCGCCTCTGACTGCGGATATACCGATTTCCTTTTTGGGGCGCGACTGTCTTCTTTCAGTTCTGTCATAAACATATTCATATTCGCCGCCTAATTCCTCATTGACGGAATCCGCTAATGCCAGCGCCGTTCCGCTGGGTGCGTCCACCTTTCTTCTGTGATGCTTTTCCACAACCTCCACATCAAATCCCGCCGGCGTCAAAACAGCCGTGGCCTCCTTTAAAAGCTTTAACAGCATATTAATGCCCAGAGACATATTTGCAGATTTTAAAACAGCCGTTATTTTTGCTGTTTCCCCTACCTTTGCAAGCTGCTCCTCCGATAAGCCGGTGGTACATAAAACAACAGGCATTTTTTTTGCGCTGCACCAATCCAGAAGTCCATCCACACAGCTGAAATGGGAAAAATCAATGACTGCGTCCGCTTCTACCTCGCAGGCTTCCAGAGATGTAAATACCGGAAAAGGATTTCCCTCCTTTTCGTTGATATCTATTCCCGCCACAATTTCCGCTTCTTCATCTGCCGCAGCCAGATTGCATATCATCTGTCCCATGACTCCGTTGCAGCCGTGCATAATTATTCTTGTCATTTTTATATCATCCAATCCTTTCTTTTCCAGCCGCCCTTTTTATTCCGGCCGTTCTACAAAATTCCAAAATCTTCCATGGCCTTTTTCATAACCTCTGCATGGGCATCTTCCATTTCCGTCAAAGGACGGCGAAGCGTGCCGGCCTCTAATCCCATAAGATTCATGGCCTTTTTTACGGGAATAGGATTTACTTCGCAAAACAGTCCGTCAATAAGCGGAATCGCCTTCAACTGTAAATCCCTGCTGCCCTCCACATTTCCGTCAAAATACATCTGGCAGATATCATGGGTCTGTTTAGGCGCAACATTGGAAAGAACGGAAATAACCCCTTTTCCTCCCAAAGAGAGAATGGGTACGATCTGGTCGTCATTGCCGGAATATACATCCACATCCCCTGCCGCCATGTGCAAAAGCTTTGCCACGCCGGAAATATTGCCTGTCGCGTCCTTTACGCCCACAATATTTTTTACTTCCCTGCAAAGGGTACAGATTGTTTCAGGCGCAATGAGCACGCCGCCGGTCCTTCCGGGAATGTTATATAAAATAATGGGAATACTGACGCTTTCCGCAATCATCCTAAAGTGCTCAAGCAGCCCTTTCTGGGTACATTTATTGTAATAAGGCGTTACTAACAGTAATCCGTCAGCGCCTGCCTTCTCCGCCTCCTTGGACAAGTAGATGGCCGTTTCCGTACAATTAGAACCGGTTCCTGCAATAACGGGAATTCTTTTATTTACCTTTTCCACACAATAGCGGATCACATCCAGATGCTCCTCATGGGAGAGCGTGGACGCTTCGCCTGTGGTACCGCATACGATGACAGCGTCGGTTTTTCCCGCAATCTGGCGCTCAATCTGCTTTCCAAAAGCCTCATAATTTACACTTCCGTCTTCATGAAAGGGTGTGACAATCGCAACTCCTGCTCCTTTAAAAATTGACATATCTTTTTCCTCCTATTCCTATGGGTCTGCATTGCGGTAACACAATAAAAGCCGTCCAGAAGAGAACGGCTTAGTAATCCTTTTCCGATAGCTCCCCATCTTAATTGATGACAGTCATACAGCTCTTAACTGCATGCCCAAGAAAACACCTTCAGGTAGTATTTTCTTTCGGCGTCTTTTCCTTTTACCGCCCTTCCTCTGCTCCTTGACATCCGGACGGCTACTGATAAAATACGCGACCTCTATCTTACAATATATAAAATCTGATGCGCTTTTTCGCATCTTCTAGACAAAGAATAACACGCTTCCTTCGATTATGCAATAGGCATTGACTCAATTTTTGAAATCTCATCCGCCAAGGATATAACCTCGTCCTTCAATTGAATGCCCGTCATAATAATCGTCGTTTCCTCGTCCTTTGCCTCTAACAGATTTTTCAAATCCTCCAGGGTAATGATCCCCACATCTAAAAGCCCCAGCACTTCATCCAGGATCAGCAGCTCACAACCGCCCGTTGACAGGACCTTTTTGGCAAAATTAATGCCGTTGCGGATGTTCATTGTCTCTTCTTCCTGCTGCCTGCTGGTTAAATCAGCATATTCCGTATCTGTTTTTTCAAAACAGAAAAACTTTATTTCCGGTTCCAGCCTTCTTGTAAATTCATTTTCCGAAAGTCCTCTGCCTTTCATAAACTGGATTACAATTACCTGTTTTCCTTCCGCCGCCGCATAAAGGGCTTCTCCTAACGCGGCCGGAGTTTTGCCATGACCATCTCCGGTATAAATATGAATTTTTCCTTTTTCCATCATTCACCTGCTAAAATATAATTAAATTTTGTTCAGATTGATGTATCATAGCATATTTTTCCACTTCTGGCAATATTTAGACAACTTCCTCCACGGGTACCTCCAGTTTGCTGACGGAAACCTCATAGGCAACTCTTTTTTCCACCTGCTCCTCAGACAGCTTTTTCATGTATTCCCTGCTCTGGATTCTTCCGATGACCCTGCAGCGGCTTCCCACCTCGAATTCATTGGCGTATCTGGCGTTTCTTCCCCAGCTGATGCACGGTATGTAGTCGCTCTTTCCGTAAGGGCGGTTTACTGCCAGAAGAATATCCGCAATTTCCCTTCCCAAAGGCGTTTTGCGGTAAACCGGCTCCTTGCAGATATAGCCGTCCAGTTCAATATGGTTGGTCATTTCGCTGCGCTCCACTTCGTCGATAAACTCCCAGTCCCTGACAAACACAGACAGTACCAGCTTGTTTTTTCTTTCCTCATGGCGGTTATAGGAACGGAACTGTCCCGATACTTTTGCGTTCATGCCGCGGTAGTCCGCTTTCACATCCAAAAGCCTTTCCGATACCATAAGAGGAATCAGATCGGCGCTTTCCGATAATCTGGGCACAAGAATGTCCACCATATAAAAACCTTCCCCATAAATTTCGTGGCTGAAAGAAAATTCCGAAACGATTTCTCCCATGACTGTTACTTTGTTGTTTTCATTCATCTTATCCATAATTTTTGTTCTCCCTTCTTAGCACAAAGAATTTTTTCCTGTCATGTAATACTATCATATTGCATTTTTCCCAAAATATGTAAAAAACTCATCGACAATTCACGGGAATTTATTTTTATTTCGGTATAACAGGCTGATATTTGCTTGATTTTTGCCGAATTTGTGTTAGACTATTAGCGTTTGTTGTGTTATTTTCATCCTTTTTGGAGAAAGTATATATTTGAGGGTCAGCGAGATATGCCTGTCACAGGCCGTTAGTCCTTTAAGGTTTATCCCCTTGACCCATGGAGGAGAGTTATTATGAAAACAAAAAGAGAAGATGTGAGAAACGTGGCGATTATCGCCCATGTAGACCACGGCAAGACCACTCTGGTGGACGAATTGTTAAAGCAGAGCGGCGTTTTTCGGGAAAACCAGGAGGTCGCCGAGCGCGTTATGGATTCCAACGATATTGAAAGGGAGCGCGGCATTACCATCCTTTCCAAAAATACCGCCATTACCTACAAGGATACCAAGATCAATATTATCGACACTCCCGGCCATGCGGATTTCGGCGGCGAGGTAGAACGCGTTTTAAAGATGGTAAACGGCGTGATTCTGGTGGTGGACGCTTTTGAAGGAGCCATGCCCCAGACCAAATTTGTACTGCGGAAGGCTTTAGAGCTAAATCTTCCGGTTATTGTCTGCGTCAACAAAATCGACCGTCCCGAAGCAAGATGCGCCGAGGTTGTGGACGAAGTGCTGGAATTGTTTATAGATCTTGAAGCCGATGAAAGCCAGTTAGACTGCCCCTTTGTATTCGCTTCCGCCAGAACCGGCACTGCCAGCATGGACATAAATACTCCCGGTGCGGATATGGTTCCCCTGTTTGATACCATATTGGATTATATTCCCGCTCCCGAAGGAGATCCCGAGGCAGGCACCCAGGTACTGGTCAGCACCATTGATTACAATGAATATGTGGGCCGCATCGGCGTGGGAAAGGTGGACAACGGAACCATTAAGGTAAATCAGGATGTGGTCATGGTCAACCATCATGAGCCCGATAAAATGCGGAAGGTCAAGGTTTCAAAGCTATATGAATTCGACGGCTTAAACCGGGTTGAGGTAAAAGAAGCCGGCATCGGTTCCATCGTGGCAATTTCCGGCATTTCCGATATCCATATCGGAGATACCCTCTGTTCTCCCGAAGACGTAAGGCCCATTCCCTTCCAGAAAATATCGGAGCCCACCATAGCCATGCACTTTATAGTCAACGACTCTCCCCTTGCGGGCACGGAAGGAAAATATGTTACCTCCCGTCATTTGAGGGACAGGCTTTTTAAGGAATTAAACACGGACGTCTCCCTTCGGGTGGAAGAAACGGAAAATACCGATTCCTACAAGGTTTCGGGAAGGGGCGAATTACACCTTTCCGTCCTTATTGAAAATATGCGCCGGGAAGGCTTTGAATTTGCGGTTTCCAAGGCTGAGGTTTTGTATAAGACCGATGAAAACGGCAAAAAAACCGAGCCTATGGAATTAGCTTATATTGATGTCCCCGATGAATTTTCCGGCGCGGTCATCCAAAAGCTTTCCGCCAGAAAAGGGGAACTGCAGAGTATGGGCACCGGCTCCGGCGGCTATACAAGACTGGAATTTTCCATTCCCTCCCGGGGCCTGATCGGCTATCGCGGGGAATTTATGACAGATACCAAAGGAAACGGGATATTAAATACGATTTTTAACGGCTACGGCCCTTACAAGGGGGATTTAAACTACCGGAGCAACGGTTCTTTAATCGCTTTTGAATCCGGAGAAGCCGTTACTTATGGGTTATTTAGCGCCCAGGAACGGGGAACCTTATTCATTACCCCCGGAGAAAAGGTTTATGCGGGCATGGTAATCGGGGAGACCGGTAAGGCGGAGGATATTGAAATCAACGTGTGTAAAACAAAGCATCTGACCAATACCCGCTCTTCCAGCGCTGACGACGCTTTAAAGCTGACGCCTCCCAAGGTTTTAAGTCTGGAACAGGCTCTGGAGTTTATCGACACCGACGAGCTGTTAGAGGTAACGCCGGAAAGTCTGCGTATCAGAAAGAAAATTTTGGACCCCACATTAAGAAAACGAGCGTCATTTAAAAAAGGATAGCCAATAAGAAGCGGATGAGGTCCCATATCATAAAGGACTATCATCCGCTTTTCTTAGCCTAATAATCTTAAACTCCTTTTGCCCCTCTGTTTATGAACAGATTTTCTTTTTTGATTACCTAAGGTTCCTCCCCGGGCCGCTTCTTCCCAAAGCTTCTACCAGAATTATTGCTCCAGTTTAATGGCGTAATCGCTTTCATACATCTTTTTTGTTTCCGCCACGGTATTATACTGTTCGCCGATACAGAATTCTTTGGACCATGACATATAATACGCCCAGGGAATCCTGCTCTTCTTTAACATGTCAACGTCGGGAATATAACCCACTTCAGCCAGCGCCGCCACTTTTTGATTTGTGGTGTTGGCAATTATTTCCTCATACTCCTCCTTATAGTCCGTAGCCTTCTTTTCCGTCAAATAAATATCTCTGGAAATCACATCCACATATTCATCTCCGGGATACCCTTCTGCCTCAGGGGAATTCCATACCCAGAGCAGATTATCCAAATGTTTTTGGTTTACATAATATTCAAACATCAATTTATACAATTCTCTTCCCGTGGCATCTCCTTTTGCCCCCCACCAGAACCAGTCGCCTTCCGCCTCATGAAAAGGTCTGAACAAAACCGGAACGCTTTCGTTCTGAAATTTTTTCAGTTCCCCGGCAATCACATCCATATCGGCATAAAAGGCTTCTCTTTCAGGCGTTCCTTCTATAAGCACCTTTGTTGCGTCAAAATCCGTGTTCCTTGCATAGAAGGATTTATCTCTTCCCCCTATAGGCGAAAACCAGTGAAAGCATATGGTTACGATTCCCTTTGTTTCCTTTGCCCATTTTATGGCTGTCTCCACTGTTTCTTTATTTTCCTCTACTTCTGTGAGGCACTCCTTTGAAGCGTCTTCGTAATTGATATTGGGAGAATACGCCAGCAGTTCAAAGCCCTGAAGCTTAGGCACATAGCCGGTTTTTTCCCTGATGTAAGAAATCTCTTCCATAGGATTGGTCTGGGTATGCTGCCCTGTAATAATTCCTTTTCCTGCAACCTCATAAAGATAATTTAATAAGTTTTTGGCCTCTTTTGTGGCATTTGGATTTACCGGTTTCATTTGATCTCTTTAACCTCGTTTCTGATATTATTTATCCTTTTTTCATACATAGTGAAACTGTTTTATATATTGCATTTAAAATTTTCACTCTGCCGTTTTTGTTTTATGTCAACCAACATTTCTGATCACTTTATCCACTTTATGTCAACCTATATTCCAAGTAACAGAGTCGCAATCCGGAAATAAACCAGCAAAGAAAGCGCATCCACGATGGTGGTAATAAAGGGGCTGGCCATAACTGCCGGATCAAAGCCCAGCTTTTTAGCCGCCATAGGAAGCATACTGCCCACGACCTTAGCCAAAAATACCGCTATGAACAGCGTCAGGCATACCACTGCCGATACCATCAGGCTTACTCTGTCAATAAGCATCAGCTTGAGAAAATTAGCCGCCGCCAATGTAATGCCGCACAGAACAGCCACTCTCATCTCTTTCCAGAGCACCTTCAGGTAATCCGAAAACTCGATCTCCCTTAAAGAAAGTCCGCGGATAACGGTTACGCTTGCCTGACCGCCCGCATTTCCCCCCGTATCCATCAGCATGGGGATAAAGGTGGTCAGCACCACATAAACGCTTAAAGCATCTTCAAAAGAAGCAATGATCTTCCCCGTAAAGGTTGCCGAAATCATTAAAAACAAAAGCCATGGAATCCTTTTTTTCCAAATTTCAATAACACTTGTTTTCATATAAGGCTTATCGCTGGGCACGATAGCCGCCATCTTTTCAATATCCTCCGTTGCCTCTTCCTGGAGAATATCCACAACGTCATCGACTGTAATAATTCCTACCAGCCTGTCTTCATTATCCACTACAGGCATGGCGGTAAAATCGTACTTCTGAAACTGTCTGGCAACCTCTTCCTGGTCCATCAGGGTATGGATGCTGATGACATTTTCATGCATGATATCCCCGATTTTGTTATCCGGATTGGTAAGCAAAAGATAACGAAGAGCGATGGTTCCCTTTAGCTTCCGTTGATTATCCAGCACATAACAAATGTTGATGGTCTCCGAATCCACACCCAGCTTCCGGATGCGTTCAATTGCCTGGGTAACGGTCTGCCCTTCCTTTAAGTCCACAAATTCTACCGTCATAATGCTTCCCGCAGAATCCTCCGGGTAACGCAGCAAATGATTGATATCCCTCCGGGTCTCCGGGCTTGCATTGATAAGCAGCTTTTTTACAACATTGGCAGGCATTTCCTCCAGAAAATCCGCCGCATCGTCCGCCATCAGGTTATCGATGATCTTTGCCGCTTCCCTTTCGGAAAGGGATGTGATAATATACTGTTCCACTTCGATCGGAAGATAGGAAAA
The DNA here is from genome assembly GCA_910574745.1 of Lachnospiraceae bacterium. GTDB lineage: Bacteria > Bacillota > Clostridia > Lachnospirales > Lachnospiraceae > UBA2882. The sequence continues at coordinate 47,563 of CAJTCE010000011.1, read as the reverse complement.
AATATCCGCCGCCATGTCCTTTGGCAGAATCCGGAATACCTTTAGCATTTCCTCCTCTTCCAGTTCTTCTATCATAATGGCGATATCAGCATCATTCAGCTCCGACATCCACTCCCGCATTTTTACATACTGCTTTTTATCCAGGTATTCTTTTAATACCTCTAATCCTTCTTCAATTCTGTTCTCCATATTTTGACCTCTCCTTCAACAGGGGCATAGAACACCTCTTCCACAGACTCCAAGCCTGTTTTTCCACATGTTATGTCAACTATTTTTTCTTCCACACTGTTCTTCTTTTCCAGTGGAATCAAGATTTCCATAACTACATTCTGTCCATATTCACTATGGAGCACAACAACCCGGTTGGATGCGAAAAAATGCTGCAGCTTACCCGCATCATTATAATCTGTGATAATTTCCGCCTTTATACCTGCCTGCTTTTCTAAAAGAATGCAATTTTTAATTCCTTCCTTTACCGCAGCCTGATAGGCTCTTACCAGACCGCCTGTTCCCAATAAGGTTCCGCCAAAATATCTTGTTACCACAACGCATACATTTCTGATGCCTTCCTTTGTAAGCACTTCCAGCATAGGCTTTCCCGCCGTTCCCGAAGGCTCGCCGTCATCAGATGAATGCAGAATATCCACTGCTCCGGCAATAATATATGCAGAACAATTATGTCTGGCGTCCCAATATTTCTTTTTGCAGGAAGCAATAAACTCCTCCGCCTCCTCCTTTGTTGATACCGCTGCAACCGTGGCAATAAACCGTGATTTTTTTTCAATCACTTCTCCCGTACCGCCACGGTACACAGACTTGTCTATGTCTGACATATATCATCACCTCTTTTCTTTTCCAGTTTTCATTCCTATTGTATCTTAACATAAGTTGGAATAAAAGTGTATACAATTGTGAACAATCCTATATATAGAACAAACTACTTTATTTTAATCCCATATTTTGGTATAATTACATAGATTAGGAGGCTTTTATCTATGAATTACAGCAAAAAAGGCATTCGTAAGAAACAGCAGCAGCTGAATTCCAAATCCACTAAATTCGGTAAAATGGTTCTGCTGACTTTCTTAAAAGCATTTTTAATATGTTGTCTCGGTATTGCAATTATCGGCGGCTGCATGGGTATCGGTATGTTCAAGGGTATTCTGGCATCTGCGCCGGATATTTCCACTTTAAATGTCACGCCTACCGGTTACGCCACCATTGTGTACGATGCAGACGGCAAACAAATTACCAAACTGGTATCCACCAATTCCAACAGGAGCTATGTGGGCATGGATAACATTCCCCAGGATCTTGCCAACGCTTTCGTAGCCATTGAGGATGAACGTTTTTATAACCACAACGGAATTGATATCAAGGGTATTGCCAGAGCCGCCGTAATAGGCGTCAAAAACAAATTTCACTTTTCCGAGGGCGCTTCTACCATTACCCAGCAGCTTTTGAAGAATAATGTATTCGACGACTGGGTAACCGAGACCAACCTGGTTAACAAATTCAAAAGAAAATTTCAGGAGCAATATCTGGCTCTTGAGCTGGAGAAAAGAATGTCCAAGGAAGATATTCTGGAATTATATATGAATTCCATCAACTTAGGGCAGAATACACTGGGCGTTCAGGCCGCTTCCATGCGTTACTTTAACAAGCCTGTTTCGGAGCTGAATCTGTCGGAATGCGCGGTCATTGCCGCCATTACCAAGAATCCCACCAAGCTCAATCCCATTTCCCATCCGGAAAATAATGTGGAAAGGCGCAATAAGGTACTCAGCAATATGTTAGATCAGGGCTATATCACTCAGGCAGAATATGAGGCCGCCCTGGCTGACGACGTATATTCCCGCATCAAAATCGTAAACGAATCCATCGACAAGGATTCCGTCAATTCCTACTTTGTGGATGCCTTGATCGATCAGGTCATTGCGGATTTAATTGCCGCCGGCTATAACGAAACCCAGGCATACAATCTGGTATATAGCGGCGGACTTCAGATATATGCTACTCAGGATCCGTCAATCCAGGCAATCTGCGACGAGGTTTATCAAAACGAAGAGAACTATCCCTCCAATGTGAAATGGTATCTCCATTACGAATTGACCGTTTTGACCTCCGGAGATGAATATGTCAATTACAGTACGGAAATGTTAAAGAACTACTTTTTGCAGAGCAATGCCAAATATGACCTGCTCTACAATTCCCAGGACGATGCATATGCGGATATTGAAGAATACAAATCCGTTGTTATGTCATCCGGCGACGAGGTATATGCCGAAACCGTCACCCTTACTCCGCAGCCTCAGGTCTCCATTACGGTAGAAGACCAGCATACCGGTTATATAGTTGCCATGGTAGGCGGCAGGGGTACCAAATCAGCCAGCCGTACCTTAAATCGTGCCACTAACGCCACCAGGCAGCCCGGCTCTACCTTCAAAATTGTATCGACCTACGCTCCTGCTTTGGACAGCGCAGGCCTTACCTTAGCTTCCGTGGAATATGACGGCCCCTACAACTATGCTGACGGCACCCCGGTCAACAACTGGTACACAGGCTACAAAAATATAAACTGCTCTGTCCGTTACGGTATTGAGCAGTCCTTAAATATCGTAACAGTTAAGTTTTTAACCAGAATCACGCCACAGTTAGGCTTTGATTATCTGACCAATTTCGGTTTTACCACCCTTGTGGAAAGGAAGGAAGTAACCAATTCTGCAGGAGAAACCGAAATCTACAGCGATATCCAGCAATCCCTTGCTCTGGGCGGTATTACAGACGGCGTTACCAACATGGAATTAAATGCCGCCTATGCTACAATCGCTAACGACGGAACTTATATTGAGCCCGCACTGTATTCCAAAATTCTGGATCACGACGGCAATGTATTACTGGACCGCACTCAGCCTGAAACAAGACGTGTTATTAAAGAAACCACCGCTTTCCTTTTAACGGACGCCATGGTAGATGTTGTAACGAAAGGTACCGGCGGCTCTGTCAACTTCGACCCGCAGATGGCCATTGCCGGCAAGACAGGTACTACTACCTCCTACAGGGATGTATGGTTCTCCGGTTATACCCCTTATTATACGGCAACTACCTGGACCGGCTATGATAACAATGCCATCCTTGACAAAAGTAACGGCGAACGGAATCTTTCCAAAACCTTATGGCGGGCTGTTATGAGCAGAATTCACGAAGAACTGCCCAAGGAATCCTTTAACCGGCCAAACGGCATTGTAACCGCTTCTGTTTGCAGTCAGTCAGGCAAGCTTCCCATTGCCGGCCTGTGCGACGCCCACCAGAGCGTGGTTACGGAATATTTTGCCGAAGGAACAGTTCCTACGGAATATTGCGATGTTCACTATCAGGGCAATGTATGTGTGATTACGGGACTTCCCGCCTGTGACACCTGTCCTTACAAAGCACCCGGCGTCCTGACTCTTCCTCTGAATGATGACGGCACCTCTGCTGCCAGCGTCTGTCCCCATACACCGGATTATTACATCAACAATCCCGGCGCAATGATCACAGACGCACAGGCTCTACAACAATTACAACAGCAAAATGCCGCCCAGCAACCCCAGCCTCAGCCCCAGCCTCAGCCCCAACCCCAGCCTCAGACCCCTGAGCCGCCACCGGTACCGGAAACGCCTGCGGAAACTCCTCCCCAGGACACAGGTGCACAATAATCTAAAAAAACAATCTAATAAGCCCGGAAAGATGTTATACCTTTCCGGGCTTATTTTTATTACCGATAAAATTCAACCGCCTCCAGTTCTGCTACTCCATCAAGCCAAAAACCGTCTATTCCGGAAAACTGCCAGAAGGGAGAAGATCCCACGGGAATCAGATAAGTTACAATTTCCTCTGCTTTATCCATACCCGATAGAATTCCGAAGCTGTGAACTTCATTATCCGTTTCACTGTAAAAGGAAAATTCCCACTGCTTCTTTTTTATCCCGTCCTCTTTTATTTTTAGGGCAATATAAGAAATGTCCATTCCATTCATGGAATCCGTTTCCACCCTCAATGCAGTCTCGTTTTCTTCTCTTATGCACTCATAAGTAAGCTCTATTCTTTCCAGATTGAACTGATTTTCATCCGCAGCCATGGAGTTTCCCCAGATAAAAGGCAGCATTCCCAGATATTCTTTATGGCAAATGAGCCCCAGGCTTCTTTTCCCGTCTGCCGCCCCTAAAAGCAGCGCTTCGCCGTCTTTTAAATAGACTACATCTTCATAAACATACGGCCGATACCCCATTTTTATCAATGCCGTATAAAACTCCATACTCCTTATGCTGAAAGGAGCTAAATCAAACTGGATCAACGGCGCAATCAGTATCGTTTCCGGTCGTTCCTCATTGATGGAAGCAATTGCTTTTTCCTGCATTTTTCTGTTGCTGATGTTATAGGCAGAGGTATAGGGAAGAATACTTTCCTTATTAAATATAACATAATGGGATATCCTGTTGGTCAAATCCACATACCCCTGCCCGTTCTCTTCCGTTTCCAGAACTGTCAGGATATTTTTCAGACTGTTTAAGGTACTTCCCTGTATAAAACCCGTACCAAGAGCGGGCATTCCCACGCTGTCTCCGGAAACATATACTACAGGATCCTTTGTTTTTTCATCCATGATGGTAATTTCCAGTTCCTCTTCCACTATTTGGGGAAACATGGTATTTCCGTTATTTCCCGGCAAATAATCCCATGCCAGATAAAAAATAAGAATGCAGCATAAGGCAGAGCCCCCCCATTGCAAATACCTTTCATACTTTCGCATCAGAGCATCTTTATTATTTAAAACGCGATTGTCCGTTACCGTCAAAATAAACAGCATTCCAAAAAATACCGCCAGAACAGCAAGCCTCGCCCCTTCATCGTACCGGACACAGGCATAATTGCCGATTACTGCCAGGCAAGAAAACATACTGATAAATGCGGACTTCCCCCGCCTGCTTCCCTTCAAAGCATAAATGAGCGCCCATAAATAGGGCACGGAAATTCCGAAAGTCCTTATAAAATGAAAATCCTCTCCAAATACAGGCGTTCCATTCACATAAAGAGTTGTCCCAGCATTTTCTCCCAGAAAGCGCAGAATCTGCAAAAATAAGGGTATATAAGCGATTCCCACAAGAACCAAAACGCCGTAGGAAATGCCAAACCTCTTTTTTTCCATAGAACTCCATGCTTTCATATTCTTAAGCTTCGGAATAATATTCTTTATCAGCCGGTAAATAACCTCCGGCAAAAACGCCACCGCCATAGCGCTTCCTATGGAAACATTCCAGGAAATGCCCAATATACAAAGTATAACCCACCACCACAAAAACCTCCGGCCATCTTTCCTTATCTCACGGTTAAAAAGGATGAAAAAGGCCGCAAAGAACACCAGATAGCGCACGCCTGCCTTTTGTACCAAATAAGGCATAAGCAGGCAGACCGTTATCAAAGAGGCATATCTGTTGCCAATGCATTTTCCCATGACCAATGCCAGAAAAGCCGCCATAAAAAGCTCTGCCGCCATAATAGCCGCACTCTGGGACATATAGGTGCCGTCAAAGAAAACCACATTCATAAGGCTGTAAAGAAAATCACAGAAGCCATGTATGGGGTCAATATCAAAATAGGGTACTTTCCCAAAGGATACAAGCTGCTGCATAGGAAACGCCATTTCCCCGTTGTGAAAAAAATCCACGCTTAATATCCCTTCCGGAGTGGCCGCAACACTGTTTATGGCCACAAGCATTAAAGTCGACAAATAAATGCCGGGCTTCTTCTTTCGGATCTGTATCAGCTGGCAAAGAAAAAATCCTAAAAAAACCACAAGACAAAACAGCTTCCATTTGGCAGAATAATAAAGCTGTATCCTATCCTGCGCTCCCTGGTATTCATAAAAAAACCGGTAATATCCCAGCAATCCAAAGGCAGGAAACAATTGTAAGAATCTTAAAATTTCCCCGGTCAGAACAGCAATATCTTTTTTCTTTATCAGGTCCTTAAATATCATGCCAAGTACTGCCGCCACAAAAAGAACCGTTATCATGAATACTTTCCGTTGCAGCTCCTGTCCATGCCCCGGCAAAAAGACTGCCGCCGTATTTTGCAGCGCCGTAAGGGATGCCGTACATAGAAAAAGAAGGGCAAAACATTTTACGAATACTGGCAAAGCCTGATGCTGACGGTATTCCCTGCTGTTTTCCTCACTGTCTTCCGTATTTCTGCTGCCTTCCCCCATATCTTTCTTTAATGCCGCCGGGGATTTTACCGTATGCAGAACAAAAAGGAACAAGCCCGCAAACAGCGGAATCAAAAGAAGCAACAGATAAAACACATACATATCCCCCTGTTTATAATATCCGTTCCATATAGTGCCTCCCGCTGCCAGTTCCCCGTAAACGGGCGCCCTGTCATAGAAAAACGGCTTTACCAACCATATGGTAAAGGCCGTCGCCGTCAAACTAAAAAGGGCAGCAAGAAAAGCCTCTGCCCCGTTATAAATTTTTATTCTGCTTCGCAAATTGGGAAATCTATATTTCATTTTCCTGCTCCTGCATCTTAATATATTCCGCATAGGTCAAGGGATAGTCATCCTTGATCCATTTGCGGGTTTTTTCTTTTACCTCATTTTCCTCAACAGGCTTTGCAATACAATCGGAAAATCCCAGCTCCAGATATTCCTTCTTTGCGTCCTCCCTTGTATTGACCGTCATCAGCACAATCGGCAGCTTTTGGTAATACTCATCCTCCAGATAACGCAGTTCCTTGACAGTTTCAATGCCGCTTTTTTCCGGCATCATCTGGTCAATAAACACCATCTGATAATCCTTATTCTCCAACATTTTAATTGCCTTTGCTCCTGTATCGGTGCAATCCGCATAAGCTCCCATGGAATTTAAAATGGCATCCATCAGCTTGCAGACCTCTTTATTATCATCCACCACTAACACCTTAATCTGCTTTCTGAACATTGATTTTTTGTTCCAGTTGGCGGAATCGCCCTTTAACCGGCTTATTTCGGCTAACTGCTGAGCCTTTCTCTTTTCAATGGTTCTCTCATCTTCCACCCTTTGCAAAAGACAGATTCTGAAAACGGCTTCTTCAGAATTGGATAAATCCTCAAAGCTTCCTTTTAATTTTTCAATTATCCGCTGGCTTAAATAATATCCTAAAGCTTTTCTGTTTGCGGTTATGGCAGTAATATCCGTATAACCGCTGATACGGATGATCAGGGTAATGCCCTGCTTTCTTTTGGGAACGATTCCGCTGTCATAGGTTACATAGAGCCTGACAGAGGCTTCTTTACGATACATCAGCAGATCCGAACAGATTCCGGATACCGCCTGCCTGATTTCTTCCTTATCCCCAAACAGCTTTACCGGCAGATGATTGTCCATCTCCAGTTCAAATTTTTTGTCCTTACCTTTTACAATTGCCAGCATGTCCCTTTCTATGCCGCTAAATAAGCTCTGAACATCATAGACGGATTCATTTAGCTGCTGTTCCTTAACCGCTCCCTTTGCATCCGCCCCATAGGGTAAAACGGCATCGCCGTCACTTAATATCCCTTCCCCACTGTCCAAAAGCCAGCTTTCAAAAAAGCCGGCGGCATAATTTACAATAATTGTAATAAAAAGAAATTCCAGAGTAAATTTTAACACTGTCAGGTAAATGTTTTCCTTACAGTAAAGAATCGTTTTACACTCCATAAGAAATGTAGTCCGGTAAATGCATATGATGACCATACCCAGATAACCAACAATACATGCTCTCTGGGTTATTTTCTGGTTACAGTATAAGAGGCTGATAATCGGAACCGCCACATAAATGACGGACAACTCCGCAAAGCGGTTCATGGAGATTAACATCAGCAGAATTTCCATGGAAGACAATATCACAACCGCAATCAATTCTTCATTGTAAACCAGCTTATTAAAAACACCTGGAACAACGCTTAAAACAAGAACAAAAATAGAAACAAAAATCAAATCCTCCATGGACCCGATATAAATTTCCAGCCCCCGCAAAATCCATATAACAGGTATTAGCAGCAAAAACAGAAAAACGGTCTTTGACAAAATGCCGTTTACCCTGATTGCCATTCTTTTCATCTTTTCGTTTGTCACCCAATACTCCCCCGCAAATAAACAGTTTAAAACTAGCATAATTTTACCACAAGAGCGGAGGTTTATCAAACAAATCAATCAAATTTTCAATAACCGTTTTGTACTTGGACACTGACAGCGATTTTGAAGCCATAGGACACGGGATCGAACGCAAAAATAAAAAGCCCAGGATTTCCCAGACTTTTCATAAGCTGTTAACGGGACTCGGACCCGTGACCTCCGCATTACCAATGCGACGCTCTACCACCTGAGCTATAACAGCCTGAACTAACCACCGACGACTATTGTAGCACGGCATATTTAGTTTGTCAACTACTCTCTGAATTCAGCTTCAAAAACTTCCAGCTCAATACGATAAGCATCCTTTTCCAGTTTCAATTCTTCAATCTGCTTATCCACATCTTTTACTTCCTTTTTGGTATCCTCCAAATGCTCTCTGATCAATTTGCTTCCCTTTTCCAGCAAATGGTCATCCAGACACTTATTATATAAATCAATTTTAAACTTCAGCTGATCTTTATATTCTTTTCTTTCTTTGATCTGCTGTTCTATAGACTGAAAAGAAACCTTCAACTCCTTATAAATTTCATTTTTCATTTTGTTTTCTTTTTCCATAGCTTTTCCCCTACAATCATTCATATCTATGTCATGAACCCGCCCTCCGAACTGTTGCATTTCGGATTTTCGTATTCATTTCAGTTATGCTCAGTATATCACAAGTACCATTTTCTGCCTAGACAAAAAAAATCCGATTTCCTTATTTCCTTATTTTTCCAAAGAGCCTTTTCGGAATACTTATTTTCTGTTCAACGCCTTTCGGATTTTCATTTTAACACGGCTTAAAGCATTATCCGTGGATTTGCCATCCTTCCCCAAAAGCTTTGCGATTTCCACGTAACCCATTCCTGTCATGGACAATTCCAATACCTGCTTTTCAAAGGCGCTTAAATCATTGTCTATGATTTTTTCAATCGCCGCCACATTTTCCTTATCTATAAGAATCTCCTCAGGATTGCGCTCTTTATGATTTTCCAGCGCATCGATCAATTCCACGCCTTCTTCCTCATCATTCCCCTGATAAATGGAGACATAGGTATTTAAAGGACTGTGCTTTTTTCTGCCCGAGGCCTGCAGCGCCGTATACATCTGTCTGGAAATGCAAAGCTCCGCAAAAGTATAAAAGCTGGCGTCTCTGCCGCTGTCATAATCACGCACCGCTTTAAACAGCCCGATCATGCCTTCCTGAATCAAATCCTCCCTGTCAGCTCCCAGTATAAACATGGTGGAGGCTTTACTGCGAACCAGATTTTTGTACTTATCCATCAGATATTCCGTAATTTCCTCTTCCCCGTCTCTGGCGCGGATAACCAGTTCCTCATCCGTAAAATCATTGTACTGTCTCATATCCGTCAATCCTCTCATTTAAAAGGTAAAAACCGGGAAATCATCCTCTCTGCCTTACAATTTCATAGGCCAGAACTCCCGCCGCCACAGACGCGTTTAAGGAATCAATATCTCCTTTCATGGGAATGGCCGCCGTCATATCGCACTTTTCCTTTACCAGCCTGCTGACCCCTTCTCCCTCATTGCCGATTACCAGACCGATTGCACCTTTTAAATTCAAATCATACATCCTCGTGCCGTCCATGGAGGCACAAACAAACCACAGGCCTTCCTTTTTCAGCTCTTCAATGGTTTTCGCAATATTCGTAACCTTGGCAACCGGGGTATAATTTAACGCTCCTGCCGATGTCCTTGCCACAGTGGCAGTCAGCCCTACCGCTCTGTTTTTGGGAATGATCACACCATGGGCCCCTGCCTGATTGGCCGTACGGATAATCGCCCCAAGATTGTGCGGGTCCTCAATGCCATCCAGAATAAAAATAAAGGGCTCTTCATTTTTTTCTTTCGCCCTTTTTAAAATGTCTTCCACTTCCGCATAAGAATAAGCTGCCGCCGAAGCAATCACACCCTGGTGTTTTCCGGTCTGCGACATCTGGTCAAGGCGCTCCTTGTCCACATATTTTATGATCGTATCGTGCTTTTTGGCTTCCCGCCGAATCGTTACCATGGGACCGTCCTGACAGCCGTCCAAAATATACACCTTATCAATGGTCTTACCCGAACGGAAGGCTTCGATCACTGCATTTCTTCCTTCTATCATCAATTCTTCGTATGCCATATCTTCTCCTTTTATTTGTATTTTGATTCACACGCTAAATACTTATGTTAACTCTTTCCAATCCCAGCTTTGTCAATTCCAAAAGCCTGTCCTCTTTGTCCTGAAGATACAGATATCCGTAAAGAGCCTCCAGCCCCGTGGCCTTCCTGTATTCTCCTACGGAAGCGTTTTTCGCCATAGTATGGGATTTGGCGTTTCTGCCCCTTTTATAACAGGCAAGTTCCTCCTCCGTAAGCTCCGGTAAAAGCGCCTCTGCCATGACGGCCTGCACCTTTGCGTTCACAACAGCGCTCTTTGTTTTATGTAAACCGTTTGCCCCGCGGTTGCCCCGCTCCACCACAACTGTCCTGATAATAATTTCAAAAATGCAGTCGCCCATAAAAGCAAGGGCAAGAGGAGAATAGGTTTTGACATCTATCTCCTCACAGGCAAAGGTTTCTTTTATTTTTTCAAGAAAACTTAAGCTCTTTTCCATTTTACGCCCTCACGGGTATCTTCGAGAATGATGCCCTTATTCAATAATTCATCACGGATTTCATCAGCTCTGGCAAAATTCTTTGCCTTTCTCGCTGCAGTACGTTCCTCAATCAACGCTTCAATATCGCCGTCTAAAAGTTCTTCCTTTTTGTCCACTTCCAGTCCGCAGATGTCGCAAAGCATCTTTACTTCATCCAACAGAGCCTGCAAGAACTCTTTGGATTTTTTCCCGTCTCCGTTAGTATTTGCAAACTTAATCAATTCAAAAATAGCAGAAATGGCATCAGCCGTATTAAAGTCATCATCCATGGCTTCGTCGAACTTGGTTATAAACTTCTTTGCTTCCTCTACCAAAGCCTTTTCACTTTCATCCATGGCTTCTTTATCCGTTACGCTGATGGCGTATTTTAAGTTTTCCACTCCGGTAATAATTCTCTCCAATCCGTTTTTGGCAGCTTCCATCAGATCCGCACTGAAATTTAAAGGACTTCTGTAATGGGCGGAAAGCATAAAGAATCTCAGCACCTGTAAATCGTATTTTTCACTGATATCCCTTACGGTAAAGAAATTGCCCAGGGATTTGCTCATTTTTTTATTATCTATATTTAAAAATGCATTGTGCATCCAGTATTTTGCAAATTCTTTTCCGTTAGCCGCCTCTGACTGTGCGATTTCATTTTCGTGATGGGGAAAAACAAGATCCTCTCCTCCCGCATGGATATCAATCTGGTCGCCCAGATATTTTTTGCTCATAACGGAGCATTCAATATGCCAGCCGGGTCTTCCCTGACACCAGGGCGATTCCCAATAAGGCTCTCCTTCTTTTTTGGGCTTCCAGAGAACAAAATCCAACGGGTCTTCCTTCTGGTCCTCGCCACTTACTAAAAGAGAACGGTTTCCTCCCTGTAAATCATCCAGATTCTTGTGGGAAAGCTTTCCGTATTCTTTGAAGCTGCGGGTCCTGAAATAAACGGTTCCGTCTTCTGCCGCATAGGCATGGCCCTTTTCAATCAGGGTATGGATCATATCCAGCATACCGTCAATTTCTTCTGTGGCCTTGGGATGAGTGGTGGCAGGCTTTACATGCATTCCCTTCATATCCTTTTTACATTCTTCAATGTAGCGTTCGGAAATGACCGAAGGCTCCACTCCCTCTTCGTTTGCCGCCTTGATGATTTTATCATCCACATCGGTAAAGTTGGATACATAATTGACCTCGTAGCCCTTATGCTCCATATAACGACGTACCGTATCAAATACGATCATAGGCCTTGCGTTGCCGATATGAATCAGATTGTAAACAGTAGGCCCGCAGACATACATCTTTACCTTCCCTTCCTCAAGGGGAACGAATTCTTCTTTTTTCTTTGTCAGTGTGTTATAAACCTTCATGATTTTCTCCTTTTATCCTCGTTTATTCTGCATTATGTCAACCATTTTGCAAGTCTTTAAATTTACTTTCCAGTTCCCTGACTCTCTCTTCCAGAAGCCGGTTGCTTTCCCGCAGGTTTATTAATTCCTCTTTTACCGGGTCGGGCAGATGCACCTGATCCAGTTCATCCTGGGGAAGGCTTATATTGTTTCTCTTTACTACCCGTCCGGGAACGCCCACTACCGTGGAATTGGGCGGCACCTCTTCAAGCACCACGCTTCCTGCGCCTATTTTACTATTATCTCCAATTGTAAAGGAACCTAGTACCTTTGCTCCTGCGCTGATCATCACATTATTGCCAATCGTGGGATGACGCTTGCCCTGTTCCTTACCTGTACCGCCTAAGGTAACTCCCTGATACAAAGTCACATTGTCGCCCACAATAGTGGTTTCTCCAATAATCACGCCGTTGCCATGATCAATAAAAAATCCCTTTCCGATCTGCGCTCCGGGATGAATCTCAATTCCTGTCTTTCTGACACCTCTCTGGGAAACCAGTCTCGCCCAGAAATAATGCTTTTTCATATAGAGCTTATGCGCCAGACGATAGTGCATCATGACCTTAAAGCTGGGATAAAGAAACACTTCCATATTGGAGTGAATCGCCGGATCCCTTTCCTTGATTACCCGTATCTCTTCTTTGATACGTCCTATAAGACTCATATAATTCCCTTCTTTAATTGATTTTAAACAAGTCAGCCCACAGCTTTAACGTTATCGGCATTGCCCCTTACAGCAATTGCCAAATATGCATACACACGCATGCCCCTTGGCTGACCTTATACTTTTTTAGAGTGCTGCCTGCAAAATAAAACGTCCCTAATATCACTATTAGAGACGAAATAATCCGCGGTTCCACTCTGATTCCGGCACACAGGCGCCGGCACCTTACCCCCTTAACGCGGGAAACGGATTCTGCTACTTTTACTTTCGCAGAACCGGCTCGCGGACGCACTTCCATATCACACTCTGCCGGGAATGCTTTCAGCCGGTGGCATTCCCTCTCTGATGCGCTTATGACATGTACTCTTTCCGTTCAAGGCCTTTCCTTATCTTCCTTAAAAATCCCCGTACCTAAAGTTACCGGGCGTCAGCTTTTTCTTGCAAATATATTAATAGAATATGCAAAAACCGCAGTTTTGTCAACAGATTTTATGCAGCCTTTCATTCATTTGCCTTACAATTTTTGGGCAATTCAGCGAGGTTGACGGGGCGCATTCCGTTTGCGCCCTACTTTTTTTAATATTCTTTTCCTTCAAGTATTTCCTGATAATCCCGGTAGTTTTTCTCCAAAAGCGCGGGGGTATCCAATCCAAAAGGACATTTTGCCTTACATTTGCCGCAATGGAGGCATTCCTCTATCTTCTTCATCTTCGCCTGCATCTCTTCCGTCAGCTGGGCATCCGACGGCGCCCTGCGGATCATCAAGGACATTCTGGCGCAATTGTTGATTTCGATTCCTGCCGGACACGGCATACAATACCCGCAGCCGCGGCAGAATTCTCCCTGCAGCTGCACACGGTCAACGGCAATGGCCTCCTGCAATTCTCCCGCCAGCCTTGGTTCTTTTTCCTGATAGGATAAAAATTCATCCAGTTCCCTTTCCCGCTGAATGCCCCAAATCGGCAGTACATGGGGAAAATCCAACATAAAAGCATAAGCCGCCGCCGAGTTTGTGATCAGACCGCCCGCCAGAGCTTTCATGGCAAGAAATCCCATCCCGGCTTTTCCACATTTCTCTACCAGATTCTGTTCTTTATCTCCGGACAGATAACTGAAAGGAAATTGAAGGGTATCGTATAAGCCGCTACTAACTGCTTCCTCTGCCACCGCTAACCGATGGCTGGTTATTCCGATATAACGGATTTTCCCCCGAGCCTTTGCCTCCGACATAGCTTCATAAAGTCCGCTGCCATCTCCCGGCTTCGGACAAAAGGGCGGATTATGAAACTGATAAATATCCAGATAGGCAGTCTTTAAGTTTTGAAGCGTCGTCTCCAAATCCTTCCAAAAATCCTCTGCCGTCTGTGCCATTGTTTTGGAAGCAAGATAGAGCTTCTCCCTCATCCCTTCAAATGCCAGTCCCAGCTTCTTCTCGCTGTCGGTATAGAAACGTGCCGTATCAAAGAACCGGATACCGTTGTCATATGCCTTCCGCAAAAGATATACGGCGCTTTCCTCAGAAATCCTCTGGATGGGCAACGCTCCAAATCCGTTTTTATTTACCGTGATCTTTGTGTTTCCCAATGTAACTTCCCGCATGTTTTCCTCCATCCATTTTTTGATTATACTTCTTATCTGTATTATAATGGACGCAAAAAAAATATCAATAGCCACCTGCTTTTCCTGCTAAAGCGCAAAAAAGAGCCGGCACAATGCCGGCCCCTTTTTCTATCATTCTAAAGCCGCTTTCAGTTTCTCCGTCATTTCATCCAAAGAAACCATATTATTAAGCCCTATGGCTTTTCCTGCCTTTTCTGCATTAGGCAATAAGTCAGCCCCACAGATAAACAGATCCGCAGCTCCCGGAACAATATCGTCAATTGTTGTGTGATCCACTTCCACACCTGTGACTCCAAGGCTGTTTAACGCCTTTTTTGCATTCATCTCCATTAAGAAGGATGTTCCAAGACCGGAACCACAGAAACATAAGATTTTTTTAATTGCTGCCATAATAAACTCTCCTTTTCTATAATAATATTTTTATTGGTTATCTGCTGCCGCCCTATTTCTCTTTCCTATGGTGTAATTATAAATGATTGGTAATACAAACAATATTGCAATGACTGCAAAAAGTCCGTTGCCTGTAATAAATTTTGACAGGTTCCCGAATACGATTCCCACAATGGTAAAATCCGCATCGGAGAATGTAGTATTAGCAAAGCCAAGGGAACCTAATACCGGAAGCAGCGCTGCTGCCAGGAAAGTTACTGCGATTCCGTGAACCAGCGCTCCCAGAACACATCCTCTCAGTCCTCCTCTTGCATTTCCGCATACGCCGGCAGTTGCACCGCAGAAGAAGTGGACTACCGCTCCCGGAAGAATAATTGCCGCGCCCAGTCCTGCACTTCCCATAAGGGCTAAAATTGCCAGACCGATGATTCCGCCTATGAAAGAAGTCAAGAATCCGATCAATACGGCATTGGGCGCATAAGGAAACAGAATCGGGCAATCAAGGGCAGGTTTTGCATTAGGCACAAGCTTTTCAGAGATACCTTTAAACGCAGGCACGATTTCTGCAATTAACATGCGGACACCTGCCAACACAATGTAAATACCCGCTGAAAATGTAATTGCATTGATAATGGAATATAAAATCCAGTTACTATCTCCAAAAATTGCGGCTGCCTTACCGGCATGCTGGAAGTTTGCCACACCTGCAACTACTATATAGCAAAAGAACATTACGATTGCGATGGAAATTGTATTATCCCTGAGAAAGGACAAACCTTTGGGGAAATTTACATCTTCCGTTGTACGTCCTTTTCCTTTCTTGCTGCACAGTTTTCCAATCTGACCGCTTAGCCAGTAACAGCTGCTTCCAAAATGTCCCAAAGCAAGGGAATCGTCTCCCGTAACTTCCCTTATAGTGGGCTGCATTAATGCCGGGAACATCGCCATAACAAATCCCAATAATAATGCGCCGCCTACCATTAACTGCCAACCGTCCAGTCCCGCAATGGATAAGATGATCGCAACCAGACAGGACATATACAGTGCGTGATGTCCGGTCAAAAAGATATATTTCCATTTTGAGAAACGCGCCATGACAATGTTTGCACACATCCCTAATGCAAATATAGCCGAAGTTTCAACTGCAAGTTCATTCAGTCCAAGCGAAGTGATCGCTTCGTTATTCGGAACAACACCGTGTACCCCGAAAGCCAGCTGGAACAGATCCCCAAACGGAATAATCGCATCCTGAACAACGGCAGCTCCAGCGTTTAATACGATAAAGCCCAGTATGGTCTTAATGGTTCCCTTAATAATAGACTGTAAATCCTTCTTCTGCAGCAATAATCCCAGCATTGCTATCAATCCAACAAAAATTGCCGGCGTAGATAAAATCTGTTGAATAATGTTTAATACAGTACGCATTTTCCTTCCTCCTTTTCTTAATGAAAAAAGCGATATAATGTTTCTTCATCTTCCGATTTCAATATCTGTTCAACTTTTTCTTCATCCTGCAATATTTCAGAAATCTCCATGAGTGCATCCAAGTGACTGTTTGAGTCAGACGCTGCCAGCGTCACAAACAATCGTGCTGTCGAATCTTCCTTATCAAACTGCACTTCATTTCTAAACAATGTAATTGCAATCTGGCTCTCCACCACTCCCTGCTCCGGTCTTGCATGAGGTAATGCAATGGAAGGAGCGATAATAATATAAGGCCCCAGCTCTTCAATTCCTGAAATAATTGCCTCCTTATATTCGGCTTTTACATAACCGTTTGCCTCCAGCGGCATTACGGATTTGCGTATTGCATCCTTCCAATCATCCGCCCCTTCCAAAATCTTTACATTTTTTCTATCCAGCAGCTCCATAGCTTGCTGCCCCCTTTCTGTTTCTTTCTAAAAAAATCCTAACATGATTCATTACGTAATAGAAGTCCAAATGAAATCGCGTCATTGTGCAAAGAGTCGTACTTAAAAAGACACCACCTCAACCGAGGTGTTGCCTTCTTACTATCCCAGAATCCTTTCCAATTCCAAAAAAACTGCTTCGCAGGTTCCCGCTCTTGCCAACCACTCAATCCCATCGGCAGTTTCTGCAATTTTCAGAATATCATTCAATATTTTAAGATGCTTTTCATGATCTTCTGCCGCCAATATAAATATCAGCTTCGCCCTTTTTCCCTTCGGAAAGGTAACAGGCTCTTTCCATACAGCCATGGCTATATCCATTTTATTTACGCCGTCTTCGGGCTTGGCATGTGCCAACATGATTTCATCTGTTATAAACATATACGGACCATAATATATCGTTTGGGAAATGATCGTATCCAGATAGCGTTCTTGTATACTTCCGCTTTGAA
This sequence comes from Lachnospiraceae bacterium, assembly GCA_910574745.1. Lineage (GTDB taxonomy): Bacteria > Bacillota > Clostridia > Lachnospirales > Lachnospiraceae > UBA2882. Next base: position 30,302 of record CAJTCE010000011.1, on the reverse strand, counting down.
TAAGACAATTTCCTGTCAGATAAATACTGTCCTGCCAGTTGACTCCACCTTCCTTTATGGTAATTTTTGACAGACTCAAGCGTTCTAAAATGCCGGCCTCTTTTTCTATGATTCCCATGTCCAGATTCTGCACGTCCCCTTGCAAGCACTGTATAATATCTCTTTTCAAATCCTCGTGCCGGGATTCCTTAACATATTTTTTTACTACATCGAAAAGCGTATCCGAAATTTTATTTTTCTGGCTATTGTAAACCAGTTGATGGTTTAAAATGTTTCTCCTGTCTTCATCGGAAAGAATGGCATGAACTACAATTACCGGCAGCACGCTCTTTATCTTTACGGTAGATATCACAAGATCGCAGATATCCTGGGCATTCAACACATTCATTGCTGCAACGACATCTACTATTTCCGCTTCCGGCAGAAGTTTTTTTACCTCGCGCTTTATCATATTACCTGTGGAGATTCCGTTGACACATACAATTAACACCCGTAGCCTGATTCCACGATACTTCGATACCTTTAAATGGGCGCCAAAATGTAAAGCAAGATACGCAACTTCACTATCCGGAATCGGCATTCCTATCATCTGCTCCAGATATCTCGATACGATCTTTGTAATTTCAAACAAATTAGGATACTCTCTCGTAATATCGTTGCCCATGGGATTTCCTATCTGGATACCGTATTGGTAACGATACATAGATGTTTTGATATGCACAAATAAAGCCCGCTCCAGTTCTTCTTTATCCTCAAAATTTACACAGGCAGTTTTTTCAAATTCCGTGACCAGCGCTTTTGTAATTCCATATACAGACTGGTCAGCCCGATCCTCAAAGATTTCATCTGTCGCCACAGATACCCTTGATCCCAGCAAATGCAGACATAGATATATTTTCTCGCTTTCTTCCAACTCCGAAAAATATTTTTGAACCAGCAAAAACTCTTTTGTCTCCAAAATCTCATGTTTCCTAAGTCCCTGAAAGCATAGTTTTCCTCTGCTATTGTGCATTACCGGCATCAGAGCCGCTATAGCCAATAAATCTCCTTCTATATATTCAATCTTCAATTCATCTTTCAATAAACACAATTGTTTATAATATCCCTGAATTTCTTCTCTGTTAAAGAAGTTTAATACCCCGCTGTCAAACAAAGCTCTGATCGTGTTAAAGTACAAGAAGAACAATGCCCGCATCCGTATAACGTCTCCTTCAATCCTATAGCCCTTTTTTGACTCATACTTCAATTGAAGGTCATATTCATGAAGTGTCTGAACCACAACCCTTAAGTCGCCAAATACAGTATTTCTGCTTACCTGGCAGACTTCTATGATCTGGTCAATATATACCAGCTCTTTACTGTGGATTAGATAACAGATAATGATTTTTACCCGCTCTGACGGCGAAAACACATAATAATCTCCCCACTGCCTATCTTCAAGCAGTTCTTCGATTTTCATTCTGTCCTCTTGCGGAATCAAAATACCTTTTCCACGCTCAATTTCCAATTCCTTAATTCCGCGTTCATCCAGCCACTCATTAATCGTACAAATATCATAATAAATGCTCCTCTTGGAGACTCCTGTTATTTCTGCAATCCTTTGCATAGAAACAAACTTATTTTCACGTAAAAGAACATTTACAATCTTTTTACAGCGCTCGCTAAGGTTACATAATGCCATAGTTCTTTCCTCTCCCAAGCCGGAATCACGGACTCACAAATATTAACTGCGATTTCTCACAATTATTATAAGTAATGGCTTTATGATTTACAACCTTTCATGAATACCAATTATTTCATTAAAATGTGCAAAGAACAAGATTTGCCCTGAACATAACCTTTCTCTTTCATTCCGCTTTTTCCTCCTGACTCTCTCCTTCCAAATGTACTACTGTAAATTCACGATGTACCGACGGAAAAAACTTTTATCTGCCCGTTTTAAAAATCCGGCAATCTTTTGCCTTTTTTTGAAAGCTTCTTTGTCCCTTTCCAAATCAACTTTATTGCTCTCTTATCTTTGCAGCCAGTTCCTCTAAATACATCCACCGTTCCATTTTCTCTTCCAAATCCCGCTCCGCCTTTTCCTTTTCCTCAGACAGCTCCCTAAGCTTTACAAAATCCCTTGCGAATTGCAGCATATCTGCATCCAGCTTTTCTATTTTTTCCTCTAAAGCCGAAATATCTGCTTCAATGGTCTCATAATCTTTTTGTTCCTTGAAAGTAAATTTTAACTTCTTTTCCCTTCCGGCATTCCATTTTACTTTCTCCCCTTTAGCAGCCTCTTCCTTTCCTGCCGCTGCCTGTCCTTCGGAATTGCCGTTAGCCTTTGTTAATTTATCTTCGGACCTTCCGTTTCCCTTAAGCCCCTTGTTTCCGCCTTCCATCCGTTGATTTTCCGAAAGAAGCCTGTTCCGATAATCCGTATAACCGCCTTCTGACTGGCGTAACTTACCGTCTCCTTCAAAAACAAACATTCTCCCCACTACACGATCCAGAAAATATCTGTCATGGGAAACCACGATCACAATTCCCGGAAAGCTATCCAGATAATCTTCTAAAATACGCAAAGTGGCAATGTCCAGATCGTTGGTGGGTTCATCCAATATAAGCACATTGGGCGCTCCCATTAAAACCTTACAAAGATACAACCGCCTTTTCTGTCCTCCCGATAATTTCCCTACCGGCCCATACTGGTCCTCTCCGGCAAACAAAAACTTTTCCAAAAGTCTGGCGGCGGAAATACTGCCTTCCTCGGTTTCTACATATTCCGCCACGTCCCGGATATAGTCTATAACCTTCTGCCCCGGCTTCATCTCTTCATCATTCAGTTCCTGGGCGAAATAACCGATTTTTACCGTCTGACCGATTTCCACCCGGCCTTCATCAGGCTCTAACTCTCCCATAATGATTTTCATAAGAGTGGATTTACCGCAGCCGTTTTTTCCCATAAACCCAATACGATCGTTGCGTAAAAACAAATAGGTGAAATTCTTTAATAAAACTTTATCCCCATAGGTCTTACCGATATCATGAAGCTCCACCGTGGTTTTTCCCAGTCTGCTTTTGATACTGGAAAGCTCTACCGCGCCGTCCTTCTCCCTGTCCCTTACGCGGCTTAGCTGTTCAAACCGCATAAGTCTCGCCTTCTGCTTGGTGGAGCGGGCTCTTGCCCCTCTTTTTACCCATTCTAATTCGGTACGCAAAATGGAATGTCGTTTTCTCTCCGACGCCTCTTCCATTTCCTCGCGCTCTGCTTTTAAAGCAAGAAAGCCCTGATAATTGGCTTCGTAAGAATAGATTTTTCCTTTGTCAACTTCAATGATCCGGTTACAGATGCTGTCCAGAAAATACCGGTCATGGGTAATCATAAGAATGGAGCCTCTAAATTTCTTTAAAGACTCCTCTAACCAGTCCGCCATCTCCTGGTCTAAATGATTGGTAGGCTCGTCCAGAATCAGAATATCCGCCAAAGCAAGCAACGCCCTAACCAGGGCAAGCCTTTTTTGTTCTCCGCCGGACAACTGCCCGCAGACCTGTCCAAAGTCCGTTACTCCCAATTTTGTGAGCATTGTCTTGGCGTCGCTCTCCTCATGCCCGGAATCCTTTAATACCGCTTCTAACAGATTATCATTTTCCCCGAAAACAGGATTTTGGGGAAGGTAAGAAATTACCTTCCCCTTTGAACGGATAATGTTTCCCGTATCCGGCTCATCAATTCCCACTATCATCTTTAACAACGTGGATTTTCCTGTTCCGTTGATGCCAAGGATCCCTGCCTTTTCTCCTTCCTGTAAAAAGAAGGATGCCCTGTCAAATATTTTTCTTTCTCCGTACGCTTTTGTGATTTCATCTACGGTAATGATATTCATGCCTTTTTCCGTCCTGTTTCATTTTCTCTGTGATTCTATCCCAATATTCCTTTATCGACAACCTCATCCCATTCCGCCTTTCTGCTTTCATACTGTTCAGAAATCCATGCGGCCGCTTCCATCTTTCCTTCATCGGAATAGGGAAATTCTTCGGACAGGATTTTTTCAGAAGCTGTCTTGGCAAAGCATTTAGGCCCCGGCCATACGTAGGCAATGAGGGTTGCATTCATTTTTTCCTCCAAAGGAGCAAACTTCACATGCTTCATGGGATTGCGGTTGATACGGTAATTCATACCGCCCACGCTTCCGAAAAAAGCTTCGCCGTATTCATAATGCTCCAATAAATATAAATCTTTGCTTTCTACTACCATGTTTGATCAAACCTTTAGCTGCCTTTGTAACTCTAAATAAGTCATTCTCAGCATTTATTTTTATCCGGCTGTCCGTTACTTTTCATCAGATGATTTAAGGCCTTCCTTACCGGATGATTTACCTTTTTTCGTCAGACTGTTTTTTGTTTCTTTTGCAGGCGTTTCAAGATTCTCCTGCATCTGTGGCTGAGCCTGCATTGAGGGCTGTGTCATAGAAGAAGCCTGAAGCTGTCTCCTTTTCTCTTTCCGCTTCTTCATGGACTTCCTGATCATTTTGATAATCAGAACAATAACCAGAATTACGACTGCCCATAAAACCAGGTAAGGCAGATTGATGATAAGTCTGATGATAAAGTTCATTAGCCCCGCGCCTACACCGTAGAGACTATCCACAAAGCCGGTGCTGATTTTCTCCCATGTGCTCTGTTCCTTAACGGGAGTCAGCTTGGTAACTTCATTGATATTAAGATATATGGTGCTGTAGGAAATCTGATTATCATAAGTACGAAGCTGGGATTCCATGCTCTCTAACTGATAACGCACTTCGGAAAGACGACTTTCCAGAGCAATAATATCCTCAATGGTCTCCACCTGTTCCATCAGCTCCAACAACCTGTCCTGTTCTGCCAGAAGCACTTTTTTGTGGCTTTCCAGATCCACATACTGCAGGGTAACATCCGTTATACTGTCGTTTCGGCTGATTACATTGGAGCTTTCCGCCACTTCAGACAGAAAATCATCCAGCTTCTCCGCCGGAATGCGGATTGTCATGCTGGCATCCCTGCTGCGGGAGCCATAATAACTGCTTCCATTATAAGTATAGCTGCTTTCTATATAACCTCCCAGGGCGTTAACCTTTTTTTCAACCTTACTAAGTAAGGTGTCAAATTCCTCGGTCTCCACTTCCATATTGACATTTTTAATCAGCTTCCTGTTGGAATCCTTTACCTGTGGACTTTCCAAAGAGGTTTGCGCGCCGCCGGCTTCTTCTGCAGCCATATCATCCACCGCTTCTTCCGGTGCTGCCGCCGAGGCTTCATAGCTATAAATATCTTCTGTACCATAGTCGCCGGAGGATTCATTATAATATTCCCCGTCATACGCAGACTCAGTCATTTTGTTCGACATGTCTTTCGAACCGCAGCCCGACATAAAAACCGCAATCATTGCCAGTATAAGCAATCTGTTTCTTTTACTTCCGCCTTTTTTCATATCTATTCCTCCCTTAATGATATGCCTTGCATATTTTTTGTATATGATAGATACGTTTCCGGCAGTCGTTATTTATGGGGATATGTAAAATTTTTTTACATCGGTGTCGAATACGCAAATCAGCTTCATAATTCCCTTACAAATGTCAATGCTATCCTTTATGTATAAATTCTTCTTTCAAACTCCTCTATCCGCAAGGGCTTTGCGTATAAAAAGCCCTGTGCAATATCACAGTCCGCCTGAATCAGAAAATCTCTCTGCCTGGTGGTTTCCACTCCTTCCGCCAAAACCTTCATGTCCATTTTCTTTGCCATATCAATGATATTCCGGATCATGACTTGGTTTTTGTAGCCATCCTCATCGTCTTCTATAGACGCAATGATCTCTTTATCCAGCTTCAACACATCCACTTCCAAATCCTTTAACATGCTGAGGGAAGAAAAGCCCATGCCAAAATTGTCCATGGATGTGGTAATTCCCCGTTTTTTCAATTCCCGGTACAAATCCGACATAATGGCGTATTCCCTGTAATCCATGGTTTCCATCAGTTCAATTTCAATATATTCCGGCTCCACATCATATTCCTTCAAAATCTCCATAATGTCCTCCACAAGGGTTTTGCTGTGAAGATTCCAACTGGAAAGATTGACCGAAATCCTTATAGGCTTCTTCCCCCGCTTTTTCCAATTGCTAATAAGGCCGCACGCCTGTCTGAGTATCTCAAAATCCAGCATACAGACAGCCCCGTCCTTTTCGAGCATGGGGATAAACCATTGAGGCTTCACGACCTGCCCCTGGTATTTCCATCTGGCTAAGGCCTCTGCACCGCAGACCGTATTATCCTTTAAATTTATCTTGGGCTGTAAATAGGTAATGAACTTGCCGTCCGCCATATTTTCCACAAATTCCTGCGCTACCTTTTTTTCATACAAAATACGCTGGGACAATTCGGGCGTATAGTAGACGTATTCCTGCTTATAAACCTGTTTTGCAGCCTGCATCGCCGTAGAGATGGCGTTCATCACGTCTCCCATCTGTTTTACGCCTTCTTCTATTTCATAAATGCCGCAGACAGCTCCTAAATTAATTTCCTGGGTTCCGGCAGAAGTATCCACCTCTACCGTAATATCCTGAAGATATTTTAAGAAATCCTTTGTACGATCCCGTCTGATCAATGCCACATAATTATCCCCGCCCAGTCTGGCAATCATTTCATCCTCGATCAAAAAACCGCAGACCGCATGAGCGTACTGAATCATTACATTGTCCCCGCCCTCATAATTCACTCTTTTATTAATATATTTAAAGTTTCTGACATTAAAATACAGCGCATCGTATTTAGAAAGCTTACCTTTGGTTATCAGTCTGCTTCCATGGGTATAAAAGGTAGTCAGGTTGGGAATTCCGGTCAATCCGTCCTCACTTAAGGCACGTTCAAAAAGAGCCGCCGCTCTGGCACGGCCAACAAATACAAAAAGCTGCTTGGCCATAAACTCCAGTTTCTTTTTCTCATCCTGGCTGTACGTATATTCAAGGGGCGCATAAATATCAAAGGCCGTTCTCCCTCCCGAATCGGTTTTAAAAGCGCAATGAAGAGACGCGCTTCTCTCCTTCTTTCCCTTTTGATAAAGAGTCGTCCTGATCCGCTCTCCTTCCGGCTGCATACTGTTTGACAAGGCATAAATCTTTACATCAACTCTGGCTATCGGTATATCCTTCTCTAGAAAAGCAATTGCACGTTTAATTGAATCAAAACACATTTGTGTATTAACAGGCGCTTCCAAAAGCGTATCAAAAAATGCCTCAAACTCCGGACTTACCATAAAGCTGCTTTGTTTCATTCTTTCCATATGCCAGCCCCCTTATCTGATTTTCTCTCTGTTTTTAATATCACGGACACAGGCTTTTTCAACCTTGATATCTTATGATAATCATACCACAAATCACGGGGTTTCACTATAAAATTTATCTGATTTTTTCCTGTTTTTCTCGTTTATTTTCTGTCCCTCAAAGGCCTTTTGCTCCTATTTCGGCGCTCTGATCATAATTTTATCTTCCTGTACTTCAATACGGACCTTATTCCCTTTTACGCCTATCTTCATTAAGTCCTCCTTTTGAAGCTGCAGCCTGCCTGCCCTGTCCAAAACGGCAAAAGACTCGTGAAGAGACGCCATTTCCAGGTCTCCCACCTCCTTAAACCTTTCCTCATAGCTTTCCTTCACGATTTCCTCGCTGCTTACCTTGCCGTCGCAAATCCGTACAACCCGGTTTACCTTTTTGGCAAGATTCCTGTCATGTGTAACGATCACAATAGACAGCCCCTTTTCTTCATTTAATTTCCTGAATACATCCAGAATGTAGCCGGAGGTTTTCGTATCCACCGCGCCGGTAGGTTCATCCGCCAAAAGGAGGTTCGGGCGATTAGCCAGGGCAATAGCAATAGCCACTCTCTGCTGCTCCCCTCCCGAAAGCTCGCTTAATTTGGAATGACGCTTATGCTCCATTCCCACCCTCTCCAAAAGCTCTAAGGCATATTCCTTTCCGGAAATTTCCTCCTTTTTCTCTTTTTTCATAAAACGCATGGGAAGCTCCACATTCTGCAGGGCGGTCAGATAGGGAAAGAGATTCCTGGCGTTGTTCTGCCATACAAATCCCACATCCTTCTGCTTATATTTCCGAAGTTCCCCTTCCTTCATGGCAAACAAATCTTTATCATTTACAAAAAGCTTTCCCGCAGAGGGCCGGTCCAGACCGCCTGCCATATTTAAAAAGGTACTCTTTCCGCTTCCGCTGTTGCCGACGATGGCCATCAGTTCTCCCCTCTTTACCGTAAGCTCCAGTCCCTGTAGGGCCATAACCTCTAAGTCCCTGGTTTTATAGATTTTGACCAGGTTTTCACACATGATAATGTTTTCCGACAATTTGACCATCCTCCATTTCATAGCAGACATCCCCCGCATCAAACAGTCCCGTATCATGGGTCGTCATGATAATGGAAACTCCTTCTTTTTTTACTAAATCCTTAAATACCTTAATGACCTGCAGCGCCGTCTGGCTGTCAAGTTCCGCCGTAGGCTCATCGGCAAAAATCACTTTGGGCCTGTGGGCGATCGCCCTGGCAATGGCCACTCTCTGCTGTTCGCCGCCGGACATTTCCGAAGGCATATGGTACATCCGCTCCTTCAGCCCTACCTTCCTTAAACATTCACTTACCCTTTCCGTATAATCCCCTTTATAACCTGATAACCGCAGGGAAAACTCCACATTTTCATAAGCATTCATAATGGGCATCAGGGCAACTGCCTGAAAAACATATCCTATGGTGGCGCGTCTGAAGGCCTCACGTTTTCGCTCATCCTCCATGCTGATAACCTCGCCTTCACAAAGCACATCTCCTTTGTCCGGCATATCCAGCGCACTCATAATATTCAAAAGCGTAGTCTTTCCCGAGCCGGACCGCCCTTTTAAAATCACAAAGCTTCCCGCCTCTATTTCCATATTCACGCGGTTTAAGGCATAAAATTCCTCTCCCGCGGCATTTTTATAAACTTTTACAATATCACGGGCTTCCAGTATTTTCACAGCCTGCCTCCTATTCCTCTCCCAGTTTCAATGCCTGGGCGATTTTCATATGGGATATGTTACGTGCAATAACCCCTATACACAGGATAAAGCCAAGGGTCAGAATCATCCCTAACTGCAGCATATCCTTTGGGTTACAGATAATCTCTACCGGCAGCCATACGTTATTCCCCGATTCATAAGCCACCTGGATAAGGGGCGCATAGAGCCACGTTGCCAGAATGCCAGTCAGCACACCCCCGAGGGCTGCGGGAAAAGAAGTGAGAAACTGTTCTAAAACCAGCATTTTTTTCATTTCCCTGTAGGTCATGCCCATGGCACGGCATACGCCAAATACCAGTTCCCGTTCCTTGATGCCCATAATCTGGAAGATTAAAAATCCTATGCAGCAGATAAGCAGCGCTACCAGAAAACCGATGGTCAAAAGTCCGTTGGTTTCCTGGAAAACAGGATCGTTTTTCATTTTGACCACGTTATTATCAGAATCACAGAAATAGGTATAATCAATCCGGTTTTCTTCCGAGAAATCGTAAATGTATCCGTTGGAATCCCGATTGGAAATCCACCTCTCATAGGGAATCTTACCCAGAAAACTTTCTACCATATCAAAGCCCGCCACTACCAGATAAACATCCTCCACCGTATAAGAGCCATTGGAATTTTTTACATATTTCTCGCCGGAAAAGCCCGGAAAATAATCTACAAAGCCTACAATGACGCCTTTCCCCATGCCCGCCGTTCTGTTTTCCTCATCAAATCTGGTATAGGCAACGCTGTCTCCTATGGAAAGCCCCAGCTTATCCCTTGCATTGGAGGACATGAGAACACCGTAAGGATTTTTTGCCATGGCATTGAGATAGTGATACCAGTGTTTATCTAAAATCCCATCAGGCATATAAGCTGTTTTGCCGAATTCTTCGGTTTCTATGCCCATGAGTACCACTTCTCCCCGCCCAAGGCTTACCTTGTCCGACACAGCGCTTTCTTCCACATCCAGATAACCGGAAACCTTCTCTAAGGTAATCTCACTTGTCTGCCTGTATACCTTTGTCATCTGGCTGATATCATTTTCCAGAACATCATATTTAAAAGGCTCCGGCTCCGTATAGACAATTTCTCCGGCCTCCATACCTCTTACCAGCAGATATTTTACGGCCGCATGGTTGTCTTGAAACTTCTCCTGCAATACGATATCCGCCCCGTCCCTGTAGCGGATGGTCATTTCCTCCTGATGATTAATGGTTCTTGCAGTATTGGCATTGAAAATACCAAGGGCAATGGTACAGGCCAAAAAAATCATGATAAAGCTCTGTTTTTCCCGGTTTCTGGTACTCTGCAAAAACGCCGTGTAAGACGCGATTCCCCATTTTTTACGCCCCATGCGGTATATCAGGGAAACGATACAGGGAATGAGCCTTGTCAACAGCAGGGACAGACTTAAAATAAATAAAGAGGAGCCCAAAAATAAGGTGGGGTCAACGCTTTCCCCCATTCGTATCTTATCCCGGATGGAAGGCAGCTGGGAGCGGAAATTATAAAAGATATAGATTGCAATACCCGTGCCGATCACATCCAGATAAAACCGTTTCCAGAAAACCTTTTTTTGTTTACTGTTTTTTCTTTTCTGTTCCACAATGGTAACCCGACATCTCGGAATAACGGGAAGTGTCATAACCGCTATACAAAAGCATGCCGATAAAGCCAGTTGCCCCCATACCTTTCCCGTTATCCTTACAGGCAGGCTTTCCCTGCTCACAAACTCCATAAAGGAATTGGAATATCCTACAAGAAGTGCCATAAGGCAGGCTAAAAGAAGTCCCGCCAAAAGGGAGGCAAGGGTAATGAATAACGACTGGCAGAAGTAGAGAAATACAATCTGCACTCCCGATACTCCCCTGCTTTTCAAAACGGAAATCTCATTCTGCTCCATATCCAGCATTTTTGCCGCCACCATAAAGATGAACAATGCCAGAAGCACCATGGTGGGAACCTGCAAAATGGCTATGGTCCGTTCCGCCTTTTCCTTATCTTCAAAATACTGTTTTAAAACATCCCTTCCGTTGATTTTTACATTTTCCTGCTCCAGATTTCCTGAAACTTCATAAAATTCAGGCACCGCTTCCGGCCTAAGACCGGTATAGTCGTAAAGGGCGCGGGCTTCCCTGATTATTCTGGTATCGGCACTATCGCCGCTTCTGTTATAGGCAGGACATACCACCTCCCCGAATACCTTTTCCGAAACAAAGCACTGGATGTTATAGCTTTCCGCACTCTTTCCCCAGAAGTTATCCTCTAAATCCCCCTGGGTAAACACGCCTACCACCTTAAAACGGAGATTCTGCCCGTTTTCATCCTTTAAGGCATCAAATGTAATGACCTGTCCCAGCACCATCTTATATTTGGCACAGACGCTTCTGCTGACGATGCAGGTATAGGTTCCGTCCTCCTGTAATTCTTCGGAATAAAGCTCCCCATCAGCAAAGGAGAAGTAATTTTCCATATCCGGCATACAGGCAACCGCCAGCCTCATAAACAAACCGTTGTTTTCCTCAAAATCCGAAGAAAAAATCTGTTCCCTGCCCTGATAGCAGATTTGTTCCATCACAACGGGCAGCCCTACTCTGCCAATCCTTTCATGCCACCGTTCCATAGCGCCGTCCCTTGCGCCAAAGAAGTCCTTACCCTCTATATTCAACGCCACACTGCTTTCCGCCATAAGAGGGTATTGGTCTCTTTCAAAAGCCGCCCGCTCCAATCTGTCAGGAAGCATTCTCTCCATGGCCCCTCCCACATAAACGGGGTTTAAGCAGCCCACGGCTATAAATAAAATGGTTCCTGTCAAAAGGCTACATACCATCCACTTTTTCTGTAAAAGCTTATCCAGAACAAAATGCAGCATTTCTATCCCTCCCTCTGGGAAAGAACCGTTTCGTCCTCCCATAATCCATCCAGTATGTATGCCCTGCTGTTCTTAAATTCCGTTGCAGTCACATACCGTCTGACTCGTTCTCCGTCCCTGACAACATACACATAGCTTCCGTAGGTATCGTAAAATACCATATTGGAATCCACCACGTAGGCATTTTCATACATCACATAGGACACCTTTGCTTCCTCTCCTTCAAAACCTTCCAGATTCCCTGCCTCGTCCGGTTTTACCACGGCATATCCGCCGTAGGCCGTTCCGTCATAAATCCAGGGTGGAAGCACGTTATCCGCGGCTACTACTTTTCCTGTCAGGGTTACTTCTTCGCCGTTTAAAATTCCGGTAATCTCCACCTCCATGTTGTACTTCAATTTTTCACTGTCATCAATCCGTATCAATTGTTCCGTTTCATCCCTGATGATACAGAAGGTATCCTGACCGGTTACGCCCCGGCCCTCTTTAATGCCTGCAATATCGGTAATTCTGCCGTCACTTCCCGCTTTTACATTGAAAAGCGCCGCTTCATCATTGAGTCTCTTTAAGGCGTCCTTTACCGTTTCCTTTTCATATTCCCTTCTGGCATTCATCTGGGCAAGCAGGGTATCCAGATAATCAATCTGCATCATCAGCATTCCTATCTGCCCGCTTGTGTCATTTTGCGCCTCTAATTCACAAACGCTCTCTGCAAGCATTGTCTTTTGCTTATCCAGAGCAGTCCTGGCATCGTCATAATTCACGTCTATGTTTGTCAGCCGGTAGTTTAACTCCATAATGCTGGATTTTTGTGAGTAAAGCTCCAGCAGGGCGATGCTGTCCCCCGCCTTTACTTCATCCCCGTTTTTCACTTTCATTTCCTTTAATCTGGCTTCGGAAACCGGGCAGAAAATCCGCTCATTCCGGTAAGAAGCCGTTGACATTCTGGAAAAGCTTTCCTTTGCAATATAATTACCGCTGACCAGTTCCGTCTCCATGAAATTTCCCGTATCAAAGTAGACATTTTTGGACAGCAGTCTGTCCCCTTCCTCTACGCCGTCCTTGATTTCCGTATAGCAGATCGTTGTCATTCCCGTATCCACAAGGGTTTTTACTTCCTTCTCCCCTTCCATGCGGATAACATAGCTGATGCTCCCGTCCCGGTAAATGGCATGATTGGGAACGTAAAGCACATCCTCCGCCTGTTTTTCCACCACCACGATCTGATAGAAATCCCCGAACTGTAATTCCTTCATCCATTCCTCATTCTCTGTCCTGAACCGAAGGGGAAGGCCGTTTACCGGTCCCCATTCCTCTTCTTCCTCCATCTTTAACCGGGCGTTATAATCTGCTTTTACAAGAGGATATTCCTTTCCGTTTATTAAGACGTATACCTGCATATCATTTTTAAATTCGGTGTCATAAAGTCCCTCCACGGTAAAGTAAGCCCGGGATTCGTCTGCAATATAATATACGGTTTCAAGTGCGCTTATATTGTCTCCGCTGTTTAACTGCTCTCCGTCAGGAGACACCGTTCCCAGAACTCTCCCGCTGCAGGGCGAGGTTATGACGGCGCTTTCCTTTCTTTCCTGCAGTCTGGAAAGACTGCCTGTTTTTTCTTTTACATCAATTCCGTAAATGCCCGTATCCGCTTCAGTTTTTGCTTCGTTTCTTCCTATATTATGCATGAAATCGCTGATTCCCTCCAAAGTATGATATCTCTGCATTTCATATTCCTGCAGTTTCTGCTCATAATCAGCTTCATCCTCCACATCATTTTCGGAAATCGTCCCTGCTGCCAAATCCTGCATTCTTTGATCAAGCGCTGCCTGCACTGCCGCAATATCGGCATCCAGCTTTGCCGCCTCTTCATAATTCATGGAAATCGCCACCTGATCCATACGGATCTGTTTTTGCGCCAGACTGACATTGTATTCATAATCAGTCTGCAAAAATGCAAGCTCTTTATTAGCCGCCTCTATTTCCGCATCCAGTTCGTCTGTGCGAAGCCTCGCTAAAACCTCCCCTTCTTCCACTCTGTCGCCGCACACCTTCAGGCATTCCTCTAAAACGCCGTCATAATTGAACCAGACCTCTTCAATTTCCGGCGTCACATAAGCGTCATAATAAGTTCTGCTGCCGATTCTACCCCGCTCCACAGTCACATATTCCTGTTCCGCCGATACGGGAGTCAAAAGCTCCGGGGGGTCTTCTTTTTTTCCGCATCCTGCAGAAGCTGTCATAAGCGCAAACAGAAGCGTCATGGCTGTTACTCTTTTGAAGCGAATCCGTTGCATATGATTTCCATCCTTTCTCTGCTATCTCAATCCTGATTACATATCATTTCTTCTTTTTCCGACACTCCCGGCCTAAGGGACATATCATTTTCCTTCGTCCGCAGTCTGCGTCAATCGCAAATGATCTCCTCTCCCTCCGTCAGCCCCGCCGTAACCACATAATAATCCCCATAGCTGTCTGAAATGCTGATTTCTTTCATCTCCCTAAAGCCCGCTTCATTAAGGAAATACACATAGTAATGTTCTCCGCCTTTACTTACGGCGCTCTTAGGAATATAGAGCACATCCTTTGCTTCCTCCACCACGTATCTGACCACGCCTCTCTCCGATGTGACCGAATGTTCTTGCCCGTCGGCAAAGGTAAAAACCACCTGAACGTCCCCGATTTCCCCATCGTCCATTCTGTCAAGAACCACTTCATAAACTTCCCCGTCCAGAGTCAGGGAGTAAATTTGGCCGATGGCAAGTTTTCTTGTATCAGCCGTGTTCCCTCTGAATTCCTGCTGTCCCCCTGTCAATTCAAAGATAACCAGCCCCTCTTCGGAAAGATCCTGACTGTCCACTTCCGCCATTTCCTTTACAACACCGTCCATATCCGCATAAATATATCTCTCACTTATGTAAACCGAAAGTTCTTCCATTCTTTGCTTGAGCACCAGCTTCTGATTTTCATAGTCGGCTTTTTTCCGCTCATACTCCTTCAGAGACATACCGTAATTTAAAAAATCCGACTCCAGTTGTTTTAACTCGATATCGATCCTCAAAAGCTCATACTGCAACGCTTCCTTCTGCTCTTTATAATCATCGCATTCCAGCTTTGCCAATAGTTGTCCCTTAGTTACCTCATCGCCCTTGGAAACATAAAATTCATCATAGCGGACGCCTGAAACCCCAAAGGATAAAGAGGAAGCGTTCTTCCTTTCACAGTATACAAAAATATTATTTTCGCTGACCAAATTCCCCTTCAGCACCACTGCTATTTCCACATCCTCCCATACTGCTCTTTCCCCGTATCTCATAATGCGGATTTCCTCTTCCTTCTGTATCACGCCGCAGCCTGACAGAAAAAGCAGGAAAGCCATAAGCGCCGTTATAACCTGCAGACTCCGTAACATCAAAATCCCCTTCTCTCTTTTTCCCATAAAAAAAATTCCTCCGCTATAGATTACCATAGCAGAGAAATCTTAAAGAAATCTTTAAATTCATTTCTGTCTTAAATTTTATTCAGCCTGATTCTGAAATCCGCACCGCCTCCCGGCGTATCCTTTACCTCTATCCTTCCTCCCATAGCGTCTGTCAGCTCCTTTGCAATACTTAAACCTAACCCGAAATGCTCCTTATCTCTCCGGCTTTTATCTGTCCTGTAAAACCGCCGGAAAATTTCTTCCCTTTCCTCAGGGGGAATGCCCGGCCCGTGATCCATTACAGAAATAACGATGTGCTTTCTGGTCGCTTCCAGTCCCAGTTCTATGCCTTTCCTTGTAGCGCCGTAGGAAAGCGCATTTTGTATAAAGATTTCCACAACCTGCTCCAGACGTTGTTTATCGCCCTTGATTTCTCCTCCTTCGCCATCCGGCAGGGAAATGAAAAGAGGAACCTGTTTTTCCCTGCATACAGGTCTGAATTTTTCATAGCATTCGATCATAAAGGTATCTGCGCAAAACACCTCTTCTTTTATGTCATAGCCCCTGGTTTGGCCTGCCGCCAGCACTAAAAGTTCCTCCACAAGATGTCCCATTCGTGCGCACTCATCATCAATAATCTGCCTGTAATGCTCTTCCTTCTCCTTATCCACGCCGGCAGCCGCATTGTTAGACCGGATAACCGCCAGGGGGGAGCGCAGCTCATGACCCGCCCCATGAACAAACGCCATCTGCTCCTTCTGATTTTCCTCTACAGGCTTTATGGCCTGTCCTGCCAACAGCCGTCCCAGAAGAAAAATAGCGACGCTTCCGCCTAAAAGAAAACAGAACAGAATGCCAAAGGGAAGGTACAGTTCTTTATAAATCTGATTCATGCCCTTACACAGATAAAGACTCTTTTCCCCATTCCTGGTCTCCTTACTGTATACCAGATACCGGACATTGCCGGAGCTTATCCTGAACCAGTTCTGATAACCTGTTTCTAAGCATAAAAGCAACAGCTTCTTCCTTTCCTCTCCCTTTAGATATTCTCCGGAAAAGCGAAGGGAATTTCTCCCGTCAAACAAAAAAATGGCGCACTCCGAATAGCGCTCCTCCATTTTCAAGAAGCTGTCCTCAATGTAATTTTGCTTTTCAAGCATATAAAGGTATCGGTCCCCCTGCTCTTCCATGGCATTCATGGTGTCCGTGTTTTTTCCTTCATAAATAGTAAAGCCGAAGGCAAAAAGAATGACTGCCAGAATCGTAATGCCTGAAGCCGTATACAGACCGGCCAGTTTCCTTTTTAATCTGTTCATATCATTCTCTCTTTGCCTGTAGTTCCTCTAAGCGATACCCCACGCCATGTACATTTTTAATCACAAGATTGCTGCCTACCGCCGAAAGCCTTCTTCTGACAAAATGAATATAGGTATCCACATTTCCGTCCTCCACAAATTTATCGGTTCCCCACACCCTGACAAGGATTTGTTCCCTTTGTAAAATCTGCCCCGGATGGCGGAAGAAAAATTCCAGAAATGCCGCCTCCTTTTTAGAGAGCGTCACACATCCCTGACGACTTTCCAGCTGCAGCCTTCCCATGGACAGGGTTGTGTTGCCCAGGCTGTGGTTTCCGGCATTTTCCATTTTCCGCGGTCTGCGAAACAATGCCCGCAGCCTTGCCTGCAGTTCCGATACGGAAAACGGCTTTGCAAGATAATCGTCCGCTCCCGCGTCCAGTCCGCCGATTCTATCATCCACATTGCCTAACGCCGTAATCATGATAACCGGCACCTCGTAGCCGTCCGTCCTCATATCGTTTAAAATTTCAATACCATCCTTTTCCGGCAGCATCCGGTCCAGCAAAACCGCATCATATATATTCTTTTCGTAGTAATAAGCCGCATCCGCACCGCTGTGGCACAAATCCACCTGATACCCCTCCGCTTTTAAAGAGACGGCGACCGCTTCACTCAGTTCCACATCATCTTCAATTATCAGCAACCTCATTTTTTCACTGCCTTTCCGGGAATCTTCCTCCTCAGTATCTGCCATTGGCCTGTTTCCATATCCCTTCCCGCCAGATACAGATTCTCTTCATATATCCAAAGCTGTCTCAAGTCAAATGCGCTGCCGGAAAGTCCCTCCTCGTTTACATCAACGAGAATTTCCCAGATGCTTCCATCACAAGGCAGATACGCAAGGCCTCTGCTGCCCATAAGATAAATACTGTCGTCTTTATCAATGAAAACCTCCGTACTGCCATTAGTCAGACTATTGCACCTGATCTTGTCCATGTTTGCTCCCGAAGGAATGTCCCACACGTAAATCCATCCTGCCGCCAGCTGGTACGCACGCCGTTCTCCCAGAACCGTTCTCCGTTTTTCTGTACTAACCCCGAAGCCGATTCTTTCATAAAAATCATAATAAGGTATTATTAAACCTCCGGAAGTCTTCTCTAAATAAATCTCTCCCTTGTTGCTGATTTCGATATTGCTGAAAGTCATTCCTCCATACTTTTTATAAAAGGGAACATCTGTATAAAAGGTTTTCTCCATCCAATAGCACCTTTTCACATTTCCTTCCTTATCCCGGCCTAAGAGATATACCACTTGATTTCTGCCCAGTCTCGCCTCATATTCATAGGAAGACGCCGGAGATTTTTTCATTTCCGTTCCAAGCCACTGCTCCATAATCTCGCTGTAAGGGGTTTCCTCCAAAATGCTGCCGTCTCTTACTTCATAAATTCCATAAGGCTTTTCCTTATTATCTGACGCCACAAAAACATAGAGAATATCCTTTTCCATCCATATGGAACGGATTTCCCCCTCCGAAAGGGAAAGAACCGTCTCTGTGAATTCCTCTTCATCTTTACTCTCTTTGCCATTCTCTTCCGCAGTATCTTCTATGCTTTCTTCCGCCGCAGCCTTTCCCTGTATGCCGCAGCCGGAAAGTCCCGCCAAAGTCCAGAACAGAAGAATCAAAAAGACTATATATCTGTTTGTTTTTTTCATCCGTTTTTTCCGTCACTCCCAGTTCTTTACCGCCTCAGAATAATATTGAATCAATACCGGCTTTGACAAACTGTTAATCTCCACATCCTCCGCTATCTCATCCTTTCCAAAGGAAAATAAAGCATCCACATTGTCTTTACTTAAATACTTTGTCTCCACGGTAATATTATAATTATCCCCCAATTCTTTCTTTGATGCAAGATGAAATCCCCAATCTCCGAATGCGGGAACCTGCAAATGGTAGGGCTTCACAAAAAAACCCTCGCTTTCAAGGGTCTTTCCGATGCACCAGAATGCTTTTGTGGCGTAATAGGGACTGGTTGACTGGACAGCCAGAATGCCGTCCTGCGTCAGGGAATTCTGACACAGCCTGTAAAAAATATTGGTGTAAAGCTTATTGAGGGATTCGTTGTTGGGGTCCGGCAAATCCACGATAATCACGTCATAGGCTTCCTCGTTTTCCTCTAAATAACGATAGGCATCGTCGTTGACAATGTTCAGCCTGTCGCTTTTTAAGGAATTTTCATTTAATTCCGCAATGATTTTATTCTCACTGCAGATACGTATCATCTCCGGGTCTAAATCCACAAGGGTTATCTGTGTACCCTCATATTTTAACAGTTCCCTTACCGCCATACCGTCTCCGCCCCCTAAAATCAGCACCCTGTCCTTCTTTGCCGCCTGGGCCATGGGAATATGCACCAATGCTTCATGGTAACGGTATTCATCCAGAGAACAGAACTGCACATTGCCGTCAATAAACAGACGCAAATCGTCCTTATGTCTGGTCAGGACAATGTGCTGGTACTGGGTCTGCTCCGACAAAATAATCCTGTCGCGGTACAGCCCTCCCTCAATATATTTGCTGATATTTTCGGAAAAGAGCGCGCCCCACATCATGAAGACAAAAATCACTATCGTAATTCCTTTAAAAATTTCGGGTTTCCTGATTCTGTCGGAATATTTAAAGACAATGAGAATCGCCGCCAGTATATTCATGCTTCCCGTTAAAAAAGCCGTGGCAAAATAGCCCAGCTGCGGCAATAACAGAAGGGGAAATGCAATGGAGCCTAAAAGCCCGCCGATATAATCAAAGCTGAAAATAGAGGAAAGGGTAATCCTTAAGTTCTCCGCATCCCCTTCGATAATTCTCGTTAAAAGCGGAATCTCCACGCCCACAAAGGTGCCTATGATGATAATTTCTCCATACATAACAAGCTGATACTGTTCCAGATAAAGATTGGCGAAAAACAAAATCAGGGCGCTGATGCCGCCCATGACTCCCACGCCGATTTCTATTAAAACAAACCAGTGGAAAAGGTTTTTCTTCATATATTTGGAAATAAAGGAGCCAAGACCCATTGCGGACATATAAAGCCCAATCGTTACGGAATACTGCAGGGTGCTGTCTCCCAACAGATAGGAGCTTACCGCACTGATGATCAGTTCATAGCAGATGGAACAGCCTGAAATAATCAGTGTGGTAAGCATTAAAAGCCTGTACTTTTTCATCAGCTGATCGCTCCGCTGATTACAAGGGAAAGGCCTACGAAAATACCGAATACCATAACACCCGCCGCCGTATTGCCTTTTCCGATCTCATCATTCAAATTGTATTTTCTGTTATAAAACAGGACCGTAACATATCCCAGCATAAAGAAAACAATTCCCACTACAAAATAGATAGCGCTGCTTGTAATGCCGCTTAGAAGCGTTTCCGTCACTGCTGCCGCCGGAGACATAATAACTGTGCGCAGTATCATGCCGATGCCGATAAAGGAACCTGCGCTGAGCCATCCTACGGCAATATTTCCCTTTTTGATTTCCGTAGGGAAATGACAGGGTACGATTAAATCGATTAAAAAGTTTCCCACCAGCATCAACACAATGCCCAAAACCGAATACACGGCAACATTTAAAATATCATACAATAATTCTACCATCTTTTTTCTCCTTTTCTATTTACCGCTGCTGGTTCCCCCGCCGGAGGAATAGCGCGAATCCACACTTGCCTGTCTTACGCTGTCCGAGTAACTGCTATAGGTATCAAAATCACTGCTTCCCACAATATCTCCTGTATATCCGTCATAAGGGGAGCTTCCCGTACCATAGCTTGATGCATCCGAATTATATCCCCTGGAATAATAGAATCCTCTGTAGTACCGCCTTGTCCCGGTATCGGAACGATAGGGATCGTCATCATTATAGTAGGCATATTTTCTCGTGGAAATCTGCACCAGGGTATCCCCGTCCTCGGAAGTATAAATGAGGCAGTACTCTTTCGATGTCAGGATTGCCACGGAACCGTCCCCCTCTTCCGTATTCTGCTGCACATCCACCGTATTGCCGTCAATGGTCTCTATAATGTCCTTGGCAGTCCAGTCAATATCCCCTATGGTCTGGTAAACATCCGCTTTTTCATTCTGGCTGCCCGTAATAGACGTCACATAGGTATAGGCCGGGGACTCTTTTAAGTATTTGGAAATGGCTATCTTTTCTTGGGACATTGCCGAAATTACTGACATCAGCATTGAAAGAATCGGTATCCCGAAAAATAGAACAAGAAGCAATGCTGCCGTTTTTCCCAATCCCATGGTTTTTCGGCCGCCTGTACCACGGTTTCCGCCATATGGATTTCCGCCTCCATGCGAGCCTCCTCCGCCATATGGATTTCCGCCGTACCGGCCGTCGCTTTGTCCGATTCTTTCAACCTCGTTCTCATCCAGATAATAGCCTGTGGAAACCTCTAAGCCGTCATCCCATGTCTCCCATGAGATAATTTTTTCCTCGGTCACATCCTCAAACTCCACAAAGTCCGCTGTGTCCCCGATTTCCACATCCACGTCGCCCCAGGCGCCCATTACCTCTTCCCGGCCTCTGTCCACTTCGTGGAAACCCGCCGTAGACGCCGAGCCTGTCACTTCCGAAACAGAATATTCCTTAAACTCCTCGTCATAACTCAGCCACTTTTCCCGTCCGGTCTTCTGACTGATCAAACGGTATTCCCTCCACATACTGTTGTCATAGATATTCCGGTAAGAAATACTGCCTACGACATCACAAACTTCCCCGTCTGCCAAAAGCCTGTCTCCTACTGCAAAATTCACTGGTTTCTCCTCCCTTCTATGTCTCTCTCAAATCTATGTACCACAGATTTTTGTGCACCTAAAGAAAGCTTCAGCTCTTCCGCAATCAAGTCCGGCACCTTTTCATCGCAGGAAAAAATGTCCACCGCCGCATAGCCATACTCGGGCCAGGTATGAATGGAAAAGTGTGAAGTGGTAATTACCGCAATATAAGTAATTCCGATGGGTTCAAATTTGTGAAAACATTCCTCTACAATTTCTGCACGGATTTCTTTCATGATCTGATGGGCAATTTCCCGTATTTTGGGCAGATTGTCAATGATGCCTGAATCGCACCCGTATAAATCCACCATAAGCTCTCCCGCCATGTCCCCCTCCTTTTGTTTTTGCTCTTTTGCTATAATCGTGCTAATTCTATCATACCCGCAGCGTATATACAATCACTTGCAGGTTTCTATTGAGGGACTTATAGGTTGCAGAAAAAACGCAACGCAATTTGGAGAGCTTCCCGCAGAAAACAAAATAGAAGCCCATCATTTGTTATGACAGGCTTCTTAAAAATGCTATACAGCAGGATACGGGAGTCGGACCCGCCTCTTCAGCTTGGGAAGCTGACATACTACCGATGTACTAATCCTGCATAAGGAAATTGTACCGCCTTACAGTGAAAATTGCAAGGCCGAAATTTCCTTAATTTATTTTTATTAAGACGTTTGTTTGTAAAACGCCGGATTCCGGCCGCAGCCGCCCTACTTCTTTTCTTCCTCAGGAAGCTCCTTACGGATTTCCTTTGTACGGATTTCCTTGCAAATTTGTTCGATAAACTCCGCTAAAGGCTTCTGGCCTTCATCTCCTGCAAAGCGGCTTCTGACGGAAACCAGCCCCTGCTCTTCCTCATTGGCTCCCACAATCAGCATATAGGGCAGCTTATTCATTCTGGCATCCCTGATTTTATAACCGATTTTTTCACTTCTGCCGTCTACGGTTACATCTACGCCGTTTGCAGCCAGTTCTTTCCTGACCTTCTTTGCATAATCCGCAAATTTCTCAGAGATGGGAAGGATGCGCACCTGCTCGGAGCAAAGCCATGTAGGGAATTTCCCCGCATATTTTTCAATAAGCCATGCCAGGGTACGCTCATAGCAGCCCATGGAAGTCCTGTGAATAATATAAGGACGCACTTTTTCGCCGTTTGGGTCAATATAGTACATATCGAACTGCTCTGCCAGCAAAGCGTCCCACTGAATGGTAATCATGGTATCTTCCTTGCCGTATACATTCTTCGCATTGATATCAATTTTGGGGCCGTAAAACGCCGCTTCTCCGATATCCTCCACATAGGGGATTCCCAATTCATTCATGATATCGCGCATATGCTGTTCGGTTTCTTCCCACACTTCGGGTTCCCCGATATACTTTTTCCTGTTATTCGGATCCCATCTGGAAAGGTGGTAAGTCACATCCTCTTCCACACCCAGGGTCTTTAAACAATGGCTTGCCAGGGCTATACAATTTTTAAACTCTTCCACCATCTGGTCCGGTCTTACGATCAGATGCCCCTCCGAAATAGTAAACTGGCGCACCCTTGTTAAACCGTGCATCTCGCCGGAATCCTCATTGCGGAACAAGGTGGAAGTCTCGCCGTAACGCAGGGGCAGATCCCTATAGGAGTGCTGCGTCGCCTTATACACATAATACTGGAAGGGACAGGTCATGGGACGGAGGGCAAACACTTCCTTATCCGTTTTCTCGTCTCCCAGCACAAACATACCGTCCGTGTAGTGATCCCAGTGTCCGGAGATTTTGTATAAATCGGATTTTGCCATAAGGGGGGTTTTTGTCCTGATATATCCCCATTCCTTATCCTCCAGATCTTCAATCCATCTCTGCATTTTCTGGATCATTTTTGCGCCCTTTGGCATCAGCAGCGGTAAGCCCTGACCGATAACATCCACTGTGGTAAAAAGCTCCATTTCACGTCCCAGCTTATTGTGGTCGCGCTTTTTAATATCCTCTAAATGCTCCAGATAAGCCGCCAGCTCTTCTTTTTTGTTGAAGGCTGTTCCGTAAATACGCTGCAGCTGGGCTTTATCCGAATCTCCTCTCCAATATGCCATGGAGGAGGAAATCAGTTTAAACGCCTTAATCCCTTTTGTACTCATTAAATGAGGTCCTGCACATAAATCCACAAAACCGCCCTGGTCATAGAAGGAAATTTCGCTTCCTTCCGGCAAGTCCCGAATCAGTTCCACCTTATAAGGTTCTTCTTTTTCCTCCATAAAGCGAATGGCCTCTTCTCTTGAAAGAGTGAAGCGTTCCAGCTTGTGGCCTTCTTTGATGATCTTCTTCATCTCCTTTTCCAGATTATCCAAATCCTCTCTGGAAAAAGGAGCATGGTCAAAATCATAATAAAAGCCTTCATCAATGGAAGGACCGATGGTTACCTTGGCATCCGGGAACAATCTTTTTACCGCCTGGGCAAGTACATGGGAACAGGTATGACGTATGGTGCGCAGCCCCTCCTCATCATTGGCAGTCAGGATATTCAGCCCGCAGTCGCTGTCAATAACGGTTCTTAAATCAACCACTTCCCCGTCAACCTCTCCCGCACATGCGGCGCGGGCAAGGCCTTCACTGATATCCATGGCAATTTCATAGACACTCATTGCACGGTCATAATCTTTACTGCTTCCGTCTTTTAATGTAATCTTCATTTTCGTATCTGTCCTTTCATTTCTCGGTTTACATAACTCTATATGTTCGCCTTTGTTTTAAAATTTCCTACTGAATTGTATTATACTTCATCTTCCCATTCATCCCAGTCTTCATCAAGGGGATTAATATTGTTGCTGCCGTTATTGCTGGTAATTGTTACGTGCTTCTTGGGGGAAAAAATCATTCCCAGAACCAGCCCCAGCAAAAACGCCACCGCCACGGTCAGACATAATTCCCTGGCAGTAATTTCTCCATCCTCCGTAAATAACATTTCTAATTCATCCCATTTTTCCTTCATTTCCACAACCTCCTGATTTTTTAATAGAAAAGCCCCTCACACTGCTGCTGCAATGTAAGGGACGTATATACGCGGTTCCACCCTGCTTATCTTACCGCCTTCCAAAATACAGAATACAAAATCCTGCTTATGAAATGACGCATTATTAGATCACTCATTAGATGATAACGGAATCGCCGGACCGGATTGGGGCCACTCAGAGTTAGTTTTCAGATGTTTCCTGCCAAAGTGCTTTCAGCCAAGGCACCTCTCTCTGATGCATTCCTTCATCCTACTCTTCTCTTCAACGTGTTATAATAATCAATATAAATATCTTTTCCTGACTCTATTATTTTATGCTTAAATATTTTTCTTGTAAAGCATTTTTCAAAAAATTCCGAGTGAATTCCGAATGAAAAATCCTTTATGGGCAAAAAATCTTCGTTAACGGCATGAAAATTACTCCATAGGTTCTTTACGACTTTTCCTGTACAAATTCCTTAACCAGAGTCTTTTCCACAATTTCTGCCGCACAGCGCACAAACTTTGCACAGGGCCTTTTTGCGTAGTATTCTTCCGTACGTTTACCGGGTCTGGCGCTTTTTTCCCGTCCAAGGATTCCCAAAAGCTCCCTGCATATGATACTTCCGTTTGCCGCTGCAAACTCATCGCTCATATCCCGTACACGCTGGTAAACCTCTGTCTTTTTCACATCATCCTCCGGATTGGAATTACCATCAGCTAACCCGGATAAAAGGGCCATTGCAGAAACCGTTCCACACACTTCCCGCATTCTCCCCATACCTGCTCCCATGGGGGACGCCAGCTTTAATGCAGCCTCTTTATCCATGCCAAATATATCCGCATAAGCCGCAAACACTGACTGGGCACAGTTAAATCCGCTTTCAAACAGCCTTACTGCTTCCTCTACCCTTGATTCTGTCACTTCTATTTTCCTTTTCCACAGCACTTTTTGTATTTTTTGCCACTGCCGCAGGGACAGGGATCGTTGGGGTAAACCTTGGGCTCGTTAACAACAGTGGTAGACCTCTTTTGCTCCTTGTAAAGCTCTTTTAACTTGTCCTCGTCAAAGATTTCCTTCCACTCTTCCAGTCCGTAAAGCCATTCCGCATCTGCAGCAACCATATTTTTGTAAAGAAGCTCTTTGTCAAACTTCAGGCTGACAGTTGTTTCCGCTTCCATTTCCTCAATCGGATTGGGCTCTGTCAGGGAATCATTGATTCCATCCAGAAAACCTGTCATGGTCATTAAATCAACGCCGTATTTGGTTGCCAGTTCGCTGACGCTTCCTTTTACCTCTTCATCAGGCGCAGCTAACAGCTCTTTGTAAATCGCCTGCTCCTTCTTAAAATAATCAGCCCAGAATCTCTGCAAGTCTCCCTTATTGGCTGACTCATCATAAGCCATATCTCTCCATAACTGTAATAATGCCATTTCTGTACTCCTTTTGCACTTTCATTTGAATCCTGCGACATTACCGCCACTTGATTAGTATATAAAACTTTTTTCAATCTTGCAAGTGGTAAACCTCGCTTACTGCTATATATTTCTGCCATTATCCGTACTACTGCACAGGTCCTGCCAGATAAGAACGGCTGCCGTCTCCTTCTCCCGTTCCGGCAATTCTCTCCGTCACGGAATATTCCCCGGCATCATTGGGCTTTAGGACAATGGTCAGTTCCCTGATACTGCCGTCCTCCACAACGGTAAAAACAGCCCGTCCGTTAATGCGGTAGTCCAGCGTCATATATCTGACCAGGTCGGCGTCCATGTTCATCCTTTCCCTGCTTACCAGCCTCCCCGTGATTTTGTCAAAATACAGGATGGTATGCCTTCCTTCCTCTTCCATCTGTACGTAATCATTTGCAATGTTATTTCTCTTCTTTTCGGAAAGCCCCGCAATCATTCTGCACTGCTCGTAGACCTCCGCATCTTCCAGTTCTTCATAAAACTGCTTTGCATCCAGAGCGCCTAAATACCTGATTCCTTTGGGCACAAGGAAGATTACCAAAAATGCAATGCATAGAGCCGCTCCCCACAAAATAATTCTATGGTATTTAAGCCGCTCCACAAACTTCACGGGCTTTTCCCTGATACGAATGGTTCCTTCAAACTCTTCTTCGGAAACAGCCTGGGAAAACTCCGAAAGGCTGTGGTACCGGTCAAAATGATAAATTGACAATGCCTTTATAAGGGCCTTGCTCTGATAATCCATAATGGTACCGTTGTAATAGGCCGGCGGCATGAGAATATCCCTGCCTTCAGGATTTTCCTCGCTGAGCCTTTCATAAAAGGCCGGAACCTTATGTCCTGTTACCAGTTCATATATAACGGCCGCAATGGAATAAATATCCGTTTCGGCGCCAAAGCCGCCCTGATCAACATATTGTTCAACCGGCGCATAGCCGGGCACCCTTACAGCCGCATCCCCAAACACTTCCAGAGCCGCATCCTGCATAGGGTCGCAAAAGCCAAGCAAAACCGCTTCCCCCTCTTTTGTCACACGAATCAGGGAGGGATGAATCCTGCCGTGCACAACCCCCTTTTTATGGGCGGCATCCAAGGAACCCATAGCGGCTTCAAGCAGTTTAACGGCATCGCGCATCATAATTTTGAGCTTGTGGATTTTTTGCATATAATCAGGAAGCGCAATTCCTTCCACATATTCCGCAACCACGTAGACCGTCTGGTTTTCCTCAAAAAAAGTAATGATATTGGCAATTCCCTTTAAAGGAAAAAGCTGAATCAGCAGCTTGGCCTCTTTTATGATATATTCCTTCATCTGAACGAAATCATTTTCGTGGGCATAGCGGCTTAAAGAAACCGTCCGCTTATCATCCTGATTCCGTTCTACAATAGCCTCCGGATAAAACTCTTTTATGGCAGCCCTCTGTTCCCTGAAGGTATCAAAAGCCTCATAGGTAATACTGAAACCGTTGCTTCCAAGAAGCCTCTCTATTCGGTAGCGGTCTTTAAGCATAACCTTCTCTTCCAACGCAAAACGCTTATTTTTTATATCCATGAATCTTGTTTGCCCCTTGTTTTTTCTTCCATTATAGACAGATATGTGATAAATTACAAGGGAAAGGAGTTTTCATATGTATTCAAAAAAACAGAGAATCGCCGCCTTATGCGGTATTATTTTACTGGCGGGTTTCTATATTTTCACTCTGATTGCCGCCATATTCGATTTTGACGGAACCGGAAATCTTCTAAAAGCGTGTCTCTTTGCCACAGTTGCCGTTCCCATTTTAATCTGGGTTTATATCTGGATGTACGGAGTTTATAAAAAGAAACACACGCCCGCTTCCTTTGACTTTATGAAGGACATAAAGTCAGATATCCAAATGCCCGATTCCAAAAAGCCCGAACAAAGCCGGGATCTGTAAGAAAAAACAGGACATAACCCAAAAACGAATTTCAAAATAAAAGCTGAGTGTTAATATACACCCAGCTTTTTAAGCTCCATTACGGCATTTTCTTTTGTTGTAAAACAGACGGCTTCCATGCCAAGCTTTCTTGCAGCTTCGCAGTTATCCTCCCTGTCGTCAAAAAAGACGCATTCTCCCGGAACCAGTTTATAACGCTTTATCAAAAGCTCATATATTTTTGGATCAGGCTTGATAATTTTCTCTACATAAGACAGAATGCCTCCGTCCGTATATGGAATAAAATCCAGTACATGGGCGCATTCCCTTGCCGCCTTTTTCGAAAAATTGGACAGGTAATATACCTTCAGCCCCATGTTCTTTAGCTCTTCAATCCAGGGAATCGTGCTCTCACGCCTTCTTAGCATATCATGAATATCCTGACAAAACAGGCGTATCTCCCTTTCAACCTCCGGCGCATTCCCTACAAACCCCTCTATCAGCTCTTCTTCCTCGCTGCCGCCTCTGTCAAATTCATTCCAGGCATCGCTCAAAACAGTGGCCCTTGCCACCTTTTCCCTGATATCCGGTTCAAAATGAAAGCTGTCCAGATATTCTTCCCAGCAAAAATCCACTAAAACATTTCCGATGTCAAAAATAATTGTTGTTATCATGCATCCACCTTATTTGCTGAATTTGCTTTTTCTGTAAATAATATCGTTTCTGCCCGGTCCGTTGCTTACCATGGTAATGGGATAGCCGATCTGTTCCTCCACAAATTCAATATATTTTTTACAGTTCTCAGGAAGCTGGTCATATTCCCTGATTCCCCTGATTTCACAACTCCAGCCCGGAAGGGTTTTTAATACCGGTTTGGCTTTTTCCAGTTTAGCGGTAACCGGGAAATCCGTCGTAATCTCTCCGTCAATATCATATCCCACACAGACCGGAATTTCATTTAAATATCCTAAGACATCCAGAACGGTAAATGCCACATCCGTGGTTCCCTGCAGTCTGCATCCGTATTTGGACGCCACGCAGTCAAACCACCCCATACGTCTGGGACGTCCCGTAGTCGCCCCGAACTCGCCGCCGTCTCCGCCTCGTCTTCTCAATTCATCCGCTTCATCCCCGAAAATTTCGGATACAAAAGCGCCTGCGCCCACTGCCGAAGAATATGCCTTACACACAGTTACAATCTGCTTGATTTCATAAGGAGGAATTCCCGCACCGATAGCGCCATAAGCCGCCAGCGTGGAGGAGGACGTTACCATAGGGTAAATTCCGTGATCCGGATCCTTTAAGGTTCCTAACTGTCCTTCTAATAAAATATTTTTGCCTTCCTTTATTGCCTGATGAAGATATGCCGAAACATCGCATACATAAGGCTCTACCATCTCCTTATATTCATGCAGGTTACTAAGCAGTTCCTCAGGATCTAAAAGCGGCTTGTGATAAAGATGCTCTAACAAAACATTTTTTGTCTCGCATATACGCTTAACTTTTTCTTCCAGAAGATCCTCATCAAAAAGCTCGCTGACCTGGAATCCGATTTTTGCATATTTATCCGAATAAAAAGGCGCAATGCCCGATTTGGTAGAACCAAAGGATTTGCCACCCAGCCTCTCCTCCTCATACTGGTCAAAAAGAATGTGATAGGGCATTACCATTTGCGCCCTGTCAGAAACCAATATCCTGGGCATAGGCACATTACGGTCGGTAATGGATTTGATTTCCTGAAACAATACCGGAATATTTAATGCCACGCCGTTACCGATGATACTTGTGGTATGGTGATAAAACACGCCGGAAGGCAGGGTATGCAATGCAAACTTACCATAATCGTTTACAATCGTATGACCTGCATTTGCTCCGCCCTGGAAGCGAACAATAATATCCGCATCCTCCGCCATCATATCCGTAATCTTGCCTTTTCCCTCATCGCCCCAGTTCGCACCTACAACTGCTTTTACCATTTGACTATTCCTCCTGCTATTATATTTATAATATGGAATACCACACTTTTTACACAATCGATTATAACCCAATTATTTTTATAAGTAAAATCAATATTTTTTATATTTATTATAAGTATTTATTATATCTAAGGGTTATGTAAATGCAGAGAAGCTTTTTTCTTAATGCTGGACCTATTATTAAAAATTCATTAAATAAATATAAAATAAATTTTATAATCATCTTTTCACAGTAAGTTCCATATGATATAATGTCTGAAAAGAGCAACGGCAGGCCGGAAAAGGGGCTTGTCCGTTCATGCTCTTACCCGTCATAAATATGACAAATTTTCGAATTCTAAGCATTCCTATAGAGAATGAAATTTGAACTTTGACAAAATAAAATCTCCCCGTATGATGTATATGAGTTTAGCGACTTAATACATCAGAAAACAAAGGAGATTTTATAACAATGAAAGTAAAGTACGAAGACCGCCAGAAACAAAAAGTAATCG
>CAJTCE010000010.1 GCA_910574745.1 Lachnospiraceae bacterium | reverse complement strand
GACCTATGATGAAAAAGGGAACATAGAGACCGTGGCGGACGCCATGGGAGGAACGACCCGCTATGAATATGACGCCTTAAACCGCGTCATAAAAGTGACAGACCCGGAAGGCAGCACGGTAAGCCTCTCCTACGATAAAGCCGGGAACATCAGCGCCTTTACCAATGCACAAGGGAACGTGCGCACCTATGAATACAATGAGAGCGGGAAAGTAACAAAGATCACGGACTTTGACGGGAGCACCGTCCAGAGGACATACAACGTCCTGAACAAGCCCGAATCCGTTACCGACCAGCTGGGGAGGACCACAAAGCTCCAGTATGACGCCATGTGGAACCTGGCCCGCATCACTGCGCCGGACGGGGCAAAGACCACCTGCATCTACAATGAAAACAACCGCCTGACCCGCATCAAGGACGCCCTGGGGAACACCGTCCGCTACACCTATGACGGGAACGGGAACTGCTTAAGCCGTGAAGACCAGGAAGGGAACCTTACCCGGTTTACCTATGACGCCGCCGGCCGCCTGGTCCATGCAGAAGGCCCGGAGGGGGCGGAAATGACCTATGCCTACGACGAAGAAGGACACGTCATAAAAGCGGAAGACGCCCTGGGGAACACCGTGCACATGGAATACGACGAAGCGGGCCAGCTCATAAAAGAGACAAACCCCATGGGTGATATGCGTATTTATACATACACTGCCCTTGGAAAAGCAGAAAGCATAACGGATGAAGCGGGACGGAAGACCTATTATGCCTACTTCCCCGGCGGGCAGGTAAGAGAAGTGGCCCATCCGGACGGGACGAAGGAAGCCTATACCTATGATGCAGGGGGAAAAGTAAAGACCCATACAGACAGGAACGGCTTTACCGTCCGTTATGCCTATGACAGCCTGGGCCGCATCATAAGGATGGAAGGGGAAGGCGGGGAAAGAAAGGAATACACCTATGACGTTTTAGGAAATGTGACCGGTGTGACAGACGCCTTTGGGAACACCACCCGCTATGAATATACCCTGACGGGCCAGCTTGCAAAGGTCACCGACGCCCTTGGGAATGAGACGGAATACTCCTATGACTTAAGCGACCGCCTGGCCGAGATCCGCCAGTACGGGGAGGCAGAAAAAGAGAACGGACCAGATGAAAAACCCGGGATGGATACGGAGCTTATGGAAGCACAGAACCTGAACAGACAGGACCACCCCTGCCATGTGACCTGCTACCAGAGGAATGCCCTGGGCCAGGTGGAGACCATCACGGATGCCCTTGGAAATACCGAACACTATACTTACGATAAAAAGGGACAGCTCTTAGAGAAGCTTGATAAGGAAGGCTACCTTACAAAGTACGGCTATACGGCCCATGGGGACGTAAACCATGTCACATATGCGGACGGACGGGAAGTGAAGCTCTCCTACAACCCCTTGAGACAGCTGGAGGAAATGGAAGACTGGCTGGGCATCACGAGGATAGAGAACGACCCCATGGGAAGAGCCTTAAAGGTACAATACCCTGACGGGAAGGAAGTCTCCTACACCTATGGAAAAGGCGGGGAAAGGACCTCCGTTACCTATCCGGACGGGAGGACAGCATCCTATCTTTATGACAGCCGCTTAAGGCTTGCGGGATTAAAAGACGGGGAAGACACCATAACCTATGGGTACGACGAAAGGGGAAGACTCTCCCACAAGACATTTCCTAACGGAATGGAGACCACCTATGCCTATGACATCAAGGGACAGCTTATAGAACTGACCCACAGGGATCAAGAAGGGATCCTTGACCGCTATATCTATGGATATGACCTGATGGGAAATAAGACATCCATAGAAAAACAGAGGCGGGGACTGCCGGAAGAAAGCGGGGCATATGCCTACCGGTATGACGCCATGGGAAGGCTTGCAGGGGTAAGTAAAGACGGACAGCCCTTGAGGACCTACGAATACGATGCCTTCGGGAACAGGAGTCTCCTCAGGGAAGGGGGCAGGGAGACGGCATATGTCTATAATGCCATGAACCAGCTCATACAGAAAACAGATGTCATGAATGAGGAGACCTATGCATATGATAAAAGGGGGAACCTGAGCCTCATCCTGGAGAACGGGGATATCAGGGACCGCTACCTGTACGGAGCCCTGAACCGCTTAGAGCAGGCAGTAAACGGAAAAGGAGAAGCGGCAGCTTATACCTACAACGGATTGGGACATCGGGTGGGGAAAATAACCGGAGCCATGGAAGGAATGGCAGGGATGCAGGACGGAACCGGCAGTGGTATACTAAAAGGGACAGACGTGATAGATCCGCTGAGCAGGCTGAAGGAGCAGACCATCCGCCCGGAAACAAAGATAGAATACACCATAGACCTGACAAGGCAATACCATAACCTCTTAGAGAAGGAAGAGAGAGGAAATACCCAGAGCTACCTGTGGGACGGAAACGTGGCAGGGATGCGGGAAGAAACGGGAAGGGAATCCTGCTATTATCTTCAGGACGAGCTGGGAAGCCCCATCCGTCTGATGGACCGGAACGGAGAACTGGCGGAAAGCTACGGGTATGATGAGTTTGGACAGGATCTGTACTGGGACAGGAGAGAAACTGGAAGCATCCAGCCCTTTGGGTATACAGGGTACCAGTATGATAAAACAGCAGGGACATACTATGCCCAGGCGAGGGAGTACAGGGCGGAGTTAGGACGGTTTGCGGCGGTGGATACCATCAAGGGATTTACGTCAGTGCCGTATACTTTGAATGAGTATGGGTACTGCTGGAACAATCCGATGGTGCTGGTGGATTGGGATGGTGCATGGCCAAAGTGGATGGAAAAAGTTGGAGGGGCTATTAAAGATGGATGGGATGGGCTTTGTGACGGCGTATCTTATGTGTGGAATAATTATATATATGGAGAAGACACAACAGAGATAATAGTTCCAGAAACATCAGTTGACGGTTTAGGAGGAGTTTATCTCAGTGAGGAAACGACAAGAACAACTCATACAGGTGGACATATTTTAGTAAGAAAGAAAACTGTTATGGGTGGAGTGACAGTTTCAGATGGTTTTTCTCTTGGAATACCGAAAATTACAAGTATAGGAGTAACAATAGGAACAGATGGGATAAATGTATCTACTTTTTTGGGAATAGAAGGAATCTTTGAAACTCATAAAAATATTAATTTGGGAGGAGAAGAGGGTATTGGTTTTGATTCAAAGATAAAAGTTGGCTGGGGAGGTACTATGTATGGATATGGTTCTTCCATAGGATTGTCGCCTTTTTCACAAGTAAAAATATATGGCTTGTCGGATACTACTGACGCAAATGGAATAAATATATACACAGAAACTGGTGCATATGTGAATACTGGTTTAGTATATGCAGCAGTAATAACGGTCGCATTTATATATCTGTTAGTTCAAAGTGGGGGAACTGCGGGAGTATTGGAACCAGTGTATACATATATTTTACAGTTGTTAGGAGTTGTAGAATTTGGTTTTAAATGTGGAATATAATTTGTATATATAACTAAAATTTCGCATTTAAATAAGTGCTAATACACCTTGAAAATGTGACAAAATAGCATGAAACCATCTGGTTTGGTATATTTGAGCGATTGATAAACAATCATCCATCCGTAGGCTCATGCTATGAATAACAGCATAGCACAAGCAACCCAGAATGATGAGCAGACTTCAAAATCTATCAGAAAATTTTTTGCACGATTTCATATATCTTCAGCATTAAAAGCATCGAATGCCTATAATAAAAGAGGAATTCCTGTTGTTGAGGTCTTTCAGTATATTTTTCTAACAGAAGTATGCAAATCATCAAAGATGATATAGTTATGCTGGATGCACAGGACTGTGCAAATGTATTGATTATTGATGATTCCATGTTTGAACGCAATCGTTTCCCAAAAGTAGAACTCCTTGCAAAAGTTCATGACCTTGCAAACCACAAATACCGTTTTGGATTCCGTATGCTTACACTTGGATGGTTCGATGGATGCACATAACTCTCGGTTAACAGATTTCTCCTGTTTTCCCAAAATAAGAAGAACAGGGAATAAAGCCACAGATGCTGATAAATGGACTTCTTCTATAATAAACGAAAAAAGCTAAAACTGAAATGATTTTAGAAGTTTAGAAATTTTGTAAATATATTGTGATATATTGCGGATATAATATTGATAATATATTGACATCGAATGATTATTATACGATTTCGAGGTTGAATATTATTCAAGATATTAGAGGACTGCACATGCTTAATATCTCATTATAAAGGAGGCAAGTAAAATCATGAAAAATAAAAAGTTAAACAAAGATTTGCTATTTTTAATCATAGGAATTTTTGTATTATGTATTATGCTATTATTTTTCTCAATATTAATTATAACAACAATTGACTCTATAATGCTTAGAAATTCTGTCTTTATTATTACAAGTATTGTAATTGTCATTATTGGATTGCTATTTTTTTCCATTATAAATAAAAATAGGAAATACGTTGTTGTGTTGTATATATTAAGTGGAGTGATATTTATTATAATATTAAGTTTTCTTTTTACTAATTTAATAGGAACAGATCTAGTAGGTAATTGCCAAGGAAACAATATATACAATTCACAGTATGTCAAATCAATTGGGAGTAAGGGATATAATAGTATTGATGAAGGAGTAACAAATATAATAGAAAAGTATGGAGAGGATGAATATGAGGAACTGTACCGTGTATTTGACGAAAATTATATATGGGTTTTTGAAAAGGGCAATTGCAAAATAATTGAACTGGAATTTTTTAAAGAAGGTAGTAATTATTTTTATTCAGGGAGCACTGTACTAGCATATGATAGTACTATTTCTACTTCAGAATATAGTGATATAGAGACAATAAGAGCAGATGTTGCACATAGTATATTCTCTGGAATGAAAGAAGAAAACATAATATATCCGGTATGGGGAGTTTCAGAATACAGTAAAATAGAAAATGTTTCAATAAATAATGTAAAGATTGATTTTGTAGAAAAACTTATGGATAGTAATGGAAGTGAATATTATTTCTGGATAATTATGAATATAGGTAAGATAGAAAGTGTAGAAGATATTGAAAAAATTAAAATTAGTGGAATTTAGAATATAATTCTTTGTGGGTTTTTGTGGATTTTCTTTTACTAAATTGCAATGATACTTTTTTAGATATGTATGCAATTTGGTACTAAAAAAATAAACAACTACTTGAAGGCAAGTGTATAGAAGGGGAATAGTACTTCTATCATAATGATCAACTAAAAGAACAGGAGGAAGCCCCATGGACTATGACATCAAGGGACAGCTTATGGAACTGACCCACAGGGATCAAGAAGGGGTTCTTGACTGCTATGTCTACGGCTATGACCTGATGGGGAATAAGACCACTATAGAGAAACAGAGAAGGGGACTGCCGGAAGAAAGCGGGGCATATGCCTACCGGTATGACGCCATGGGAAGGCTTGCAGGGGTAAGTAAAGACGGACAGCCCTTGAGGACCTACGAATACGATGCCTTCGGGAACAGGAGCCTCCTCAGGGAAGGGGGCAGGGAGACGGCATATGTCTATAATGCCATGAACCAGCTCATACAGAAAACAGACGTCATGAATGAGGAGACCTATGCATATGATAAAAGGGGGAACCTAAGCCTCATCCTTGAAAACGGGGATATCAGGGACCGCTACCTGTACGGAGCCCTGAACCGCTTAGAGCAGGCAGTAAACGGAAAAGGAGAAGCGGCAACTTATACCTACAACGGATTGGGACATCGGGTGGGGAAAATGACCGGAGCCATGGAAGGAATGGCAGGGATGCAGGACGGAACCGGCAGTGGTATACTAAAAGGGACAGACGTGATAGATCCGCTGAGCAGGCTGAAGGAGCAGACCATCCGCCCGGAAACAAAGATAGAATACACCATAGACCTGACAAGGCAGTACCATAACCTCTTAGAGAAGGAAGAGGGAGGAAATACCCAGAGCTACCTGTGGGACGGAAACGTGGCAGGGATGCGGGAAGAAACGGGAAAGGGATCCTGCTATTATCTCCAGGACGAGCTGGGAAGCCCCATCCGTCTGATGGACTGGAACGGGGAACTGACGGAAAGCTACGGGTATGATGAGTTTGGACAGGAGCTGTATGGAAACAGGGAAGAGACTGCCGGAAGGAGCCTGACAGGAAGCATCCAGCCCTTTGGTTATACAGGCTACCAGTATGATAAAATAGCAGGGACATACTATGCCCAGGCGAGGGAATACCGGGCGGAGCTGGGAAGGTTTGCGGCGGTGGATACCATTAAGGGATTTGCAGCGGCGCCGTATACCTTGAATGAGTATGGGTACTGTTGGAATAATCCTATGGTGCTGATGGACAGAGATGGTGCATGGCCTCAATGGATCATAGATGCATTTAATGGAGAAGGCTCTGAAGTGCCGGAATGGCTTGAACGGATTATTGAGGGAGATGAAGCGCACAGGCTGTTGCAGGCAAGATTTATACAGGATTATGGCGGTCAGGGAGGTGTTACTGAATATTATATTGGTTCTGGAATTAATAGTAATAAATCAGGAACTGGAAGAGCTGATATAGT
Source organism: Lachnospiraceae bacterium (assembly GCA_910574745.1). Classification (GTDB taxonomy): domain Bacteria; phylum Bacillota; class Clostridia; order Lachnospirales; family Lachnospiraceae; genus UBA2882. Next base: position 110,728 of record CAJTCE010000010.1, on the reverse strand, counting down.
ATATTTCAATTCCATGACAAGAAGCGCAGAAGTATATGAGATTAAACCAATGGAAACATACGGGCCGGGTAAGAGATATTATGATCAGGGAGTTAGTCAAATGGGGGGATATGTTGAAGCCCTGAATAAGGGAAACCTATATAACAATTGGAGAGCGAAACCGGGAATGACATTAAACGGTTATTTTGATACAATCACTATTCCAAACAAACTTTTTAAAGGTAAGAAGGATATTGTATATCACGTATATGAAAATGGTATGATAGGATACCGATATGTGGACAGTCAACCGAAAAAGGAACCTGCTGTAGTAACAGAAGATGTAAAAGAAAAGCTGGAAGAATGGCAAAGAAATCTGTCTGAATTATGGGGAAAATATGGAGGAGAAATTATTATATCTTATGCCTTGATTTGTGCACTAGTTTTGACGGTTGCAACACAAGGTGCCGCATTGCCTGCTTCAGCAGCAGCAATAATAATACTTTTGCTTGTAAACAGGGAATTAGTAAATCAAGCGGAATGTGATGTGTCATAGAAAGGAAACAGAAAATATGGAAAAGAAAATCAATAGAGGTAAAATAATTAAAAAATATATAGAAGAAGGATTATCTGATCTGGACTTTCATTATGGAGGTTATCAGGGAGATGTGTGGGTCTTTGAACGAAACATGAAAAAACTTACATGGTATGTTTATATTTATGTATACCGTTTTGACCCGTGGCAGATTACCTTCCATCTCGGGACAAATGTTCCGGGGAAAATACAGGTTCATGCACATCAGGTAGAAGGTGTTAAAGGAAATGGAGATATTCTGGGATACTGGAGATACCAGGATGAAGAAAGCTTGATAGAGGTACTTAAGGAAATGACAGCAATCATACAGAGTAAAGGAATTGATGTTTTAAAAAAGCTGAGCATACCGGAGAAAATCAGTACAACGGACGTGATGTATCATGAACTCTATTTATATCATAAGGAACTTGCAGAGGCATTTGTAGAAAAAACAGGAATGGTTTCAACCGGATATGATGAGAAAAACTTAAAAAGGTGGTTTGATTACATAGACAGCAGGGTTGAGGAAATGAGCAAGGGGGCATATGATACCGCAGCAAAAAAGGAATTGTTGGAAATGGCGGCTTTTTTGGGAGAACAGATAGTAAAATATAAAGAAGGCTGGTGGAGACATGAAATAATGCCTAACAGGGAGATATTTTGCGTACTCTATAAACAGAAAATTTCTAAAACAGGGAAAGTAGATGTCCTTATTAATGTTTTAAGTCTGCTGGTAGGGAAATATCTGGGAAATAGCAGAGAATGGCTGGAAGAATCGTTTTATGAAGTAATCAGTGAGTGGAAGGTATATTATTAATTCAGAATTATTGATTGTAAAAAAAGTGCATTAAGTCTGAATAGATAGTGATATTACTAAACCTGAATTATTCATGAGCATATAAAAATGCTTGATACTACAAAAACTTGAACCAGTTTCCTTGAAATCAATCGAGTTATCCACAAAAATGGATAGACTTTCCCCTTGGAATCCGATTGAATTATTTTGAACTGTCAAGGTACGTTACCAGTTGCTATTCCAACTGTACTGTCAGCTGCCGGATATTCTCCAGCGTCTTATAGAACTCCTTTTTATAAGGACAGCTGCTGCACAGTTTGAATGTTATAGATCCTGCTGAACGGACTGCTCTTGCAGCAATCTTTATCAGTTTTAACCGAATGGTATCAACCTGCTGCTTTCGCATGTTTGCAGGAAGTGTCAGCCGCCTGAACCAATTGAATAAATTGTAGGCAAGCATGTGAAGCCTCATGCGGTTGGCATTTACCACTTTGGAATGACTGCTGACAGCAGCAAAGTCAAATCCGCTTTTGCCTTCCTTGATAAAGTTTTCCATCCTGCCGCGATTACGGTAAAACTGAATGACCTGATAAGGTTCCATATCCATGTTTGTAACAATAAAGGTGTGCATGTGTGTCAGCTGGCCGTATGGTTTTTCAATCTTGAAAACCACGCGCCTTGGATAATCCCAGGAGCCGGCCTGATACAGGAATTCTCCATAAGTTACCGCATAACTGATCTGGTCATCTTTAGCTGCTTTGTACAGGTCTTCTTCTTTATCCGAAGCAAGGGCAATGAGTGAAGGATTCTGTTTTAAGCGGATGGCATAGGAACAGCTATTCATCTCGCATGCTTTGTAAAGCCTGGGAGATGAAAAACCACTGTCGCCGCGGAGGTACGTTTTGATCCCTCTTTCCAGATATTCCCGAAAAAGGGGTTCCATAAATTTATCTGCATCGTTGCTGCAGTGGAGTGTTCCATCACGCAGTTCTGCTTTGAGCAGATCCCCGGTCAGACCATCATAACAAAGCAGAGGATGATATCCGTGTGCCTGATAATGGAAGTTGAAGCCTTCCCCTTCCTGACTGCCGTAGGTGCCAAACAGAGTACTGTCCAGATCCAGAAGCATATGCTCCGGACACTTTATGGAGTAGATGATATCCCGGAGGCTTTTATCAATGTCATCAAACTGAAGGAGTGTATCTTCGTCCATACGGTTGAAAAATCTTGACAATGTTGGCTGTGAAGCCAGACTGTTCTTTTCAAGAATGGCATTGAAAACAGGATCAAGGGTCAGTTCATCAGCGCAGCCATCCTTAAAATATGCAGAGATGATCTGATAGATCATCTGCATAAGATTTTCGTCATCTTTGTGGAAGCGGACCGACTTATCATTGGTTTTGAATTTCTTTTTGATCAGCCTGGTAAAGCCGGTCTTTGCAGCGAATTCTTTTATCAGAAGAAGACCTGCATCGGAGGATAGATCGCCTCCATCAAAATTTATTTTAATCTGTCTATTGCTTTTCAGTGATAAGGTGTTTAAAATATCCATAAAGGGCTCCTTTGTGTGATGATTAAGACGTTGAACACCTTAATTTTACCACAACTGGATGCTCTTTTTTATTCACTTAACAGATGAAATGCAATAAACAGTTTAAATACAGTAACCACGTGGCTTTCAGCCACTTTCACGGCACAGCCGTGAATAATTTAGGCTTAATAATATTTAAACAATCTTTTCGATATCAACATTTCCGATTTCCTTTAAATCCAGGAAGCGGTCGCCTACTTTTACGGTAGGTTTTGACAAAGCGACGGGATTTACATAGATAATACGTCCTTCCAGACCGTTTGTCAGACGGACTTTTTGATTCAGGAAGGTATTTACAATATTTTCCAGAAAAGGTAACAAAAATTCCGGATCATATTTTTGTAAACCGTCATTTTCAAAATAGGTAATAGCGTTAAAGGGACTTAAAGCATCCCGATAAGTACGGCTGCTGGTCATTGCTTCATAAACATCTGCAACCGCAACCAGTCTGGCAAAACGGTTGATTTTGTCATAAGTAAAACCGTAAGGATAACCGGAACCATCGCAGCGCTCGTGGTGCATTAATGCGGCGTTTTTGACTTCATCAGGCAGTTCGTAGCGGGATAACAATTTGTATGATTCTAAAGGATGGGTTTTTATAATTTGATATTCCGCAGGTGTCAATTTGCCGGGTTTTTTCATAATTTCCGCAGGAATCTGCAGCTTTCCAACGTCGTGAAACAGACCGCAGGCCGTTGCCAGCTCTTTTTCCGCCGGACTAAAGCGCAGCCATCCGGCAAGAATGTTACAGATTAATGCAACGTTTAACGAATGAGTATAGGTACAATCGTCAAAATCGTGCATATTGAGAATCATATCCATCATACCGGTGTTATGAGTTTCCCTGTTCTCAATCAGTCCTATAGTATCGGATAAAAGACTGTGAGGATCAAAATCTTTATTTTTTTCAACCAATGCATTTAAGGAAAATTCCAGTTTATCCAGATTATCTTTAAATTCTTCTTTAAAAGCCAGATAGTCAGGAGAAGCTTTTAACTTTTCTGCATAAGACGTTTCTGAAAAATTTTCCAAGGAACTTGTAAGAATTTCATCTTCTATTTTAATGGAAAATAAATCAAAAGAAAAAAGTCGTGCGATAAGATTTTCCGTCAATGCAATCCCCTTAGGAACAATCAACTGATTATCCATGGAAAAAACATCCTCCGCCGTAATCATACCGCTTGTTAAGTCGGATAATAATACTCTTTGCATAAATATCCCCCATTTCTACCATCCTTATATAAATTATATAAAAACAATGCAAATTTTACAATATGAAAGTTAAAAATGTGATATACTGTGCGTAGGCATAAGCCATGCAAAATAATCCATAATGAAATTTTCGTTGTGCTTGCACATAAGAAAATTCCATTATGAATTATTTTATAGGGCGAAGCCCGCAACACCGAATTGGAGCGAAGCGGAAATGAGGTGGCATGGCGGGGTAAACCTTTCTAGTCCCCTGCGCTCGATTAGCGAAGCGAAGTCGAGTCTTTATCCTTCCGGGCCAACCAAACAGCCCCCGACGCAGCCCCCCTCGTGCTTGATTAGCCAAGTGAAGTCGAGCCTCCAACAATCCCTCTTCGCCCACCCATCAGAAAGGAGAAAAAACATGGACATTATATGTATGGGAGAAATGCTTATCGATTTTACCCCCGGAGAAACCCCTCGCAGCTACACTGCAAACCCGGGAGGAGCACCGGCTAACGTAGCCATTGCCACAGCCAGAAACGGTTTAGACGTTGCATTCCTTGGAATCCTCGGCAATGACGATTTTGGCAAACTGTTACAGGACACATTAAAACAGGACAATGTACAGATGCTTTGTCCTCAGTTAACGGACGAAGCGGTAACCACCCTTGCATTTGTAACCCTTTACGAAGGCGGCGAGCGTTCCTTTACCTTTGCCAGAAAGCCCGGGGCAGATATCCTTTTATCCGAAGACGACGTCAAGGAAGAAGATATTGACAATTGCCGCATGCTTCATGGAGGAAGCGTCTCTTTGTCCGATTCTCCAAGTAAAGATGCAGTATATAAAGCAATGAAAATGGCGTCAGAAAAAGGCAAGCTGGTCAGCTTCGATATCAACTACAGAGATATGATCTGGCATGACTCGGAGAGATGCAAAAAAGAAGTGGAAAAAATACTGCCCTTTGTGGATTTGCTGAAAATATCCGATGAAGAACTGTATTTTGTAGGTGGCGAAGAAAACATTCCCGCCTTTATGGAACAAAATAAGATTAAGGTTTTAATCGAAACGCTGGGTGCAAAAGGCGCAAAATATTTCTTTGAAGGAAAGAGCGGCATTGTAGAAGGCAGAAGTGTTCATGCAGTGGATGCTACCGGTGCGGGAGACGCTTTCTGGGGCGGGTTCTTATCCAGTATTTTAATGGACGGCATTGAAGATACAAAGGCCATTACGGAAGAGGTTGTGAAGAAGGCCTTAGTGTACGGAAACACCTCCGGTTCCATTTGCGTACAGAAAATGGGAGGCATTCCGGCACTGCCCAAAAAGGAAGATATTATGAAAATTATACAGGGATAGACGATGTGGAAGCTGAGAAGCCAGATAAATGCGAAAAATAAGCGAGGTATATAGTGATGAAAAGATCAGAAATCAATGCATGTATTAAAGATATGGAGCAATTGATAAAAGCCCACGGATTTGAACTGCCCCCTTTTTGTAATTGGACGCCTGAGGAATGGCAGGACAAAAATCATGAATACGATGAAATCCGTGACAATATGCTGGGCTGGGATATTACGGATTACGGCCTGGGAGATTTTTCCAAAGTGGGATTTTCCCTGATTACCCTCCGCAACGGCAATCAAAATGACCCTAAATATAAAAAGGTTTATGCAGAAAAGCTTTTAATGTTGAAGGAAGGCCAGCATTCTCCCATGCATTTTCACTGGAAGAAAAGCGAAGACATTATTAACAGAGGCGGCGGCACTCTGATTATCCATGTATATAACGATACGGAAGATGGCGAACTGGCAGATACAGACGTATTAGTTAATTCCGACGGACGATCCTATTATGTGCCGGCGGGAACAGGAGTACTTCTGCATCCGGGAGAAAGCATTACGCTCTGGCCCCACCAGTACCATGATTTTGACGTGGTGGAAGGAACCGGAGATGTGCTGATCGGGGAAGTTTCCATGTGCAATGACGATAACACGGATAACCGTTTTTATGAAAAAGTAGGAAGATTCCCTACAATCGAAGAGGACGAAGCCCCTTACCGGCTTTTATGCAATGAATATCCCAAGGCGGCGGAAGAATGAAATTTTTACTGACGGCAGTAAACGCCAAGTATATACATACGAATCCTGCATTATACAGTCTCAAGGCATATGCCAAACGGTATCAAGAAGACACAGGCAGACAGGAAAAAAGCTGTGTTCAGATTGCAGAGTTTACCATTAATAACCGTTTCGATGAAATTTTGAGTGGTATTTATAAACAATCTCCTGATGTGATTGCATTTTCCTGTTACATCTGGAATATCAGGGAAGTGCTGTCCCTTGTAAGGGAGCTGGGGAAAATCCTGCCTTCTGTACCATTATGGCTGGGAGGTCCGGAGGCTTCCTATAAGGCGGATGAACTTTTAAAAAGTTATCCGGAGCTAACAGGAATTATGATAGGAGAGGGGGAAGAAACTTTTTCGGAGCTGCTCTGCTATTATGAAGAAAAATCCGGCTGCTGCCGGGAAAAAGGCAGTGTGGAAACGGGTGGTATAGATGACGAACCCAAAAGTCTTAAGGATATTCGGGGAATCGCATGCAGAAACGGAGAAAACATTATTCATACAGAGGAGAGAGAGCTTACGGACTTAAGCAGACTACCTTTTCTCTATGACGAATTATCTCTGTTTGAAAATAAAATTATCTATTATGAATCCTCCAGAGGGTGTCCCTTCCGGTGCAGCTATTGTCTGTCGTCTATTGATAAACAGGTGCGTCTTAAGGATATTTCCGCCGTTAAAAGGGAATTGAAGTTCTTTTTAGACCATAAAGTGCCTCAGGTAAAATTTATTGACCGGACCTTTAACTGCAGCCATGGTCACGCTATGGAAATATGGAAATTCATTAAAGAGCATGATAACGGCATAACGAATTTTCATTTTGAAATATCCGCCGACCTGCTGAATGACGAAGAACTGGATTTATTAAATACATTGCGCCCCGGCGCGGTGCAGATGGAAATCGGAGTACAGACTGTCAATGAAAAAGCCATAAAAGAAATCCGCCGCATTATGGATGTGGATAAACTGGAAGCGGCAGTGAAAAGGCTCCATGCAGGAAAAAACATTCACATTCATCTGGATTTGATCGCAGGGCTGCCCTTTGAAGACTATGAAAGCTTTCGAAATTCCTTTAACCGGGTTTACGCCATGAAACCGGAGCAGCTTCAGCTGGGCTTTTTAAAGGTATTAAGCGGATCCTATATGGAGGAAAAAAGCAGGGATTACGGACTTTTATACACGGAGAATCCTCCCTATGAGGTGCTTGCAACAAAATGGCTTCCCTTTGAGGACGTATGCAGGTTAAAGCAGGTGGAGGAGATGGTGGAGCTGTATTATAACAGCAATCAGTTCACACATACCCTGCCGTATCTGAAAAGGTTTTTTCCGGATGCCTTTGCTCTTTTTGAAGGACTGGCGGCTTTTTATGAAAGAAAGGGATATTTTATAAATACTCCTTCCAGAATGTACAGATATGAGGCGCTATTTAATTTTGCAATGGAAGAAACGGTGGGAGAAAAAGAACTTGTAAAGGAACTTCTGACCATGGACGTTTATTTCAGAGAAAATGCAAAATCCCGTCCTCCCTTTGCAAAAGAACTGCTTCCCTATAAAGAAAAAATAAACGCCTTCTATCGTTTAGAGGAAATGCGCAGGAAAAGAAACGAACATCTTCTTAAAGACTATGAAGCCTGCGAGCCCAGAGCTATGGCGCGCTCATTGCATATGGAGCCTTGTTTTTATGACATTTTCGGGGAGAACCCTACTTACCTGAGACTTCAAAAGGAAAGATTTGCACTATTTGATTATCGGAAAAGAAATCCACTGATCCATGAGGGAAGTGTGCTCCTTTTGGATGAAGATTTTCAGAAGATAGAGCTGTCAGACAATTAACACCCGGCTTTAGCCATACATTAGAGAGTAAAATCGGAAAAAAAGAGCTTTAGCGGGTTTGGGGCTGCGGCACAGGAGACGGATTATGAAAAAAAGAACACAAGAGATTTTGGATAGACTGGATGAAGTTTATACAAGAGAATATAAATGCTATTTAAATCATGAAACGCCGTGGCAGCTTTTAATTGCTACCATGCTCAGCGCCCAGTGCACCGATGCCAGAGTAAATGTGGTCACAAAGGATCTGTTTCAGAAGTACAGAAGTCCTGAAGATTTTGCAAAAGCCGACTTAAAGGAATTAGAGCAGGATATTCGTTCCACGGGGTTTTATCATAATAAGGCGAAAAATATCATTGCTTGTTGTAAAGATTTGGTAGAAAAATATGACAGCCGGGTGCCGGAGGATCTGGAAGCGTTGACTTCCCTTGCGGGAGTGGGTAGAAAAACGGCAAATGTAATACGGGGAAATATTTTCCATGAGCCCAGCGTCGTAGTGGATACCCATGTGAAGAGAATTTCGAAAAAGCTGGGATTTACCAGGGAAGATGACCCGGAAAAAATAGAATATGATTTGATGAAAGCGCTTCCAAAGGAGCATTGGATTTTGTATAATATTCAGATTATTACCTTTGGAAGGGAAATATGCTTTGCCAGAAACCCTAAATGTGAAGAATGCTTTTTGACAAAATATTGCAGTTATCATAAAGAGCAAGAGAAAGGAAGCCGCAAAAAGGGGAAGAAAGAGCAGGAAAAGAACAAAAAGTAAGCGGCAGAAAAACGGCAGAGTAAGCGGAAAGGCAGAAAAAGTAAATGAGCGGCTTTTGCAATAGTTTTACGGTGGTGGATATAGAAACTACAGGTCTGGATCCTAAAAAGGATAAAATAACGGAAATCGGCGCTATCCGGGTGGAAGGCGGGAAAATTGCGGATACCTTTCATACTTTGGTCAATCCGGGACGCAGGCTGGAAGAGAGAATTACAGAGTTGACGGGACTGACGGATGAAGCCTTGAAGGAGGCCCCCTTTATTCAGGATGTTATAGGAGATTTTGTGGAATTTGAAACCACCGGATGCCTTTTAGGACACAGCGTTTTATTTGACTACTCTTTTTTGAAGAGGGCCGCAGTAAATGAAGGAAAAACTTTTGAGAAAAAAGGAATTGATACGCTTTCAATTTCCAGAAAATATTTACAGGATTTAGAAAGCCGTTCCCTGCCCTATTTATCCGGCTTCTTCGGAATTGCCCATGAAGCCCACAGGGCTTTGTCGGATGTGGAAGCTACCCGGGAGCTTTACAAATTATTGGAAGAAAAATTCGGACAGGAGGAAGATGCCTCTAAATATTTTGAGCCGAAGGAACTGATTTATAAAGTAAAAAAGGAGGGGCCGGTTACGAAAAAGCAGGTCGAACAGCTGAAGCGTTTTTTGTCCCATTATGGATTGGAGAGTGAATATGACATAAACAGGATGACCAAAAACGAAGCCAGCCGGTATTTGGACCGCTTAGTCAGCCTTCACGGACGTATTCCTCCAAGGAACGGATAAGATTTTTTTTGGAAGCCACGGAAGGCAGGTTTTTTGCAGATTGGAGCAGATGGTCAAGTTTACCGGTTTCTCCCTGCTTTTGATAAATTTCGGCAAGAAGAAGATAGTTGCCGCTTATGTCGGTTCCGCTTTCTAAAGCCTTTTCTAACAGAATGCGGGCATTGCTTTCATAACCGTTCCGGTAATAGATATTTGCAAGCTTATAAATTGTGCGGGCATAGAGTGTATAATTCTCATCGTACTGGGAAAGCTCCGTAAGATTGGCGGCGCCGTATTCCAGTTTTAAATCTGTATTGGAAAAACCTGTAAAGTTCACGATTTTTTTTCCCGATAATTTATTTAGGAGTTCCAGGCAGTCCTGTACCTCTTGTTGATCGCATAAAAGACTTTCGGGAATGAAATCAAAAGGGATTTTTACGTAGTTTAAGTTATCAAGAGGTTTTTTTCGCACCAGATTGGCTTCCTTCTCCCGCTGCCAGAAATTATTCAAGGCATTTTTTTCCAGTCTATCATGCTTTTTTAACTCGTAAGTAAGCCATATAATAGGGATGATTAAACTTGCCAAAAAGTAGAACATCGTTTATAATATCCTTTCGTAAGAAGAGGTGATTTTATGTTTAATAAAAAGAGCAGACAGATTATTTCCAAGATCATCATTGTCCTGCTGATTCTGGCAATGATCGTGCCTCTGGCAGTTTCCATGATGCCATAAAGAAAACAAAAAGCAGAGGATTATAGAATATATTTTTCCTGCTAACGCTAATTATATCATAAATTTTTTAAGGAAAGGAGTACAATTATGAAAAAGTTTACAGGTGTTTTATTTGCAGTTGTTGTACTTGTGCTGGTTTTGGGACGGGCGTCCATACGGGTGCAGGCACAGAATACGGATGATGAAACCATTGAAACAGGCATTTATATCGGAAATGTAGACGTTTCGGGGCTGACAGAAGAAGAAGCCGCCAGAAAGATACAGGAATATATTGATCAGATTGGCGAGGCAGAAATTACTTTAAACGCCATGAATGATAATTCACATACAGTTTCCGCCAACGAAATCGGATTGATGTGGACCAATGCGGATGTTGTGGCAGAGGCCGTTAAAATCGGTAAAAGCGGAAACATGGTTGAAAGATACAAGATACTGAAGGATTTAGAACATGAAAATATAGTTCTTCCCCTTAACTTTGCGGTAGACAGACAAGCTCTGGTCAACATTATTCATGAGGAATGTGAGGAGTTTAATGTGGACGCCGTGGATGCCACCTTAAAAAGAGTGGACGGGGAGTTTGTAATTGAAAAGGGACAGACAGGAGTCGTTATTAACGAAGAAGCTTCTGCTGATCTGGTTATTCAATTTATGACGGAGGAATGGGACTTTGAAGACGCTTCCGTGGATCTGGTAGTTGAAACAAAAGAACCCAGAGGAACGGAAGAGGAATTGTCCAAGGTAACGGATATATTGGGAAGCTATACTACCAGCTATTCTTCGTCCGGAGCCAACCGTTCGGGAAATGTGGCCAATGGCTGCCGGCTGATCGACGGCACTACTCTTTATCCGGGAGATGAATTTTCGGTTTATGAGGCAATTGCACCTTTTACGGAAGCCAACGGTTATTTTATGGCAGGCTCTTATTCAGGCGGACTTGTGGTAGATTCCCTGGGCGGAGGTATCTGTCAGGTTTCCACTACACTTTATAATGCGGTATTGCGTTCGGAGCTGGATGTAACGGAGCGTTCCAACCATTCCATGATTGTAAATTATGTGGATCCTTCGGCGGATGCGGCAATTTCCGGAACGGCAAAGGATCTTAAGTTCGTAAATAATTTAGAGCATCCCATTTATATAGAGGGTTATACAAAGGATAAAAAAATCACATTTAATATATACGGTGTTGAGACCAGACCGGAAGGAAGAGAGGTTTCTTTTGAAAGTGAAGTCTTAAGCACTACTCCCGCAGACGGAGAAAAGGTTGTAGGCGATTCCAGCAAGCCGGTAGGTTATATCAGCGTGCAGTCTGCACATACAGGTTATGTGGCGCAGCTGTGGAAAATCGTTAAAGTCAATGGTGTAGAGGAAAGCAGAGAGGTTATCAACAAGAGTTCCTATAAAGCTGTGCCGAGGACGGCGGCGGTAGGAACTGCCACAGGCGACCCCAATGTTTCCAATGCTATTCAGGCAGCCATTGCCACACAGAGTATTGATTATGTAAAGGCGGTATTGGCAGGAGGCGCACCGGCGCCTGCTCAGACACCCGAGCAGCTGGCGGCGGCCCAACAGGCGGCAATTCAGCAGCAGCAGGCTCAACAGGCTTTGGAAGCTCAACAGGCCCAGCAGGCTATGCAGCAGCAACAGCAGCAGGCGGCCCAAGATGCCCAGAATGCCGTGGCGCCTTAATACGGATGCTATGAAGTAATAAATTTTTCCTTTAGGAAGTCTGTTCAAAATAGAGCGGGCTTCCTAAAGTTATATGTAATGATATGCGGGATTTTAAAACGGAACATAAGAAAAGCCGGTATAAATAAGGTTATCGGCGGCATAAGGATAGAAAGAGATGAAGATAGGGAAAGTTCCTGAGAACGTATTGAAGCGTTCTGTCTTAAAACAAATAAAGACAAAAAGACCGGAAGTGATTCTGGGAGCGGGAGTAGGGGAGGACTGTGCGGCCATTGCCCTTGAGCCGGATGAGGTTATGGTTTTATCCACGGATCCCATTACGGGCACAACTGCCGACACAGGCAGATGGGCGGTAATGATATCGGCAAACGACATTGCTTCCAGCGGAGCAGAGGTAGTGGGTATGCTGATTTGCGCCATGCTTCCGCCGGATATTACGGAGCAGGAAATACGGGCGGTTATGGAACAGATAGAAAGCACCTGCGAGGAATTAAAAATCCAGGTTGTGGGCGGACATACGGAAATTACGGATGGTGTTGTAAGGCCTATTCTGACTGTTACGGGAATCGGAAAGGTTAAGAGGGATAAGCTTCTTGCCACAAAGGGAGCAAAGCCGGGACAGGACATTGTGATCACTAAATGGATAGGCTTAGAGGGGACTGCCATTCTTGCAAAGGAACGGGAAGAAAGGCTTCTGAAAAGATTTCCGAGGCATATGATTGATGAAGCCAAAACATATGAAAGGATGCTGTCGGTTATTCCGGAGGCCGCGACGGCCATGAAGTCCAACGTAAGCGCCATGCATGATATTACAGAAGGCGGCGTATTCGGAGCCTTGTGGGAAATGGCGGAAAGCGCAGGCGTTGGACTGACAGTTGATTTAAAGGAGCTGCCCGTTAAGCAGGCAACTGTGGAGATTTGCAACTTTTTTGATATTAATCCTTACGAGCTGATGTCTTCCGGAAGCATGCTGATTGTGACGGACAAAGGACATGATCTGGTCAGGGAACTTGAAAAGGTTCATATCCATGGCGCTGTTGTAGGAAAGATAACGGACAGCAACGATAGAATAGTGGTAAATGGCGAGGAGACCAGATTTTTGGAACCACCGAAAACCGATGAATTATATAAAGCCTTGGCGATATAAATGGCTGACGGCCCGGTCATTTGCGGGGGATATCAGTTATTAAAAGATTGCAGCAGGCGGAACGGAGAGAAAATGAGAGAAAAGATATTAAGTATTATTGAAAAAAACAGCAGAATCGATATAAAGGAGCTGGCAATCAGGCTGGATATGCCGGAGATTGACATTGCCAACGAATTGAAAGCCTTGGAGGACGAAGGGGTTATCTGCGGCTACCATACCATGATAGACTGGGAAAAAACCAGTATTGAAAAGGTTTCCGCATTGATTGAGGTTCGTGTAACACCCCAGAGGGGGCAGGGATTTGATAACATTGCAGAGCGCATTTACAAGTATCCTGAGGTAACCTCCGTTTATTTAATATCCGGCGGCTACGATCTTTTAATATCTCTGGAGGGAAAATCCTTAAAAGAGGTTTCATCCTTTGTATCGGATAAGTTATCCACACTGGAGTCCGTATTGAGTACGGCAACCCATTTCATTTTAAAGAAATATAAGGACCACGGCACAATCTTAACAAAAAAATATACAGATGAAAGAATGAAGGTGACACCATGAGAGACCCGTTATCCAAACAGATTAAAGAGATTAAGCCCTCAGGAATCCGTAAGTTTTTTGATATCGTAAGCGAGATGACGGATGCGATTTCCCTCGGCGTGGGAGAACCGGATTTTGATACGCCCTGGCATATCAGGGACGAGGGTATTTATTCCCTGGAAAAGGGGCGCACTTTTTATACCTCCAATGCAGGCTTGAAGGAATTGAAGGTTGAAATCTGCAATTACTTAAAACGCAGTCAGAATCTGGATTATAATTTTAACAATGAAGTGATTGTTACGGTAGGCGGCTCTGAGGCTATTGACATCGGACTGCGGGCTATGCTGGATCCGGGGGATGAGGTTTTGATCCCGCAGCCCAGCTACGTTTCCTATGAGCCTTGTGCAATTTTGGCAGGGGGCGTTCCGGTTATTATTGACTTAAAGAATGAGAATGAGTTCCGGCTTACGGCTCAGGAGTTGGAGGAGGCCATTACGGAAAAAACAAAAGTGCTGATTCTGCCTTTCCCCAATAATCCTACGGGAGCCATTATGGAGAAGAAGGATCTGGAGGCTATTGCAGAGGTTATTATAAAACATGATTTATTTGTGATTTCCGACGAGATTTATGCAGAGCTTACATATAAGGGAGAGCATGTTTCCATTGCAACTCTTCCGGGAATGCAGGAGCGAACTATTTTAATTAACGGTTTTTCCAAGGCTTACGCTATGACAGGGTGGAGGCTTGGATATGCATGCGGTCCGGCAAATATTATTGAGCAGATGTTAAAAATTCATCAGTTTGCTATTATGTGCGCGCCTACAACCAGTCAGTATGCGGCAGTGGATGCGCTGAAAAACGGCGATGATGATGTAAGGGAAATGCGTGAGGCGTATAATCAGAGACGGCGTTATCTGATGCATGCATTTAAGGAAATGGGTCTGCCCTGTTTCGAACCTTACGGCGCCTTTTATGTATTCCCCTGTATTAAGGAATTCGGCATGACCAGCGAGGAGTTTGCCGGCAGATTCCTGGAGGAAGAAAAGGTTGCGGTTGTACCGGGCACTGCTTTCGGAGACAGCGGGGAAGGATTTTTGCGTATTTCCTATGCGTATTCCCTGGAGGATCTGAAGGTATCCATCGGACGGCTTGGAGATTTTGTGGCAAAATTGCGGAAGGGGCAGGCTAATAAATAATATGCATATTGTGTTACATCAGCCGGAAATTCCGGCAAATACCGGCAATATCGGAAGAACCTGCGTGGCTACGGGATCTAGTCTCCATTTAATTGAGCCTCTGGGGTTTTCCCTCAGTGAAAAGGCGCTAAAGAGAGCAGGAATGGATTACTGGAAGGACTTGGATGTCCATACCTATGTGAATTTTGAGGAGTTTAGGAAGGCGCATCCGGGGGCTAAAGTCTGGATGGCGACTACGAAGGCAAAGCGTGTCTATTCGGATGTGTCGTTTGGAGCAGATGATTATATTATGTTTGGGAAGGAGAGCGCAGGAATCCCGGAGGAGATTCTGGTGGAGTATGAGGAGACTTGTATACGGATTCCTATGGAGTCGGCAATCCGGTCGCTAAATTTGTCTAATTCGGTGGCGGTTGTGCTGTATGAGGGATTGCGGCAGCAGAGCTTTGCATCCATGCAGTTGGAAGGGGAATTGCACAGGCTTCATTGGAGCGGGGGAGCAGATTAAAGGGGTTTAGTTTTTTGGAGATGGAAGGGCGACAGGCCGACTCGGTTTAAAAATACCGGGGTTCGGCGGGAAAAGCCTTTCCATTTTTTATAATCGTACCGGAAATCGGATTTTTCTAACAGTCTGCGGGGGAAAATTGGTAGCTTGCAGGGGCGCGTCAATGCGGCATCCGTGCCGCAAAGACGCTTAACAGCCCGTCCTGGGCTGTTACCCCTTTGGTATTGGGCAGACTGTAAGAAAAATTCCGATTTCCGGTAAGGGGATTATAAAAAATGGAAAGGTTTTCCTGCCGGACCCCGGTATTTTTAAACCGAGCGGGCCTGAGCGGCCTTTCCATTTCAAAGAAGCTAAGTTTGCTAAGGGGTATTTTTAAGTGTTATATTTAGGCTTGAGGCGTGTTGTTGCTACCTAACTGGCGGATGTATTTTTTCAGGTTCTCGAAGCTTTGGGGACCGACTTCTAATAACATCTGGTGGAAGGCTTTGTCGGTGTAGGCGTCGCCCCAGCTTTCTTTTGCAAGGTTTTTGCATTCCAGTATTTTTAAATAGCCGCCGTAGTATGTAATATAGGTGCCGGGCTCCATGACGATGTAGTCATAAATGGTTTGGATATCCTCGTCCCGTGTGATGCCGATTTTGTAGAGATAGGGACGGATTTCGGCGGGAGTGGCGTTCTCGTAGTGGATCATGATGTCGATAATGGAGTAGAGATTCAGGCAGATGCTTCTGTTGTAATAGAGGTAATCGTAGTATAGGGCGGCTTCGTCGCTGCCGGTAAGTCCCGCTGCGGCCTGTTTGGAGTAGTCGTAGGATAGGAATTCCACATAGGTGGCATAGCCTTCCGTGTAGCCGCCAAATTGAGCAATGCCTGAGAGGGAAGGGAGGTTGGCGGAGGCTAATGCTCTGGCGGTAGTGACGGATTGGTATAAGTGTCCGGGGAAGCCCTCGTGGGCCAGGGTGGTAAAGAGGGAAATTCCTTCCGGGGTCTGGCTGCGGTTTATGTAGATTACGTTTCTGGTGGGGTCATCAACCGGAGGCGTAAAATAATAGGCGGGATTGGTATAATCTTCCATGGAAGCCGAAACGTCCTTTAAGGCATAGGGATATATTTTTTCGTCGGGAACAGAAAAGTCTTCGGAAATCTGCTGCTTTAGGATTTCGATGCACTGTTCGGGACTTAAGGAGCGCAAAGGGTCTCCGGCTGCTTCATTGCCCATTAATTTAATAAAATATTGGGGATTGGATTCCAGAATCCTGTTTAACTCCGTAAAATCCGACATCAGCTGGCGGCTGAAGGCATTTTTCAGAGCGGGGATATTGATATCCTCTCCCAAGATAGTGGAAACGTAAATTTCATAGTATTGACTGCCCCCTTCATAGGCGCAAAGCCCCTGCTGCATGGCTTTCCGCTCTCCTGATTTCAGCAGGGTCAGACTGTCGCCGGTTTTTTCATAGGCAGGCAGCAGTACGGTAGTAATCAGGCGCTGATTCTCATCTATATAATGGCGGTATTCTTCTTCTGTGATCTGACCGGACTGTAAAAGGGTTTTAAGCTTCGCTTCAAATGTAATTAAAAAAGGGTTATCCACATCGCTCAGTCCGCAAAAATGGTCTAAGGCTTCAATAACCTTGTCTGCCATGGAATCGCTCATAAACATACCCTTCTGGGCCTTTTCCTCTTCATACCGGCATAATCCTCCCAGATAGTCGGGAATTAAAGCAAGGATTTGAAGATATTCCTCCACATCCTCTTTATCCTCTAAGGAAAATTCCGTTAGCAGGATGGGAAGTTCGTTCTGGACGCCGCTGTAGGGAGAGAAGGGCTCCTCAAAATATTCATATTCCGACAGTTTAATGCTGTGGGACAAATGGAAGCAAAGAGAATCCCGCAATAATATTCCTTCTAAATCTGTTTCCCGCAGCTTCAGGGCGCTTAACTGCTCGTAAAGAGCCTTGGTTTCCGCAAGCTGTTCCTTCTCCTGCTCAAAAGAGTAAAGGGGCATGGAAATGGTCTCATCCATTCCGGCCTTTTGGGGATCGGATATCAAAAAGTGGGCTAGGAGAGAGTTGTCTTCCAGATTCTGCACTAAGAGCTTCTGGGTAATTTTTTTAAAATCCCGCCTGGGGGAGGTCTGTATATAAATAAAAGAAGTGATGCCCAGACTAAAAATTACCAGGAAGCTGAATAATAAAATAGTAGCGCGTTTTTTTAACATGGATAAACACCGTTTTTTTCTATATTAATATGAGCATAGGCTTGTCGCAAATTACAATAACCAGTATTTGACATGGAAAGGCTGCTGTGTTAGTCTAACAATTAGGTAAGTATTCGTTTTTTTATCCGCTTTCATATGGATAAAAACGTTTTTATAGGAGGCATAAACAAATGAACAAGGGAAAATATTATATGACAACGGCGATTGCTTATACTTCGGGTAAGCCCCACATCGGCAACAGCTATGAGATCGTGCTGGCAGACAGTATTGCCCGTTTTAAAAGGAAAGACGGCTACGATGTTTTTTTCCAGACAGGAACGGATGAGCACGGACAGAAAATCGAGTTAAAGGCCGGGGAGGCGGGCGTCACGCCTAAGGAATTTGTAGACGGTGTGGCAGGTCAGATTCGGGAAATCTGTGATATGCTGAATACGTCCTACGATAAGTTTATCCGTACAACCGACGATTATCATGAAAAACAGGTACAGAAAATTTTTAAGAGATTATATGACCAGGGAGATATTTATAAAGGGGCTTATGAAGGTATGTATTGTACCCCCTGCGAGTCCTTCTGGACGGAGTCCCAGCTGGTGGAAGGCAAGTGTCCTGACTGCGGCAGGGAAGTAAAGCCTGCAAAGGAAGAGGCATATTTCTTTAAAATGAGCAAATATGCAGACAGACTCATTGAGCATATCAATACTCATCCGGAATTTATCCAGCCGGTCAGCCGCAAAAATGAAATGATGAACAATTTCCTGCTGCCGGGCTTACAGGATCTCTGCGTATCCCGTACCTCATTTAAATGGGGAATTCCCGTTGACTTTGATGATAAACATGTGGTTTACGTATGGCTGGATGCGTTGACCAACTATATTACCGGTATCGGTTATGATACGGAGGGCAGCAGCGAACAGTACAAGAAGCTGTGGCCTGCGGATTTACATTTAATAGGAAAAGACATTATCCGCTTTCATACCATTTACTGGCCTATCTTCCTGATGGCCTTAAAGGAACCCCTGCCCAGGCAGATATTCGGACATCCCTGGTTATTGCAGGGAGACGGCAAAATGAGCAAGTCCAAGGGAAATGTGATTTATGCCGAGGATCTTGTGGATTTCTTCGGCGTAGATGCGGTTCGTTATTTTGTCCTTCACGAAATGCCCTTTGAAAATGACGGAGTGATCACCTGGGAACTGATGGTAGAGCGGTTGAATTCCGACCTTGCCAACACTCTGGGAAATCTGGTAAACAGAACCATTTCCATGAGTAACAAATATTTTGACAGGGTTGTTGCCGATCAAGGCGAAAGCGCTGATGAAGCGCAGGAGACGATTGATGCTGATTTGAAAGCAGTGGTAACAGGAACCTATCAGAAGGTATCAGACAAAATGGACGATCTGCGGGTGGCTGACGCCATAACGGAAATCTTTGCCTTATTTAAGCGCTGCAATAAATATATTGACGAAACAGAGCCTTGGGTACTGGCAAAGGATGAGGAAAAGAAAGACCGTCTGTCCACTGTTTTGTATAATCTGGTGGAAGGCATCACAATCGGGGCGTCCCTGTTAGAGCCGTTTATGCCGGAGACAACAGCAAAAATCGTGGCACAGTTAAATACGGATATCCGCAGCTTTGACGATATTGAAAAATTCGGTTTATATCCTTCCGGAAGCAAGGTAACCGACAAACCGGAGATTTTATTCCAGAGACTGGATATGAAGGAAGTAATAGAAAAGGCGGACGCTATGTTTGCAGCCAGAAAAGCGGAAGCAGGCGTTTTGGAAGAAGCAGAAGAGGAGCCGGTTATCGATATCGAGGCGAAGCCGGAAATAACCTATGAGGATTTTGAAAAAATGCAGTTTGCGGTAGGTAAGATCATTGCCTGCGAGGCTGTACCCAAAAGCAAGAAGCTTTTGTGCTCGAAGGTCAAAATCGGAAGTCAGGTTAAACAAATCGTATCGGGCATTAAGGCGTATTACACACCGGAAGAAATGGTGGGTAAGCAGGTTATGGTGCTGGTAAATTTAAAGCCTGCCAAGTTAGCAGGGGTTTTATCCGAAGGAATGTTATTATGCGCCGAGGATGCAGAGGGGAATCTGGCGCTGGTCACACCGGAGAAGCCTATGCCGGCAGGAGCGGAAATCTGCTAAAGCGCGATTTGGGATTTGGAGGTTCAATGCCGTATGGCAGAAACGTAGCATAAAAATATGTTGTTAAAGGTGTATAGGGAGAGCTATGGTAAACAGAACTTATTTCACATTTCCATCCAGAGATGGCTTTCATACCATCCATGCAATGAAATGGCAGTCAGATGAAGTAGAACCGATTGCCGTGCTGCAGCTTATACATGGCATGGCGGAATACATTGCCCGCTATGAGGAGGTTGCCGTCTACTTTGCAAAAAAAGGCTTTATCGTTGTGGGAGACGATCATTTAGGCCATGGGGATACGGCAAAGGAATTTGGGGATTACGGTTTCTTTTGCAAAAATGACCCGGTTACGGTTCTGATCAGGGATGAACACCGCTTAAAGAAAATTGTCCAAAAGGAGCATGAGGGATTGCCTTATTTCATTTTGGGACACAGTATGGGTTCCTTGATCTTGCGCAATTATCTCTGCCGGTACGGAAGCGGAATTAACGGAGCGATCGTATGCGGAACAGCCCATTATGGAAGACTGCCGATCCTCGGAGGAAAAATTTTAACGGGATTTTTAAAGATGGCGGGAAAAGAAAAAAATAAAAGCGCCTTTTTAGATGAGATCATGTTTGGCTCCTTTAACAAAAGAACTGAAAAAAGAACGGAATTTGACTGGATCTGTTCCGATGAACGGGTGGTAGACGCCTATATGAATGACCCCGGCTGCGGTTTTCTTTTTACCGTAAACGGCTTTGACACCTTAATGGGGCTTGTAAAAAATCTTAATAAAAAATCCTATCTTTCCAAAATGCCCAAGAAGCTGCCGGTATTATTTATAGCAGGAACGGAAGATCCGGTGGGAAATTACGGAAAAGCGGTAAAGGATGTTTATGACACTTTCCTGCATTTGGATTTGACAAAAGTGCAGATAAAGTTATATAATGACGCCCGTCATGAACTTTTAAACGAAAAGCAGAAGATGCAGGTTTGCGAAGATGTGTCTAACTGGCTTTCCAAAGTGATTTATGAAAAATAGCTTCGGCTTTTTCCTAAATCCTGCAAGAAGGAGGAGAAAATTATGAAAAAATGGATTCGCGCTGTTTTGGCAACGGTTCTGCTGACTCTTATGTTTAGCGTAACGGCTTTGGCGGCGCCTAAGGAAGGCACCATTATTGCCCTTGGAGCGGATTTGACGCCGGAACAGAGGGCAACCGTATTGAGCCTTATGGGCGTAAGCGAAGAGGAATTATCTTCTTATACAGTCATTACCATTACAAACAGTGATGAACATCAGTATCTGGATGCTTATCTGGATTCTTCCGTAATCGGAACCAAGGCTTTGTCCAGCGTTATGGTAACGCCGGCAGAAAGCGGCCACGGGGTTATGGTAACCACCCAGAATATCAACTACTGTACTACGGGTATGTACCGGAACGCACTGCTGACGGCAGGTGTGGAGGATGCGGATATACTGGTAGTGGGACCTACGGAAATTTCCGGAACGGCAGGCTTGATCGGAGCTTTGAAGGCATATGAGCAGGCTTCGGGAGAGACAATTACCGATTCTATCATGGATACGGCTTTAAATGAGCTGATCGCAACGGGAGAAATCGCTTCCAGAAGCGCAAACAGTGAAGAAGTGGAAGAACTGATTGCCTTTATTAAAGCTAAGCTGGCGGCGGGAGAGCTGGAAACGGAAGAGGATATCCGTAAAGCAATTGCTGAAGGCGAACAGCGCTTTGGCGTTTCCTTAGACGAAAGTGAAATCCGGCAGATAGTGGACTTTATGATGAAAATCAAAAAGCTGGGACTTGACCCCAACGTGCTGCTTGACCAGGCGGCGGATCTGTACGAGCAGTTTGGCGACGAGCTGTTAACCAAGGCTTCCGATGAAGGATTCTGGAAAAGTATCTGGGGCTTCTTTTCAAATTGCGGAAGCTCTGTAATTGATTTCTTTAAAAATTTATTCAGTTAGGTATAAAAATGGAATAATTGCGAAAGATGATAGTGAAAGTCCCTAATGTTTTTGGATAGAAAGGAAAATCACTATGAAAATCGCATTTTACGCTACAAAGCCATATGACCGTATCTGGTTTGAACCACTGGCACGGGAATATGGCTTTTCCATTCATTTTATTGAGCTTCCCTGCAATGAGGATACTATCTTTTTGGCAAAAGGCTATGATGCCATCTGCATTTTTGTAAATGACAGAGTCAACGCCAAGATGATAGATGAGCTTTATCATATGAATGTCAAAGCAATTTTATTAAGAAGCGCAGGCTTTAATCATGTGGACATTAAAGCGGCGGAGGACAAAATCGTTGTTCTGAGAGTGCCCAGTTATTCTCCTGAGGCAGTGGCGGAATATGCTGCCGGGCTGCTCTTATCGGTTAACCGGTGCATTCATAAAGCTTATTATCGTACAAGGGATTTCAATATGAGTATTCATGGTTTCATAGGAATGGATTTAAACAATAAAACCGCCGGAGTTATAGGAACCGGTAAGATCGGTCAGGCCATGATACGCATTTTAGAAGGCTTTGGGATGAACGTTTTAGCCTATGATCCTTATCCCATAGAAGGCCTGGGTGCGGAGTATGTTTCCTTAGAGACGTTATTTAAGCAATCGGACATCATTACCCTGCATTGTCCTCTCACGAAGGAGACAAAGCATATCATCAACAAAAAGAATATCAAAATGATGAAGGACGGAGTTTATCTGGTCAACACCTCCAGAGGTTCCCTGATTAATTCCGAAGATTTATTAGACGGACTCATAGACGGCAAATTCGGCGGAGTAGGCTTGGACGTGTATGAGGAAGAAGAAGGCATCTTTTACGAAGACCGTTCCACCGTAATCGTAGAAGACGAAGTACTAGCCCGCCTCATGACCTTCCCCAATGTTTTAATCACATCCCACATGGGCTTTTTTACCAAAGAAGCCATGGAAGCCATAGCCATCGAAACCCTGGAAAATGCCTACGCCCTAGAAAATGGTTTGCCGCTGTTGAATAAAGTGGTATAATGTTCGTACAGGCAGAGTCAAGTATCCATAAATACGATTGCCAAGCTTGCTTGAGCAATCGCATTTGTGGATATTTGACGAGCGAAGCGACCTTGTAAAAACGCAGTTTTTACAAGGCTCTGCCGTGAGCTGTCGACTCCTCACTTTGCGAGCGGCAATTTTTCTCCCGCCGACTCCTCACTTTGCGAGCGGCAATTTTTCTCCCGTCGACCCCTCACTTTGCGAGCGGCAATTTCCTCCGCCGTTCCTCCTTCGCTTCGCTCCCTCCCAAACTCTGCCGTGAGCTGACGATATCCCTTTAAAAAACCGGCGGTTTCTTGCACCCCGCTGCCCGATATCCCTCAGCTTCCTTACACAAGGAGTTTACACATATGAAAGCAGGAATCGAAAATATCCGGGTTCGTCCCATCACAATAGAAGAATGGGAGACTGCCATGGGTTTGGCATGGAAAACCTTTCTGAAATTTGAGAGCCGGGATTACGAACAGGAAGGCATTGACAATTTTCAGGACTTTATTACGGATCAGACCCTGAAGAAAATGTTCCAGTTGGGGGAATATTATCTGTATGCCGCTTTTTGGGGCAGTCAAATGGTAGGCATTATCTCCCTGCGGGACAAAGAACATATATCATTATTGTTTGTAGATGAGGAATTCCACAAAATGGGAATCGGAAGAAAACTCATTTATGAAATACAAAAACTGGAAAAACGTCTGGGAGGATACCGGCTGACGGTACATTCTTCCCCATATGCAGTTGGTTTTTATCACAGAATCGGATTTGTAGACACTAATCTTGAGCAGAAAAAAGACGGAATCCGATACACCCCCATGTCATGGATTTTTTAAGGAGCGCCTATGGATTTCATTAGTAGTAAAAACATATTCCTGTTAACCAGGGATACATTAAAATTAATTGATAAGCGTCTTATGAAGCATGGTTCAAGGACAGGATATATTCTGTACAAAATGCTGAAGCAGCGCGGCGGATATGAAAAATTTGAAATGGCGGAGCTGGTAATGTTAGCTACCCTGCACGACATCGGAGCCTATAAAACAGACGATGTCAAGACTACCGTGCGGTTTGAAGCAAAGCATTATATGGCGCATTCCATTTACGGCTATTTATTTTTAAAATATCTTTCGCCTATGGAAGAAAAATCCAAAATCCTTTTGTACCATCATGTTGATTATGCTAAAATCAAAGACATTGTTTATACATACAAGGAAGAAGCGGCATTTTTGAATTTTGCCGAAAAGGTAGACATTTACAGAGTGGCCCTGCAGGATAAATTCGATATTTCCGTATTGGGGCAGTATATGGGAACGCGTTATTCCGAGGAATCCTTCGAACTGTTTAGGCTGGCAAATCAGAATGGAGAGATTTTTAAGCATTTAGAAACAGAAGAGTATGAAAAAGAGCTGGATGAACTGATGGACTACATCATGTTTACCAACGAAGAGAAGAAACGGTATATGGAGATGCTCATGTATTGTCTGGGCCTGCGTTCTCCCAAAAAGGTAGTGGACAGCGTGACCAGCATCTGTATTTGTGAAGAGCTGGCAATCCGTCTGTTTTTGAATGAAAAGGAAACAGAAAAGCTGTATTATGGCGCGCTGCTTCACGATATCGGCATGCTTGCCATGCCGGAGGAGATCGTAGAAAAAGACGGCCTGCCTTCACTGGAAGAAATCCAAATTCTCGAAACGCATGTTGAGCTGTCGGAGGAAATATTGAAAAACCGCTTAGAGCAGGATGTGCTAAATATTGCCATAGCCCATCATGAAAGGCTGGACGGCAGCGGGTATCCCAAAAAACTAAGGGATATGCAGATGAATACTTCCCAGAAGATATTGCAGGTAGCGGATAAGGTAACCGGCTTGATAAACGGGGATTTTTATGAACATGCTTACAATAAAGAACAGATTATTCCCATCCTGATGGAAGAGGCGGATAGGAAAAAGCTTTCCAGCCAGGTCGTGGATGTTATGATACTGTTTTACGATGAGATTATGGAAAAAGTAGAGCTTGAATCAGGGCAGATTCTTCTTTTGCACAAAAAACTGGAAACACAGTTTGAAAAGGTATTAAAAAATTCAAAATAAAAGAACAGGAGAAAGAATGAGAAAATTTTTTAGTGACAGTAACCCGGTTATCAGAGGCTTGACAAAGCTGGCAGATTTGATGTGGCTGAACGCCTTATTTATCATAACGTCCCTGCCCGTTTTTACGATCGGAGCCGCTGCAGCGGCGCTGTATTACGAGTCTATGCGGGTAGTACAGGGCGAGGAATCCTACATAACCAGAGATTTTTTTAAGGCATTTAAAAATAATTTTAAGCAGGCGACGGCTGTCTGGATGGTATCGGCTTTTCTCCTTACATTGTTTGGCTATACATTTTATGTCCTGGGCAAATCGGATTTATCTTATGCACATATTACAATGGGGATTTTGGGAATCCCCATGATATTGATTTCCTTCATGCTTTTATATGTTTTTCCGATTATGTCAAAATTCGAAAATACATTGATGAATACAGTCATCAACGCTTTGCTTATTTCCCTGGCGCAGTTTCCCAAAACAATACTGATGCTGGCTTTTTCGGCAGTTCCGATCTTACTTGTATTAAGCAGCTGGAACTGGTTTCCGCTCTTGATTCTGGGGGGATTTGCCATAGTTGCCTATGTAAACGGAAGCTTTATGAACAAAATCTTTGAAAAGATACAGAATAGTGGAAATGACCAGCAAGAGGGTATGTAACCAAAAAGCAGCATAGAATCCAGGGGTATAGATATATGGAAACAAATAAGAAAAAAGAAAAAAATGCCGTTTTGCAGATGCTCATCCCAGCAGTTATATTTGTCGCTTTTTCTTTAACCGTACTTTTGGCGTATTCAAAAAGACTGGAAAAAATCTTTGACAGTACGCTTGACGAACAAATGAGAGAAACGGCGGTTCTTTATAGTACAAGATTGCGGCATGAGGTAACAAATCTGGCGATGGCCGCAGACCCGGCGGCGGATGTAATGGCTTCCGGTAAAAGTACAGGGGAAAATTACTTGGAGGCTCTGGCGGAAAATACCCATGCGGACAGGGTGGCTTTGGTTCAAATGAATGGGAGCGGAATCGACTCGGAGGGAAAGGCGGCAGCTTATGACCCCTCGCTTTATGCGGATGATTTACGTCTGGGCAAAAGTACATATCATTATTTTGGGGAAGGAATCATAAGCGTTATTACCCCCGTTATGCAGGATGAAAAAATAGAGCAAATGATTCTTCAGGAATATAATACGGAATGGCTGAATGAGCAGTTCAATAACTTTAATTTCGGAAAAGAGGCATGGGTTATTCTCATAGATGACGAAGGCCGTATTATGTATCTTTTCGGGGGCAATCATCCGGATTATCTTTCAGTGGATGAAAATTTTATTGAAAAAGTAACGGGAATGAAAAATTCCGCCGTTGTGGGATTTTTGGATAATCTTACCAAGGACATTTCGGGAAATCTCTGTCTGGATTTTGACGGAGACAAAAGAGAAGTTTTTTATAAATCCATGGGAATTAACGAGTGGTATCTTTTGATCGGCGTGCCGGAGTCATATAAGGAAATATGGAATGCATCCAAGCATGAAACGGTTTCCGAGATGATGCGGTGGATTATGGTAAGCGTGGCGCTGTTTATAATCATGATTGTTTTTAACAGCATTATGGACAGAATACGGCGGAAAATAAAGAGCGACGGACTTATCCGGCTTGCGGAGACGGATCAGCTTACCAATCTGTATAATAAAGTGACTACCGAGAAAAAAATCAAGGAGTTTATAGCGGAGCAACCAGACACACAGAGCCTTATTTTCATACTGGATATTGATAATTTTAAGAAAATCAACGATACCATGGGCCATGCATTCGGCGATGAAGTCCTTCGGACCATCGGACAAAGAATTAAAATGGAGTTTAGGGTGTCTGACATCATCGGGCGTTTAGGCGGAGATGAATTTGTTATTTTCTTAAAAGGGCTGAAGGACGAGGAGATTATTATACGGGAGGCTGCGAAAGTAGAAAACTTTTTCAAGGACTTTAAGGCCGGAGACGGGTATGTGAAATATTCCGCCACGGCAAGCATCGGATGCGCAGTATTTCCAAGGGACGCTGGGGACTTTGAAGGACTGTATAAGGCGGCGGACCAGGCGCTTTATAAGGCGAAGCAGAGAGGGAAAAACCAGCTGGCTTTTTATAAGGATCCGGAAGAGTTTGGGCAAAGTGTATAATTTGAAAAAAAAAATTTGTATAATCGTGGTATAGGCAAAAAACAAGCCGTAATATATACTAATCACATAGGCGAAACTTGCCAATTGACTATATTATTTTAGGAGGAATTGAAATGGCAAACTTATCTTTAAAAAATGTCTGCAAGGTATATCCTAACGGATTTGAAGCAGTTAAAGATTTCAATCTTGAAATCCAGGATCAGGAATTCATTATTTTCGTAGGACCGTCCGGATGTGGTAAATCAACTACACTTCGTATGATTGCCGGTCTGGAAGATATTTCTTCCGGAGAATTATGGATTGGAGACAAGTTAGTTAATGATGTGGAGCCCAAGGACAGAGATATCGCGATGGTATTCCAGAGCTACGCTTTGTATCCCCACATGACCGTTCGTGACAATATGGCATTCGGTCTGAAATTAAGAAAAGTACCCAAAGATGAAATTGATAAAATGGTAAATGAGGCAGCTAAGATTCTTGACTTAACTCCCCTTCTTGACCGTAAACCCAAGGCTTTGTCCGGTGGTCAGAGACAGCGTGTTGCCATGGGTCGTGCAATCGTTCGTAATCCTAAGGTATTCCTTATGGATGAGCCTTTATCCAACCTGGATGCAAAGCTTCGTGTACAGATGCGTATCGAGATTGCAAAATTACATCAGAGATTAGGCACAACTATCATCTATGTAACACATGACCAGACAGAGGCTATGACTCTTGGTACCAGAATCGTCGTTATGAAAGATGGTATCGTTCAGCAGGTAGATTCTCCTCAGAACTTATATGAGAGACCCGCAAACTTATTCGTTGCAGGCTTCATGGGATCTCCTCAGATGAACTTCTTAGATGCAGTTGTAGAAGTTGTGGATGACACAGCAGTATTGAAGGTTGCAGGCCACTTTATCCCGCTTCCTCCTGCTAAGTCCAAAAAGTTAATTGAGGGTGGATATAACGGAAGAACTGTTACATTCGGTATTCGTCCTGAAGACGTATATGATTCCGAAATGATGGTAGAGGCTTCCCCTCAGAGCACATTCGAAGCTACTGTAAAGGTATACGAGTTGCTTGGTGCTGAAGTTTACTTATACTTCGATTTAGAAGAATTCCCTATGACAGCCAGAGTAGATCCTCGCACAACAGCTAGACCTGGCGATGTTGTTAAATTCGCTATCGATGTTGAGAAAATCCACATCTTTGATAAAGAAACAGAAATGGTTATTACCAACTAGTTTTAAGATTTACACAAGGGAGATACTAAGGTATCTCCCTTTTTTCTTCTAATTTGCAGTAGCAATTTAAGGATAGCGGTAAAGAAAACGGAGAGGAAGTGATTGTTTGTTAGCAACACAGGTTATACAGACATGCATTGATGATTTAAAAACGATTACAAAAGTAGAATTGACGGTTTTGGACAGTACGGGACTGGTGGTTGCAGTTACGGGTAAACGGGAAGACTTTTTACCCGATGAAATTGAACGGTTTGCTGAATCCAAAGCAGAATGTCAGACCATTAACGGACATCATTATCTAAAAGTTTTTCATGAAATGGATGCGGTCTATATTGTTGTCTGCAAGGATATGAATGAGGATTTGATGATTGCTAAGATTGCTGTCAGTCAATTGGAGAATCTTTTGATTGCCTATCGGGAAAGAATAGACAAAAATAATTTCTTCCAGAATCTGCTGTTAGACAATTTACTGCTGGTGGATATTTATAACCGGGCCAAAAAACTTCATCTGGAAAACGTCTGCAGACGGGCAGTTATTTTAATAGAGGTAAATAAAGAAAACGATAACGGAACCATGGAGATGCTAAAAAATATGTTTTCCCCGCAGTCGGGGGATTTTGTTACATCCGTGGATGAAAAGAATCTCATTGTCATAAAACATCTGGATGAAAAAGAAGGCTACGAGGAACTGGACAGTGTTTCGGATATGATTCTGGGTATGATGAATACGGAGGTCATGGTCAACGGAAGAATTGCCTATGGTACAATTGTCCGGGAATTAAAGGATGTTTCCAAAAGCTATAAGGAAGCCAAGATGGCATTGGATGTAGGCAGAATATTTTATGTGGAAAGGAATGTGGTTGCCTATAATACTTTGGGCATCGGACGTCTGATTTACCAGCTTCCCATTAATCTTTGCAAGATGTTTATTGAAGAAATTTTCGGCGAGGAGATTCCGGAAGAACTGGATGACGAAACCTTAAATACCATTAACATGTTTTTGGAAAATAACCTGAACGTGTCTGAAACTGCGAGACAGCTGTATGTTCATCGGAATACGCTTCTGTACCGCCTGGAAAAACTGCAAAAGGTAACGAATTTGGACATCCGGATTTTTGACGATGCGTTAACCTTGAAGATAGCGTTGATGGTAGTTAGTTATATGAAATATTTGGAATCCATGGATTATTAAAGGAATTCCCCGATTGCTTTGCAGGCAGAGGTTTCTTTGCCGGCAGCAGGATATTTAATTTCCGGAAACATAATTTGTCCCACCTTCTCATAATAATTAAGTAGGAGGTGGGTTTTTTTGAGAAAAATTTGGTATTTAAAACAGGAAAAGGGTCAAAATACAAAGACTGCAAAACTGTTTTTATATGAAAAAAATGGTCATGTGGAAGGAAGAATGGATTTATCGGCATTTTGCAATTGCGGGCAGGAAGAGAGAAAAACCATTCTATTACATATGAAGGATGTTTCGGGAAAAGATGTGGGGCAAATAAGTCTGGAAGAGGGGAACGTTTCCTATGACGGCTTCCTTCAGGGAAAAGGGAAGCTAAAGGAGGAACTGGCGGATAAGCTCAGGGCATTGAAGGGAAATGCGGAATTATCCGTAACCACGGATAAAGAGCGGTATTTATCGGAGGGCTGGATAGATAAGGAGAGCGTATCAGAAAAAGCGGAAATAGGAATAGAAGAGACGGAAAGGAAAGGAAAAGAGCAAACAAAAGAAAAAGGGCAAAAAAAAGGAAAAGAGCATACGAAAGAAGATGAAAAAACAGAGTGGGTTGAAGAGAAGGAACAAATAGCGCCGGAGGAGGCAGAAGAAAAAGAAGAAAAAAGAGAAACAGATAAAGACGGGAAGAAAAATAAGAGTAGGAAAAAGGAAGAACAGCGGGAAACAGAAGAAGTAACCGGAAGGGAAGATACAATAGAAGAGTTAGAGGCGGAAGAACTATTGCAAGAGGAAGCAGAGGAAAAACGGATTGTACAGTTGTCCGTTCTGGAGGACGAACTGCTTTTCCGTTCTTATATTCATAACAGCTTTCTTTTGCATGGATATTATAATTATGGACATGTCATGATAGATGAAAGCAGAGAAGAACCCCGGCTGGGAGTTCCCGGCAATTATTACGAACGGGAACAAATGGTGGCGGAAATGTTTGGTTTTCCCGTTTTTGAGCCGGCAAGGGAAGGAGAACATATTACCAATGGAACTTTTGGATATTTCTATACAAAAGGATAGTGTGGTATACTGTTGCCGATACTTGAACGGATATTTCATGATTATGGACGGAGAAAGCAGAAATGGAAAGAATGCAAATAGAGAAACAGCAGAATAAAAAAGTGCAGACGGATAAAATGCAAATCGAATTACAAGAAGAGGATTTGGACAACGAGATTTCCCGGCTTATGGACAGATATGAGGAGCTGGGGAAATCAGAGCGCCGCCGGTTATCAAGGCTGAAAAGAAAAAAGGAAGCCTTTGAAGAGAAGAGACGCAGAGAACGGGAACAGCAAATCATTGATTGCAAATTTATGAAAGAAGCCGTAAAACAGGCGCAAAAGGCGGTTAAATTGGGCGAAGTACCCATAGGATGCGTTATTGTAAAAGACGGAAAAATCATAGCCAGAGGATATAACCGGAGAAACACGGATCACAGTACCCTGTCTCATGCGGAGATAAAAGCAATCAGAAAAGCAAGCAGCATATTGCATGACTGGAGGCTGGAAGGCTGTACTTTGTATGTTACGCTGGAGCCTTGCCAGATGTGTGCAGGAGCCATTGTTCAGGCGAGAATTCCCCGTGTGGTAATGGGGTGCATGAATCCCAAAGCGGGCTGCGGCGGTTCTGTATTGAATATTCTCCAGATGAGGGAATTTAATCATCAGACCGAGGTAAAGCGTGGGGTATTGGAAAAGGAATGCTCGGAAGTCTTAAGCGAATTTTTCAAAAGCTTGCGGATTCATTGACTTTTTTATAAAAAACAAGTATACTAAAACTTACCGTGCAGCCGGGGCAGTAGCGGAGCCTTGTACCTGCAATCCGCTTTAGCAGGGGTGTTGGCCGGCAGAGGGTTTTTGTTTTTATGGCTGCCCTTTATAAGTGGCGTTGATATCTGGGTCTTACGCAATGGAAATCCACGAACCGTGTCAGGGTAGGAATACAGCAGCACTAAGAGGAAGCTTCCATGTGCCGTAAGGGTGCCTGGGTTGAGTTAACTGTAAAGGTAACGCATAGGGGCTTGGCTCGAAGCCGGGCGCACGGTATTTGATTGCATATAAATATTAAATATTTTCTTTAATACAAATTTCTACAGATGTATAGTTATACTCCTGTTTTGGCGGCTTGCCTGTAGCAAGATAGTCAAACAGGATTTGGAGTGGCAGCGTGCCCTGAAGACGGGGCTGCTGGCAAATTGTGGCGGAAACTACATCCCTTTTCATCATCTCTATGGTAGTAGCTATTTTGTCAAAGGTAATGATTTTCATGTTTCGTTCACGGTTAGCGGCAAGAATGGCTTTGCATCCGCCGTACGTGCCGCTGGCTGCAAAGAAAACAGCATTCATCTCCGGATGATCTGCCAACATTTTTGTGGTCTTTTCATAACTGATAAAATCATCATCCTTATTTTCAAAGAAATCAACGACATGAAGATTGGTATATTGCTCCAGACGGGATTTGAAGCCGGCGATACGCTCCGTATGGCACAAAATCTGGGAATAGCCGCTGACGATGCCGATATTCAAATTTCCGGATGACATCAAATGCATTAAACCTGCTGCGGTTTGTCCGCACTGGTAATAATCGCTGCCCACATAAGCGATCCGCTTGGAACCGCTGATATCCGTATTAAAGGTAACGGTAGGAATCCCCATATCAAATAATTGATTGATTTTCTCGGCAATGGAAGGGTCGTTTTGGGGAGAAATGGCAAGGCCGTTAATTTCCTCCTTCACAAGGGAGTTAATAGCCTCTAATTGGTCTTCCACTCCAAAGGCGGAAATTCTCCTGATTAAAACGGTACAATTATAGCCGGATAACTCTTCTTCTTTTTCTTTAAAGCCGGCGATAACATCGTCAAAAAATGGATTGCCGATACCAAACATTACGATACCGAATTTGAATTTTTTCTTCTGTGCCGCAAGTACAATACCTGCTCTGTTGGGTTTGTAGTCCAGGGCTTTGGCAATTTCCAGAATTTTTGCTTCTGTTTTGGGATTCACTGCCCCCCGCTTATTTAAGACTCTGTCAACAGTACCTCTGGAAACGCCTGCAAGTTCTGCAATTTCTTTAATGGTAGCCATGTAAAAAACTCCTTAACTCAATATAAAATACTATAAGTGGATATTAAAGTACAGAATATCAAAATATTCTACATATATTTTATCAGTCTTAAAAAAAAAAACAATAGGAAATCTGAACCGTGCACGGATATCGTGAAAATGCACAATATTCAAGGAAAGTATTAATGTAAAGTGCTGAATTTTACAATTTAAGAAAGTTTTTAAAAAAATTTTATTGATTTTTGCAGTAAAAGAATATATGATGAAAATGTGCACGGGCACAGAGTGAGAAAGGTAATAGACAAAAGGCGATTTTCACGGGAGGAGCAAATATGTTATATATTGGTGTTGATCTGGGTACATCGGCGGTAAAACTTCTTTTAATGGATGGAGAAGGAAAGATTCAGAACATTGTATCGAAGGAATATCCTTTATATTTCCCCAATCCCGGCTGGTCAGAGCAAAAGCCGGAGGATTGGTATACACAGGTTATGGAAGGGATCAAGGAGCTGATCCGGGATGCGGATAAGAGCCAGGTGGCGGGTATCAGCTTTGGAGGTCAGATGCATGGCCTTGTTATTCTGGATGAAAAGGATGAGGTCATTCGTCCGGCGATTCTTTGGAACGACGGCAGGACGACAGAAGAGTGCGATTATTTAAATAATGTGATCGGAAAGGAAAAGCTTTCCGAATATACGGCAAATATTTCCTTTACGGGATTTACGGCGCCCAAGATTCTCTGGGTTAAGAACAAAGAGCCTGAAAATTTTGCCAGAATCAAAAAAATCATGCTGCCTAAAGATTACATTGCATATAAGTTATCCGGCGTGCACTGCACCGACGTATCTGACGCATCGGGAATGTTGATTTTCGATGTGAAAAACAGATGCTGGTCTAAGGAGATGTGCGAGATTTGTGGCATCACAGAGGACCAGCTGGCTAAGGTATATGAGAGCTATGAAGCTGTAGGAACCCTCCTCCCTGCAGTGGCAAAAGAGCTTGGTATACCCGAAAGCTGCAAAGTCGTTGCAGGCGCCGGGGATAATGCGGCAGCAGCTGTGGGAACCGGAACGGTAGGAGACGGTAACTGCAATATTTCACTGGGTACAAGCGGAACAATCTTTATTTCATCCGAGAAATTCGGAGTGGATAAATTCAATGCGCTGCATGCATTTGCCCATGCGGACGGCCACTATCATCTGATGGGATGTATGTTAAGCGCGGCAAGCTGTAATAAATGGTGGATGGATGAAATTATCGGAACCAAGGACTATGGCGCGCAGCAGAAGGCGATTGAGAAGCTGGGAGAAAACCATGTATATTTCCTGCCTTATCTGATGGGCGAGCGTTCTCCCATCAACGATCCTCTTGCAAGAGGTACGTTTATCGGTCTTACCATGGATTCCACAAGGGCTGATATGACGCAGGCTGTTTTGGAAGGCGTTGCATTTGCTTTGAGGGATTCCTTTGAAGTGGCTAAAGCCTTAGGCATCAACATAGAGAGAACCAAAATCTGTGGCGGGGGCGCTAAGAGTCCTCTTTGGAAAAAAATGATTGCCAATATATTAAATGTAAAGGTTGACGTGATTGAAAGTGAAGAAGGTCCCGCATTGGGCGGCGCAATGCTTGCAGCAGTTGCCTGCGGCGAATTTGCCGGTGTAGAGGATGCGGCGGCTAAAATTGTTAAAATAGTGGATACCGTAGAGCCTGAAGCCGGACTGGTTGAAAAATATGAAGCCAGATACCAGCAGTTTAAAGAGATTTATCCTGCCTGCAAGGAGTTGTTCCGTAAAATTCAATAATCAGCGATAAGCCGCATCATATGGCCAACTGTATTATGCGGCGGCTGTTTTTGCCATGGCAGATGGCAAGCGGATAGAGGAATGATCCAAAGCAGGCAGTCATATAGAGCTTATTAACAGGATGAAAAAATATAATGGAAAGGGGTTATGAAATGACAATTTATGACGTGACGGATGAGAAGTTCCGAAAGTACGGCAGAATCGTAAAGAACATTGATTTTTCCGAATTGGTAACGGCATTAGAACAGAAAACTCCATTACCCGAAGGCGTTGTATATGAGCCCAGCGTAAAAGAGTTAGAAGCACTTCCCGTTTTTGTACAATTAAGGGATAAGACATACGGAGAATCATCGATTCAGATCGGATACTGCAACGGACATAATGAATTATTGAATGCGGTTGAGTACCACAGAAGTTCCGAAATCAATGTGGCGGCAACGGATGCAATTTTAATTCTTGGTTCACAGCAGGATATTACAGATGATTTTACCTATGATACATCCTTGATGGAAGCATTTTTAGTCCCGAAGGGAACTGCTGTTGAAGTGTATGCGACAACACTTCACTACGCACCTTGCGGAGTAAAAGGAGAGGGATTCAAGGTTGGCATTGTATTACCGGCAGGAACCAACTATCCCCTGGAGACTTCTCATTCCGATGGAGAGGATAAGCTGATCACAGCGAAAAACAAATGGCTGATCGGTCATAAGGAAGGCGGCCTGGATGCAGGATGTCATATCGGACTGGTTGGCGATAATTTAAATATTAATAAATAACCCGCGACAGAGAGCGGTATCTGATTAAGGAGGAAAAGAATCAATGAACAACGCACCTGTAGTAAAAATCGGTATTGTGGCTGTAAGCCGTGACTGTTTCCCGGAGTCTCTTTCCGTAAACAGGAGAAAAGCATTAGTGGATGCATATAAGAATAAATATGGCGATGCGGATATCTATGAATGCCCTATCTGTATTGTGGAAAGCGAGCTCCACATGGTTCAGGCCTTGGAGGATATCAAGAAGGCAGGGTGTAATGCTCTTTGTGTTTATCTTGGAAACTTCGGACCTGAAATTGCGGAGACATTGCTGGCAAAACATTTTGACGGACCGGTTATGTTCTGTGCGGCGGCAGAGGAATCACAGAATGACTTAAAAGGCGGACGCGGCGATGCATATTGCGGTATGTTAAATGCAAGCTATAACTTAAAGCTTCGTAATACAAAGGCATATATCCCTGAATATCCTGTAGGAACAGCGGAAGAATGTGCGGATATGATTAAAGAATTTGTTCCCATTGCGCGCACATTAGATGCTCTTGCTAATTTAAAGATTATCAGCTTCGGCCCCAGACCTTTGAACTTCCTGGCTTGTAACGCACCCATTAAACAGCTTTACAATTTAGGTGTAGAAATTGAAGAAAATTCCGAATTGGATTTATTCGAAGCATTTAAAAAACATAATGGGGATTCCCGTATTCCTGCAAAGGTAAAGGAAATGGAAGAAGAACTGGGAACAGGAAATAATAAGCCCGAAATTCTTCCTAAGCTGGCACAATATGAGCTGACGCTTCTTGACTGGGTTGAGGAGCATAAGGGATACCGCAAATACGTGGCGATTGCAGGAAAATGCTGGCCTGCCTTCCAGACACAGTTTGGATTTGTACCCTGCTACGTAAACAGCCGTCTCACAGGCATGGGCATTCCCGTATCCTGCGAGGTTGATATTTATGGAGCATTAAGTGAGTTTATCGGCTACTGTGTATCCGAGGATGTCGTTACGTTATTAGATATCAACAACTCCGTACCGGCAGATATGTACAAGGAAGCCATTGAAGGCAAATTCCCTTATACACATAAGGATACCTTCATGGGATTCCATTGCGGAAATACATGTTCCAAGAAATTATCTTCCTGCGGTATGCAGTATCAGATGATTATGGCAAGAAACCTTCCCGAAGAAGTAACACAGGGAACTCTGGAAGGAGACATTGTACCGGGAGATATCACATTCTTCAGACTGCAGTCTACGGCTGACGCAGAGCTTCGCGCATATATTGCACATGGAGAGGTTCTTCCCGTAGCGTCCAAATCCTTCGGAGGAATCGGTGTATTCGCCATTCCCGAAATGGGCAGATTCTATCGTCATGTATTGATCGAAAAGAACTTCCCTCATCACGGAGCAGTAGCATTCGGACATTTCGGAAAAGCTATTTATGAGGTATTTAAATATATCGGCGTAGATGTAGCGGAAATAGGATACAATCAGCCTGCGGGCGTAAGATATCCTACCGAAAATCCCTTTGCTTAATCGTTTAAACGATTTATTATAAAAGCTTTAACCAGAGATGATTTTGGCCCCAAACCGGTTGAAATCATCTTTTGGGTGTTATATGATAAACATGCAGGCACTTGGAAGAGTGCAAATACAACATATGGAGGAAGATGACATGACAAACTTAGAACTTCAAAAACGCGCAAATGAAGTTCGTAAAGGTATTGTGACTGCAGTGCACAGTGCAAAAGCCGGACACCCGGGTGGTTCGCTTTCTGCAGCAGATATGTTTACGTATCTTTATTTTGAAGAAATGAATATTGATCCTAAGAATCCTAAATGGGAAGAGCGGGACCGTTTTGTTCTTTCTAAGGGACATACGGCGCCGGGATTGTATTCGGTTCTTGCCAACAAAGAATATTTTCCGATAGAGGATTTAAAAACACTCCGTAAATTGGGTTCCTATCTTCAGGGACATCCTTGTATGCAGGAAACTCCCGGCGTGGATATGAGTTCCGGTTCTTTGGGGCAGGGTATTTCCGTGGCTGTGGGAATGGCTCTTGCAGGGAAGATGGATAATAAGGATTACCGTGTATATACCCTCTTGGGAGACGGAGAAATTCAGGAAGGCCAGGTGTGGGAGGCAGCCATGTTTGCCGGAGCGCGTAAGCTGGATAATCTGGTAGTAATCGTGGATAACAACGGACTGCAGATTGACGGTAAGGTTGAAGACGTCTGCTCCGTATATCCCATTGACAAAAAGTTCGAAGCATTTAACTTTAAGACAATTAATATTGACGGACATAATTTTGACGAAATCCGCAAGGCGTTAGCAGAAGCTAAGGAAACAAAAGGAATGCCTACGGCGATCGTTATGCATACGATCAAGGGAAAAGATGTTTCCTTTATGGAGAATAATGCAGGATGGCATGGAAAAGCGCCCAACGATGAAGAATATGCAACGGCAATGGCGGATTTGGATAAAATTTCAGAGCAGTTAGAGAAAGCAGGTGAAGTATAATGGCAGATGTTAAGAAAATCGCAACAAGAGAAAGCTACGGAAACGCACTTGCAGACTGCGGCAAAGACTTCCCCAATCTGGTTGTTCTGGATGCAGACTTAGCAGGCGCTACCAAAACAAGTATTTTTCAGAAGGCATTTCCCGACCGTCATATTGACTGCGGTATTGCGGAATGTAATATGACGGGCATTGCGGCGGGCCTTGCAACCTGCGGGAAGGTTCCCTTTATTTCATCTTTCGCCATGTTTGCGGCAGGAAGAAACTTTGAACAGGTGCGCAATTCCATAGGATATCCCCATCTGAATGTAAAGATCGGGGCAACTCATGCAGGAATTACCGTAGGCGAGGATGGAGCAACTCATCAGTGTAATGAAGACATTGCATTAATGCGTACCATTCCCGGTATGACCGTTATCGTTCCTTCCGATGATGTGGAAGCAAAAGCGGCGGTTCGTGCGGCAATTGAGATGGAAGGACCGGTTTACTTAAGATTCGGCCGTGCAGCAGTTCCGGTTATTAATGATAAACCGGATTATAAATTTGAAATCGGTAAGGGCGTTGTGTTGAAAGAGGGTACGGATGTGTCTATTATTGCAACGGGTATCTGCGTTGAAGGAGCCTTAGGGGCGGCGGAAATGCTTTCAGCCGATGGCATCAGTGCAGAGGTTGTAAATATTCATACCATTAAACCTATAGATGAAGAACTGGTTGTGGCAACGGCTGAAAAGACCGGTAAAGTATTTACCGTAGAGGAGCATTCCGTTATCGGTGGATTGGGCAGCGCCGTATGCGATGTGCTTTCTGAAAATGCTCCTACCAAAGTAATAAAAATCGGTATGTATGATAAATTCGGCGAGTCCGGTTCCGCCGGTGCGCTGGTTGAAAAATACGGCCTGGATGCAAAGGGAATTTATGCAAAAGTAAAGGAAAATTTATAAAAGATTTTCCTATACGGGAATATGTGAAAACTTATGAGTAAGGGAAACAACCTGTACCAAGCCTGTGTTATGATGCTTATGCTGCCGGTTTTCGGAACGGTTGCAGGATGGTTGAAGAGAAATTCCGAAAAAGGTTTCGGAGAATAATTTAGAAGGGTATTGCAAAATGACTGGTTTTCAGTTATGGGCAATACCCTTTTCATATGTAAAAGGTTTGCCGGAAAAATAGGCGTAAAATCAGAAAGCAGAAGATAATGAAGAAGATGTGATTGTCATATCTGATATGTCATATTGCAAACTCCAGACTATTGTGATAGTATAGACTATAGAGATAGTCTGGAATGAAAAAATGCTTATTAAAAGCAAAATCGTAAAAAGAATAACATAAAAGAGAATGAAGTTTTTATTATTCTTTATGTCAATGACTGAAAAGCTGAGAAACGGAGATAAAAATGAGTTTAAAACTATTTGACAGCGAGCTGAAGGTAATGGAGTTCATATGGGATAATGAGCCTGTCAGTGCAAAGGATTTAACCCTGATTGCGGCTAAGGAAACGGGATGGAATAAAAATACCACTTATACGGTAATCAAAAAGCTGGAATCGAAAGGATATATCAAACGCAGTGAACCGGGTTTTATCTGCACGGCGCTGATTTCTAAGGATGAGGTATGCAGGGCGGAAACCCAGAGCCTTATTGACAGGCTTTTCGGCGGTTCAAAAAGGGCTCTGTTTTCTTCGCTTTTAGAAGACGAAAAACTGTCGGAAAAAGAGCTTTGTGAATTGAGAAAGATGATTGATGATAAGAGAGACGATTGACGAAAGGCGGGCCTATGTGGGGAGAAGTGTTTTATTGGATTCTTAATATGAGCATAGGGGCGTCCATGTCGGGAATCGTTATTATTGCCTTGAGAAAAATGAAGAAGCTACCCAAAAGGCTGATTTTTCTTTTTTGGATTATCCCCTTCCTGCGTATGTGGGTGCCGGTAGGGATAGGGAGTAAATACGGGCTCATGGGGATTTTGTCACAAGCGGGTATGAAAACGGTGGTGGTTTATGAGAGCAGGGAAACGATTTCTGCCATGAATGCGGTGGGAGCGGCGGACAGCTATTTTCCCGTCACTTACAAAGTAAATATCTTGGAAAACGTCTTCCATTGGGCGGCCGTTGTATGGCTGGCAGGATGCGCGGCGTTTCTGG
Source organism: Lachnospiraceae bacterium (assembly GCA_910574745.1). Taxonomy (GTDB): domain Bacteria; phylum Bacillota; class Clostridia; order Lachnospirales; family Lachnospiraceae; genus UBA2882. The sequence continues at coordinate 70,931 of CAJTCE010000010.1, read as the reverse complement.
GAATACTGAGTTTTCTATATGCCTCTTCCAAAAAGGAATTGCGCCGTACAATACGCCGGCAAGATAATATCCGTCTGTCCGATGCAACAAAATCTCCTCGGGTGTATGGGATTTTTCGGCCGCAGATTCTGCTTCCTGCCGGGTATGAAGATAAAAATATAACCTATATTCTTGCCCATGAGAAAGCGCATATCCGGCGTATGGATAATCTTTGGCGGCTTCTGGGATTCATAACGGTCTGCGTGCATTGGTTCAATCCTTTTTCGTGGCTGTTTTTGAAGCTTTTTCTGGAGGATATGGAGTTTTCCTGCGATGAAATGGTATTGAAAGATTTTGATGAAAAAGAGAGAAAAGCCTATGCAAAAGCGCTCGTGGACTGTGCGGAAGATAGCAGTGTTTTTGCTTCCGCTTTTGGCGGAGCGGGGCTTAGTAAGAGGATCTGCCGGATTCTGTCTTACAAAAAAGTATCCCTGTTTGCAGCAACGTGTTTTGCCCTTCTGGGGGTGGTAATTGCTTATATGCTCTTGACCAACGGTATGTGAAAAAGGAGGAATTATGGAAAAGAAAAGATTTGAGAAATACTATTTACTGTCTCTTGCAGGGGTTTTAACAGCTTCCTTTTATCCTTTGTATATGGGGATCCGTGTTGTGGCGGATATGCTTACCCGGGGGACGGTTATGAAGGAAGATTATCCTAAGTACATTATACCATATACACCCATAAGCCTCGCCCTGATCGTGGGAATGCTGTTCATGCCTTGGCTGTTAAAGTATGCAAAAAGGGCGGCTCTGTTTTGGGCGTCGGTCCTGTCGACGGGGGTATTTTTTGTATCCGAGCTGCTTTTGGAAACTAAGGTGGTCGTTACTTCGACGTTTTCCGTTACGTTAGAAGACTGGCAGATGTATATGTGCATTGATTTTCCTGTCCCGAAGTCTTCTATGGAGAGCTTTAGGGAAACGGCCGCCGAAATTCTGATAGGAAATTATAGTCCGGCTTTTAAAATGCATTTTTATGTAATTTCCCTTATTATAATTCTGACTGCCTTGAATTGCTTTTACGGGTTTGCCCATATGATACAAAGCGGAGAGAAAAAGCGGCTGCGGACATTGACCATGCAGGCGGTTTCCGGCGCTGCCTTCCTGGGACTTTGCATTCTGGCGTGCTTTACCGCATTTTTCAGGGATGGCAATATACGGGTTTCTCTTGTTTCGGCGGTTCTTATGACGGTATTTTTTGTCTTGTTTGGAATAACGGCGGGGATTTATGCCGGTTCGTTTCTGAACGGAAAACCAAAGTGGATTTTTGTAGGGATTCCCGCCGTGACGGCGTCTGCTATGACTACTTTGATGTATATAGGAGAAATGATTTTGTTAAAAGGGCGTTTATACCGCTTTGGAAGTGGATTTTTGTTTCGGGGGCTGTTTTCCAATCGGGAAGATCGTTTTGATATGGGGCCGGCGCCTGTGGACCTTATCATCATGCTGGCGTCGGGAATTATTTGCGCCTGCATTTTGAAAGCCTTTGGATTAAAAACGGATGAAGAAACTTTTGACAAAGAGGATGAACTTTAAGGGAAATTATGATATACTCCTTACATAACATGCGAGTCGATATAACGCAGACGGAAAGGAAGGTATTTATGCACAAAGAAAACTTATCTGCAGCAGAAGCATTGGAGAAGCTAAAAGAGGGTAATAAGCGCTATCTGGCTTCCGACACAAACCCGGGAGATATTTCCCCCAAAATCAGACAGGTTACCTGTGATGAGGGACAGAGTCCTTATGCCATTGTTGTTACCTGTTCGGATTCCAGGGTGATTCCCGAAGGCATTTTTTCCGCCGGAATCGGAGAATTGTTTGTCATTCGCGTAGCAGGCAATGTTATGGACAATCATCAGATCGGCAGCGTTGAGTATGCTGCAGAACATTTGGGAAGCAAGCTGTTGGTTATATTGGGACATACTCACTGCGGTGCGGTGGGAGCAACCATCAGCAGCGCGCCGGAAGGCTTTGTAAAAACCATAACCGATGAAATCCGCAAGGCCATCGGCGATGAAAAGGATGAGTATAAGGCATGCTGCTTAAATGTGGAAAGAAGCGTAAACATTGTAAAAGAAAGCCTCAGTGAAATGATTGAAAAAGGCGAACTTACGGTTTGCGGCGCTGTTTATCATATTGATAACGGAGAAGTTGAATTTTTGGATTAAGAAAGAACATAATTGAAAGAAAATTTCAGGAATGAAAAAAGACTTCGTCTCTTTACTAATGAAAAGAGAGGCGGAGTCTTTTTCTATCGTAGCACAGCCGGTATGGGGCGGGGGGATATATTGGCGTCCGGGGAAAGGGATTTACTTTGAAAGTGCAGAAATAAAGGAAGAATGTAAAATAAAAATTGAAAAAATTTATAAAAAGTAAAATCAGACCTTGATTATTTACAGATGTAATCCGATAATATAAATAGAAGCACATGCGGAGGTAATTTTATGGGAGAAATAACACCTAGTGAAAACGAATGGCTGATCATGGAAGTGATTTGGAAAGAAAACAAATCCATTACCGCATCGGAAATCATAGAAAAATTAAAGGGAATACTGGATGTCAGCCAGAAGACCATCCGCGTTATGATCGGGAGGCTGGTGGCAAAGGGCGTATTAAATTATACGGTAGATAAAAATGATTCCAGGATTTATCATTATTTTCCTTTGAAGTCAAAGGAAGAATGTCTTTCCTTAAAGAGCCGGCGTTTTGTAAAGAATTATTTCGGAGGGGACGCGTCCCTTGCGGTTGCAAGTTTTTTGAAGTCAACAGATATTACGAAAGAACAGCTCATGGAGCTGGAAGAATTGGTAGAATCCTTGAGGGAGCGGCAATAGGGGAGAGAGGGGACCGGTATGGGAGAAACCTTGCGTCTGCTGAAAGGCTTTAGGGACTTTGCAGCAATATACTGCTTTGATAAATGCATACGGACAATGGTGGCGGGAATGGCAATGCTTCTCTTAATCTGCATTATACGTAAATGCAACAGAAGGCATACGGCACATATCAATATCGGCGCCATGACATTACTGCTTCCCATGGCTTTTATGGGAATGAATAAGTTGTTTTTCAGAGGATACTTTTTTGTTTTGCTGAACGGCCTTTATGCACATATTCATAAGGCCGTCTACGGAAAGGCCTATTTTACGGTAATGGGGATTCTTTTAGCGGCCTACATGATAAAGAGCAGAAGATTGAAACGGAAATTAAAGAGTCTTCCGCTGCTTGAAAACGGAATAAAAGAAGAAGTGGCAGAGAGCCTGACGGCTTATGACAGAACCCCGTTGCTGCGCAGATATTTAAAGAGGATTAAAATATATGTTACGCCGGAAAAGGTCAGTCCTTATTCCGGAGGGATTTTCCGTCCCTTTGTCATAATTCCCGAGGAAATTACAAGAAACTGGGATGATACACAGCGAAAGGTCATTTTAAGCCACGAATTTTTACATATCAAATCAGGGCATATTGTGTTGTTGTTTCTATTTGCCATGCTGCGCATTTACTGGTGGATCAATCCGGCCATATATTTGTGTGAGAAGGTTTTGCGGGAAGATCTGGAAATGGCCTGCGATGAAAGCTGTATACGCTCTACGGGAGTCAGCAGGCTGGAATACGGGAAATTGATTCTCGGGGTGCTTACGATGTTAAAGGGCGTGCAGGAGGAATGTGCGGCATCCTTTTTAGAGGGCAACTATTTTCAGGTTCTGAGAAAAAGAATCGGATATTTAAATGAACGAAGAACTGCAAAGGGCAGCAAAAATGCGCCAAAGCGGACGGCTGCGTTTTTTGGAGGCATATTAGCGGCTTTGGCAATTCTGATAGGAATTACATCCTATCCCCGCTATACCAGAATGAAAGAAATTACTTTCTATAATGAAGATCTGGAAATGGTAGTCTGGGATTCCAGGGAGTTTGGGGATTCCGTAGAGATAGTAGAAGGAGAGCTCCGGATTGATAAAGAAGAGTTACAAAGACTTCTGAAAGCAAAAAAGATTGACGGAGAGTATGTATACATTTCCTTTGATACCATTATGAAGGTGCCCGGAGCCGGCGGCGGCGGAAATGTAGCTATGGTGGCTATGGATGATCTTGACGACGTTTTTTATCTGGGCGTGGATGACTGGAAAAACAATCTGATGGTATTTATGATGAAATATTTGATATAAAAGCATTAAAAGGCTTATAAAAGCCGGGGATTTGCGGAAAGGAGAGAAAATATGAATATTTCCATTGACGGCGGTTTTCTGCATTCTTTTGGAAACGGTATGCTAAAAAGCACACAGGATCGAATGGAAAGGCAGCGGCAGACAGAAAAGCAGGTGGAGTTTTTTGAGGCGCAGAAGGTCAACCTGAAGAATGTGGTCTGCGAAAGCCCGGAAGAAATTATGAGGAAGCTGGATATGCTTCATTCCTATGAGGATCAGATTGCGGCGGTAAAGGCGGCATATAATAACGAACAGATGTATCATCTTATGGATGAAGCCAGGGAAAAGGGCGAGAAAATTGCGGAAGCAGCGGAGGATTCCAAACCCAAGACACCGGAAGAAAGAAGAGAAGAGCTGGTGGAGGAAGCAACGGGCGTCGAAGAACAGGATGGCGTGCTTTCCGAAATTATGGACGAATTGGGCGAAGTACTTGAGGTTATGGATGAACTGGAGACTTCCGGGGAAATCCTGTCTGAAGAGGATGCTGCAGAGTCTTTGAAAGAGAGCGTCGAGACCGTGGAAAGCGGGACGGAAAATACGCTTTTACAGGACGGAATAATCCCGGAAGAAGAAAAAAATCATATATATCGGCCATTTGATATGAAAATATGAGAGAATATTAAAAAAAATCAAAAAATTTCCAAAATTAGCTAAGGATTAGCTGAAATAATCCGAAATACAATATGACAGATTGGCAAATGGATTTGCTATTTGAAATATTATAATCAAGGAGGATGATACTATGACAAACGTAAACACCAATTACACTGATATTTTCAGTAGTATGATGGGAACTTCCGGCACAGACAATAATGCTTTCAGTCTATCGGACTATATGAGCATTAAAAACGGCAGTTATGGCAAATTGTTAAAAGCTTATTACAAAAAACAAGATGCCGGAACCGCTGAAAGCGCCGAGGAAGAAAAGAAACAGTTGTCCCTGTTAAAGACTAAGGCGGACAATCTGAAAAATTCCATGCTGGACTTAATGGACGAAGACTTATTCGAAAAGAAAACCATTAAGACAAAAGACGAAAAGACAGGCGAAGAAACAGAAAAAGTAGACTATGACTGGGATGCCATCACAAAAGCGGTAAATTCTTTTGCGGACAGCTACAATGCCATCATAAGCGCTACCGGAGAAAGCGACAACAAGAAGGTATTAAGAAATGCCACATGGCTTACTCAGATGACAGAGGCTAATTCCAAACTGCTGGCAAAGGTAGGCATTACCATTGGAGAGGATAATAAGTTAAAAGTAGATGCGGATGTTTTGAAGAAAGCAAACGTAAATACTTTGAAGGTATTGTTCCAGGGAGCCGGCTCCTATGCAGACAAAGTGGTTCAGAAAGCAGCTCAGATCGGAAATGCTGCAGTTCAGGGCACAAGCGCAGGCGGAAGCTCTTACACCAATAATGCTGATTACAAGAAATTGACATCAAGCGGTTATCTTTTTGATAATACGTTCTAGACCATAATAATTTGATAAGTCGTAAGGAAACGGCAGAATGGAGGAAATTCATGAGTGGAATAAACGGAGTAAATAATTATACAAATTTATACAACAGCTATGATACCAAAACAGCTGCGGCAAAGCAGACAGCAGAAAAGACAGAAGCTGCACAGCCCGGCGCAGTATATGAGCCTTCCAAAGAAGGAAAGGCTGCAGTAGACCGCTCTGCTATCGTTGCGCAGTTAAAAGCGGATGCAGAAGCTCGTGCAAAACAGATGACTGACCTGGTACATAAGATGATGAGCCAGCAGGGTGTTGCAATCGGTAAATCCGACGATATGTGGAGATTTTTGGCAAGCGGCAAATTTACCGTAGATGCTGCGACAAAAGCACAGGCTCAGAAGGACATTGCAGATGACGGATATTGGGGCGTATCCCAGACCTCCCAGAGAATCTTTGATATGGCAAAGGCTCTGACAGGCGGAGATGCAGGAAAGATGGAAGAAATGCGCAAAGCATTTGAGAAGGGCTTCAAAATGGCTACAGGCACATGGGGAAAGAAGCTGCCGGACATCAGCCAGAGAACCTATGATGCTACCCAGAAGCTTTTTGATGATTATGCAGAAAGCATGAAAACAACCGTATAATAACCGGTTAAAAGCAGACCTTTAATTTGACAAAATAGAAAATTGAATAATAACGGGTAAAAGGAATTACCCTTTACTAATCAATGGTTAGAAAGGAGTCGATACCATGATTATCAGTTCCAGCAAGGTAGGAATGTCTTCCCACAGGGAATACGTTCATTACGAGATGCTGCACAGTGAAAGCATCAATGAAAAAGCGGGGCAGGCAATCAAGCTGGAGGTTTCTCCTGAAGGAAAAAGCCTTTCTGAGCAATTGAAGGAGTATCAGGAGCAGAAGAAAGAAGCGCAGGAAAAGAAACAGCAGGAAAATTTCCAGAAGATGTTTGATCAGGGCAAAATCAAGGATCAGGAAGGCGCTCAATGGGCCAAGGGTCCCAGCAGCTTATATGAGCAAAAGCTGGAAATGCTGCGTCAGATGCTGCGGGCGCTAAGCGGCTTTAAAAAAGGAAGAAATCCGTGGAATACCATGAACAGCATTAAGCAGATCCAATCGGATTATAAGAGAGCTTCTTCATCCTTTGGAATGTATCAGTCCTCTTCGGGATATGGGATGGCGGCGTCTGCATCCTACAGTGCGGCGTCCTATCGTTCAACAACTTCTACCAGGGATTTGGCATCACTGGCACCCGGCAGCGGCGGAAATGTATGGACCAGAACAACGGTTACCTCCGGCTTTGTAACAGAAGCGGAGTTTACATCATTCCAGACTGTGGGCACGGCAAAAACAGCGGACGGAAGAGAAATTAATTTCGGCGTGTCCGTTGAGATGTCCAGAGCCTTTTGTGCAAAATATGAATCGTTTACACAGCAGAATTATATTGTAACGGATCCTTTGGTTATCAATCTGGATTCTAATGTGGCAAGCGTATCCGATATGAAGTTTATGTTTGACCTGGACGCGGATGGCAAGGAAGAGGAAATATCCTTTGCAGGACCCGGAAGCGGATTTTTGGCATTGGATAAAAACGGAGATGGAAAAATCAACGATGGCTCCGAGCTGTTCGGCACAAAGAGCGGCGATGGCTTTGGCGATTTAGCGGCTTACGACGAAGACGGAAACGGATGGATTGACGAAGCGGACAGCATTTTTAAGGATTTGAAAATCTGGACGAAAGATGAAAACGGCAAAGACGTTTTGATGAATCTGAAGGATGCCGATGTAGGAGCAATTTATCTGGGAAACGCTCAGACAGAGTTTTCCCTGAATAATCAGGCGACCCAGCAGACAAACGGAATCATTCGTAAGACAGGGGTTTACCTGAAGGAAAGCGGCGGGGTAGGTACCGTCCAACATGTAGATTTGGCAATTTAAGAGTTTTTGTATTATAACGGAAATAAAACATTTATTTGTTTTATTTTGAAGTAATTTGTTAAGTTAGTATGCAATGACGAATGCATAAGGAAAGAACCCGTGGGAATTTTTATAATTTCTCACGGGTTCTTTTGCTACATTACAAAAGAATATTTCTTAGTGGCGCGAGGTTAATAAACGGTATGTGACAGATTGCGTGTCGGAGTTGTTTGAGTTTTAGAAAAAAAGTATTTAAAAAATAGGAAAAGAATTTAGGGAAATTTTTTTAAGAAATATCTTATAGGTTCTTTTATTTTGGTAAAGATAAGTGGTAATATAGAATATATATGATACTACGATAAAGAAAGCATCAATATATGCTGGCGCTGATGAATTTTGCGTAAGAATCTGCGTAATATGAAAAGCATTTTATCAGAAATGGGGATTAGCTATGAAGTGTAAAGGAAAAAGAGACCGGGAACAATTCTGGGACACGTTTATCTGGCTCAGAGAGCATCCGACTATACAAGAATTAAAAAAATATCCCAATCATAATATATCGAACCTTTTTGATCATAGCTCGAGAGTGGCAGTCTGTGCCTATGATCTCTCCCGCAGATTTCATCTGAATGTAGACGGAAGGAGTCTGGCAAAAGGGGCCATGCTCCATGATTTTTATTTGTATCAGGCCAGAGGCAACAAAAATGTGGGCACAAAAGAGCATTGGTTTGGTCATCCCTGTACGGCGTTAAAAAATGCCGAAAAAGAATTCAATCTGTCCGAGCTGGAGAAAAATATTATCCGAAGTCATATGTGGCCGTTGACCTTTTTGCATTTTCCGCGTTCCCGGGAAGCGGTTCTTATAAGCCTGGCTGATAAGATATGCGCCTTTGGAGAAATGGTTTTAAAGAGAAATCACATAAAGGGCTTTAGCAGATACGAAAAAAGAAAAAGAGAAGCGTAAATGGAGCTGTTGCAAGAGCAGGTAAAAAATCTACGGGGGCAACAGCTCCTTTTTTGTGCCTTAAAAAATGAAAATGGAGTGGCTTAATTTTTTGCTTGCAATATACCCCATAGGGGTATATAATGACCATATAAAAAAGGGGAAGCATATTAATTTTTGACATATTTTATAAACTATGCCATGGAGGAAATAATAAGGATGGAAATAGTAAAATCAAAACAAAGGGAGAGCTCGGAATATAAGGACTTATTGAACCGGCTGAACAGAATCGAGGGACAGATTCGCGGGATCAAGGGTATGATCGAGAAGGATGCTTACTGTGTGGATATCCTGACCCAGAGTGCTGCGGTCAGTGCCGCCATGAACAGCTTTAACAAAGAGCTTTTGTCCAACCATATCCATACCTGCGTGGCGGAGGGGATTCGCAACGGAGATGACGAGGTAATTGATGAACTGGTCAAAATGATACAAAAACTGATGAAATAGCAGGTACAAAAGCCCGGAATAAGCCATTGTTAATTGATTATAAAGGAGAGAATTATGGAACAGTATGCAGTAACGGGAATGAGCTGTGCGGCATGCAGCACTCATGTGGAAAAGGCGGTTTGTAAAGTGCCGGGAGTAACCGGAGTTACGGTTAGCCTTTTGACCAATTCCATGAGCGTGGAGGGCACGGCTTCTTCCGGGGAAATTATAGATGCGGTAACAAAAGCCGGCTATGGTGCGGCTTTAAAGGGCGCGGGAAATAAGGAGAGAATAGAATCCGGGAGCAATCCTTTGGAGGATAAGGAAACGCCTGCCATAAGAAAGCGTTTTATTGCCTCCCTGTGTTTTCTTCTTCCTTTAATGTATGTTTCCATGGGGCATATGATGTGGGGATGGCCTATGCCGGAAAGGCTTATGGACAATCATGTTGCAGTGGGACTGATACAGCTTTTGTTTACCGTTGTGATCATGGTCATTAATCAAAAATTTTTTGTCAGCGGTTTTGCGGGCTTATGCCATGGCTCTCCCAACATGGATACGCTGGTGGCGTTAGGGGCAGGAGCGTCTTTTATATACAGCACGTATGCTCTTTTTGCCATGACGGACGCACAGCTTTTGGGAGACCATTGGGCGGTTATGCTTTATATGCATGAGTTTTATTTTGAGTCTGCGGCTATGATCCTGACATTGATTACGCTGGGAAAGATGCTGGAAGCGTTTTCAAAGGGGAAGACTACCAATGCTTTAAAAAGTCTGATGGATCTGGCGCCCAAGACGGCAGTTGTAGTCAGAGATCAAGAAGAGATAACCATTCCTGTTGACCGGGTTGTAAAAGGAGATGTTTTTGTCGTGCGCCCGGGAGAGAGTATTCCTGTGGACGGCATTATAACAGAAGGAAACAGCGCTGTAGATGAATCGGCATTAACAGGAGAAAGCATTCCCGTGGATAAAGGAGAAGGCGATTTTGTTTCTGCAGCGACCATTAACCAGTCGGGATTTATCCGTTGTGAGGCCTCAAGGGTAGGAGAAGATACTACCCTGTCACAAATTATCCAGATGGTAAGTGACGCGGCGGCTACGAAAGCGCCTATTGCCAAGGTGGCGGATAAGGTATCGGGCGTATTCGTACCGGTGGTTATAGCCATTGCCTTCGTCACAACCATTGTCTGGCTTCTGGCAGGAGAGGAAATCGGTTTTGCCCTGGCAAGGGGAATTTCGGTTCTGGTCATCAGCTGTCCCTGCGCTTTGGGGCTGGCTACACCTGTAGCGATCATGGTGGGCAACGGCATGGGCGCAAAGCACGGAATTCTCTTTAAAAATGCGGTTTCATTGGAAGAGACCGGCAAAATAGAAGTGATCGCGTTGGATAAAACAGGAACCATTACAAGCGGTCAGCCAAAGGTAACGGATATTCTGCCTGTTTTGGATAATGCAGGAAGTGAAGAAAGAAAGGGGAATAAGGAAAAAACTGACGGCTCTGGTAAAGAGACGGAAGAAAGAGCAAAAGAGAAATTGATGCGACTTGCATATGCCTTGGAAAGCAAAAGCGAGCATCCTCTGGCGAGGGCTGTCATAGCCTATGGGGATGAAACGGGATTAAAGGAAGAAGCAGCTGATAACTTTAGCGCAATTCCCGGAAACGGACTTACGGGCACATTAAAAGGAAAAGAATTAGCAGGAGGCAACTTAAACTATATTAAAACAAAAGCAAAGGTTTCCGAAAAAATAGAAAAGCAGGCGGAGCTTCTTTCCGGTCAGGGAAAAACGCCCTTATTCTTTGCAGAGCAAGGAAAGCTTCAGGGAATTATTGCTGTTGCCGATACCATGAAGGAGGACAGCCGGGAAGCCATATCCCAGCTTAAAAATATGGGCATCCGTGTAGTCATGCTGACGGGAGATAATGAACGGACGGCACAGGCTATTGGGGCACAGGCCGGTGTGGACGAGGTAATAGCAGGCGTTCTGCCGGATGGAAAGGAAGCCGTTATCAGGCAGCTGTCAAACAAAGAAGAAATTTCCGGGGACGGAAAGAAGGAAAAGGCCAGAAAGATTGCCATGGTGGGAGACGGCATAAACGATGCGCCGGCGCTGACAAGAGCGGATATCGGAATTGCCATTGGAGCCGGAACAGATGTTGCCATTGAGGCGGCGGATATTGTTTTGATGAAAAGCAGCCTGATGGACGTTCCGGCAGCCATCCGTTTAAGCAGGGCGTCCCTTAGGAATATTCATGAAAATCTGTTTTGGGCATTTATCTATAATATTATCGGTATTCCCTTGGCAGCAGGCATCTGGTATCCCTTGTTCGGTTTAAAATTAAATCCCATGTTCGGGGCTGCGGCAATGAGCTTATCCAGCTTTTGCGTGGTAACCAATGCGCTGCGGCTGAATCTGTTTGATCTGCGGAGCACAAAACGGGATAGGAAAAAGGCTATAAGAAAAATAAGTACAGAAGCCGGTCAAAAAGAGGAACAGAAGATAGAAAAACAGGAAAGTGTAAACAGAGAAAAAGAGACAGATACAAATCAGCAAGTAGTAAAACAAGTAAAAAATAAAAGGAAAGAGGTAAACAACATGGAAAAAACAATGAAAATCAACGGAATGATGTGCGGACACTGCGAGGCAAGGGTAAAGAAGGCATTAGAAGCCCTGCCGGAGGTAAAGGAGGCTGCTGTCAGCCATGAGGCGGGAACAGCCGTCCTTACTTTAAATGCTCCTGTAGCAGATGAGATTCTGAAAAAAGCCGTGGAAGACCAGGATTATGAAGTGGTTTCCGTAGAATAGGCTACTTCCTTTACAGAAGCTTCAACCGGTGCGCTATTGTCAAAGCTCTTAAAATATTTCCGGTAGGTAATGATAAATAATACAGCCGCAAGGGTTGTGGCAAGGTAGTCTGTTACAGGCTGGGACAGCGCAAGCATCCGGGGCGTATCAAAAAGCCTTCTGAAGGTCAGCAGAGTGGGGATATATAAAAGTCCCTGCCTGCTGATAGACAGAATGAGGGAGGGCAGAGCGGCCCCCGTGGACTGAATGGCATTGATCAGTACGAAAAGGATTCCGATAATAGGCCCGGAGTAAATATAGATTCTGGCAAAAGACATACCATAATCAAAAGCCTCGGGGTTATCCAGAAATGCCCGAACCAAAGGACTGGCCCCGCAATAGCAGATGACGGTCATAACTGCACTCATACAGAAGGCAAGGATTAAAGAGAACTTTAAAACGGCAAGATAACGCTTTCTGTTTCGGGCACCAAAGCAATATCCCAGTAAGGGCTGTATACCGGTGCCAAGCCCGATTAACAGCATAACTACGATCATATTTACCTTCATGGCAACGCCCAGACCGGCAACTGCCATATCTCCGTGCTTTTTCATCATATTATTAATAATGATATTGGAAACGCTCATTAAAATACTGTTTAATGAAGCGGGAATACCAATAGCAAGCACGCCTGACGCAATTCTTTCTCCTGCCTTGTAATCCTTTAATCGGATGGAAAGCATGGAATCCTTTGAAACCAGATGGGAAATATAATAAACGGCAGCAAAGACATTACCGATTACCGTAGCAATGGCAGCGCCTGCAACATTCCAGTGCAGAAAAAGAATCATAATGGGATCCAGTACGATATTGATCAGATTGCCGATTACCATACCGATCATAGCTTTTTGGGGTTTACCTTCTGCGCGGATGATATTGCTGAAGGTATTTCCTATGATTAAGAAAGGAATGCTGCAAGAAACAATACTCAGATATTGGGTAGTATAGCCAATGGTATCATCGCTGGCTCCTACCATACGACAAATGGGGGTTACAAAAATCCATATGAATACCATGGAAATAATGCCTATGACTGCTCCTGTCCAAAAGCAAAAGGCGGAGGTGTTCTTAGCCTTGTCTTCTTTTCCTTCTCCCAGCATACGGGAAATCAGTGAGGTACCGCCGATACCGAAAAGCATACCGATTGCCATAAAAATAAGAAAGGCGGGAGTCGCCACGGAAACGGCAGCCACCATAAAAGCATTCTTTGTCTGCCCGATAAAGAAGGTGTCCGCAAGGTTATAGACCAAAACCATAATCATACTGATTATAGAAGGAATAATGTTGGTAAAGACCGCCTTGGGAACAGGGGCGTCCCTGAAAATTTCTGTTGTTTTGTCCTGCATGATTCTGTCTCCTCTCGATTGTGTTTCAATGTCTTTTAAAATCAGATTTTTTCTAAATTGTTATAAATAATTTTTAAAAGTCTGTCTAATTCTGTGATTTCAGATTCTGTAATGCCGGCAAATAACTGCTGGTGTATGGCAGCGATATTGGCGTCGAATTTTTCCATCAAAGGATAGCCTTTATCTGTCAGGCAGATATTTTTGAAGCGGGGATTACGCTTGGTGGGCTTTTTCAAAATATAACCCTTTTCTTCCAGTATTTTCAGAACATGAATGGCGCTTGTATGCTGAATACCGAAAAAAGCAGTAATATCGGAAAGGGTGTTTTCCTGCTCCTGATGGCTGTATAGATAGTAAAGCAAATCCACCTGTGTGGCCGTCAGACCCAGTTCTTTCAAGGCGCGGTTTCTGTTGCATTCCAGCCTGTTGCTTATTTTCTTCAATAGAAGTCCCGTGTGGCTCATGTGGAAGGTCTCCAAATATCTATGATAATTGTAGCATGCTACATAATGGTGTTACGAAAATATATGATACAGAAAAATTAAAAAAAATGCAAGGGGCAATTTACACTTTAAAAAAAAAGATGTTATGATAGAAAACAGGAGTTGATGAAAATGAAATCTGTTACGGATAGAAGTGCATTAGGCGAGGAAAAAATCAATACGCTGCTTTTGCAGTTTGCCATCCCCAGTATTATTTCCATGCTGGTAGGTTCCTTGTACAATATTGTAGACCAGTTTTTTATCGGAAGGAGCGTAGGCGGGCTGGGAAATGCAGCCACAAACATTTCCTTTCCCTTATCCATATCCTGTATTGCCATCGGCCTGTTGTTTGGCATCGGAGGAGCTTCCGCCTTTAATCTTGCCATGGGAAAAGGAGATAAGGAAAAGGCGGTCTATTATATGGGAAATGCCGCTGTTATGCTGTTTTCCTGCGGCGTGGTCCTGTGTCTGATTACCCAGATATTTTTAAAACAGCTGATGATATTTTTCGGCTCTCCGGCGGATGTGTTAAACTATGCCATGACATATACGAGGATAGTATCCTTTGGTTTTCCCTTTGTGATTTTTGCAACGGGAGGGGGCCATCTGATTCGTGCGGACGGCAGTCCCCGGATGACCATGGCGTGCAATCTGACGGGCGCCGTTGTGAACACGATTCTGGACGCCCTATTTGTATTTGGTTTTCATATGGGAATGGCGGGAGCTGCTCTTGCTACGGTTATCGGCCAGGTAATTTCGGCGCTTTTGGCGCTTTCCTATTTAATGCATTGTAAATCCGTGGAATTGGAAAAGAAACATCTCAAGGTGCAGGGGGAATATGTAAAAAGAATCATGTCCTTAGGAGCGGCGCCCTGCAGCAACCAGCTTTCCATGATGATCGTGCAGATTGTCATGAATAAATCCCTGAAATATTACGGAGCCCTTTCTGTATACGGAGAGGCCATACCCATTGCCTGTGCGGGAATTATTACAAAGGTAAATCAGGTATTTATGTCATTTGTCATCGGTACATCACAGGGCCTGCAGCCGATTGTCAGCTTTAACTACGGAGCGGCTAAATATGACAGGGTTAAAACCGCTTACAGGCGTGCGGTTCTCTGCGGATTTGGTCTGTCCTTTTTGGCATTTCTGGCATTTCAGCTTATACCGGGACAGATTATTTCCATCTTTGGGGAAGGCTCGGATGCTTACTTTGAATTTGCGATAAATTATTTCAGAATCTATTTGTTTTTTACCTTTATTAACTTTTTGCAGCCCATTTCCTCCAATTTCTTTACGGCAATCGGAAAGCCCAAAAGAGGTATGTTTTTAGCCCTTACCAGACAGATTATCCTTCTGCTTCCCCTGATTGTGATTTTTCCTTTGTTTATGGGAATCGACGGGATCATGTATGCAGGACCTGTGGCGGATGGCGGTGCGGGTGTGATTGCGGCTTGTATGGTGGTTGGAGAGTTGAAGAGGAAGGAGTATAGAAGGACGGCGGAAACGATGGAGTAGTCATGATAAAAATGAGTAGCTGTTGGAGATTTCAATTCATGAGTTATATTTACAATCTGGTCTAAAATATCTGTATAATAAAAGAAATAAAGCAATATTGAAAAATCTCATTTTCAAATACTATTGTTCTTCTAAATCAGCCCGGAATAATTCGTCTTCAGTCAACCATTGTCTTATCATATTATTTTTGCTGGAGTGATAGTATTGAGAGTTATTGAAATTGTTGCAATTACGAAGTAAACTCTTTTAAATACAAGTAAGTTCATGTTATACTTAATCGGAATTTTGGTATCTTGGTGCATGAAACAATAGAGGATGTATATAAGGCAGCTCTGTGTAAAGAGGAGCAGACAATTACTTTTCCTTATACGAAATCGGCTGTTGAAGGTGCTATGGCAGTATTTGATGATACAGATGTTGAATACTGGCTGGCGCGGGAGTTGATGCCGTTACTCGGATATGAACGCTGGGAAAATTTTGAAAAGGCAATTAAACGGTCGATAGAATCTTGTGAAACCTCTGGTATTGCGCTTTCAGACCATTTTCGTGAGGTCACGAAAATGGTTCAACTGGGTAGCGGCGCGAAGCGAAATATAAAAGACTATATGCTCACTCGCTATGCCTGTTATCTGATTGCACAAAATGGCGACCCCAAGAAAGATGAAATCGCTTTTGCACAAAGTTACTTTGCTGTACAGACAAGAAAGCAGGAACTCATTGAAGAACGTATTGCATATATAGAACGCACGGAAGCTCGCGGCAGATTGCGAGAATCTGAAAAACGATTATCGCAAAATATTTATGAACGTGGCGTTGATGATGCCGGGTTCGGCAGGATTCGCTCTAAAGGAGATACGGCCCTGTTTGGAGGTTATACTACACAGGATATGAAGCAAAAGCTTGGTGTTAAAGATAACAGGCCATTGGCTGATTTCCTGCCCACACTTACCATTGCGGCAAAGAACTTAGCTACGGAAATGACGAACTACAATGTTGAGGAAAAGGATTTGCAGGGCGAGGCATCTATTACCATAGAACATATCCAGAATAATAGTTCTGTTCGCAGTATGCTTGGAGAACGTGGAATTAAACCGGAGGAACTTCCGCCGTCTGAGGATATTAAGAAATTGGAACGCCGTGTAAAATCACAGGAAAAGAAGATTGCAGAGCAGTCAGGAAAGCTCCCTGCTGACGAGCTATAGGAGGAATAATTAAATGGATGAACAGCTTACTTTTGAATTTGAACCATGACCGATGATAAAGGGATTTCCAGAGCTTAGATGGACGGGAAAGAGAACGTATCGTTCTACGAAATACTATCCTGCACAGTTGCGGGAGTCTTATGGAAAAGAACAGGGTATAACTTTATGGCTATATCCTGTTCTTTAATCAAATCACAAGATGTCTGGCGTACCCGTTATCTCAGGTACTCTTGTGAGTGTTCCGGAAGTCTTTCCGGCTTTTGTAATTTGAGTAAATATTATTCCTTATCGTCCTCTTCCCCAATGCTGTTTTTCGCCTCGTCGATTTCCAGCAGTTTTTTCTGGCATTGGGCGTCTTTGGAAATTGCCCGCAGTATCCGGTTTACATCCTCCGGCGAGAACATGCCGATCGCTCTTGACAAGTCGCCGATATTGTCTCTGTTTACCTGCAATGTGCCTCCATTAGCCAACGGTACGTAAATAACATTTTTCGGGTTGCTCACATCGCCGAGGCACAATGTATTGTGTTCGTAATCACAGACAAAGATTACCCCGTTATAGTCAATGATGCCGTCTTTTGCCAAATGGCTGTATGGAGCCTTTTTATCCTGGTCCCTTCCCATAGCCGAAAGGAGTTCTTTCTTAAAAGCCGCTACATCCTCATTCTGCATCCAGTCCTTTCTGGCATATCTGCCCGCTGCTCTAAAATCCGTTTCTACTCCTGATATTGTCATCATAATACCCTTCCTTTCCGAAAATATAACAGAAAAGAGCATATTTCGGGAACTCCGTTCCTTGAAAATACGCTCTCCATAGCCTGTCACTTATTTATATATATATCGGACATTGGGAGAAATCCTTTAGTATAAGTTTGAGAGTGTAAAACAGGGAAACTTGTCAGGATTCTCCGGTAACAAAATGTAATAGCAGCGACAGATTGCTTTATCGCTCTCTTGACAAAGAAAATGTTTATGGTATTATATAGATGTCCGATATATAGATTGTCTATATAATATTGCCCATGGGTAATCAAAGCTGAAAAGTAATAGGTAACAAAGGAATTGTCAAAGTACGGAGGAACTTAAGATGCTGGCAAAAATGGTTTATAAGAATATGGAAAAGAAAAATGTATTGTTTTACTCCATAAGTATTGCTTTGTCAATTGTGTTGGAAATATTCTTTTTAACCGCATTTACAGTTAAGGATCAGTATGGATTGAATGAAAAAGCAGGCAATATGAACTGGCTTTGTACCATGGCTTTTCTCATTGCAGGGATCATATCCGTATTTTTTATTTTCTATTCCACAGGATATTATATGAAAACAAAAAACAGGGACTACGCGCTTTTGCTGATGCTTGGAAGCGACAGGAAAACAATATTCAAGTTTTTTTCTGTAGAATTTCTATTTATTTACATATTTTCCGTGTTCGGGGGAATTTTGGCAGGAGGTCTTCTTTCGGCTTTATTGCCGGTGGTCCTTAGGGCAGCCGGATTTGTGATTACGGTTTTCCCGTCTGATATTCTATGGATTCCCGGAACAGTTGTAAAGATAAGCTTTTTATTATTTTTCATAGAATGGGTAATCATGCTGCTGTATTTTTGCAAAAGGGATTTGTCAGGATTTTGGCTAAGGGAAATGAAAAAAGAAGGAAAACCGGGCTGGAGCTGTTTTCTGGTAATCGGAGGAATTGTCCTCTTTGTATATGCTATGGAGTTGCTCAAAAGAGAGAATATTTTATATCATTTTATCAGCATGATAATATGCTTGGCCGGAATCTATACCATCCTGTCATTTGGCGGAAGTCTGATTCTGATATTATTAAAATTGTTTAAGGGATTTTATTATAAGCATATGCTTACTTTAAATGAATTTTATTACAAATTTAAAAGTAATTGCAACCTGCTGTTTATCATGCTTGTGCTGGATTTTGTGATTCTCTTTTTTACAGGCGCTTCCGTCATTTCACAGACGCCAAAGGATGAGGATAGCCCTGCGTATCCCTATGGTTTTGTGGGTGTGTCAGAGGATGATGAATCAGAGATTATACTGAGGGAAATGCTGGGAAACGACAGCATTGCAGTATCAGCCATAAAAGGATATAGAGAGAAAGCCGATTTGGAAAATGGGGAAAGGAGCAGCTTTTGCATATCGGATCGTGATTATAACAGGCTTACTTCAGGAAACCTGCATCTGGAAGACAAAGAGGCTATATGGGTTAACGAGTCCACCGCCTTAGAGCCGGATACCGTGGATTTAATATATTTAAGTCAAGAGGATGCTTTTACTGTTACAGAGCGGCGCAATGAAATCATTTTCGGCACAGAAAAGCCGGATTGTCTGCGTGAATTTGCAGTACTTCCCGAAGCCGCCGTTACCGGTTATAAGGATACATATAGGATTATTGCGAAAAAAGGAAAGCTGGAAAAGGAGTTTGCAACATATCAAAGCCTTTTTTCCTCTCAAAATGCAGATGTATTCTGGAGATATGAATATTTAAAGGAGGCCGATCGGAATATGTTTTTTGTCAAAATTATCATTCTGTTTACGGGCGTGTACTGCCTTTTTTCCGTATTTGGAATCTTTGCTTTAAAAATGCAGGGGGATATCCCGTTTTTAAACCGGAAATATAAAATGCTGCATCATATGGGAATGACAAAAAGGTCCATATATAAAGCCATGTCTTTGGAATATGGAAAAATACTGGGAATTCCCGTTATCCTGTCGGTATTGCTGTCGGGCATATATATGCTGGCGGAAATGGAAGACAGGGATATGTTGATTCATGATTTTCTTTTCAAATATGTCCCGTTCCAGGCTATATTTGTCTGCTTTCATATTGCATATTTCTATTGGATTAAAAAGGTGGTAATTAAGAAAAGCACAATGATAATTGTCAACGGTTAAGGAGAGTGGAAAATGAGTCTGGTAAATGTCTGCGGATTGAAAAAAAGTTATAATCATTCAATTATAAATAAGGCGGCAGGAAACAGGGAATATCCTGTTTTAAAAGGAATTGATTTTACGGTGGAGCAGGGAGAATTTATAGGTATCATGGGGCGTTCCGGCTGCGGAAAAACAACACTTTTAAAAATCATAGGAACCATAGACCGGCCTACAAAAGGAAAACTATACTATGAAAATACAGATGTGCGAAAGCAAAAAAGCGACGGATTGGCACAGCTGAGAAGAAATAAGATAGGATTTGTATTTCAGGAGTTTAATCTGATGAACAATCTGTCCGTGGAAGAGAATATCATGCTTCCTATGGTGCTAAATAAAACAAAATACCGGAAGATGCGGGAGGTCGTGAATAAGAATGCAAACCTTTTGGAAATAGAAGAGCTTTTGAAGAAATATCCTTATGAACTTTCAGGAGGGGAAAAGCAGCGTGCAGCCATTGCGAGAGCGTTGTCCAATGATCCGGATATGATTCTGGCAGATGAGCCTACGGGAAACCTGGATATGCCCTCGGCTTTGAATATTATGGACTATTTTACAAAAATCAACAAAGAAAACGGTAAGGCAATTGTGATGGTAACCCATGACCCCCTTGTTGCGAGTTATTGTAAGAGAATACTTTTTCTGGCGGATGGCGTTATCAGGGATATTTATGAAAGCGATGGAAACCGGGAGCACTTTTATGAACAGATTGTACGGATGTCCTCAAAAGCATATTGAAAAATATGCGGCTATTTTGGAATTGTAACCTTTTCCAAAACCTTCAAACTATCCTCGGCAGAAAGAAACCGCTGGGTGCTTTGAAGAAAGCTTTTATCAGGGGAACTCTCCTTTTTAGGGGACTGCCGCCGCAGTTCTTTGGGAGAAGTCTTATAAATCTCAAGAAATCCTTTGTTTAAATATTTAATATCGGAAAAGCCGCATTCTAAGCAGATTTCTAAAAGATTGTGGTCCGTCAGCAGTAAAAGCTGGCGGGCTTTTTCGCATCTTAAATGCATCAGATATTCCTGAAAGCTCATTTGGAAATGATCTCTGAAGAAATGCGACAGGTAGGTTAAAGAAAGATTTTCCATTTCCGCAATATCCCTAAGAAGCAGTTTTTCGCTGTAATGCTCGTCTATATAGTCGGAAATACGACGGATACGCTTATAGTTCTGCTTCTGCTGCTGGTGTACAGCGTTGCTGATTGTCTGGTGGGGCATATTGGTAATCAGGTAATAGAAAATATCGTTAAGTCTGGCAGCGCAGAACAGTTCAAAACCGGGCTCTTCCTTAAAATATTGTTTTGCCAGTGGAATAGCATAGGAAAAAGCAGGAGCCGGGTCACGGGATGCGCCGCAAAAGGCAAATTCTGTATGGGACACGGCAGGGAAATAACTTTTAAAAAAAGAAGTCTGCACTTGAACGGAAAGAAACAAGGCCGGATTTTCCGTGCGGATTTCATGGGGAGTAAAGGGATTTATCACAAAAAAATCCGGTGCATGAAAGGTTTTTTCAATGCCGTCACAGATGACCAGGGCGCTGCCTTCAAGGAGAAGGTTAAATTCAAAGTCACTGTGGATATGGGGCGTGCGGTAGGCAAGGCTGACTAAAAACACTTTAAAATTTTTAATGACCTTATGTTCTATAACTTCGTATTCATTTTCAGGCTTTCTTGAAAGCTTTCTTTTGGTGGGCATTTGTGGCGCTTCCTCCTAATAAACAATCAGAAAGGTTTTCTAAAAATAAGGAATTCCGTCCCGCTTTATATTGGAATCAAAGTGTCCGGTCAAAACAAAGAATTGTCATTTTTGTAAGACTATTTTGGCCTGCTGTTATGATGAAAAATTATATCATATACATCGTATATGTACAATCAACATATGAAAATACTATAGCCGGTATTTTAAACGTATTTACGTGCTTTATGCCTGAAGCTTGGCATATTGAAGCATGGAAACTATATGCTTAGCCAAAAGCAATTAATCCGGAAGATAAGGACGGAGCTTACGCAAGTGTTGTAAAAAGAAGCAAATTAATCTGTAGAAAAAAGCAAACCCGGCAGAGTTTTTTGCGAGGGACTTCTTTATACTGATAGGTATCAACAATCTTTATGCGCATAAGAAAATAACAAAATCTGCACAGTGGACAGCAAAATAGTATGCATGCTGCTGCAGAGAAACGAAAACAGATGAATGAAGCGAAAAGGAGAGAGTGCCATGTCAGAATTTAAATTTTCAGTAGGTCCCTGGAATGTCCATTCGGGAGCGGATTCTTACGGACCGGCAACAAGGGATGAAATCGCATTTGAGGAAAAGATCAAACGCTTTGCGGAACTGGGATTTTCCGCTATCCAGTTCCATGACGATGATGCAGTGCCCAACATCAACGATTATACGGAAGAGGAAATAAAAGAAAAAGCAAGGGAAGTTAAAAGACTTTTGGATAAATACAATTTAAAAGCGGAATTTGTGGCTCCCAGGCTTTGGATGGATTCCCACACCATAGACGGAGGATTTATGAGCACCTCCGAAAAGGACAGGGAATATGCAATGTGGAGGGCTTACCGTTCTATCGACATCGCAAATGAATTGGGCTGCGATATGATCGTATTATGGCTGGCAAGGGAAGGAACGCTATGTGCGGAAAGTAAATCTCCCGTATGGGCTACCAAGATGCTGATTGAAGCGATTAATAAGATGTTAGCATATGATTCCAAAATCCGCGTCTGCATTGAGCCTAAGCCCAACGAGCCTATTGACAGGAGCATTTGCGGCACTATGGGTCATGTTATGGCGATTTCCGCCGCAACTACGGATCCCGACAGGGTGGGCGGCAATTTAGAGAGCGCCCATGCGATTCTTGCAGGATTAGACCCGGCTCATGAAATCGGCTTTGCCCTTGCCATGGGCAAACTGATGACCGTTCATTTAAATGACCAGAACGGCATTAAATTCGATCAGGATAAGGCCTTTGGCGTAGAGAATTTAAGGGCTGCTTTCAATCAGGTAAAGGTATTGAAGGAAAACGGCTACGGTTCCCATGGGGAATATGTGGGACTGGATGTAAAGGCAATGCGTACCACTACCGATGAAGACAGCTATAAGCATCTGGAAAACAGCTTAAAGATTTTTAAAGCGCTGGAGGCAAAGGTGGATAAGTTCGATTATGATTTCCAGAAAAAGTGCGTGGAAAACAGAGACTTTGAAGGACTGGAAATGTATGTGATGAATCTGCTTATGGGCGTGGAGTAGGCGGTATACGGTTTGAGGATTTTGCGATAGATCCGGAAGTGTATATCGGGACGGCTTATGGCCGGAAATTTTTTGTTGAGGTTAGGAGGCGGATTTATGAATCGAAAGAAAATCATTGCCGCAGGTCATATCTGCATCGACATTACACCGCTTTTTGAAGGCGGTAAATGTGAAAATGTCAGTGACCTGCTTGTGCCCGGCAGACTGGTACATGTGGGAGCGGCGGATATTCATACAGGGGGCAGCGTTGCCAATACCGGCCTTGCCATGAAGATTTTGGGAGCGGATGTTTCTTTGATGGGCAAGGTGGGAGATGATGCATTCGGACGAATGATTTTGAATATTTTAGACCAATATGATGCTGGCGGAGGAATGATCGTGGATAAGGATTCTTCCACCTCCTATTCCGCAGTGATTGCAATTCCCGGAATCGACAGGATTTTTCTTCATAATCCGGGAGCAAACGATACCTTTACAGGGAAGGATTTGGATTTATCCCTTATAAAGGAAGCAGCTTTGTTTCATTTCGGCTATCCCCCTATTATGGCGCAGATGTATGCCGCCGGAGGAGGAGAATTGGTCCGCATTTTTAAAACAGTAAAAGAAGCGGGGTGTATGACCTCTATGGACATGGCTGCCGTGGATGAGCAGTCGGAGGCGGGCCGTGCGGACTGGGAGTCTATTTTGGAAAAGACCCTTCCTTATGTAGATTTCTTTTTGCCCAGCATTGAAGAGGTCTGTTATATGCTGGATAAAGATAAGTACCACGCGTTGCAAAAGAAAGCGGAAGGCAGGGATGTAACGGAGGCCCTTTCTATTGAAGAGGATGCTGCTCCTTTGGCTGACAGAATTTTGCAAATGGGCTGTAAACTGGCGATCATTAAATGCGGCGCGGCAGGCTTTTATTATAAGACAGGAAAAAAGGAAGCTTTTGAGGAACTGGAAAAAAGAAGCGGGCTTGATTTTTCCACCTTTTGGGATAAAGAGGGCTTTGAAAAAAGTTATGTGCCTGATGCCGTTATTTCGGGAACCGGCGCAGGAGATACGACCATAGCGGCATTTCTGACCGCCATGATACAGGGCTGTCCTTTTGAAAGGTGCTTGCAGTTAGCGGCTGCTACCGGAGCCAGCTGTGTGGCGGCAGTGGATGCCTTAAGCGGGTTGAAATCCTTTGATGAACTGGCTGACAGAATTGATAAAGGCTGGGCGAAGAATGAATGAGGGAGAAATCCCTGACGAATGATGAAAACCACAGTATAATAACAGAAGTTCAAAATAGGAAAAATAGCAATAGAAACGAAATGGGAATGGAAACAAAAATAGGAAAGGTAAAAAATAAAGCAAGAAAAGAGGAGAAGGGCTATGTTAGCAAATTTAAATGATGTATTAGTACCCGCAAGAAAAAACAAATATGCGGTAGGATTGTTTAATGCGGTTAATCTGGAAATGGCAAGAGGGATTATCGCGGCGGCAGAGGAAACCGGTTCTCCTGTTATTATGGGAACGGCTGAGGTGCTGCTTCCCTACGGACCGTTGGAGGATTTGTCTTACTTCCTGATTCCCATGGCAAAAAGGGCGAAGGTTCCTGTTGTCATTCATTATGACCACGGTCTGACCTATGAAAAATGTATAGAAGCCCTGAAGCTTGGTTTTACTTCCATCATGTATGACTGCTCCACGGATTCCTATGAAGAAAATATTAAAAAGGTAAAGGAAATGGCGGATATTGCCCATTCCTACGGCGCTACCATTGAAGGGGAACTGGGACACGTAGGGGATAATCCCGACTCGGCGGAAGAAAACCCTTCCGGCGGAGAAAAAGCGCTAGATCCCTCCATTTACTATACTCAGCCGGAGCAGGCAAAGGATTATGCAAAGCGCACAGGAGTAGACGCCCTTGCCATTGCGGTGGGGAATGCCCACGGAGCTTACAAGCTTCCGCCCAAGCTGGATTTTGAGAGAATAGATACCATTGCCAATACCATTCCTACGCCTTTAGTGCTTCACGGAGGCTCCGGACTTAGCGATGACGACTTTAAGCGTGCCATAGAAATAGGAATCAGCAAGGTTAATATTTTTACGGATATTAATGTTGCAGCGGTTAAAGCAGTTGTGAATAACTGTAAAAATGTGGGAAAAGGCATGACGGAAATGATTCCTTATGAAATGGAGGCTGTCAAGGCGGAGACTATCAAGAAGATGGAATTGTTCGGGTCTGTGGGAAGATACTAATAGAGAAGACAGCCTCGTGGTAGATTAATAATCTGGATTTTAAATAAAAAAATATAAATGAAAAGACGCTTGTTTTATATCTGAGATGTAAGGCAAGCGCTTTTCTTGTTTCTTTTGCCATCGTGTGGCAATTATTGTGTATTTATCAATGATAAATACAGATTATTTGCTTATTGGCAAGGTTTGCATGAGGGCAAAGAAATGCTGTTCCATGCCGCTGCTGAAATACCTATACCACGCGTCTAACGTATCGGACTGAAAAACCTTTAATCGCTCAAGGATTTGCTTTGTCCATAACAAAGCCCCGGTAGAGCTTGCGGTAATGAAGTTGTGGTCTGCCACAGAGGGCTCATTAATATAAAACTCCTGCCCTTTGTAACAGGGAGAAAACATTTCAAGGTATTTTGCCCCGTTGCTGGTGTGCAGACGCTGATCCAGAAGACTGGCATTTGCCAATGCAGCGGTAGCACCACATATGGCGCATATTGTAGCTCCTGATGAAAGAAGTTCTGCTGCCTTCTCAATAATAGCACCATGCTTCGAATCATCCCAAGTGTTTGCACCGGGTAACAATAATACACTTTTTTCATTTACCATAATCTCGCTGATAACGCTATCGGGAATTATAGTTAAGCCACCCATTGTCTTGACTGGTTCTTTTGAGACAGCGACCGTTTTGACCGATACATTTGGTGCATCCTTTTTGAAAAAACGCTTAGAATTCAGCTCTGCGGTAATATATCCCAATTCCCAATCTGCCAAATTATCAAGGGTATAAACATAGACTGTAAACATACCTTTCCTCCATTTCAATTTTCTGTTGTACCGTTAGCTTCTTCATTATACCAACCAATTGTTGACATCTGTATGGCAACAATTTAAAATGAGAGGAAACTTTTGAAAGGCGGTTATCGGATGAAGGTTGACAGACTTGTTAGTATCATTATGACACTCTTGGACAAACAGCGCATGGGCGCGCAGGAGCTGGCAGATATGTTTGAAGTTTCGCCCCGTACAATCTATCGTGATATAGACGCAATCAACATGGCAGGTATTCCTATTCGCTCAACATCGGGAGTTGGCGGCGGTTTTGAAATCATGCGGGAGTATAAGAGTGATCAAAAGGTTGTTTCGACTACCGATTTATCCGCAATTTTGATGGGGCTGTCCAATCTTTCCAACATAGTACGAGGAAACGAACTTGTAAATGCTCTTGTGAAAGTTAAAAGTTTCATCCCTGCCGACAAAGCGAAAGACATTGAAATAAAGACAAATCAAATACGCATAGATTTAAGCCCGTGGCTGGGCAACAGAAATATCCAACCATACTTACAAACGATTAAAACTGCTTTGGAAGACCACAAACTGCTTTTTTTCGAATACATAGCTTATCATGGAAACAAAACCGTACGGACGGTTGAACCATACCACGCTCCCACAGGCTCATAGAGGGCATGAAACAGACACAGGGCAAACGGAACAGCTAAAGGCAGAAAACGCACTTGATACAGTTCGTTTAAGCGGCTATACTATACACAGTACGCAATAGGAGGTCAAAAATATTTGAATATATGACAGCACAGGAAGCCGCAGAAAAATGGAACGTATCGCTTAGGTGGGTGCAGCGGCTATGCAAGGAAAATCGTATTGAAGGAGCAATGAACATCAACCGTGTTTGGCTTATACCGATAATTGCAAAGAAGCCTATTGATAGAAGAAAGAAGAAATCCTAAGTGAGTGTTAAAGTTTCAGCATGAACAAGTGAAAATCCAAAATAGAGAGCAAAGAATAGTCGAAAAAGAACGGCCATACGCTATACGATAAGAAAAATTGAAACACAAAGGGTGGCAGATGATACGGGAGCGTTCAGACCTGCACTTTCTTTTTTTAACAAAGCGTATTGAACGCTTCATGGATTGTATTCCAATGAACTGGAACGATGGATATGATAATGCTACGGTTGGCAATACGGTAGAAAATCAAGACAGGGCTGATTACAGGCTTTTCGGCAGTGTGGGACAAATTTTATCAGAGACGGAAAAAGCTATACTTTATCTACCCGTGACTTATGCAGTCAAGCAAGAAAAGCAAATATCAATTACTAAAATAATTACCTCTCTTTTTTGTGCAGAGATTGAGAGGAAAAAAACGGAATCGTAATATATGCTAAAAACTGTTGGGAGGATTTTTGTTATGGAATGGATTGAAAGATTAAATGAGGCAATCGGTTATATTGAGGAACATTTGACAGATGAAATGGATTATGAACAGCTTGGGCAGATTGCCTGTTGTTCTTCTTATCATTTCCAGAGAATGTTTACCTATATGGCAGGAATTTCTTTGTCTGAATATATCCGCAGGAGAAAAATGTCACTTGCCGCTGTAGATTTACAGGGTAAAAGTATGAAAATCATTGATGTGGCAGGAAAATATGGATATAATTCCCCTACTGCATTTAACAGAGCATTTCAATCTGTTCATGGAGTCGCCCCATCTGCCGTTAAAAACGAGGGTGTATCCGTAAAATCCTTCCCGCCTATCTTATTTAAAATTACAGTTAAAGGAGTGGAAGAAATGAATTATCGAATTGAAACAAAAGATGCATTCCGTATTGTAGGCGTATCGGTACCGCTTCATAAGGACATTGAAAAAAATTTTACAGTTATACCTCCAAAGTGGCAGGAAATATCCATGAACGGAACATTGCAAAGATTAATCAGTATGATGGATACGCCGCCTATGGGAGTACTTGGCGTCAGCACTTGTAATGATACTGAACCGTGGAAGTATTATATTGCAGTATCAACTTCACAAGAAAAGAACGAACTTGAAGAATATATCGTGCCAGCAGCTACATGGGCAATATTTTCTGGAGAGGGTACAAATCAGTCTATTCAGGAATTAGAACGACGTATCGTAACAGAATGGCTGCCGACATCGGGATACGAATATGGCAATGCTCCCGATGTCGAGGTTTACTTAAATCCAGACCCGCAAAATGCACAATATGAAGTATGGATACCTGTAGTAAAAAAATAGCTATGGATACTAAAACACAATGAATATACTGCCCTATTTGTGGCAACAAGGGCCGAACCAGAATTGGGAAAGATACAGAGCTAAAGAATTTCCCGCTATTCTGTCCGGAATGCGAGCAGGAAACATTGGTTGAAGTAACACATCTACAAGTAACCGCCATCTAAGAGCCAGACCGTTGAGGGCTTGCTGAATGATATTGAAAATGAAACTCTATTATCGGTATTGATTGCAGGAGCGATTTATGCAAGATTGGAACACTTATGGAAAAGTTTAAGAAAATTTTATAGGTTTCTAAGACAATCCATTTTCCAACGGGCTATTGGGTAAGGGATAAAATTCTCTTACCCAATTTTTAAGGCATCTTGAATAAAATTTCTGTCCACAGGGAATAGTAAAAAGTTTGTCCAAAATCTTGACACAGATATAGCCACTGTGATATTCTGGAGCGCTCATAGGAGAATTAGAAGTAAGTCAGAAATGGAGCTGTCAGAATGACACCAGATAAAATATTGAATTACTGCCTTCAAAATCTTGAGGGGACAGTCTTAGTTGAGAGTTGGGGCGAGAAAGGGATTTTCTATAACCCAGACCATGTGCTGAAGCGTGGCGTTTATATATTGACGGTTAAGGAAAAAGACGGTGATAATGACAAAGGTTCTGGTTTAAACAGAGAGAACGTCTACCGTGTGAATCTGGGAATACGGAAAAGCACTTTTGCGGAATTGTTTGGAGCAATCCCAAAACGTCCGCCAGCAGGCGGCGTTGTAGATATGGATTATGACTTTACCGTATTGAATGAAATACTCCCCCATCCTGTCTACGCATGGATGGCGTGGATATGTGCATTAAACCCCTCTAAAGAGACATTCGAGGAATTGAAACCATATATCCAAGAAGCCTACGAGTATGCAAAGGAGAAATTTAAGAAACGCAGGAAGTGATCTTGAAGATTGAAAATTAAAAAGCACATAGATGGAAGATAGAATGTCAGCCAATGGACAAGGCTGACTGCCGCCGAAAGTATGCTGCCTTTTTCGGTTGGTGTATGGCAGCATGGTTTTGAATCCCAAAGCCGTTACATAGCATTGCGAATCAGGGCAGGAGAAAATACTCCTGTCATTCGTGGTGCGGTGTAGCGGCTTTTTCATTTATCCAAAAGTTAAGAAAAATCGAATCCAGAACGGAGGTGCAGGGATATAGGATCTTCTTTTCGGCGGGTAAGACAGGTATGGAAGAATGCCGCTGCACAGGAAAAATGCTCTGCGGCGTTGTCTACAGAGATAGCGAGCATCGGATTGTGTCAGCCACAATCCAATCCAAAGCCAAAGTCCAAAACCGAGTTTTGGGAGCTGTTGGACAAGCTTTATAAGGTGCATGACGCTTTTAAAAAGTGTGTTCCTTACTATCCAACCGTCGCTGAAAAGACCGTGCCGAATGAAGATATGCAGGATTTTTTTGACGTGTTCTCCTATGTGAAGAATCCGTTAAAAACAAAAGCAGGCGAGTACGTTTCCGCCATCAACTGTCTGAAAGAAACCGCCTTAGAGCAGATGATTCTGACAAAGAAACATTACCAAAAGACAGGCAGATCTATCGCATGGCACGGCTACCAGAGCTTCAAGCCAGACGAGGTAACACCCGAACAGTGCCATGAAATCGGATTGAAACTGGCAAGGGAAATGTCCGATCGCTTATGCTAAGAGTATGAATTGTCGGTGATTGAAAACCCAAAGAAAGCCCCTGCAAGAACGATTTATCTGGACGAGAAGAGCGGCAAACCCACACGGTACAACGTCTGTCGGGACATGAAGCGTTTTGTCAAATGCTTTTTTGAGTTATTGACGCAAACATCCCATTCTGTTCCCCGTTTTCGCGTCCTTTGCGAAAAAATACTACTCGTCTCTTGACGGTCTGGATAGTCGGAACGGACGTAGAACGGGGATTGTTTTTCGTAATTGGGTATAGTATAATTTTCCCTAGTTACAAACCGATAAATCGGAATTTCATAAGGAGAGGATAATGGTTAAAGAAGTAAAATGGACAAAATATTTATGGCTGAGTTTACTTTCATTTGGAGCATTTATGCTTGAATTGCTGTCAATATTTGCAATTGAAGTTATATTTCTGCATGTAGACATACAGAATTATACAATGCAGCAAAGAAGTATTCATTGTATCATAATGGTTTTTATGTGGGCGTTTTTCATTGGTGCTCTCCTGCTTTTTTCAAGGAAGCATTATCATTTTCCAGAAAGGCGAAGCAAAAGGGATAAGATTTCCTCGAAAAGTTGGATCGTAACGCTTGCTTGTTTCATTGGCTGCAAAATTATGACTTTCATTGATTGGCATACATTAAAGATTGTCGGAGAAGCACAGGGTAAAACTGTATTCCAATTTTGCGCGCAATATTTATACTATATATTTGAAGTGCTGCTTGTTATTCTAATCATAATATACGGGCAAAAAGCGATTGAAACTCTGTTGAAAAAAGAAAGCAAGGTTCCTTTTGGCGGTATTATATTGGCTATGACATGGGGAGCGATTCATTTTGTATCAAGAGGGGTAGGTCTTGAAATATGGAACGGAATTTCTACTATGATGTTTTCTGTTCTTAGCGGTGTAATGTATCTAAGATTAAACAGGCAATGTTTGTATAGCTATCTTTTTATTGCTTTAGGTTATTTACTATAACCCCCCATTTATCGAGGATCTAGAGCGTTAAATATGAAAAATTCTTCAGAAAATAAAACTTTTGCGGTTTTTATAATATTAAGCTTTTTAGTTTATATAATGTCCAACGGGGAATGGTGTATTCCGATTTTTGCGTGGATTGTCTGACGCTTATACACAATACCAAAATCTATATCTGCTACAAATTGTAACGGTAACAGGAATTTATGGAATCACTTTTTTAATATATTGGACAGCCGCAATGGTTATATGGATTTGGAACTATAAAAGCAAAAAAGAATACATCAGAAAATATATCATCGTATATGGTTCTGTAATTGGATTGGTATTTGCTTATGGAGTTGTTATGTTTCATTTTGCAGGAAATTCAGATAAAAGTGTTAGGATCGCAGGAGTAACCGTTCCGATTTCAGAGCTGTTAAATAATGATAAAGATATATATTCTACATTTTATACTGATACATTTACTGACGAAAATATTACAAGTACAGGGAAGAAACTATCATCAGTAGCTGATGAACTTTTCTTAAAAACAGAGTTGGAAGCACAAGCAGGTGCAAAGATTGTTTTTTGGTCTGAACTAAATGGAGCGGTTATAAAACAAGATGAAGATATGCTTCTGCAACGAGCGTCGGATATGGCAAAACAAGAAGAAATCTATTTGATCGTTTCGTTACTGGTAAAGACCCCTTATGTGGACTTAAAGGAAAATAAAACGGTAGCATTTAATCCACAAGGAGAACTTATATCAGAATATTTTAAGCATGGACGTTCAATCGGAGAATTGTGCCAAAAAGGAGATGGAATACTAAAAAGTTTTGATACAGAATACGGCAGGCCAAATGAATATAAAGATTCACTTGCCCCCTCCCTTTATGTTATAATCAAACTACCTGTAGTCGTGGAAGGGCCGCAGGGAACGGATATAGCATATGCCGGCATTTCTTTTGCAAAATGCGGGCGTGAAAAAACTACGAGCTAAGGGAAAGGGGCAAGAATTTATGAGCAAAATGGAGGAAATTAAAAAGCTGTGCGAGGAAAAGCAGATCCGGATGATTGATTTCAAAATGACGGATATCGATGGGCGGTGGAGGCATATTACCATTCCGGTAGAGCGATTCGGGGAAAATACCTTTACATACGGTATCGGCTTCGACGGTTCCAATTATGGATATGCGCCTATTGAAAAGAGCGATATGGTATTTTTACCGGATCCGGATACCGCTTATGTGGATCCTTTCGCTACAGTCCCCACGCTGACCATGTGCGGCAATGTTTGTACTATCGGAAAAGGGGAAAACAAACCCTTTGACCAGTATCCCAAAAATGTAAGCCTGCGAGCAGTGGAGTATATGAAGGAAAGTGGAATTGCAGACCGGATGGTAATCGGACCGGAATTTGAATTTTATCTTTTTGACAGCGCCCGTTATGAGGTAAGCCCTCATCAGTGCGGATACAGGATCGACACCAAACAGGCGGACTGGAACAGCAGTCTTGACACGCCGGGAAATAACGGCTATGAAGTGCCTTACAAAGGCGGCTACCATGTGGCGGCGCCCCAGGATGTAGGATATGATCTGAGAAGCCGCATGTGTATGATGATGGAGGACTGGGGAATCAAGGTAAAATACCACCATCATGAGGTAGGCGGACCGGGCCAGATGGAAATAGAAGTAGAACTGGCGGATATGCCTGCAATGGCGGACA
The DNA here is from genome assembly GCA_910574745.1 of Lachnospiraceae bacterium. GTDB lineage: Bacteria > Bacillota > Clostridia > Lachnospirales > Lachnospiraceae > UBA2882. The sequence continues at coordinate 38,615 of CAJTCE010000010.1, read as the reverse complement.
ATACCATGATCATTAAATACATTATCAAAAATATGGCGGCTCAGGAGGGCAAAACAGCCACCTTCCTGCCAAAGCCAATTTACAAAGAAGCGGGCAACGGTATGCATGTGCATATGCTCCTTTTCAAGGATGGAAAGCCTTTATTCTATGATGAAAACGGTTATTCCGGCCTGAGTAAAACGGCGCACTATTTTATCGGAGGCCTTTTGAAACATATTGCGTCCTTATGTGCATTTACCAATCCCTCTACCAATTCCTTTAAACGTCTGGTGCCGGGATATGAAGCGCCGGTAACCATCGGTTATGCAACCTCCAACCGCAGTGCGGTCATCAGGATTCCTGCATATGCCAAGTCTCCGGAGACCAAGCGTTTTGAGCTGAGAAACCCCGATGCTACGGCTAACCCTTATTATGCCTATGCCGCAATTTTAATGGCAGGCTTAGACGGCATCGAAAACCGGATCGACCCTGCAGAAAACGGTTGGGGACCCTATGACTTCAACCTCTACACCTTATCAGAAGAAGAGCAGAAGAAAATCAAAGGTCTGCCCAAATCCTTAGGCGAAGCCTTAGACGCTCTCGAAGCGGACCATGACTACCTGACCAAAGGCGGCGTATTCCCCCAACGCCTCATAGACGTCTGGGTAGCCCGTAAACGTGATGAATTAAGAGAGATGGAACAAATACCAAATCCGGCGGAGTTTAAGAGGTATTATGACTTGTAATGAAGCAAGCCATGCAAAAATGTATGCGGGAGCCGCCCGTGGGAGCTTGCTCACAAAGGGCGGTTCACGCATACATTTTTATAGGGCGCACGCCCGACATGAAATAAGCTGCCGGCCAGTTACCTAAATTTTAAGAAAAAATCCAATCCGGCAGCTTATGAATGGCATGGCTGTCCGATGCCGATTACCCATATAAAAATTGGCCAACCATTTGAACTTCAGGAAAAACCTCAACCCGGCAGCTCCTAATTTACCCCTTCACAACACCTCTCCCAGAAAGGACCACTCTATGCAATACAAACCCTTCAACTCCGATATTTCCCTCTCCACCTTAGGCATGGGCAACATGCGCCTGCCCGTACAACGTCTCGGAACCAAAATCGACCGTACAAAAGCCCAGGAAATCATAGACTATGCCATGGAGAACGGAGTCAACTACTACGATACCGCATACATATACCACTTTGGAGAGTCAGAAAAATTCCTTGGAGAAGCCCTGAAAAAATACCCAAGGGAAACCTACCATCTGGCAACCAAATATTATATGATGGCGACGAAAAACTACAAAAAAGTGTTTGAAGAGCAGCTAAGACGCCTTCAAACGAACTATATTGATTTCTACCTGATTCATTGCGTTACAGATGTCACATGGAAACGATATATGAACAGCGGATGCATTGAGTATTTTCTGGAACAGAAAGAAAAAGGCAGAATTAAGTACCTCGGCTTTTCCTCCCATGCGGGAGTAACGGCTTTATCCGCCTTTGCAGATTACACAAAATGGGATTTTGCCCAGATCCAGCTGAATTACTTTGACTGGTTTTACGGAAACACCCGTAAAGAATACAAGGCTTTAGAGGAACGAGGACTTCCCATTATCGTTATGGAGCCTGTCCGGGGTGGAAAACTTGCTTCTTTAAACAAAGAAGCAGAAAAGCTGTTAAAAGAAGCCCACCCTGACTGGAGCATTGCGTCATGGGCACTGCGTTTTGTAAAAAGCCTGCCCCAGGTACAGGTGGTGTTAAGCGGTATGAGCGCCCTATCCCAGATTCAGGACAATGTGGCAACCTTCAAAGAAGAAGGCGGTTTGACGGAAAAAGACAAGGAAATTCTTTTACAGGCTTGCGAGCTGTTTCACGGACAGTTTAAAGTTCCATGCACGGCATGCCGTTACTGCTGCGGCGAATGTCCTAAAGGGATACAGATACCCGATTATCTGGATATATACAATGCTTATAAGGCGGGAGAGCTGGGGGCATTGAAACGGTTAGAACAGGTAAATTCCAAAGGAACGCCCGCCGACTGCATCGGATGCGGAAAGTGCCAAAACCACTGCCCCCAGAGCATAAAGATTCCCGGCATTATGAAGGAATTGGCACAGGAGCTTCGCCGCGCCTGAGGGATCCGTTATCGCAGGATGGCAAATGCAACGGATGCGATATAAAGTCCCAGCATAAAAATACCTTCCGGGCGTTTCACAGCCTTTTTTCCGATTGCAAAAAGGTAGGTAATGATGCTGACGGCAATTAAAATCATCAGATCATAAACAGATGCCACATTTACCCCGATGGGATGAATGACCGTGGATACTCCCAGAATAAAAAGGATGTTAAAAATATTAGAGCCTATGACATTGCCAACGGCAAGTCCTGTCTCTCCTTTTCTGGCGGCAACAACGGATGTGACCAGTTCGGGCAGGGAGGTACCCACGGCGACGATAGTCAGACCGATTAAGGTTTCGGACATTCCGGCGGTTCTTGCGAGCTCTTTTGCACTGTAAACAACTCCCTGACCGCCGCCGATAATAAGAAGAAGTCCTATGGCAATCAGAATAAAGCATTTCCAGAGGGGCATGCATACTGCGGTTTCGTCTTCCTGCGGATTCTTCCGGGCGTGACGGATTAAAAATACCATATAAAAAAGAAACGCGATAAGAATTATGACACCGGTCAGCCTGCTTATGTTTCCTGCAATATCGCCCATATTTCCCTGTAAAAGCATATACGATGCTAAAGCTTTGGGATTTAGCGTAAGTAAGAGAAAGGCGGCGGCCGCTATGGACAGGGGAAAATCTCTTTTAATAATTTCAGATTCCACAGGCACCGGGTGGATAACTGCACAAATGCCCAGTACGCATAAAAGATTGAAAATGTTGGACCCTACCACGTTGCTTAGGGCAATTTCATTGGAGCCCCAAAGGGCGGCAAAGGTGCTGACTGCTAACTCCGGGGCGCTGGTTCCTAAGGCCACAATGGTCAGCCCGATAATCAGTCCCGGCACCTTAAAATTTTTGGCGAGGGAAGAGCTTCCTTCCACAAACCAGTCTGCTCCTTTTATTAAAGCGGCAAATCCGATTACCAGTAACAAAACATTAAACAATAACATTTTACTTCACTCTCCATTCTTTAAAATATATTTTAAGTATAAAAAAAGCGAAGCTTTTACTGCTAAAACTGCAATAAAAGTCTCGCTTCTTATAATATGCTCCGGGGAAACATCTTCCCGTACTGACGAAACATATTACATGGGGAACCATGTAAGCTACTCCCTGATATTTATTATGAGTTTACTGCTTAAAGGAAGAAACTGCAAGAGACAGCGCTGAATTTTTACGCAATCTTAACATACCTCTGTAAGGTCTTCAATATACTATTGATAAAGACATAAGCCATACATGGAGAACCTTTATGGGAGAAAATAGAAACAACCTGGTCAGCGCCTGCAATTTTATGGATGTGAAACCGATTATGATGGATTTACCATATCCGCCTGTACAGGTGCGCGAAAAGAACCGGTGCTATGCGAATCTGCTTAGTGTGGACTATTGTGGTTCCGTATCTGAAATGTCTGCAATAGCACAATACATTAACAATGAAAACCGTCTTGCCTGCGAAAAATGTCCCCTGGCAAAGACACTTTTAGGAATTGCCATGGCAGAAATGATACATCTGCAAAAATTAGGGCAATTAATTGCCCTGCTGGGAGGATGTATAGATTTTACTGCAAAGCAAAATGACGGAGGACGGAAAATGTGGACTCCTGAATATCTTGATATTCCGGAAAATGCCAATAAAATGCTTTTAGCCGACATAGAGGCGGAAAGGGCGGCAATCAGCCAGTACAAAGCCCATATCAATGCAATAAAGGACGACTGTGTAAACGCCGTACTTGCCAGAATCATTAAGGATGAGGAATATCATATTATGCTTCTTCAATATCTATTGGACAAATAAATCAGAAGATAAAGAAAAGGCTGCTGCCAAAACAGATAAATCCGTTAAGGCGGCAGCCTTATTTTATAGTATCCTGCAATATAGATTCAAAGCAATTTCTGCCTTATTATGAAAGTCTTCCCAAACCCAATCCATATCATTGGTTGCTTTCAAGGTTTCCGGCATCTCCTCCCCAAATTTATGCAAAGGATAAATGGAAATAAATGGAATGATAATAGAATTAACAGATGAAAAAGTATGTAAAATTTGTTATGATAAAAAATGAATTATTTTGTGGATATAATCAAGGGGAATCTATAAAGGAGCTAAGAGAAGGATGAGGAAGTACATAAAGGAATTTGACGGGGTCAGGGAAATTGTCTACGTCGCGGATACAAAGAAGCATGAATTGTTGTTTTTAAACAAGGCAGGGCTGGAAGCCTTCGGATATGAAAGACCGGATCAGGTTGTAGGGAAGAAATGCCATGTGGTTTTACAGGGGCAGGATTTTCCCTGTGGTTTTTGCGGCGATGACCGGCTGAATGAGGAGGAATATCTGGAGTGGACCCATGAAAATCCCGTGACCGGCAGAAAGTACCGCATAAAGAGCAAGCTGATTCCTTGGGAAGGGGAGAATAAAACCGCCCGCCTGGAAATTGCAGATGATATTACGGAACACGATATTCAGGAAATGAAAATCAGAACAGAGAAGCGGGCCAAAAGCGAGAAAATTGTCATGGACTGTATTAAAATGATGTATTCCACTGTGGAAACGGATGTGGCGATCAATAATACACTGGAAATCCTGGGAAACTATTTTAAGGGAGAACGGGTTTACGTATTCCGTATTCACGGCCTTTCTATGGACAACACTTATGAGTGGTGCGCCAAGGGCGTATCCCATGAAATTGATACCCTTCAGAACATTCCTTTGGAAGTTATTGACAGATGGATTCCGTTCTTTGAAGAGGATGAATGTGTCATTATTGAAGATTTGGAGCAGATAAAAGAAGCGTCTCCGGAAGAGTATGCCGTATTAAAGCCCCAGCATATCCAGTCCTTGATTACGGTTCCTTTAATAGAGCAGGGAAAGCTGGCGGGATATTTTGGAATTGACAACCCATGGGCGGATAATCTTCATGAGATATCGGATATTTTAAAAATGCTGGCTTATTTTTTCCAATCCTTACTGGAAAGGAAAAAGCGAGAGGATTATTTGAGGAAAATCGGTTTTACGGACGCAATGACAGGCGCTTTGAACCGTAATGCTTTTATACGTGACACCATGTTTGGGAACAGCATGGGGCTTTTGACGGCGGGCTGCTTTTTTATTGATATTAACGGATTGAAAAAGACCAATGATACTTATGGACATGAAGTCGGAGATAAGCTGATTTTGCAGATTTATGGGATAATTTGCGAGGTTGTAGGGAAGTATCCGGTCTACAGACTGGGTGGCGATGAATTTGTAGTGCTTTGCCAAAATATTTCCGGGAGTGATATGAAGGAACTGAAAGGTAAGTTAAAGGAAGAGCTCGGGGGTAAAAACGGCTGCAGTGCGGCGGTAGGGCAGAGCTTTCTGGAAAATCCCGGGGATTTGTCCCTGCTTATGGAAGACGCGGACCGGGAAATGTACAAAGATAAGGAAGTTTATTATAAGAGAAATTCTTCCGCATAGAAAATGTGCGGAAAAAAGCCGGAACCATGGCAGGAAACCGGCTTTTTTATTCTTTTGCATGATATTTGCGCATATATGCCATAATGAAGAAAGACAGAAATGAAACAGATATCATTTGTATGAAAAATTTGAAACAGAAGGATAACAGGAGAAAGAAATGCAATATTTTATATCATTCTTAGAAGGTATTATTACGTTTATCTCTCCGTGTCTGCTGCCGATGCTGCCGGTATATGTATCTTATTTTGCAGGCGGAGAAAACAACCGAAAAAGGACTTTCAAAAGTGCGCTGGGATTTGTTCTGGGATTTACGATTATTTTTGTATGCATGGGAGCTTTTGCGGGAGGTTTGGGAAGATTTTTGAAAAAGTCTCAAAGTATTTTAAATATTGTATGCGGTCTGGTTGTGATCATTTTCGGACTTAACTTTATGGGAGTATTAAAAATATCTTTCTTAAATACTACGAAGAAGTTGAATGCACAGGTTGAGGGCAACGGATTTTTCCGGTCGGTTTTATTCGGCATGGTATTTTCCATAGGCTGGACGCCTTGTGTGGGAACCTTTTTGGGCTCGGCGCTTTTGATGGCTTCGAGGAGAGGTTCGGCGATGCAGGGGATTCTGATGCTGATTTTGTTTTCCCTGGGACTGGGAATTCCTTTCCTCATCAGCGCAGTCTTGATTGACCGGTTAAAGGAAGCCTTCCGTTTTATTAAAACCCATTATAAAGCCATCAATACGATTTGTGGCATTTTTCTGATCGTGACGGGAATATTTATGATGACGGGGACATTGAACAGATTACTGGGCTTGTTGAGTAATTAAAAAGGAGAGAGGGAATTGAAGAAATATTGGAAAATAATAGCGGGATGTATAGGCTTTTCTATACTGATGGCAGGAAGTGTGATATTGTATAATAAACTGAGCAGAGAGTATGAGCCGGAACAGAATCTGGAAACCGATGGATTAAACGGAGAAGAAAACGGGGATGCCGGGGATGGAAACAATCGGAAAAAAGCCGGAAGTGAACAGTCAGGGACGGAAAATGGACAGCCGGCGGCGGATTATGAGGACGGACAGCCGGAAGACGAAAACAAAGCGCCGGATTTTACAGTGGAAAATGCCGACGGAGAAGCGGTATCGTTGTCATCCATGGAAGGAAAACCGGTAGTTTTAAACTTCTGGGCAAGCTGGTGCCCGCCCTGTAAGAGCGAGATGCCGGATTTTCAAAAAGCGTATGAGACCTACGGCGAAGAGATTCAGTTTATGATGGTGGATCTGACCGATGGCAGCAGGGAAACCAGAGAAACGGCCGGAGAATTTATAGAGGAACAGGGATTTACCTTTCCGGTCTATTATGATGTGAACCAGGAAGGCGCATATGCTTTTTATGTCAGCGCCCTTCCGGCTACTTACTTCATCGATGAAAAGGGCAGGATCGTGGCGGTGGGAAAGGGTATGCTGGATGAGGAAGCATTAGAAAAGGGGATTTCATATTTAATTTCTGATTAAATGCACAGCGCCTGATAAAGACCGGATAAAATTTGGAGAAATTAATGTTATGAAAAGAAAATCTGAAGAAGCGCCTGCGGTAGAAAACGAAAAGCGGGGCAGGAAGAAAAAAGAAGAGAAGTCCTATCGGGATTTACGTTGGGAACGGCTGGACAATACGGCGCATCTTTTTCCCGTTATTGCCGGGGAAAGCATGAGCAATGTATACCGTATCAGCGTAACCTTAAAGGAATTGATAGAGCCAAAGCTTTTACAGGAGGCTCTTGACAAAATCCTGCCCAGATTTGACGGATTTAACCTGCGCCTTCGGACAGGAATGTTTTGGTATTATCTGGAGGAAAACGGAAAACCCGCTCCGAGAGTCTATGAGGAAAATACTTTTCCCTGCCGTTTTATCGGGCAGAACCGCAGCTATTTGTTCCGGGTAACTTATTATAAATACAGGATTAATCTGGAAGTGTTCCATGTGCTGGCGGATGGCATGGGAGGCATCAACTTTTTGAAGGAACTGACTTATCAGTATTTGCGGCTGGCTCATCAGGAGATTCGGGAAAAGCTGGGAGATTCCTTCAGCAGCCATACCTCTTTAAACAGAGAGGACAGCTTTCTGAAAAACTACAGGAAGAAAGCCCAGAAGGGATATCAGTCCAAGAGGGCCTATCTCATAAAAGGGGACAGGCTGGAGCCGGGGGAATTTGGCGTAATGCATGGATATATGCAGATTCCACGGTTAAAAGAGGTCTGTAAAGGATATGGGGCCAGCATAAACGAGTATCTGGTAGCCGTTTATATCTTCAGCGTCTATCAGGAATGTCTCCACGGCATGCCTTCCCAGAGGCCTATAAGAGTGGCGGTTCCTGTTAATTTAAGACCCTTCTATCAATCCATTACAACCAAAAATTTTTTTGTTATGGTCTCGGCGGAATTTAACGCCACAAAAGAAGGGTATACCTTTGAAGAGGTGCTGGCTGTTACGAAGGAGAGTCTCAGAAGCCAGATAAACAGGGAGCATCTGGAGGAACTGTTTTCTTACAATGTTTCCAATGAAAAGCTGCTGGCAACCCGCGCTACGCCTTTATTTATCAAAAATATAGCCATGCGCCGTATTTATACGGTCTCAGCCCTTGCCAACACTACCACGATTACCAATATCGGAAATATTACGGTTCTTGAGGATTATGAGCCTTATGTGGAAATGTTTCACGCCTTTCTCGCCATGTCGAGAGGACAACATATAAAAGGAACCATTTGCTCCTATAAAGATACGTTGGTGTTCAGTTTCAGCTATGATCTGGCGGACGTATCGGTACAAAAAGGATTTTTCCGCAAGCTGTCGGAGGACGGACTGGAAATTGAGATAGAAAGCAATGGGGTAAATTATGAGTAAATGTATCAGATGTCAGGTGGAAATACTGGATGAAACCGAGCGCTGTCCCTTGTGCGATGCGGTTCTGGAAAAGACAGTGGAAGTAGAAAATATGTACCCGGATGTAAGGGTTAAAAGCCGGAAAATGTCTTTAATCAGCAAAATCTATCTGTTTTGTGCGATTTTGGCGGAGGCCATATTGGTTTATCTGAATATCAGGCTGGAGTCCCAAATCTGGTGGTGCGTTATTACAGGGCTTTCCCTTTTCTATGTGTACCTTGTATTACGTTTTGCCATTATCGGGAAAAGCGGATATAAGGCAAAGGTCATTGTGCTGATGATGATTGCAGTTTCCATGGTAGTCATTATTGATTTTGTAACCGGTTATAACGGGTGGTCTGTCAATTATGCCCTGCCGTCGGGGATTCTTCTGGTGGACGCGGTAATAATTGTTTTGATGCTTGTCAATATAAAAGGCTGGCAGAGCTATCTGGTATGGCAGATTTTTATGATCATATGCAGTATGGTTCCTGTGCTCCTGTATCTGTTGGGGATCGTGACCAGGCCGGAACTGACATTTATAGCCATGGGATGCTCTTTCTTTTTGTTTTTAGGCACATTTATCATAGGCGACAGAAGGGCGAGAGTGGAGTTAAAGCGGAGATTTCATGTCAGATAACCGGTCAATAAAAAGCCGGACGCAATCATAAAGGAGCCGTATCTTAAGATGAGAAAGAAAAATGAAAATACAGAAAGTGAAGCCAGTATCAGGGGGCGGGTGGTAAGGGAGCTGATTGCCCGTGCCACAAGAGAGCATCTCATTGGAACGAAAATAAGAAACGGGGAATTCAGGAAACGCATCAGCGAGGTGGAACCGGAATGGAAATGTCCCGAATGCTTTATAATGGAAAAAATTGAGATGGAGCATTTTACCATGGAGATGCTTTCCCAAAAGGAAGAGGAAAACAGGAATGGGGATAAGATTATTTTACAGCTCCACGGCGGGGGCTATGTTGCGCCTATGCGGAACGGATACCGGACCTTTGCCGGATTGTATAGTGAGGTAAGCAAGGGGATGAGTGTGCTTACTATCGATTACAGGGTGGCGCCGGAAAATCCTTACCCTGCCGCGCTGGAGGACGCCTTTTGTGCGTACTGCTGGCTTTTGGAGCAGGGGTATTCCTCGGAACAGATTATCTTGGCTGGAGATTCCGCCGGGGGAGGACTTGCCATGGCGCTGTGTCATTATTTAAAGGATAAAGGAATGCAGCAGCCCTGCGGTCTCATTGCCATGTCTCCGTGGACGGATTTAACTGCGGGAGGGGAAAGCTATGATACCAATTATGAAAGGGATCCTTTATTCGGAAACAGCAGGGATACGCTTATTTACAATAAAGATTATCTGGGAGACAATGACCCCATGAATTATTATATTTCTCCGCTGTTCGGGGATTTCAGAGGGTTTCCGCCCATGCTGATACAGGTGGGAAGCTATGAGATGCTTCTTTCCGATTCCGTAAGTGTGGCGGCAAAGGCAAGGGAACAAGGGTGCAGGGTGCGCTTAAGCATTTATGAAGGGATGTTTCATATTTTCCAGATGGCGGCAAAGCTGTTGCCGGAATCCAGAAAGGCATGGGTGGAAATCGGAAAATTTATTGAAAATGTTTGTTAAAAGTAATTTAAATCTGCAAAAGGGACTTAAAAAATGTAACAGAAAATTTAACAAGGAATCGGGAAACATAAGGAGGGGGAATATACGTAAACTGAAAATGAGAATGCTGTGTCTGACTTTACTTTGTCTTTGCTTAACCGGCTTTACTCCTGATAAATTTACAAAGGAAGAAGCGCAAAAGCAGGAAAAAGAAGCCATGGAAATTTTTAACCGGTATCTTGATGAGGAATTAGGCGGCGGGAAGATCGAATCGGTATCTGTGCACAAGGGGACTCGTCGGGGGAAGTTGCTTATTACTTGGCGGATTATGTGGATGGGAAATTTACATATCGGGAGAATGTTTATTCTTTTTCGGTCAATACTTGGACGGGGATTTGGAAGATTAGAGGGTTTATGACTTTATGAAGAGATGGAAAGGCAGGACAGGCCGACTCGGTTTAAAAATACCGGGGCCGGCGGGAAGAGGCCTTTCCATTTTTTATAATTGCATCGGAAATTGGATTTTTCTAACAGTCTGCGGAGGGGGATGGGCAAACTGTAAGAAAAATTCCAATTTTCGGTAGGGGATTATAAAAAATGGAAAGGTTTTCCCGCCGGCCCCGGTATTTTTAAACCGAGCAGACATGTTTGGGAATATGGAAAATCTAAAATTTTTATTAAATGTGTCAGGATTTTCCATATATGGTAATCATGATTTTTGGACATAAGATATAATAGGGTCCGGCGGGTATGTTTTGCACGCTTTTACTTATGAGGAAACGAGGGAAAAACAGGTGGGAAGAGAGACAAAAGATAAGAAGAATAGAAAGTTTGTTAGGGCTGTCAGTTTCTTTTTGGCGTTTCTTCTTGTGTTTACGCAGGAGGCGCCTGTCTATGCTGAAGGTCTGCCGGCTTTGTTTCAGAGGGTTTCGGAGCAGAGAGAGCAGAAAAGGGAAGAGGATGAAAGAAGGCAGTGGGAAGAGAGTCTTTTCAGGGTAGAAGAAGGCAGGACGCTTTCCGGGGACTTCCTGAATGGGATGGAGGAAACGGAAGAAGGTCCGGGCAGCTTTGATGAAACAGATTCCGCAGGAGAACGAGGGGGAGAAGCGGGAGAGAGCACAGAACGGCAGACGGGACCGGAACAGTCTTCGGCAGAAGAGACAGAAGGCAGTTTGAGGATGCCGGAATGGGATCCTTTGGAAAATCCTGACGTTTTGTACGGGGCTCCTGTTCAGATCGGTAGAAATTATAAAACCTATCTTTTGCCTGATGGAACTTATCGGACAATTTTTACCGCTTATCCCAATACCTATATGGAAGACGGGCAGGAAAAAACCATAGATAATACTCTGGTGTCGGGAGGCGGAACAGAGAACGATACTTATACGAATAAAGAAAGCGGCATCGACGCTGTATTTCCGGCGGGAGAGAGCGAAGAAAGAACCGTTACCGTCAGCGGGAACGGTGTGGAGGCGTCTCTTTCGGCGGAAGACGGGGATTATACCAAGGCGGCAGTGTCGGAAAACGCTATCAGATATAACAGGGTGTACGAAAATATTGATATTCAGTATACGGTACAGCCTAATGGCGTGAAACAGGATATTATTCTTTTGGCGCCTCAGGACAAGACGGACTTTACCTATTCTCTGAAAAAAGAGGGAATCAGGGCGGTTCTTAAGAATAATTGCGTCTATATTTATGAAGACGCAAAAGAAGTCAGTGGAAATGATACGGGAAGAAATCCTGCAGAGGGAAGCAGTCTGAGCGGAAATGATGCGGGCAAGGATGATGCGGATGGAAAGAGTCTGAGCGGAAATGATGCGGGCGAGGATGATGCGGATGGAAAGAGCCTGAATGGAAATGATGCGGGAGAAAGCGGTGCAGACAAAGGCAGCATCAGTGAAAATACTTTGCCGGCTATCATAATCAGTGCGCCCCGTATGGAGGACGCCGCAGGGGAAGTATCGGAGGATATAACTTTGGAGCTTACGGAAAGGGACGGGGAATATATCCTGACTCTTTTGGCGGATAGGGAGTGGATAGAGGATGCATCCCGTGTCTATCCTGTAAAAATAGATCCCAGCACAACAGTGCTGCAGAATGAAATCGACAACTTTACCATAGCAAATTTAGGGGGCTATCTGCCGGAAGAAATCTGCAGCTTTACCGGGTATTTTGACGGAATCGGAAAGTCCAGGAGCTACGTGATTACCACCTTCCGTTATCAGGATATTCTGGCAGGCTTTACGGATGTGGATGTAATATCCGCGAGCCTGAATATTTACCAGCTTAATGAAAACGCAGGCTTTGATATCGGTTGCTACCGCTTAAGGCAGCCTCTTTCTTATGGGGATATTACATGGGAAAATTCCGTGAATCTGGATCGTTTCATTGCGGGAGAGGATTCCGTCAGACCGGCGGGAATGGGATGGAAAAGCTATGACGTCAGGGATTCGGTAAACGGATGGATTCACAGTACCTATGAAAGCCACGGCCTTTTGCTGCTTTCTTCCGACGAGACCATGGCAGGGGCAATATTTGCTACGGAAAACTATCCGGACGCGGCTCTTACCCCTACGCTTTCCATTACCTGGCAGCCGGCGGGGGATGTGCCCATGGACTACAGCCTGGATGACACTACCATTCATCTGCGTCCTATGACTCTTACTTCCACAGACGGAAAAATGCAGTGCTATGGTGCTTTTGCAGACGGGTTAGCAACACCTTACGCTTTTGTCCATTATGCCCTGTCCGATGATTCCAAAAACTACAGAGGGATTCATATCACGGACAATGCAAAGGTCTATCCCGACAGCAGCTCCTTTGAGGGGGCTTTCCCTCAGGGAATCCTGCGCTATAAGGATGTACAGTCTAACTGGCAGAGCGCAGTGCCTTTTACGGAATTTGACTATGATACCCTGTATTCAATGAGCGCACAGACTGCGAAGGAGGACAAACAGGGTGTGCCGGTAAAAAGCGATGAGTTTCTGATTTACCGGGCCACCAGATATGACAGCCTTTCAAAAATTGCGGACTATTACGGGGTTCCGCTTTCCTCTTTGATGTTTGATAATAAAGCGGCGGATACCCTGATGGTTGAAAATAACACCATCTTTATCAGGAATCCACAGAAAAACCAGAACACTCCTTATCAGCCGGGGGAACTGACCGATGACGAAAAAAGCCGGATTGACACAGAGCTTCTGGGAAGAGGGCTGCACTGTGAATTCGGGTTTGAACCCATTAATTTAAACACCGGTAATTTCTTTTTAGCCCAGGAGGACTTTTCCTTTCAAGACAGTCTGGGCGTTTTTGCCATGCAGAGATATTACAACGGAATGAATGCGGGAAGGCTGGGAAGCTTCGGGCGTGGCTTTACCTCCATGTTTGATGAAAGCATCAGCGCTTTATCCGACGGAACTCTTGTTTACAACCGCCCGGACGGCAGCAGCCTTTATTTTATACCAGACGGAAGGGGCGGCTACAAAAGCCCGGAAGGTTATCAGGTCAGCCTAAAACGGATGAAAACAGGGGAAGCTTTAGGCAACTTTTCAGCAGGGGAACAGGTCTATGACATTTATAAATATGAGATAAAAGAGGAAGATAGCAGTATCCATACTTTTGATACAAAGGGAAATCTCTTGCAGATTAAGGGGAAAAACGGGGAAGTGCGCATCTTCCACCGGGACAGCGAGGGACGGCTTACCGGTATATCAAGAGAAGGCGTTACCATGGGGATCACTGTAAATGACAACGGCTGTATTACATCCATAACCATGCCTGACGGCGGCGTTTATGAATACCGCTATGACGATATGCAGAATCTTGCAGAGGTTAAAAACCCCATGGGAAACAGCAAGACATTTTCCTATGACGATAAACACCGTATGAACGCATGGTATGATGAAAACGGAAACAGGGTGGTTCAGAATCTTTATGACAATGAAAACCGTGTGATCCGCCAGACGGACAGACTGGGAGGAACCATTACCTTAAGCTACGGACAGGGAAAAACCTCGGCAAAGGATGCGGCAGGAAATCTGACTGTTTATGAATACGACGGTAATTACCGTACCACAAGAATTACTTATCCGGATGGTACGAAGGAAACAAAGGAATACAAAGAAGGAAGAATGACCGGAACCGTTGACAGGACGGGAGTGGCAACTTCTTTTGTTTATAATGCGGACGGGAATATTACGAAAAAGACCCGGGGAAATGTAGTTACCTCTTTTTCATATGACGGGAACGGAAATCTGCTTTCCACAACGGACGCTATGGGAAATACTGTAACGGCCACATATGACGCAGCAGGAAATCTGATTAAAATCACAGAAGCCGACGGGACGGAAAGACGGTTTTCTTATGACAGCAGGAACCGGTTAAAGGGAGAAACCGATGGGAACGGAAACCACACCTCCTACAGCTATACGGGAAACTATCTGACTAAAATTACCTTAAACGGCACAGTAACGGCTTCCTATGCGTATAATATGATGGGGCAGCCCATAAAAGTTACGGACGGAAACGGAAATACAACCCTTTATACTTATGACTCTTTAGGAAGAAATACCTCCGTAACCTCGCCGGAAGGGGGCAGAACATCCATTGTCTACGGAAAAACGGGACTTGTTCTCTCCGTGTCGGGACCCATGGGGGAAAAGCGTATTTACACCTATGACAAGGCGGGGAATATTACTTCCGTAACAGACGGTATGGGAAGTCGTTATGAGTATGCTTATGACAAAAACAGCAACCGTATTTCGGAAAGAGACCCTTACGGAAATGTGAGGAAGGTATCCTTTGACGCCATGGATCGTCCCGTGAAGGCCGTGGATGCAGGCGGAAACAGCTGGTACTATGAATATGATGGAAATGACCGTCTGGTTAAAATGACCAATCCCTTGGGCAGCGAAAGTGTCATAACCTACGACCCTTATACAGGACAGGCTTTAAGTATCAGAGACTATGAAGGAATTGAAACCGTTTATTCTTATAACCGTGTAGGCGCTCTGACAGGTATCAGCCGTGGAGGGGAGTTAGCGGAAGCTTACGAATATGATGAAAAAAGACAGGTTATCAAGACAACCTATGCCGGCGGACTGGTACAGGAGCGGGAATACGACAGGAACGGAAACTGCATTCTCGTAAGAGAAAGGGGAGGAGATAGCGCATCCGCAGAAGAAGGAGAATATGACGAAGACGGCAGCTCAGAGAGAGGAGAAGATGCCGGAAACGAGAGGATAACAAGATATATCTATGATGATCATAACCGGCTGATAAAAGAAACCACTCCCTCCGGCGCTGTCTGGGAATACGACTATGACAAAGCAGGGAACCTTACGGGAATCATTGACCCCGAAGGCGGAAAAACCGTTTATGCCTATGACAGAAACAATAATCGGATTTCAGTTACTGACGGAGAAGGCAACAAAACCTTCTATACCTACGATAAAGGAAACCGGCTAACAGGTGTAGAAACAGCCGGCGGAAGACAAAATTATGTATACGACAAAGCAGGAAGAATTATCGCTTTTTCAGATGAAGAGGATTATGCCACAGTCTATGAATACGATAAGCGGGGAAATTTAACGGCTCTGACCGATGCTCTGGGCAATAGGACGGTTTATGAATGGGACGGGGCAGGACAGCTTACGGGTATAACCGACGCTTCGGGAGGAAGAACTGCCTATATTTATGATGCCTGCGGAAACCTGCTCGGTGCAGAGGATGCAGCGGGAGCGGTTACCGCTTATGAGTATGATAAAAACGGAAGATGCATTCTGGTAATAAATCCTCTTTTGCAGGAAACTGTCTATGAATATGATGCCCTTGACAGAATGATAAAGGAAACAGACCCCTTGGGTGGAGTGCGCCTTTATGATTATGATATTTCGGGCAATCTTACCGCTTTTACCGATGAAGAAGGCAATAAGAGCCTGTACGAATATGATATCTACGGGAATCTCATCCGGGAAACAGATGCAAAAGGAAACAAAACAGAGTATACTTATGACAGTGAGAATCGAATGATCTCAGCAAAGGATGCAGACGGAAATACTGCATTCATAGAATACGACGGAAGGGGAAGCGTCCTTTCCGTTACGGACCCTCTGGGAATCAAAACCGCCTATACCTATGACCAAGCGGGAAGGCTTGTAAAGGAAACCGCTTCCGATCAGGGAGAAATTTTATATACCTATGACGGTGCAGGCAATTTGATCCGGGTTACGGATTCTCTTGGCATTACCACCTCTATGGAATACAGTAAGACGGGAAAACTGACAGGTATAACCGACGGGAAAGGGAATAAAACCGTCTATGCCTATGATGCCCTGGGACAGCTGGTGTCCGCTGTTTACACTGATGAAAGCGCGGACTATTTTGCCTATGATAAAAGGGGGAATCTTTTATACAAAAAGGAAGGGGATACCCGTCTTACAGAATATACCTATGATGAGACAGGCCGCCTTACGGCTGTTACGGATGTGTTTGGAAACCGGACCCTTTATGACTATGATAAAGCAGGAAATCTCATAAAAGAAACTGCTCCCGACGGTTCAAAGAACGTTTATGCCTATGACGGTGCAGGCCGCATGGTATCGGAAACTCTGAGCGACGGCGGAAGCTATCTGTATGAATATGACCTTAGAGGAAATCTGACAAAGCTTACGGGTCCCACGGGAATAGAAGCGAGGTTTTCCTACGATGAAAACGGAAGTTTGATTTCCTTAGCAGATGCTAAGGGAGAAACCCGTTATGAATACGACTGCTTAAACCGTCTTACGGAAATCGTGGATGCTTTGGGCGGGAAAACGATCTACACCTATGACGGGGACGGAAATGTAACCTCGGTTTCCTATGGGGATGAAGCTCTTTATCAGTATCAATATGATGAAAACGGAAGGCTTGCAGGAATCACTCTGCCTTCAGGACTGCAGACGGATTATGCCTATGATACAAAAGGACAGCTTTTAAAGGAGACAGCATACGACAAAAACGCCGGAAACAACACAGACGCCCGTGTAAGCGCCTATACTTATGATAAAACAGGAAACCTGACGGGCGTTACGGATGCTTTGGGAGGAAAAAGCGTTTATGCCTATGATTCCATGGGCAGACTGACCGAATTTACTTCTCCGGGAGGGATGGAAACCACATTTACCTATGACGCTCTTTCCAATATAAAGACCATAACCGACGGGGCGGGGAACCGGACCTCTTATTTATATGACGCCAAGGGAAGGCTGCGCCATGAAGACATAGCGGGAGAGGAATCCTATACCTATGCTTATGACGCTATGGACAGGCTGATCAGTATAGAAGGGGAGGATTCTCTGGTAAGCTACAGCTACCATCAGAACGGACAGCTTTCAGGGGTAACGGATAGTAACGGAAATACTACCTCTTATGAGTATGACAAAGCCGGAAACCTCATAAAAACCACAGATCCCTTGGGGAATCAGGCTTCCTATGCCTACGACGAAGCAGGGAATCTGTCGGAGGCTAAAGATGAAAACGGAAATACTACAACTTATGATTATGACGCGCTAAACCGTCTGGTATCCAAGGACACGAAAGAAGCCTTGTCCACAGCTTCTTATGGATATGACTCCATGGGGAGACTGACGCTTATGGATGATGTGACGGGGGAAAGTCTCTATACCTATGACGAGGCTGGAAGGGTAACGAAGGCAAAGGATGGGAACGGCAGAGAGATTTCCTATGAGTATGACGCCTTTGGAAATGTGACAGAGGTAACTTATCCCGACGGAAGAAAAGTTTCTTATACCTATGACGCCTTAGACCGCATGATCGGCGTTACGGACCTCGATGGAAAAACCACAGTTTATACCTATGACGCTGACGGCAACCTGACCAAGGCAAAAAGGGAGGATGGGGAAACCCGGATCACTTATGACGCATCGGGGCGTGTGACAGGCCTTGTGAATACCCATGAGGGGAAAACCATTTCCCTTTACGGCTATGCTTATGACGGCAGGGGAAATATCATACAGGAGAAGATACGCCTTTACGACGGGGATTCTTATGTGGAAAAGGAAAACCGTTATGCCTATGACGGCATGTCACAGCTTATAAAAAGCGAGGAAAAAGAAGACGGGAAACTTTTCGTTACCACCACCTACCTGTACGACCCGGCAGGCAACAGGCTGCAAATGGAAACCGTGACGGATGGGGAAAAACTGACGGTAAACTATACCTATGACAAAGCGGGAAGACTTGTAAAGCTTTGGGACAGCGAAAACGGGGAGACCCTTTATACCTATGATAAAGCCGGGAATCTGGTAAAAGAGGAAGGGAGTGAAGAGAGACACTATTTATACGATGCATGCGGACGTCTGACGGCGGTTACGGACAAGGATAACCTGCTCTTAGCCGCACTGTATGACGGAAATGATAACCGGGTCTTTACCATGGAATATACACCGGAGCTTTCCGCAGAGAGGAAGCTTTTGCCAAAACAGGATGAAGATACGGAGGATGAGCGGAAAGAAGATGAGACCGGGAACCGGACAGGGGAAGGAGAGGATGAAGAGCCGGGGGATTCCTCCTATGGGGAATGGAATCGGGGAGCAGGAAACTCTGCGGAAAATCTTTCAGGGACAAATCCGGGAGAGAATGGAACGGGAAGTGTCCACGGGGCGGAGAAAACAGGAAGCGCAGGCTTACTTTCGGAGCAGGAGATAGATTCTACAGATAGAGAAAAAGAAAACGGCTTATCCGGGGATTTGGAAGAAGGCCTTTTGGAAAATGGAGAGGGAAGCAGCCCGGCAGACGGGCAGGCGGAAGACCGTGAGAATGCAGGACTTTCAGATGCAGAAGCTGTAAACGAAAGTGATAAGGAAGGTGCAAAGGCATTCTGGTACGGAGTGCTCTGTCAGGCGGCGGATATTTTCCTGCCTGCGCCCACACCTTTTAAGACATGGCTCCATGACCGGATGGGATTTAGGTCTGATGTGACCGTTTTGTGGGAAAGCAGGCTGTGGGAAGCGGACCTTGGCGGAAATGTAGAGACGATAGAAGAAGCGGGAAGTCCTTTTGAATTGATAGAAGGCATTTTCGGGGATGAAAACAGGACCGCTTTCAGCGTCAGGGCCTACAGACAGGTAAGCTATGTGAATGATATCACTTTTCCCAATGCACAGGTGCTTTCGGAGTATGCAGTAAACGGCATCATGGGAGAGAGCCTTACGGGCTACAGCTACGGACTTTGGCGCGAGAGCTTCCGTGTGACGATAGGAAATGGGATTACCGGGACCATATCGGCCGGAGCTGCATCAGTGGACGGGGCAGGCATAAAGAATACGGGGACTGTAAGAGGATCGGTAATGACCGGAAACTACTACTATACGGGAACGGGAAGCGTAGCGAACCTGATATGGGGAGATGGAACTACCGGCTATGTTTACGGGACAAACGGAAGCAGGAGTGTTTACGGGGCGGAAAGTGCGGTCCTTTACACCAGGACACAGGCGGCGGGCTACGGTTATAACGGGGAATATACCCATGAAGGTCTGGGAATGCAGTATCTGAGGGCGCGTTATCTGAACATGGTAACGGGAACCTTCTTAAGCCGCGATACCTATGGCGGCGCCATGGATAATATCTTAAGCCAGAACCGTTATACTTATGTGGGGAATAATCCTGTGAATTATGCGGACCCGGATGGGCATAAGGCTGTGGGAAGCACTATAAAGAATACCTTTTCTGCCATAGCGGATGCGGCAAGAAACGGGGCGAGAAATGCCCAGAACCAGACAGGCAGGGCTGCTGAAATAGCGACGGCAAAGGCGGGAGACGGGGCAGCCGCAGTATCCATGGCGGCAAACCGGATAACGAAGAATGAGGTACATGGAGTAAGTCAGGGCACGACGAAAGGAGTAGATGCGGCAAAGACAGGAATTGTGGCGGAAGCGTCAGCAGATGAAATTAACCGGGCGGCACAGGAAAAAGCAGCTCATTCCCAAGCGAAGGCAGACTTTGTAAGCATGCCGCTGGATGCCTTAAACAGTGCGGGGGCATGGCTTGATAAAGGGTTTACAAATCTGGCAGGGTATATAGATGCTTCCTGGGCAGGAGAGTGGGTAGGAAGTGCTGCGGAGTGGGTAACCCAAAAAGAATGTGCAGCTTATAATTACTGTATCAATGGATTACAGGAATTTCTGCCAAACAGTGACGTGGAGAGGATATTGGACGGTTCCGGGCTGATATTGATGGGTGGCTTTAAGATGGCAGGAGGGGCTTTCCTTACCTTTGCGGGAGCACTCACATCCTATACAGGAATCGGTTTGGGAGGAATGGCGGCAGGGACTGTTACAGGTGTTTCCGGGATATCGGATATAGAGCAGGGAATTAATGAGATAAAACTCGGATTGAGAAATGACAGCACGACACGGACGGGAAATTATGTAAGGGATACTCTGTATGACGGAAATGACACGATTTATCATTTAAGCACAGGGACGGCGGCGATGGCGGGAATGGCATTGAGACCGTATGTCATGCCGAAAAAGAATCCTGTATTGGCAGGCGGAAAGCAGAAGGATATCGCGAAGAAGGCGGCTATGGGGGAAAAGGGTGGTAGTAAGACAGTAGATATTCATAATCCTGTTTTAGACAATATTAGAACAGGAAGTGCTTTAAAAGGTAATTCATTACATGCATTCAATGATATTATTGACAATTATGCTGGTGATGCTACAAGGTTTTCATTAACTGGTGGTGATGGTGTAGAGCGAACTCTTTATCAGATAAAAGGCTCTCTAAATGGCAAACAAGGTATATTTGAGTGGATTGTTGATCCAGATCCTACAAAAGGGGTAACCCATCGAAGATTTATAGAAGGTGTAGGAATAACAGGAAAACCCAATGCAAGACCATAGGAGGAAAAGTTATGTATGGGATTAATATATTTGACAAGATAAAAATGCCAATAGATTGGGCAATAGTTTATTATGGAATAAATAATGAGATTTTGAGTATTGATATTGCACAAGAATTTGCGTGCAGAAAATTGGAACATGGTGAACAGATGTCTGAGGAAGAGTTGGAGTTGTCTTGGAATTCAAAAAATCGTTTAGATGTATTGGAACTAATAGAGAAAATACTTGATATTCAGGGGAATATAGATGAAAGTATTGAAAAGGCAAAAGATAAAATTCGCATTGCAATAATTATATATTTGCGAGATACAGAGAAAGATACGACTAAATTACTGGAACAAATTGATATTATATATGCGGATTTTGGTTATCCAGTAGATATGGAGAATTTCATTTCGTATATGCCAAACAATGATGAATATATTCCATCAAATCATACATTTGAAGATAATCGGAATTATTTATTATCTAAATTAGATGACTTTATTGATAAAAAGACAGAAAAATATCATCTAAAGAGAATAATATAACAAAGCTACTAATAAAGCAAGAGTAATAAATTTGCAATATTTCTCTTGACACTCATCTAAACCCCATGTTACAATGGCACTCGCCAGGGGGTATAAGGGGAAAATATTTCTCCTAAATATTAAAGAAAAACACAGTACCGGCGGTATTTCATAAACTTAAATGGCTTATGGAATACTACCGGTTTTTGTCATTTTAAGTCCGCAAGTTGCACCAGTAGGGAAAAACACAATTGCATACCCATTCGGAAAACAACTGCTGTGTAAGCAGATTCCTGTGCCTGGATGGCATCGGTCCACTGCATTATGATTCTTCTTTGTTCGTCCGATAAATCCAATTCTTTGAATTGCTGACTGAGTTTGGTTTCTTTCGTCGTAGCTTCCAGATAATCAGAATCCTGCTTCATATTTTGGTATACGTTGTTATAAGGCCGTTCTTCCAAGTAATTAAAGAACAGTTGAAAAATATTCATGTTCATCATTATTCGTGCCTCCTTTCTTGACAACACACGATACCGCAGAATCCCGAATCCATCCATTCACAGAATTCAATGAAAATCCGCAGGAAAAATAAAGCAGAATAGGCAAAAGTGCGTCCATGGCATAAAAAGTTTCCTGACCAGAGGAAAAGTTATGTCATAACGGATAACCCCAACGGCCCTGCCGGTGGGTGTTTCATTGAGTGGTGCCGTGTTTTTGGCACCACTCCTTTAACCTGCACTATTTTCGACCCTGTTCATTTTGGCAATATCTTAAGAAATCATGTCTTTCACATTTCCCCAACAAGGCTTAAAAATTCCATTATGGGTAACCACCTCGGCTTTGGCCTTAAAATCGCACACAGGGGCGATACCGGCTCTCACAGGGGTAAGAGAATGTTGGCTTGTGTGTTGAAAGAATGGATTTGTGCATTATTACTTGTTTTTGTCTGTTTTGGTCTTTTGGCATAAAGCCAATTCTGCCCATTTTTAGTGGTACAAACGAAAAAATGTTCCCCAGTCGAAAAATTTACTTGCAGACTTTCTTTTTCAGAGTTAACATCACACACCACGAAGGAGATTTCTTCTGCTTTGCGTCCTGCATTCTGCAGGGGTATCCTTAAATCCAAAAACCAAGAAATGGATTGGCTGTACCACCCGTGCCGACTCCGTTGCCAAGTGCGTAATTCGGGGAGATAGGCTTATCAGTTGAGGTTGCCTGTATTTCAAAATCAAAGATTGGAGGAGTTTATGTACGACAAAACAAAGTATATTTACGTGGGGCTTGACCTCCACAAGGAATAACACACAGCAGTTATTATGGACTGCTTTAATGAAAAACTTGGAGAGATTACTTTTCAAAACAAGCCCTCTGAGTTCTCAAAGCTTTCAGTAAAAGCAAAGAGATATTGTACTGACGGAAAAGGAATTGTCTTTGCTTTAGAAAATTCCTATGGCTACGGCAAGGCATTAGCTGCATGGCTAATCGAGCGAGATTACATTGTGAAAGATGTAAATCCTGCTTTGTCCTATGCCTACCGAAAGAGCGTATCCCAGTACAAAAAGAATGACAGCTACGATGCACAGTGTGTAGCGAGAGTAGCAGTCAACGAACTGAATACGTTGCCTAATGCCATGCCGGAGGATATGTACTGGACTTTGAGTCAATTTATCAACAGACGGGCAAATTTGAAGAGGCATCATATCCGTCTGAAGAACCAGTTGCATGAGCAGGTCTGCGTAGCTTATCCAAGTTACAAACAATTCTTTCAGGACATTGGCAGACCCACAGTACTTTGCTTTTGGGAGCATTATCCTTTCCCATGGTTGCCAAGAGGTAAGACAGTGGAAGAACTGGCAGAGGAATTAATCCCGGTCAGCTATAATCAATTCTCCATTCGCAAGTGTCAGAAGATACTGGATGCAGTAAAGGCAGACGGAGATACCACAAGGGATTATCAGACTGAGCGTGATGAAATCACAAAAGGTCTGGTGCGGGATGTGCGGCACTATGTTACGCAGTTGGAGAAGGTCGATAAAGCGATTGCTGACTTTCTTCCAAGGTTTGGGTGTACCTTGAACACCATTCCCGGTGTCAGCGACACCACGGTTGCAAAGCTGCTTTCGGAGATTGGGGACATCAGAAGATTTCCTAACGCGAATAAACTGGCGAACTTTGCAGGAATTGCACCTGTGAATTTCTCATCCTCAGGGAAAGGTGACGATAAGCCTTCAAAACAGGGAAACAGAAGATTGCAGGGAACGATTTATTTTCTTGCCATTCAGATGATTCAGCTATCATCCAAGGGTTTGCCGAGGAATCCGGCATTCTACGCCTATTATCAGAGGCAGTTGGCAAGGGGTAAGACTAAGCCGTAGGCGTTGATATTGATTTCCAGAAGGTTAATCAGCATTATCTACGGAATGTTGAAAAACAAGACGGAGTATGTCATGCCCAAGTTGCAGGAAAACGGGGACTGAATACAATTTTTTGTAGTAAAGCCAGAGAAAAGATGGTAAAATTTTAAGCAGTGAAAAAATTGCTTTGGAGAGTGTTGATTTTTTCAAAGGAAAAGGATCTGCTTGGAAAAACATAAGCAGTCAGACTCGATGTCAAGGGTGGTACAGATGTATGGGATATGACAGAAGGTGGCGGAATTATAAATGGTAGAGAATATTCCCAGCATGCCATGGAAAGAATGGCACCGGACACGCCATCGGTTAGAGCAGATTTGACCAGAAGAGCAGAGGCACTTGCAGAATCAAAGGGATTACAAGTTGGAACTCCGGAGTATTATCAATTCTGCCAAAAGTATGTTGATCCGAGAAATATACCGCCATCAGTCATAGAAGATGCGATTAGAAATACCACTGCAGTACCAGGACACACAGCAGGGACATTTGTTTACCAAACGGCGGATGTTACTGTTATAGTAAATGATACAGGTAAGGTAATCACAGTGATACCGAAGCAGGAGGATAGGATAGTGTTTATTAAATTTGATAATTTAGATATGTTGGAATTTTTTGAAAATGAGCCAATATCTATTGGAGAAGAGGGCGAAGCAAAATTTATATACTCTATGAAGGACAGTTTTCAACTCTCAATGACTTTGACAGTTGATACTTATGCAAAAAAAATTGATATTTCTGTTAGATATAGTGATAATACCGTTTTTGCAGGAGAGTTTGATAATGTGCTCGAAATAAAAAAAGCGAAGATGTTCTATTAGTGGAAGTGGAAGGTAAAAAACGCTTGGTTAAAAAAATATTCTTGTTTGGGAGTTGTTATAGAAAATGTGTAAGTTGTAAGAGTCAACTGAAAAAAAGAATTAATAGTTAAAACTTTTTGTGATAATTTTGTAACATTTTCCTTGGCGAGCTTAAAGCGCCCATGTTAAAATGGCACGAAACAGGGGGATAAGGGGGATGAAAAGTTCTTTCACAACTAAATAAAAACACAGTATCAGCGGTATTTCTAAGACACTAAAAAGTCATAAAATACCGCTGATCTTTTCGTCTGTCCCTATAAATCAGACAGTTGGAGCAGTAGAGAAAAACTGAACTGCATGCCCATGCGGAAGACAACTGCTGTGTAAGCAGATTCCTGTGCCTGAATGGTATCTATCCACTGCATTATGATTTTTCTCTGTTCATCCTATAAATTGAGCTGTTGGTATTGGTCGTTGAGTTTATTTTCCAACATCATAGCTTCCAGATAATCGACATCCTGCTTCAACATCGTGAAATCCGGTGTCAGCGATACCACGGTCGCAAAGCTGCTTTTGGAGATTGGGGACATTAAATGATTCTCCAATGTGGATAAGTTAGCCAATTTTGCAGGAATTGCACCTGTGAATTTTTCATCCGCAGGAAAAGGTAACGATAAACCTTCAAACAGGAAACATAAGGTTGCAGGGAACCATATACTTCTATGCAATTCAGATGATTCAGCTATCATCCAAGGGCTTGGCGAGGAATCCGGCTTTCTATGCGTATTGTCAGAAGCAGTTAGCAAGGGAAAAAAGTAAGCCACAGGCATTGATATTGATTTCCAGAAGGTTAATCAGTATTATTTATTGAATGCTTAAAAACAAGACAGAGTATCGGATGCCAAAAGTTCAGGAAAACCGTAATTAAGTAACAGATTTTTATAGTAAAGCCAGAAAAAGGATGGTAAAATTTTAGACAGTAAAACCATTGCTTTGAAGGGTGTTGATTTTTTTAATGGGAATGGAACTGCTTCGAAAATCATAAGCCATCTGACTTGATGTCATGGGTGGCAGTTTAACAATTATGGAGGGAGAAATTATTCTACCAGTGAAATAAATGCAACGCAGTATATGGTAGATCCAATTGTTGTGATGCCAAAGTAGGAGAACAGGAAAAATGGAAAAATTTGAAAAAAAGATGATAGAATTAGGTGCCATTGATACTCCAATTAAGCGTTTTGGGATTGATGAATGGTTTGAAAATGTAACCATTGCATTTCAAGGGAAAGAGAATATAGGTAGTGTAGTGTGTATTTTTAAACAATGTTATGAAATTTCATTAAAGCATGATGAAACATATGACAAGGGAAAAAATAGTAAGGGAGAGTTAAACTACAAATATTTTATTCAAGACATTCATGTAGAAAAATGTAAAGAATTTTTATGCTTTAAAATTTCTGCATGGCCGTTAGAAGGTAAAATTTTATGCAAAGAAATTTCTATAGAGGTTAACAGTATTTCAAAATATATTTTTAAATGAAAGGAATAATCAGAGATGCTTTGGATATGAGCATATCCAAAGATGACAGGAAACTTTCTAAGCTCTGATATCTATGGCGTATCATGGATAACATCTTAAGCCAGAACCGTTATGCCTATGTGGGGAATAATCCCATAAACTATGCAGACCCGGACGGGCATAAGGCTGTGGGGAGTACCATAAAGAATACCGCTTCTGCGATGGCGGCCAATACAAGGAAGGCGGCGCAGGAGGCAAAGAACCGGATGAGTAAGGCGGCTGAGACAGCAGCGGCAAAGTCGGGGAAAGGGGCAGCCGCAGTATCCATGGCGGCAAACCGGATAACGAGAAATGAGGTAGAGGGGATAAATCGGGGGACGACGAAAGGAGTGGATGCGGCAAAGACAGGAATTGTGGCGGAAGCGTCAGCAGATGAAATTAACCGGGCGGCACAGGAAAAAGCAGCTCATTCTCAGGCGAAGGCGGATTTTGTAAGTATGCCTTTGGATGCCTTGAACAGTGCGGGCGCATGGCTTGATAAAAGGCTTACGAATCTGGCAGGGTATATAGATGCTTCCTGGGCAGGAGAGTGGGTAGGAGATGCTGCGAATTGGATAGAACAAAAAGAGAAGTGGGTTACTCAACAAGCGTGTGCAGCTTATAATTACTGTATCAATGGATTGCAGGAACTTCTGCCAAATAGTGATGTAGAGAGGATATTGGACGGTTCCGGGTTGATATTGATGGGTGGCTTCAAGATGACAGGAGGGGCTTTCCTTACCTTTGCGGGAGCGCTCACATCCTATACAGGAATCGGTTTGGGAGGAATGGCGGCAGGGACTGTTACAGGTGTTTCCGGGATATCGGATATAGAGCAGGGAATTAATGAGATAAAACTCGGATTGAGAAATGACAGCACGACACGGACGGGAAATTATGTAAGGGATACTCTGTATGACGGAAATGACACGATTTATCATTTAAGCACAGGGACGGCGGCGATGGCGGGAATGGCATTGAGACCGTATGTCATGCCGAAAAAGAATCCTGTATTGGCAGGCGGAAAGCAGAAGGATATCGCGAAGAAGGCTGCTATGGGGGAAAAGCGTGGTTCAGGAGTAAGAAATAGACAAGGTCAACCAGTCCCGGTAACGGAAAAAACTTTAGATATGGCATTGGATCCAGAGACGTATGCCAATACCATTGCTGAAAAGTATGGAATCAACCTAAGAGGAGCTGGTTAAGATATAACTATCAAATATAATCCTGATTTAAGACCAGGTATATATGGAAGAACGACAGCAGCAAATCCAAATGTTATAGAAATTGGACCAGATGCTTTGATGCGAGAGGCAGAATTAGCAAATACAATTGCTCATGAGTTAAATCATGCAAGAGATTTCATGAGAGGTGGAATTGCACCTGAACCATCAGCTTATAGTGCGGGTAAC
Organism: Lachnospiraceae bacterium; assembly: GCA_910574745.1. Classification (GTDB taxonomy): domain Bacteria; phylum Bacillota; class Clostridia; order Lachnospirales; family Lachnospiraceae; genus UBA2882. The sequence continues at coordinate 10,882 of CAJTCE010000010.1, read as the reverse complement.
GCATTAGCGGATTATATTAATGGAGGAAGATAAATGTGGCGAGATAATGATGATAAAATAATGGACATTTTGGATAATATTGAAAATGTAAATAAAGGATATTTTCCAGTTGTTTGTCCTATTTGTGGGAAAAAAGAGGGACATCTATATTTTCATAGAAATATGGAGGGAGATGAACGAGGAAGTATGTGGGCATGGTGTAGTGCATGTTATCATTTCTCACACGCTATATATCGATTGCCAAAATGGTGGCAAAATTTAAAAGAAATCAATTTAAAAAAATTAACAAGTTATCCTAATTATCTAGAAGAAAATAAAGTTTGTATTGATCAATGGATAAATGAAATTTTATTTTCGAATTTAACTAGTAGAGAATGAAGCATAAAGGATGTTAAAAAGTTTGTAAAGGTTGCTGAATTATAAAACTAAACCCCGTAGGGACTATCCCAAAGTTTGTGTAAACCTCCAACCTGATGTAAGATAAAATTACTCAGTTTGGACAATATGAAGTGCCCTCACATTTGTAGCAACGTGGATTTACCTGTATACTAAGTTGTTGGAAAAACAATGGTAACAGGGATTACTGCATACAAAAGGAGGTTACCTAATGAAAAGAATACTACGAATCGGAATGGATGTCCATAGCACAAACTACACCTTATGCGCCATTGAGCTAAGATTTGACGGGGATGATATTATCTATGCGAATATCAAGGTAACGCCGGAGGCGGGCAATATCGTGCAGTTTATTGAAAACATAAAAAAGAAAGTAAAAGATGAGTGCGATATTCTCTGTGGTTATAATGCGGGATGCCTAGGCTTTTCTTTATACCATGAGATGGTCAAGAGAGGGATACGCTGCACAATCCTTGCCCCGACAACAATGATGACGCAGCAGGGAAAACGGATCAAAACAGATAAAAGGGATGCATTGATGATAGCACAGTGCCTTGCTTATGGCGATTATCATGCGGTACACATCCCGACAGATAAAGATGATGATGTCAAGGTATATCTGCGCATGAGGGATGACCATAAGGTGGACTTAAAGAAGACAAAGCAGAGGAACAGTGCGTTCTGTTTAAGCCAGGGATTCTACTATGATGGCGGGAAATGGACGCAGGCGCATTTAAAGTGGCTGAAATCACTGGGCTTAGTGGACTGGACAGGGAAACGTTTAATGAGTATCTGATGACATATGAATATCAGGCAAACCGGATAGAAACCTTTGACAAAAGGATAGAGGAACTGGCATCTGAAAGGGAGTATGTAGAGAAAGTAAAGAAGTTGGTATGCTTTCTCGAAGTAAAGACGCATACTGCATTATCCTGTGTGGGTAAAACCGGGGATTTCCAGCGGTTTGTAAAAGGGAATATTTATTCCGCATATCTGGGGCCGGTGCCGAGGGAGGATTCAAGTAGCGACAGCGTCAACAGGCTGTCTATTACAAAAGCTAGGAGCAGCCATTTGGGGAAACTGCTGATCGAGGCATTCAAAGAGCAGATTGGCATAAATCAAAAGATTTGAAGGTAAGGCAGGGAGGAAATCCGCCGGAGGTGGTCGCATATGCAGATAAAGCAAAAGAGAGGCTGAGAAGAAAGTATTATAAGATGATAAGGCATGGTAAGAAAAAGAATGTAGCGGTAACAGCGGTAGCAAAGGAGCTTGCCTGTTTTATATGGGACATGATGACAGACAACATCAGCATAGCGTGATATTAGGCTGCCATCCTGATGGATGGCAATCAAGCTGATTAAGTAGGCGCAGTGGGGACCAGTGCGGCCGCATTGATTCCGGGGAGAGAGACGCAGGAGAATGCATTAATTAACAACGATGCAAGGGCTATTAGCCGTATGAGTAAAAATCAATTAAAGTCTAACTTGCCGGATGGATGGACATATACCGAACATAATGGAAGGGTTCATATTAAAGATGCTAATGGTAGATTTAGGGTACGTATTGATCCTCCAGATAATGTAACGAATTATCCACATATACATATTTATGATGAACTTGGAAATCCACTTGATGTTAATGGAAATATTGTTAGCCCCAAGAGCCCTGATGGTCACATACCATGGAAAAAATGAAAATCCTAATTCCCAGCTATGCTGAGGAGACTGGAATGGGCAGTATGCGAGTATTACATATATCTAAGTGCGGGGACCAAAACTGAGCGTATTAAGCTTTTTGGGATATTTAAAGGGGAATAGTACACTGATAATTTATGATAGGTATTCGGAACTGCAAAGTAGATGGGATAAGTGATTCTGTACAAGAGGATATTCTGTATCAACAATTGGCAATATAACAAAAGATGCGACTAAGGGATATATCTAAGAACAGTCAGAAGAGCTAAGAAAAAAGAAAGCGAAAGTATCTCTTTATAGAGGCTAGTAACAATACTTGTGATATCTGCCTTTCAGGCAAGCATGCAAACAGCCCTTTTTAGAGCAAATAATAAACTATCATTTGAAGAGATGGTTGTTAACTTAAAATATGAGGTAAAATTATGTTAAAAGAATTACAAAGAAAAATTGATGAGACCCAATATTGGGATTTGAGAATATTAGATTTTCAAATAGATTATTTTGGAGATGAAGTAAATATTTTTATTTATAATGATGAAGTTACAAGTTGGAGAATTTCCTTTTCGTCATGTTATAGAGTCGAATATCAAACAGATGCAAATTGGAGAACAATTACACATGTAAGCGATATGAGAAAAGCCCAACTTGGTTATTATGGACAAGACATCACATTAACCCAAAATAAAAGTCTAGATGACTTTTATGATGTAAAAATAGACTTGACGATATTGACTGCAAAGGTAACTTGCAAAAAAATAAATGTTGAAAAAGTATCCAATAGTTTAGTAGATATATTTTGGCAATGAGTATTCTAATTATTTTTGCTGAAACACAGATAATAAAAACGCATTACCGAATATAGATAGGCAATAAATAAATTCATGTAGAAAAACCAAGTTATGATGATTTTAAAAATTTGCCGCATTATACAGATGCCGTTCAAGACAAAATGGATTAAAAAGTCTAACATAGTTTGTTGAACATTTCCTTAGAATGCAGGGATATTCAGTCCTATACAAAAATAAGTATTGGAAAATGGAGGTGGGGAATATTACAGGTGTTTTAAGGATTTCAGATATAAAGCAGGGAATCAATGAAGTAAAGCTTGGATGGAGAAATGACAGGATTATACAGACAAAGACTACGAAAGGAATACGCTGTGTGATGGAAACGATACCATCTATCATTTGAGTACCGGTACGGCTACGATGGCAGGAATGGCATTAAAGCCATATGTCATCCCCGGAAGAATCCTGTACTGGCAGGCGGAGAACAGAAGAATATAGCAAAGAAGACTGCTATGGGGCGGATGGAGACAAAGATATGAGTATGAGTTTTGAGATATTACCGACAAAGAGAAAGATGATTAGCTGTGACGAAATAGTTAAATGCTCTACACAGTTATTTAGAAGATTCCTGAATAAGGAAAAGATATTACACAATATTAATATTATTACCAAAGAGGTAACAGAAAATAATGAAGTACATATTAGTCCTGCAATTTTGACTTTAAAAGAGAATTTTTATACAGTATTCAATCTGAATGAAGAAGGTGAAGCATATGTGTTTTATCATAAGCTTACGAAATTAGATAAAGATTTTTGGAATGAAGAAATACAGAATAATAACAGAGCATATTCTCTAAGAGAAAAGATAGATGCTAATTTGAAAGTGGGATATTTTTGGAGTGTTAAAAGAACAATAGGACAACCGGATATAGTAAATTTATATTATGGATATTTAGCAATAGCAATAGCTGTTTTGACTGATGGAATTATATATTCTGATGACGGCGCTTGGGATTATTCAAGGCTGCCCGCTGAAGGCAAAGCATTTCAAGAGGAGTATCTAAAAATTGAAAGTATAAGTGATGCGATAGTAAAAGATAATGTTGAAAAGTGGTTAAGTGAATTGAAGGTAAAGTGGGTACAGAAGTAAGCAAGTGATTCAAAATATGGATATTGAGTGGTTTATAGAGAATGTATCAACGGACTGTAGGAACTTCTGCCAAACAGTAACGTGGAAAGGATGCTTGAAGGTTTCAGAATGATACTGGTCGGGGCTTAGGAATGACCGGATTACACAGACAAGGAATTATGTAAGGGATACTCTGTATGACGGAAATGACACGATTTATCATTTAAGTACAGGGACGGCGGCGATGGCGGGAATGGCATTGAGACCGTATGTCATGCCGAAAAGGAATCCTGTTCTGGCAGGAGGGGCGCAGAAGGATATCGCGAAGAAGGCTGCTATGGGGGCGGATGATGCGGCTGGAAGCATAGAAGGTAGTAATAAGACCATTAGCGATATAATCGATAATTTACCAGAAACTACTAATGGAAGAGGGGTTGCCAGAAATTTTGAATCAGCAGGGGGATTTAATCAAACACTCAAAGATTTTGATTCATTGAATCCGATTGATGTTAAAGAAATTCAGACACAGTATGGGATGGGAAGAGTTGGTAAATTGGGTAATGGAACAACAGTTATTGCTCGTCCAGGCAGTACAACAGGTGGTGCAACACTTGAGATAAGGGTATCAAATAGTAAGGTATATAAAATTCGATATTAGGAGATTAACGACATGGAAAAGTGGCGGGAAGTATTTGTGGGAAAAATTCCGCAAGAAAAATATCAAATACAAATAGTAAATGGCGAGAAACATGGACTAATTATAGAGTTATATAGTAATCATTTATGCATAATAATTAAATTTGGTGTGGTTCAAGCGATACGAATGTTAGATGAGGGAATTGTACAAAATAATTTGTATTCTGAACATGAAATAAAGAGGTATAAAGATGATAATTTTCGGAATGTAATTTATGAAATACAAGAAGGAGAATTTGGAAAGCAAATAAGTGAAATTTCTAATGGTTATGCCGATTATTTAGAATTAAAGCATTATATTGTAATTACTCAAAATTATAATATTGATATTGTTACTGAGTGGGAACCGATAATTGAAATTTCACAAATATAATATTTGGTTATTCATAAAAACGTTATAAACATTAGCCAAAGCTAATAATAGTTCTATGCAGGGAAAAGTAATCTATTTCCAAAGGAGAGCGGATTTTGTAAGCATACCGCTGGATGCTTTAAACAGTGCGGGGGCATGGTTTGATAAAGGGTTTACGAATCTGGCAGGGTATATAGATGCTTCCCGGGCAGGAGAGTGGGTAGGAAGTGCTGCGGAGTGGGTAACCCAAAAAGAATGTGCAGCTTATAATTACTGTATCAATGGATTACAGGAATTTCTGCCAAACAGTGACGTGGAGAGGATATTGGACGGTTCCGGGCTGATATTGATGGGTGGCTTTAAGATGGCAGGAGGGGCTTTCCTTACCTTTGCGGGAGCACTCACATCCTATACAGGAATCGGTTTGGGAGGAATGGCGGCAGGGACTGTTACAGGTGTTTCCGGGATATCGGATATAGAGCAGGGAATTAATGAGATAAAACTCGGATTGAGAAATGACAGCACGACACGGACGGGAAATTATGTAAGGGATACTCTGTATGACGGAAATGACACGATTTATCATTTAAGCACAGGGACGGCGGCGATGGCGGGAATGGCATTGAGACCGTATGTTATGCCCCAAAAGAATCCTGTATTGGCAGGCGGAAAGCAGAAGAACATAGCAGAGAAGGCGGCTATGGGGGCAGGCACTAGAGGAACTTTGACAGGTAAACTTGATGGATTGACAGCTAATGAGAGAGCAATAGTTGAAGAGTTATTGGCTTCAGGAAAAGATGTAGAAATAATACCACGCTCCAGTTTGCAAAATATTAAAACGCCGGATTTTCTAGTAGATGGTGTTAGGACGGAATTAAAAACTTTAGAGGGTTCCAGTTTGAATACACCAGTAACGAGAATACAAAAAGGATTTAAACAAGGTGCAGAAGTTGTAATAATTGACGGAAGGAATACGGGAGTAACATTAAATGAGGCAAATACGATAATAAATCGGGCATTAGGAACATATGGAGGTAAATTACCAGGAATAGTTGAAATTTGGACGACAGATGGAATTATAAGGAGATGATGTGATGGCAAAAATGATTTGTACATGCGGAACTAAATTGAGTAATCATGAAGTTCCAAATGATATAGAATTAGTTGTATATACAGATAGAGAGTGGGAGAAAATTTGTGATTGTGATAGTATTCAACCATGGATGATTCCACTTCCCAAATATGATGTATGGAGATGTCCGATATGTAAAAGTATATATGTTTATGAAGGGGATAATGAGACACCAGTCATGATATATCGTCTAGAAAAGTAAAGCTCATATTATTGTATTTAAACAAATTTTGCAAACGTGTCTTCGGATGTCTTAAACAGTGTAAGAACTTCTACCAAACAGTGACGTGGAGAGAATACTGGAAGGCTCCGGTCTGATACAGGTAGGGGGCTTTAAGAAGACAGGAGGGGCTCTCATTACTTTTGCGGGAGCACTCACATCCTATACAGGAATCGGTTTGGGAGGAATGGCGGCAGGGACTGTTACAGGTGTTTCCGGGATATCGGATATAGAGCAGGGAATTAATGAGATAAAACTCGGATTGAGAAATGACAGCACGACACGGACGGGAAATTATGTAAGGGATACTCTGTATGACGGAAATGACACCATCTATCATTTAAGCACAGGGACGGCGGCGATGGTGGGAATGGCATTGAGACCGTATGTTATGCCCCAAAAGAATCCTGTATTGGCAGGCGGAAAGCAGAAGGATATCGCGAAGAAGGCTGCTATGGGGGCGGATGATGCTGCGGGAGGGGCAGAAGGAGGTTTTAAACCAGGAACATTAAGTAATGTTGATGCAAGACGATGGTATTTAGAACAAGAAGCCAAAATTCCTGATTTGATTGATGATAGCCTGCCAATAGAACAACAGGCAAGGCAGGCATTTGATTTAAGAAATCAGTATAGAACGCAAGCCAGGGAACTAATGTTAGACCAACAGCTTGCCGAGTCTTTGTTCAGAACTGACCCTAATCTTACATGGGATCAAATAATTCAAAAACAAGTAGCAAAAGGATTATCAGGAGATGATATTTATAGAGAAATTTTGGAAAGTTCACAACGTTCTAGAACAAGTGTAAGTCAGTCATTAGGATTAGAATAGGAGACGCAAATGAGTGTATATGTAGTAAAGCATATAAATAAAAGTGAAAATAACAGAGTAGAGTATTTACTAGTTAATTTTGATTATTTTGACGGAAACGATCTTATAGCAAAATTGTTTTACCAAGAATATCAAATGTTATCAGAGGAAAAGATAGATGGAATACATTATAGTATTATAAAGTTGCATAAGGATTTTACAGAATATGACTTGATTTGGCATGAGGATGTAGGAAATTACATATTTAGCTTAAAGCAAGATGAACTCTCCTTACTAGAATTGGAGCAAAGACTTGAAATTATAATAAATAAATTAAATAAAATGATAAAATCTTAGTTGAAATATTTGTTGATTTTAATAGGATTCCTTACGGGGCGGAAAGCACAGACCTTTATGTAAGGACTCAGGTGGCGGTCTACGGCTATAACGGGGAATACACCCATGAGAGCCTGAGGATGCAGTATTTAAGGGTCCGTTATCTGAACATGGCGACGGGAACCTTCTTAAGCCGCGATACTTATGGCGGCGCCATGGATAATATCTTAAGTCAGAACCGTTATACTTATGTAGGGAATAATCCTGTGAATTATGCGGACCCGGATGGCCATAAGGCTTTGGGAAGTACTATAAAGAATACCTTTTCTGCCATAGCGGATGCGGCAAGAAACGGGGCGAGAAATGCCCAGAACCAGACAGGGCTGCTGAAAAAGCGGCGGTCCAGAGTGCGGAAGAGAGGATCACTTCGGGAAGCCAGAGCAGTCAGGGAAACCAGACAGAAGAAGTGGATATAAGAAGTGATTATAGCGGGCTTATGCAAATCACGGAGGATATGTGCCTGACATATCTGGCAGGAAAGATAGATGCATCCCCAGCGGGGCCGTGGATAGGAAGTGTGGCTTCTGCCATAGAACAGTTAGAGTGTGCTGCTTATAATTATTGTGATAATGCTGTCCAGACATTTATTGAGGGAAAAGATTTCGAAAGAATATATGCCGGTGGAAAAAACTTCCTAAAAGGAGTTGTAGAGGCTTTTGGAGGGGCGGCACTCGTAGTTGTAGGCGGTTTGGAAGTATCTACCGGTGCAGGTATTCCCCTAGGTGTAGGAAAGATAACACTGGGGCTTTTTGGATTGACAACAGCGATTGCAGATGTAAGCCAAGGGACTCAGGACATAGAATATGGATGGAATGGGGATTCCACTACGCCAAACAGTAACTTTATAAGGGACAGCCTGTTCGGAGGAAACGATGAGCGGTATGGGATAGTCAGTACTCTTGTGGGTGCCATAGGGGTGTATGTAGGTTTTGTTAATTATCCTATGCTGGCGGGGACCAGTGCGGGTGCATTGATTCCGGGGAGAGGGGCACAGGGGAATACTTGGAATAGAAATTTGACATACACAAATCAACTAAATATAAATAATTTTTCGTCATTAAAAAACAATGGTGTTGTTCAAGTCAATTCTTCGGGGAGTAATAGACCGGTAACTAGCGCTCCAAATAGTTATTATAGTACTGGAAATGGAGAACATGTATTTGTTTATGATAATGATGGAAAACTAATATATGATATAAGTAAAACTAGAGTGAAAGGCTTTAAAATAAATGTTGCTCCGAATGGTATTGAGTATTATCAACCGTATAAATTAAAGGGTCCTGTACCAACAGCAATAAAAAATCTTTTTGGATGGTAATAATTATGGAAAATGTTAAAGTTTTTGAAAGTGTAATTAATAGCAATATAATTAATGAAATCGAGGATGCAAACTGGTGCACTGATTTAGTACAATATGCAACATATAAGTGCAAAATTGATGGGTTGATAGCTGCGGCATATTTATTCTGTCCTCAGATAATACAAGTAAAAAATTACATATTTATTAAACAATTTTGGAATTGCAATGAGGAAGATTCCTTTGATCAAATCAATAGATTAGAGGAGCAGTATCACAATAATAAAAAAGATATAGAGATGAGTGTTAACACATGGAGCATTGGAGATTTTTTTGTAGGGGAATCCAGTAAAATTATGGATAATGATAAAATAATCATTCAGTTTGCTAATGCTATAGCATATTTTTGGGATAGAAGAGTTAAAGAATTGTTCCCCGATAGGGAAATTGTGGTTAAACTTGATAATGATTTAATGGGGGAGTTTGGACTATGTGTAACTATGTATGAAGATGTGCGATCTGATGGGAAATAAATAGAGATGCAGATGTTATTAAAATATATAATAAAAATTAGTGCAAAATTACTTATCAATCTTTATCGTTAAATAAGGCGATTTGCGCCCCTATGGATATGATGTCTACGGAAACACCGCCGCTTTACGACAGTCGTAGACGTGAGCCAGAGCACCCAGGACATAGAATATGGATGGAATGGGGATTCCACCACGCTGAACAGCAATTTTATAAGGGATATCCTGTTTGGGGGAGATGAAAAGAAGTATGTGGTAGTGAGCACCCTGATAGGAGCTGTGGGAGTGTATACAGGGTTTGTCAATTACCCCATGCTGGCGGGCACCAGTGCGGTTGCTTTGATCCCGGGGAGAGGGACGCAGGGGCGAGTGAAATTGTTGGAAAAAATAACACTACTGGAAGTGATTGGACTGATAGAACATCAAATTTAGCTGATCAAGCGCCAATTAAAATACCTTCTAATGCGACAGTAAAGTTTCAAGTAAAAAATGGTTATGATCAAATTACTTTTAAGTGGTCAGAGAAGGGCTATACATATGAAGTGAGATGGCATACTAAAACACCAAGAGCTCCAGATGGACAAGGTAATACGTGGGTAGTAACTCGAATTAGGCCGGGTACACCAACAGGACAAATGAGAACACAACATATTTTAGTTGGGAATCAATGGATTCCAAGATATCAATGGCAAAATGCTATTGATGCTTATAGAGATGGAACGGCAACGGCTGAGCAATTGGAGTTATTAAGGAATGGACATTGGGAGGCACCATAGTGAGGGAGTAAAAATGAAATATATTAATAATAATTATTATAATGGATTTGAAGGAGAACCAGAAATTCAATTTATCTGTAAAAAAGGATATGACACGGAAGTTTTTGTTATGTGGGAAGGTTATTTTGACCAGATAATGAGTTTAATGAAGCCTGATAAGGAAGGATGGAAAGGGCTGGCTTATTATTATAATATGTACTTGGGATGGTACGAAGAAAGCCCTTGGATAATTCAAGATTTGCATTTGGCATTAAAACAATTTGAGTCAATAGACAACCGTGTAATAAGTAAAAAAGCTGGTATAATTTTAAAAATATTGTGTGATATGCTTAGAGATGCTATATTAAATGAATTTGAAGTTTCTATTGCCAGAGAGTAAATCGAAATTGATTTTATAGAAATGTAATATAGAACCTTTGTAAATGGGCTTAGAGTTGATTTAAGGAAGTCCCCAAAATAGTAGCAATATGAAATACAAAAAGTGCATTTGGAAAATAAATGAGTGGAATTTCTAAGGATTATTCCCAATATTAGAGTTAAAGAATTATATTTTAATTACTCAAACTTCGCACTTGAATAAATGCCTATGCACCTTGAAAATTCAATAATAACTGGCATAAAAATAGCATGAAACCGTCTGGTTTTGATATAATTGAGTTGTTCAGAAA
>CAJTCE010000009.1 GCA_910574745.1 Lachnospiraceae bacterium | reverse complement strand
ATAAGGTGGCCTCCTTTTGTATGCGGTAATCCCTGTTACCATTGTTTTTTCCAAAACTTAGTATACAGGTAAATCCACGTTGCTACAAATGTGAGGTCACTTCATATTATCTAATATCTCCAATGCGGAGATATCCCAAGCATAAAATTACCAAAATCTGTATTTGGTACAATCAACCCATAAGCATTTATTTCACCAGGATATTCTTTTTTCAAACTTTCAATATAAGAATTATTATCTGCTCGTAGCATGCTTAGGTTGTATTTACAAAGAAGACGTATCCAAGGGTCTGGCATTTTCTCTGCTTCCGAATACAATAATAATAATTCTTCCCGAATATCCTCAATAGGCAAACTTCCAATCATATATTGACTCATCAGTGTATTGCATTTTAATTTTATAAAATCGAACGTCAGACTTTTGGGCATAATATGGGCAGCGTTTGTAAAATATTCCAACGCCATATTATAATCTTTTTCGCAAAAATAACTAACACCTATATTTATTATTGACTGATATTCCTCATTTGATTTTAACTGGTGCATCATTTTTTGAGCCTTTTTAAAATAGTCTTTGGCAGTAAGAACATTTGAGGATTCTTTACCTTTATACAAGTATAAAATACCTATATTGTTTAAACAAGTTGATTCAACAAAAGTGTTATTAATAGTTTTGAAGTATTCCAAAGCCTTATTAACATTTTCATATGCCGTTTGAAAATCAAATAGATGTCCGGAATTCCTTAAAATAATATAATAATACTCATCATCTTCATAATCGAATTTTTCATTGATAAGTTGTTTAACATAGCCTCGCACATCGCTATCCCTGCGTAAATGCTGCATAGCATTTAAATAAATGCTCCAACTTTCATAATTGTTCAATCGGTTATTTAAAACTTTTATTGCATCTTCATAGTGATAAGATTGTAGCAAAAACTTTGCCTTGTATAAATCCATATTATAATAATTTGAAAGTTCCCTGCTAATTTTTAGCCCTTTTTCAAAATTACTTGTTTTTTGAAAAGAATCTAGTATTTGAATAATAGAGCGTATTGGAAACAATATTGCAATTTGATTACCATATGATGCTGTTTCAGCCAATTTATTATATACATGGCATATTTGAAAATATCTAAAATTAATATATAAGATATTTATGTATTTCTCCAGTATACCTAAATGTCTTTCTAAACTAAATTCTTTTTCTAGTTCAAGCAAACCATTTACACAAAACACAAATTCGCTGTTATCTGAAGCTTCGTAAACAGCTTCCGCAAAAAAACTTTCACATGAATGCAACAATTCAACAAAACGTTCTTCTTCTGATGCTATTTCTAGGTTTTGCCTGCTAGCCTGCATAATTTTTTCGTGCTGTACTTTTAACGTATCATTATCCCCAATAAGAATATAATTCATTTTGCACAGATTTGATATACTCTGTTTAAATTGTGATTCCGTACATCCTTCATTGTACTTTAGAATACGTTTTATAAATGACAACTTAATACCTTCCGGAAATAAAGCAGTTAAATCTATGATATCCTTTTTTATTTCATCTAAAGCTTTAATCCCTTGCAAGGTTGGGGTGTCAGTAAGGTTATCAAGACCGTTTTGGCTGATTTGAAAAATTAACTCATCTATCTCTCGCATGTTTCCATATTGAACCAATGCATAAAAATATTGTAGTCTTTGATGTAAGCTGTAATATAATTGGGAATCTAAATTTTCTTCACATAACCTATCAAATAATTCTAGCGGAATATTTTCAATCAATAACACAAGATTGTCTTTATGCAAACTATATTCTGCCACTATTTTCTTTGAAAAAAACCTATTATCTTCCAAAGTATATGATGTAAACAAAATTATATTTCCTTCTGCTTGACGCACTACTTCATAAAAAGCCGAAACAGCATCTAAGGGTATATGCTGAATATTGTCAACAAAAATAATTATTCCTGTAGTTTTACTTAAATAATTTATATACTCTCTAAAAACATATTGTATAGTTTGATAATTTTGACTAACATTATCATCTGAAGTATTCAATAGTTCATAAATTACAGGACCTATAGTTGGCAGTAATGACAATGAAGAAATTAATGCCTTTTTAGCATTAGACTTAACTTCCTCTTTGTAAGAACTTTTCTCTAAATATGAGAGAAACGTATTCCCTTGAGAAACACGTGTTAGATCTATATCATTTGAATACGACTTTTGCATTAATTTATATGTAAGTGAGCTGTAAAATAAATCATTTGTACAATTTTCTGGAACTTGTGCAGCGTCATAATGTAGTATTGTATATCCACTATATAAATCCCCATTAATAAGAATATTTAATGATGTTAATAAAATCTCTGTCTTTCCCACTCCAGACATTCCAAAAAGAGCTACATGCATTTGTCTATTACGCTCTGAAATATATTCAAATATTTCTTTTTCCTCATTGCGCTCTATATGTTTCAAATTATTTATTTTTATCTTGGACATTATTATTTCCTTCTTCTATAAGCAAATTACAAATATCAGTCTTTAGATTAATTATTTTATAAGAAAGGTTTAATGGACGCCAACCTTTATCTATACGTTCTTGAATTCTTTGGGCTGATGCTATAGAACTCTTAATATCAAACAAACTATCAAATACTGCACCATTTTTATCAAATATAATTGGCGCTTCTTCACGGAAATCTACTATATACATTGGTATATCTAAAACGGTTACATCAACATCATACTTAAGAATGTAAGCTAATGTCCAATGTGTGTTGTCTGACCATATACGTTCATCTTTTGTTATAACAAACCTAACGGCTCTGAGACAATCAGATTTGCACATATTATTTATACGAAAATACTCATTTCGAATTGTAGCATGTCAATGGAAACCTAAAATTGTATTATTGTAGTTGACTTTTTCAGAAAGATCAAAAAAAATTTTAGATTGGTCACTTAAAAAAGCAACATGTTTTGATTCTACCTCTATCAATTTTGTTGACAAATAATTTTGTATTGATGAAGTAGGATAATTATCATCAAGAACAACATATGTAAATTTAGAAATGTTTTCACCTGTAATAGCCATAAAATCCCCCGCTAATATTACATTATCCGTAAAATACACAACCCAATATGAAATTCATAACTTTTTAAATATACTTGTTATATCATTTATCGGATAACATTTGATTCTTCTAAGTCTGTTTTCCATAAATACTGAAAGATTAGCATAAATTCTTTAATCAATATAGCGAATAACTTCTAATTATCGATAATCTGGTATTATCCTTCATTCCCCTTCCACCTCCATCCCATTCCTCGGATGCTTCCTGCTCAAAATCTCCTTCTGCTTCGCCATAGAAACGCTGGTATAAATCTCCGTAGTCGTAATAGAGCTATGCCCCAGCATCTTCTGGATATAACGAATGTCAACATCCGCCTCCAGAAGCAAGGTGGCAAAGGAATGGCGGAACATGTGCGGAGTAATATGCATATCAATCCCCGCAATCTGGCAATGCCGGACAATCATATATCGCACCGACTGTTCGGATAAACGCCCCTCCAGACGATTCACAAAAAGCCATTCCGTTCGGGCGAGCTCGTTGGCAAAAGCTTCCTTATATCTGTAAAGTGCAGAAAGGACCTGTTCATTTCCAATCTGTATAAACCTCTCTTTAGCGCCCTTTCCAAAAATCAGAACAGATTTGGACTGCAAATCCAGATTAGCCTGTTTCAATGTACAGAGCTCTGAAATCCGCATCCCCGTTGCAAAAAGCAGTTCCATTACGGCAATATCCCGCAAAGCAGTCTTGTGCTTGTAAGGAGTGGAAGCAGCCCTTTCTTCCCGGTACAAGGTGGAGAGAAAAGCTTCTATGATATGTAAAGGAATGGTCTTTGGAAGACGAATCGGCTCCCGGAACTGAAGACGAAGCTTGTTAAAGGGATTTTCTGTAATAATCTCTTCATATTCCAGATAATGAAAAAACGCCTTGATGCTGGCGATTTTACGCTTAACAGATTTGGGTTTATACTGTTTATGAATATGTGTCAGATAATCAGAGAGCATTTCTTTTGAAACGGGTAGGGAGTCTGTGGGAATAATCGACAAAAATTGCTGCAGGTCAATGCCGTAGGCTTTCAGGGTTTTAAAATTCAGTTCTTTCTGGTCACGACAGTAGTCTAAATATTTTTTCTCTAATGCTTTCAAGTTTTCCATTCTTGTTTTCTCCTTTGTGTAAATTAAAAAAGATTATAAGGGATAATAAGTGTAGAAAACAGAAGGGATGGAAAACTTTTTTTATACCGTATAATGAAGTAAATGCAGAAAATAATCAAGGTAAACTCTTTTAGATGAACAAAAGATAAGCAGCCATAGGGATATTGAAAAATCAGTAGAAGCATATAAAGGATGACAAAACAATAGCTGTTTTTTGCTGTTTTATATTTTTTTTATAAATATTTCTGATTATCTTGTTGACAATGAAAATAGGTAGTGATATGTTATGTACAGAAAAGATGTTAGCACTCTATCAGGATGAGTGCTAACAAAAAGTGAAAATCTGCATAGCATATTTGATATAAGAAGAAAATGACAGCAAAGCGGCGGATGATATGGAAAGGAAGTGACGGCGTGGAACTGGATGAGAGAAAGATGAAAATCTTGCAGGCGGTTATCAAGAACTATCTGGAAACCGGCGAACCGGTAGGAAGCCGTACGATTTCTAAGTACACGGACTTGAATTTAAGCTCCGCCACCATCCGCAATGAAATGGCGGATTTGGAGGAAATGGGATATATCGTTCAGCCTCACACTTCCGCAGGACGTATTCCTTCCGATAAGGGCTATCGGCTGTATGTGGACACCATGATGCAGCAAATGGATACGGCAATGAAGGAAAAGACGAGGGAAGTTGAGGAATTAAAGGATCTTCTTCTGGAAAAAGAGGAGAAGATGGATCAGCTTCTGAAATCTGTGGCAAAGACGTTGGCGGTTAATACTAACTATGCATCCATGATTTCCAGTCCCAGCTACAGCGGCAGCAGGTTAAAGTTTATACAGCTTTCCAGAGTAGACGCCAATCAGCTGATTGCAGTTATTGTCTTAGAAGGCAACATTTTAAAAAACAGTATGCTTTCCGTTTCGGAAGGACTGGACGATGAAACGCTGTTAAAGCTGAATGTGCTTTTAAATACCCATTTAAACGGGCTTCCCATAGAAGAGATCAATCTGGGGCTGGTAGCCAGATTGAAGCAGCAGGCGGGCATTCACAGCGATATTGTGGGAGAGGTCATTGATGCGGTGGCGGAGTCCATTAAAGCGGATGATGATTTGGAAATTTATACATCGGGGGCAAACAACATATTCAAGTACCCTGAGCTGGCAGACCAGCAGAAAGCCAGCGAGATTATCAGTACCTTTGAAGAGAAGCAGATGCTTACCACTCTGGTACAGGATACGCTTTCCAAAGATAATAATACAGGAATCCAGGTGTATATCGGAGACGAAACGCCGGTTTCTTCCATGAAGGATTGCAGCGTGGTAACGGCAACCTACGAGTTGGGAGAAGGAATGAAAGGGACGATCGGAATTATCGGGCCCAAAAGAATGGATTATGAAAAGGTTGTAGGCACCCTGCAGACGCTGATGAAGCAGTTAGACGCGCTGTACGGGAAGAAATCATAGAAAGGGATGGAAAAATGCCGGATATAGAAAAGGAAATACAAGAACAAAACGGGCAGACCGCCAATAAGCCGGATGCGGAGGAAACTGTAAAAGGAGAAAAAGAGGTGGTTTCCAAAGAAGAAGGAGCGACAGGCGCAAGCGCAGATAAAAGAGGCGCAGGCAAGGATGCGGCCGGACAGGAGGCAGCATCAGAAAAGAACGGGGAAACGGTTTCAGAAGCAGCTTCGGAAGAAGCATCTAAAGAAGCCGGAGAAGAAACCGAAGGAACAAAGGCTGAAGGAAAAAAGCTTTTCGGTAAGAAAGAGAAAAAGAAGGATAAAGCCCAGGAGAGAATTGAGGAGCTGGAAGATAAGGTTAAACGTCAGTTAGCCGAGTTTGAAAACTTCCGTAACCGTTCCGAAAAAGAAAAGACAGCCATGTATGAAGTGGGAGCAAAGAGCGTTATTGAAAAGCTGCTTCCCGTTATCGACAATTTTGAAAGAGGCTTCCTGACCGTTCCCGAAGAGGAAAAAGATAGTCCTTTCGTGGATGGCATGAACAAAGTATATAAGCAGTTGATAACCGAGCTGGAGGCTATCGGCGTAAAGCCCATAGAGGCAGTGGGACTGGAATTTGACCCGAATCTGCACAATGCGGTAATGCAGGTCGAGTCTGAGGAGTATGAATCCGGAGTTGTGGCACAGGAGCTGCAAAAGGGATATACCTACCGTGATACAGTGGTAAGGCACAGTATGGTAGCAGTGGTACAGTAAACAATTAAAATTTTAATAGGGGTTTCCCCAGGAGGTAAACATTATGAGTAAAATCATCGGTATTGACTTAGGTACAACAAACAGCTGTGTGGCTGTTATGGAAGGTGGTAAGCCTACAGTAATCGCTAATCAGGAAGGAGCCAGAACAACTCCCTCTGTAGTGGCATTCACAAAGACAGGAGAAAGACTGGTAGGAGAGCCTGCAAAGCGTCAGGCGGTTACCAATGCGGATAAGACCATCGCTTCCATTAAGAGGGATATGGGTACGGACAGAGGACGTACCATTGACGAGAAGAAATATTCTCCCCAGCAGATTTCCGCTATGATTCTTCAGAAGTTAAAAGCGGATGCAGAAAATTATCTGGGCGAAAAAGTATCAGAGGCTGTTATTACCGTTCCCGCATATTTCAACGATGCACAGCGTCAGGCAACCAAGGATGCAGGTAAAATCGCAGGCCTTGAAGTAAAACGTATTATCAATGAGCCTACGGCAGCAGCTCTGGCTTACGGTCTTGACAATGAAAAAGAGCAGAAGATCATGGTTTATGACCTTGGCGGCGGTACATTCGATGTTTCCATTATCGAAATCGGCGACGGCGTTATTGAGGTTTTAGCGACAAACGGAGATACACACCTTGGCGGCGACGACTTCGACCAGAAGGTTATCGATTGGATGTTAGCTGAGTTTAAGAATGCCGAAGGCGTTGATTTATCCAATGATAAAATGGCTCTTCAGAGATTAAAGGAAGCGGCAGAGAAAGCAAAGAAAGAGTTATCCTCTGCTACCACAACCAATATCAACCTGCCTTTCATTACCGCAACGGCAGAAGGACCCAAGCATTTTGATATGAACTTAACAAGAGCGAAATTCGATGAATTAACCTCTGATTTGGTGGAAAGAACTGCAGTTCCCGTACAGAACGCCATGAAGGATGCGGGACTGAACAATTCCGATATCGGAAAGGTATTGCTGGTTGGCGGTTCCACACGTATTCCGGCAGTACAGGAAAAAGTAAAACAGATAACCGGCAAAGAGCCCAGCAAGACCTTGAATCCTGATGAATGTGTAGCATTAGGCGCATCCGTTCAGGGCGGCAAGCTGGCAGGCGATGCAGGCGCAGGCGACATCCTTCTTCTGGATGTAACACCTCTTTCTCTTGCAATTGAGACACAGGGCGGTGTTGCAACGAGATTAATCGAGAGAAATACAACGATTCCTACCAAGAAGAGTCAGGTATTCTCCACAGCGGCGGATAACCAGACAGCCGTAGATATCAACGTATTACAGGGCGAGAGACAGTTTGCAAGGGATAACAAGTCCCTGGGGCAGTTCAGACTGGACGGCATTCCTCCCGCACCCAGAGGAATTCCTCAGATCGAGGTTACCTTTGATATCGATGCAAACGGTATCGTAAATGTATCTGCAAAAGATCTCGGCACAGGCAAGGAGCAGCATATTACCATTACCGCAGGCTCCAATATGTCCGATGCGGATATTGAGAAGGCTGTAAAAGAAGCTGCTGAATATGAAGCACAGGATAAGAAGAGAAAAGAAGCTATCGATACAAGAAATGAAGCGGACTCCTTCGTATTCCAGACAGAGAAGGCTTTGAGCGAAGTGGGAGACAAATTATCCGACAGCGAGAAAGCTCCTGTGGAAGCTGATTTACAGGCGTTAAAAGATCTTCTTGAGAAAACAAAGGATGAGCAGGAGTTATCCGACAGTCAGGTTGACGAGATGAAAGCTGCAAAAGAAAAACTGATGCAGTCTGCACAGACCCTGTTTACCAAGGTTTACGAGCAGGCGCAGGCAGCAGGAGCGGCAGGCCCCGATATGGGAGCAACCGGTGCGGGTCCTGACATGAATGCAGGCGCAGGCGCTCCGGAGGATGATGTGGTTGACGGAGACTACCGTGAAGTGTAAGATAGTAAACGGAACAAAAAATTTATGATAAGAAACCCGGGAAGCATTGTTTTACAACAGTGCTTTTCGCGGGTGTTAGATTAGAGGAACAATTATGGCAGAACAAAAAAGAGACTATTATGAAGTCCTTGGAGTAGAGAAAAATGCGGATGACGCCACAATAAAAAAGGCATATCGTGTTCTGGCCAAAAAGTATCATCCCGATATGAATCCGGGAGATGCGGAGGCGGAAAAGAAATTCAAGGAAGCATCGGAGGCTTATGCGGTTTTAAGCGATCCCGAAAAGCGCAGACAGTATGATCAGTACGGCCATGCGGCATTTGACGGAGCAGGCGGCGCGGGCGGATTTGATTTCAGCGGTATGGATTTTTCCGATATTTTCGGCGATTTATTCGGCGGCATGTTTGGCGGCGGCAGGAGGGCAAGTAACGGTCCGATGAAGGGAGCCAATATCCGCACCAGCGTTTCCATTACCTTTGAAGAGGCGTGCTTTGGCGTGGAAAAGGAGATTGAGCTTACCTTAAAGGACGAATGTAAGACCTGCCGGGGTACAGGCGCAAAGCCGGGAACCACTAAGGAAACCTGCAGCAAGTGTGGCGGCAAGGGTCAGGTTGTATTTACCAGCCAGTCCTTCTTTGGAACTGTCCGTAATGTGCAGACCTGTCCCGATTGTGGCGGAACCGGTAAGATTATTAAAGAGAAATGCCCTGACTGTCATGGAAGCGGGTATATCGCCAGCAGAAAGAAGATTCAGGTTTCCATTCCTGCCGGTATTGATGCGGGACAGAGCATCCGTATCCGCGATAAGGGAGAGCCGGGTACCAACGGAGGTCCCAGAGGAGATTTGCTGGTAGAGGCTTTGGTACAAAGGCATCCTGTTTTCCAAAGACAGGATTACAATATTTTTTCTACAGTTCCTATCTCCTTTGCCGTAGCGGCTTTAGGCGGGGAAATACTTATTGATACCATTGACGGGCGCGTGGCATATGATGTGAAGGCGGGAACCCAGACCGATACCAAGGTGCGCTTAAAGGGCAAAGGCGTGCCTACCCTGCGCAACAAGGATGTGCGCGGCGACCATTATGTGACGTTAGTCATCCAGACCCCCACCAAGCTCTCCGCAGAAGCGAAGGAACTGCTCCGCAAGTTCGACGGGGAAACAAGCGATTCCTTAAATGCGGTTAAAAACGCAGGAGAAAGTGGCGGCAAAAAGGGAAGCGGCGAAGGAAAAGATAAGAAGAAAAAAGGATTTTTTAATAAATAAGAGGGAGACCGGAAGCGGCGGCATTTTGTGTGCTGCGTACCGGTCTTTTTTTGCGCCTTTTGATGGTTTTTCGTAATCAATAGGTAATGCCCCTGCCCGAATTGGGAAAAAACAGGGAAAGGACATAGTCTGTCAGGAACAGGGATAAAAAGATGATGAGAAAGATTTTACGGGCTTTGGGGGAACGGCTGCGCCAGAGATTCAGAAGGCGCGGCGACAGAAAACAGACCCAGAGTGAGCCCGCCAACCCGAATGCAAGAAAGGAAAGCAGGGAAACGTAACCGCTTATATCAAAGGGGAGGGAAGAATAGTCCCAATAACGGGCGTGCCAGTAATTAGACAGGGCAAGGCCCGTTATAAGCTCTAAAAGACTGCCCACAACGCCGGAGAGGAAAAATGCTTTGACGGGGTGTGAGGAGAATCTTTTTAAGAGCAGGGAGAAAAGCAGTGCGCCGAAGCCGTATACAGGCAGCCAGGGGCCATAAAGGAAGCCCCGGTTGCAGAGAGTGCGGTTTAGTATAAGCGTTAAAAAAACCTCCCAGATATAGCCGAGGAAAGCGGCTGTAAAAAAGAAAAAAACGTAATAACTGCAGCCTGTCCATCGGGAGTGGAAAGCCTTAAGGGCGTGTAAAAATAATTTGTTTTTCATGATAAAAGTATGGGCGGGATGTGGGAAAATTATACAATGATGCAATTCTTTGATACGGACCGGGATGCGTTTTGGAACTGGGACAGCGAATGGAATTAATCTGCTTTTTTATGCCTTTTTCATGTTCTATCAAAAGTTAAAGACTTGTTAAGAATTTCTATGCTATGCTCGGAACATGGAGAAAATAATACGCAAAAAGAGAGGTATACACTATGTTCTGGAGGATTTTGAAAAAAGACCTGAAACGCAAAAAGACCATGAACATCATTCTGCTGCTGTTTGTCATTTTATGTTCGATGTTTGCAGCGGCGGCAGTGAACAATATCATAGCTGTGACTGGCGGTATCGAGTATTATTTCGATGCGGCGGATGTCCCCGATGTCAGGGTGCATATGCTGACCAGCGGGGAAAACGATTTCGGGCAAAAGATTGGGGAGCTTGCCAGTGTCAAGGAGATAAGGATCGAGCATTATCTGTGTGTATCCAGCTCAAAGTATTTCAAGCATAACGGAAAGAAACTTGATAATTTCACGAATGCTGCCTGGTTGCTTTCTGATAGTGAAATGGCTATCAACTATTTCGATGAGAACAATCATATCATCGAAAGCGTAGACAAGGGCTGCTTTTATGCCAACGCTCCTTTTTTACAGGACATTGATATAAAAGAGGGCGATGAGGTGGAACTTACTGTCGGTAACAGTCATCTCACACTTAAGTTTATGGGGCGGTTCAAAGGTGCGCTGTTTGGTTCGGAAAACTCGAATCCCCCGTATCTTATCATGAACTCTGCTGACTATGACTATCTTGACAAGGACGAAGCCACTCATCTCATGAATGGCAGGCAGCTTTGTATAAATACATCAGATATTGATGAAATAAGGGAACTTGCAAA
This sequence comes from Lachnospiraceae bacterium, assembly GCA_910574745.1. Lineage (GTDB taxonomy): Bacteria > Bacillota > Clostridia > Lachnospirales > Lachnospiraceae > UBA2882. The sequence goes on along the minus strand of CAJTCE010000009.1, from coordinate 109,248 downwards.
GAACTATAGCGGTGTATATGTCTACACACGGGAAGAAAGCAAGGATATTTATCTTTATGATATGCTTTCTGCGTATGTTTTAATGATGATCAGTATCGTGCTGATGCTCACAGCCTTTGTGGTGCTGCGTTTCACAATAGGCTTTACAATCAACGAGGAATTTCGTGAGATTGGTGTAATGAAGGCGGTGGGTATCAGGGGCGGCAGTATAAGAAGCCTGTATATCGTCAAGTATCTTGCCATTGCCGTGGTCGGTACATTGATAGGATATTTCTGCTCTGTCCCTCTCGGGGATATGATGATGAAAACTGTATCGGAAAACATGGTTCTCGGCAGCGGGAACGGTACTTTTATGGGGATTTTAAGCTCTGCGGCAGTAGTTATCATTATCCTGCTGTTCTGCTACAACTGCACACGCAGAGTCAATAAACTCTCGCCGATCGACGCAGTAAGAAACGGTCAGACGGGCGAGCGCTTCCAAAGAAAAAGCCTTTTGCACTTAGGCCGCTCTAAGCTGCCACAGGCTGCATTTCTCTCGGTCAATGATGTGATCAGTTTGCCTAAGCAGTTTTCTATCGTGATAGTTGTGTTCACGCTCTGTATCCTGTTGATGACAATGATGTCAAATTTTGCATTGACATTCAAAAGTGAAAAAATACTTCGCTTCTTCGATGTGCCCTCAAGTGAAGCGCATATCATGGATAGCGAAATATTTGGAGAGGTCTTTGTAGATCAGAGTACGTATAAGACAATCATCGCAGATACCGAAAAGCTCCTTGCCGATAACGGAATGCCCGGCAAATGTACAACGACAATGAGCACACAGTTTGAAACATCACACGAAGACAAAACAGCAAAGATTGCTTTCTCCGTCATGAAAGGCGAGACAAATGACACGCTCTATGTAGACGAGGGCAGTGCTCCACAGAAGTCGGACGAGATTGCCGTAACGGAAAGCACCTTAGGTGACTTAGACGCAGAGATCGGCGACAGGGTAACGGCAGTAATAAATGAGAAAGAGTACGAGTTTATCATCACGGGAACATACTCCTCGTTCATCAGCCATGCTTTTCTATATAAAGATTTTGACCTTGGAAATCTGCCGGCAAACAATATGCTGGGAGTGCAGATACACTTTGACGGCAGCCCCGACAAGGCGCAGATAAACAAAAACATTGAAAAACTTAAAGACCTGCTTGACACTGACAAGGTGTATTCAACCTCAGATTTCATCGATAATTTTACAGGAATGTCCGATACGCTGAATGCGATCAAACAGATGATGATGATCATTACTGTGATCGTAACGGCATTGATCGTCATACTCATGGAGCGTTCATTCATCTCTAAGGAAAAGAGCGAGATTGCACTGATGAAGGCGGTGGGCATCGGGAACGGCAGTATCGTCTTGCAGCATTCGCTCAGATTTGTGATCGTATCGGTCATTGCCTGCATCGTTTCGACCGCGGTGCTTATGCCGATCAGTGACGTAATGATGAATTGGGTAGGTAATATGGTCGGCGATGTATCAGGCTTGAAATGCGATTTTGACCCGCTGGAAATATTTGTGATCTGCCCGGCAATTCTCATCGGCGTTACAGTCATCGGCTCATTCCTGACAGCGCTTTACACAAAAACAATCAAGGCTTCCGACACGGCAAGCATAGAATAAGGAGGATAACATAATGAATACGGTTTTACAGGCAAAGGGACTTTGCAAGACATATATCGTGAATAAACATCAGAACAATGTGTTGAAAAATATCGACCTGACAATTGGCGAAGGCGAAATGGTAGCTGTCATGGGACCCTCCGGCTCAGGCAAAAGCACGCTGCTCTACTGCGCTTCGGGAATGGATAGAGTGACCGCAGGAGAGGTGTTCTTTAACGGCAAAGAAACGGCAAAGCTTAGCGACAAGGAGCTTGCAAAGCTCAGACTTGATGAAATGGGTTTTATTTTTCAGCAGATGTATATGATGAAAAATCTTTCGGTGCTTGATAATATCATTTTTCCTGCGGTAAAGTCGAAAAAAAATATAGAGAGCCGTAGGCAGATCGAGGAGCGTGGCAGAGCGCTCATGCACAGGCTCGGCATTGACGATGTGTGCGGCAACGATATCAACGAGGTGTCGGGCGGACAGCTTCAGAGGGCTTGTATCTGCCGCAGTATGATAAACAATCCTAGGATGATCTTTGCCGATGAGCCCACAGGCGCATTGAACCGTGCAAGCTCTGATGAGGTCATGAACGAGCTGCTATCCTTAAACCGTGACGGTACGACGATCATGTGCGTGACACACGATGTAAAGGTTGCCGCCAAGTGCAGCAGGGTGCTTTACATTGTGGACGGCAGTATCGTCGGCGAAAAAGAAATGGGACATTTTGACGGCGGCAACAAGGAGCTTCGCGACCGTGAAAGAGAACTGAACAACTGGCTTATGGAACAGGGCTGGTAATACTTGCCATATCTATTCTGATATGGTACAAGACATGTAGGAGGTAATCTTATGACCGATATTCTGATAGTAGAAGACGATAAGGAACTGGCTGACTTGTTGACGGACTTCCTGCGTGACGAGGGCTATACTGTGTCAAGCGTGGCTGGCGGAGAGCGTGCCATACAGCTTTTTGAACGATATGGCGCAAGACTTGTGGTGCTTGACATCAATCTTCCCGATGAGAATGGCTTTGCGGTCTGCTCCAAGCTACGGGAAAATGCGGATACTCCTATACTGATTGTAAGTTCAAGGACGGGTAAGGAGGATAAGCTGAACGGCTTTGACCTCGGTGCTGATGATTATATAGAAAAGCCCTATGACATTGATATTCTTATGGCTAAGATCAAAGGGATATTCAAACGGCGGTATCAGCGTGATACATTGTCGGCGGACGGTGTGACACTCAATCTTGTAGATAAAACAGCAGTCATCGACGGCAAACCCGTAGAACTGCCTGCAAAGGAATTTGACCTGTTGGCGCTTTTACTTGAGAATCAGGGTAAAGCTCTGAAAAAAGAGTACCTGTTTGGCACTGTCTGGGGCAGTGACAGCGATTCGGAACTGCAGACGCTCCATGTGCATATCAACCGCCTTCGGCAGAAGCTCGGTGATGATCCGAAAAATGCAAAGCGTTTGCTTACTGTCTGGGGTGTGGGGTATAAGTTTGTATGAAGGCTTTCAAAAGATTGTGTATTGCAGTGATAATTGTATTTCTTCTGCTGACGGCGGTATTGGATCTGTTTCTTGTGGGAGTAAAAGACAGAAATGAAGGCATTTATCGTGTTGAAGCCAAGCGGCTTGCAGATGAGATAGCGGAAACAGGCAATTATGAGCTTGAAAAATATCCCCATATTACGGGGGTGTCGGGGGCTGATGACGGCGAACTGTTCGCCTCCGATGAGCATTATCTGATCATAGAAGCGGGCGGAACGCTTTACCGTGTTGAGTATACTGTCGGAAACGGACAGTACAGTATTGCGGCGGTTAACTGTGCATTGGGTGCGCTGTTTGTGCTGATGATTGGTCTTTTGTGTTATATCCGGGGGCATATCATCGTGCCGTTCGGCAGGTTGAACCATGTTCCACAGGAGCTTGCAAGGGGCAATCTTGCTGTTGCGATACCCGAAGAAAAAAGCCGTTTCTTCGGTAAATTCACATGGGGTGTGAATCTTCTTCGTGAGAGTATCGAGGACAGCCGCAAAAAAGAAATCACGATGCAGAGGGACAAAAAACTGTTGCTGCTCTCCCTTTCCCACGACATTAAAACGCCTTTGTCGGCGATCAAGCTCAATGCGAAGGCGCTTGCCAAGGGATTATACAAGGACGAGGGAAAACGACGTGCTGCCGCTGAGAGCATCAATATCCGTGCAGATGAGATAGAGCGTTTTGTCAGCGAGATCACAAAGGCGGCAAGCGAGGACTTTATGAGCTTTGAGGTCACACAGGGAGAGGCTTTTTTAAGCGATATCATCACAAGAATAGAGGCGAGATATGCTCCCCGGCTTGCCATGTCGGGAACGGAGTTTGCGATTTGGAAATATGATGACTGCATTCTTTCCTGCGACCCCGACCGCCTGGCAGAGTGTCTGCAAAATCTGATGGAAAATGCGATCAAATACGGTAACGGCAGACGAATTGAGATTAGCTTTGATAAAATGGACGGATGTGAGCTTATCACGGTATCAAATACAGGCTGTACGCTTGAAGCGAAAGAGTTGCCTCAGATATTCGAGAGCTTTCATCGTGGAAATAATGCGGACAGGGTGCAGGGCAACGGGCTTGGGCTTTTCATATGCAAAAGACTGATGGGGCTTATGAATGGAGAGGTATATGCAGATATTCGTAATGAAAGCTTTTATATAACGCTTGTTGTTAAAATGGCGTAAAGTGACAACTGCTTGTTTTCTGCCGGCATTTGAAGAAAAATTTTGACTATCCTTTCATCTGCTGATACAATAGCCATAGCAGATAATTGCTTAAATAGCTATAGATTTAGGAGAAGAAAGCCATGAGATACTATAAAACGGCAAAAGAGGCCAAGGAAGTGCGGGATGCACAGGCTACAAAGGCGGTTGCGGATATTATATGTGAAGTCCGTCAGCGTGGGGACGAGGCTTTAAGGGATTTTGCAAAGAAGTTTGATCATGCAGAGTTAAAGGATATCCGGGTAACGAAAGCGGATATTGATAAAGCATATGAACAGGTTGATCCCAAGGTTGTGGAGAGCTTTAAAAAGGCGGCGGAACAGATTTCCTTTTATGCCAAGGCACAGCTTGAGTGTATCAAACCTTTGGATATAGAGAGTCCGGTGGCGGGCGTGGAGCTGGGACACCGGCTGATTCCTGTTGACGGAGCGGGACTTTATGTGCCGGGAGGCAGGTTTCCTCTGCCCAGCACGGCATTGATGCTGACGATTCCGGCAAAGATAGCGGGCGTAAAACGGGTGGCTGCATGCTCCCCTGCAAATAAACAATTCGGAACCATTCATCCTGCAACCTTAGTGGCTATGGATATAGCGGGAGCGGATGAAATCTATACAGTGGGCGGCGCTCAGGCTGTTGCGGCGCTGGCATACGGAACAAAATCCATTGCCGGGGTTGATTTGATCGCCGGACCCGGAAACCGTTATGTAACGGAAGCAAAGCGTCAGGTAATGGGAACGGTAGGAATTGATTCTCTTGCGGGCCCCAGTGAAGTGCTGATTGTGGCTGATGAAACGGCAAACCCGGAATATATTGCCATTGATCTGTTGGCCCAGAGCGAGCATGATGCTTTTGCCAAATCCATTCTGGTCACTACGGATGAGAGCAAGGTCCCGGAGATTCTAAAGGCTATGGAAGAGCTTGCCGGCAAGCTGTCTACAGGAGAAGCGGCAATGCAGAGCTTTGAGGATAACGGCACCATTATCATTGCGGAGGATATGGAAGAAATGGCGCGGATTGCCAATGAAGCGGCGCCTGAACATTTGGAAGTACATACGAAGGATCCTAAAGAATACAGCCAAAAACTGTATCAGTTCGGTTCTCTCTTTATCGGGGAGGATGCGCCTGTGGCATTGGGAGACTACTGCTCCGGCACCAACCATACCCTGCCCACCATGAAGAACGCCAGATTTTCCAATGGCGTATGGGTCGGCACTTTCTTAAAGACCTCTTTTGTACAATATATCACAAAGGAAGGCTTAAAAAATCTGTCGGAAACCTGCATGACCATGGCCCATACGGAAGGACTGGCGGCACATGAAATGTCGGTTGCCCTGCGAATGAAGTAGAATGTCTTGGATTTATGATGCGGCGGGGCGTTATGATATGGGATAAGAGTAAAGTCATGATAAAGAGTTGAAAATGTGATAAAAGAAGATAAAAGAAGATAGAAGAAACAGACCGGTTTATCCGGACTTTTATAGGGAGCCTTATGAAGTGGAAAAAACTGACAATTAAAACAGTAACAGAGGCGGAAGACATTATTATCTCCGACCTGTATGATATCGGGCTGGAAGGCGCCATGATAGAGGATCATGTGCCTTTGAGCGCATGGGAGAAGGAGCAGATGTTTGTGGACATTCTTCCCGACGGGCCGGAGGACGACGGTATTGCGTATCTCAGCTTTTTTGTTGAGGTGCCCGATGAAGTCAGCGGCGAAGTGGATTCTGCAGCAGGTGGGAAGTCAGAATCAGGAGAGAAGCCTGAACTCGGAGAAAAGTCGAAAGAAACGACGGAAGGCGCAGCAAGAGGGAAACTTGGCGCCGGCCTGGGCGACGGAGTCGACAACTCCTATTTCTGCGTAAGCAGCGGACAACCCGTGGACATGGAAGCCTTGATAAAGGCCGTAGAGGAAAAGCTTGAGGCAATCCGTCAGTACATGGATATCGGAGAAGGCAGTATTGTGGTTTCCGAAACAGAGGATAAAGACTGGATGAACAACTGGAAGGAATTCTTTCATCAGTTTTACATTGACGATTTGCTGGTTACGCCTTCCTGGGAAGAAGTAAAGCCCGAGGACCGGGATAAGAAGGTTTTGCATATTGACCCGGGAACGGCTTTCGGAACCGGAATGCATGAGACTACCCAGCTTTGCATCAGACAGTTGAAAAAATATATAACGCCGGATACGGTGCTTTTAGATGTGGGAACGGGAAGCGGCATTTTGGCCATAGTGGCTTTGATGTACGGCATAAAGGAAGCGGCAGGAACGGACTTGGATCCCTGTGCGCTGGAAGCTGTCCGTGAAAACATGGAAATGAACAAAGTATCTCCCGAAGCCTTTCGGATGATGATCGGCAATATTATTACGGATAAAGAAATTCAGGACCGGGCCGGCTATGAAAAATATGACATTGTAGTGGCAAATATTCTGGCGGAGGTGCTCCTGCCTCTGACGCCGGTTATTAAACAACATCTGAAAAAAGGCGGCATTTACATTACCTCCGGAATCATTGCGGAAAAAGAGCAGCTGGTCACAGATGCGGTTAAGGCGGCAGGCATGGAGGTATTGGAGGTAACAAAACAGAACGAATGGGTCAGCGTTACCGCCCGTATGCCCTGAGGATAGCAGGCTGCTGCACAGATGATAACAGAGGGCAGCAGGGTTGGGGATATCGGTTGTGACCACGGTTATCCCGGGAGTAAGACAAGAGAAAGAGGAAAACATGTACCAGTTTTTTGTGGAACCGGAGCAGATTCAGGGGAATCGCGCCATTATCCGGGGAAATGATGTGAATCATATTAAAAATGTGCTCCGCATGAAGCAGGGGGATGAACTTGCCCTGTCCAACGGAGCAGACGGAAAGGAATACCGCGTAGGTATCGTTTCTTTTTTGGAGGATGAAATAGAATGTGAACTCCGCTTTGTTAAGGAAGACGCCGTTGAGCTGCCTTGCCGGGTTTATCTGTTCCAGGGACTTCCCAAGGGGGATAAAATGGAACTGATCGTTCAGAAAGCAGTGGAGCTGGGGGCCTGTGAAATTATTCCCGTGGCCATGGTGCGCAGTGTGGTAAAGCTGGATAGCAAAAAGGCTGCATCCAAAGTAAAACGCTGGCAGATGATTGCCGAGGCTGCGGCAAAGCAGAGCAAACGGGGTAAGGTGCCTTTGGTGCATGAGGTAGTAAATTTTAAGGAAGCATTAGATTACGCTTCCTCTGCGGAAATAAAAATACTTCCCTATGAGCTGGCGGAGGGAATGGAGAAAACCAGGGAGCTGATAAATAGCATCAGGCCGGGGCAGAAGGTAGCTGTTTTTATCGGGCCGGAAGGCGGCTTTGACACAAAAGAGGTTGCGCTTGCAAAAGAAGAAGGGTTTTGTCCGGTTACCCTTGGAAAGCGGATTCTCAGGACGGAAACGGCGGGTATGGCGCTGTTGTCTATTCTGATGTATCAGCTGGAAAAATAAAATATATGCAACAAATTTCGAAAATATGCCAAAACTATTAAAGAAAAAACGGGTTTGTCAAAAATAGACAGTGTCATGGGAACCACGAATTTCATATGATAAAAGTAGAATAATATTGCGTTGGAACCTATGAAGGGAGTTAATCATGGAAGTATATTTAGACAATTCCGCAACGACGAAAGCCTACCCTGAGGTTGCCCGTCTGGTTGCGGATATTATGACAGAAGATTACGGAAACCCATCCAGTATGCATTTAAAGGGTGTGGAAGCCGAGAAATATATAAAGTACAGTAAGAAAACCATTGCGAATATTATGAAGGTCCAGGAAAAGGAGATTTTCTTTACCTCGGGCGGAACGGAGGCGGATAACTGGGCGCTTATAGGAACGGCATATGCCAACTACCGCGCCGGCAAGCATCTGATTACTACAAAAATCGAGCATCCTGCCGTTTTGCAGACAATGGAGTATTTAAAAGAGCAGGGCTTTGAAATCACGTATCTTCCCGTAGACAGAACAGGACGAATCCGTCTGAAGGATCTGGAAAGGGCAATCCGGAGGGATACCCTGTTGGTTTCCATTATGTATGTCAATAATGAAGTGGGAGCTATTCAGCCCATTGAGGAAGCCGGTGCGCTGATTAAAAGAATCAATCCCCGGACCTTATTCCATGTAGATGCGGTTCAGGGCTTTGGCAAATTAAAGCTTTTCCCCAAAAAGTGGAATATTGATATGGTATCTGTCAGCGGACACAAAATCCATGGACCCAAGGGCGTGGGATTTTTGTATATTGACGAGAGAACCAAGATAAAACCTATTATTTTCGGCGGCGGACAGCAGAGAAATTTCCGCTCGGGTACGGAAAACGTGCCGGGTGTTGCAGGCATCGGAAAAGCCGCAGAGTTAATTTACAGGGATTTGGCGGAAGATACGGAAAGGCTGTACCGGTTAAAGGAATATTTCGTCAGGGAAATAAGCCTCATGCCCCATATTTATATAAACGGACCCCAGGATGAAACGGGAGCGCCCCATATTGTCAGCGCATCCATTGCGGGTATCAGGAGCGAGGTGCTTCTTCATGCCTTAGAGGAAAAGGGAGTTTACGTATCTTCGGGAAGCGCATGCTCTTCCCATAAGCACACCATAAGCGCCACACTGGAATCCATGGGGATTGAAAAGCAGCTGATGGATTCGACGCTGCGTTTCAGCTTCAGCGTGTTTACCACAAAAGAAGAACTGGATTATACGTTGGAATGTCTTGACGAGCTTGTGCCCATGCTGCGCAGATATACGAGACGCTAGGAAGAAAGACGGCTTTTTTATGGATGGAAGCTGTTAAATAACAAAAGGAGAACAATATGTTTACGGCATTTTTGATTAAGTACGCTGAAATCGGCGTAAAAGGTAAGAACAGATATATTTTTGAAGAGGCGCTTGTTAAGCAGATAGAATTTGCCCTTTCCAAAGTAGACGGAGAGTTTGCGGTCAGAAGAACCCAGGGAAGGATTTATGTGGACGGAGTTTCGGAATTTGATTTTGACGAGACTGTGGGTGCATTGGGAAAGGTGTTTGGTATTTCCGGCATCTGTCCTGTTGTATATGTGGAGGATGAGGGCTTTGAAAAGCTGGGAGAGGATATCATAAAATTTATAGATGACGTTTATCCCCACAAGAATAAGACCTTCAAGGTCTGTGCCAGAAGGGCGAGAAAAAATTATCCCAAATCCTCTATGGAAATCAATGCGGACCTGGGAGGCATTATTTTAGATGCGTTTCCCGATATGAAGGTGGATGTCCACAAGCCGGAGATTGAGTTGAATGTGGAAATCAGGGAAAAGATCTATATTTATTCGGAAATTATTCCCGGACCGGGAGGAATGCCTGTGGGAACAGGCGGAAAGGCGATGCTGCTTTTATCCGGCGGCATCGATTCCCCCGTTGCGGGATATATGATAAGTAAACGGGGGGTAACCTTGGAAGCGGTTTATTTCCATGCGCCTCCTTATACCAGCGAGCGGGCAAAGCAGAAGGTAGTGGATCTGGCAAAATATGTGGCGGCTTATGCGGGGCCCATGAAGCTTCATGTCATTAATTTTACGGAAATCCAGCTCTATATTTATGAAAAATGCCCTCATGATGAGCTTACCATTATCATGCGTCGCTATATGATGCGGATTGCGGAAATGATTGCGGGAGAATCAGGCTGTCTTGGACTGGTAACGGGAGAAAGCATTGGACAGGTTGCTTCCCAGACCATGCAGGCATTAGCGGCTACCAACGAAGTGTGTACCATGCCGGTATACCGGCCTTTGATTGCCTTTGATAAACAGGATATCGTGGATATTTCGGAAAAAATCAATACCTATGAGACCTCTATCCAGCCCTTTGAAGACTGTTGCACCATATTTGTGGCAAAGCATCCGGTTACGAAGCCTAATTTAAAAGTCATCAGGGCTCATGAGCAGAATGTTTTTGATAAAATAGATGAAATGATTGAAACGGCTCTTTCGTCAAGGGAAATCGTTGAGATAGAGTAGTGCGGTTGAAAAGGAGAGATTGTGAGCGTTTGCATTTGAGGGAGCTGCCTTCGCTCATAAGGGTCATGAAAATAAAAATCAGCCGGCAATTGCTGCCGACTGAATTGTTTTCTTTTTGACAATTGTCATCTGCTGTCTCGCAGATGACAAATCTGACTACGGTTTAACCGTTTCCATTAGATTAAGTAAGGTTTTAAAACAGCTAAAACATCATCGATGCTTTCCTCTGCATGGATATTCAAATCAATGGGTTTGGATAAGTCCAGACTGAAAATTCCCATAATGGATTTAGCGTCGATTACATACCTTCCGGAAACTAAATCAAAATCATAATCAAATCTAGTAATATCATTTACAAATGATTTTACTTTGTCGATTGAATTTAATGAAATCTGTACGGTTTTCATTTTTAAATCCTCCTTTTCAATTAATACCTTCATCCCCTATACTAATGGGTGAAACTGGAAAAGTCAATACGAAAAGGTTACAAAAAGTTGGGAGAAAACAAGTGAAAAATGTGGCATTCCATAACCTTGGATGCAAGGTTAATTCATATGAACTGGACGTTGTGCAACAAAATTTCGTGAAAAGAGGTTATATCATTGTACCATTTGATCAAATTGCGGATATTTATGTCATAAACACGTGCACGGTAACTAATATTGCGGACAGAAAAAGCAGGCAGATGATTCGAAGGGCGAAGAAACAAAACCCCCGGGCATTGGTTGTAGCGCTGGGATGCTATGTGCAGACGGGAAAAGAAGATGCCCTGCAGGATTCTGACATTGATATTGCCATCGGAAATAATAAGAAAAAGGATACGGTGGAGATTGTAGAGGCCTATCTGCAAAAACATCTGCCGGTAAAAGCTGCCCGTGAAGCCGGGACAAACTATATAGTAGAGACGACGGATGGAACACAGGATCATGTAACGGGCGCAATAGATGAAACGAAAGCGGCTTATGCAATGGGCGCAATAGATGAAACGAAAGCGGCTTATGCAATGGGCGCAATAGATGAAGCGAAAGCGGCTTATGCAATGGGTACAATAGATGAAGCGAAAGCGGATCATGTATCGGGTACGGCACATGAAACAGAGAGAAATATTATAGACATTAATCATACTCATGAATATGAAGAGATGAAGCTGGAGCAGACAGGAGAACATACCAGGGCTTATATTAAGATTCAGGACGGCTGCAACCAGTTTTGTTCTTATTGCATTATTCCCTTTGCCAGGGGAAGGGTGCGCTCCCGGCTGCCGGAAGATATATGTGAGGAGATCAGAGGCCTGGCGGATAAAGGATATTGCGAATTTGTACTGACAGGAATACATATCAGTTCCTATGGTGTGGACTTTGAGGATAAAATTACTCTATTGGATTTAATTTTGCAGATTCGGGAAATAGGAGGAGTCAAACGCATCAGACTGGGGTCTTTGGAACCAAGAATTGTTACGGAGGAGTTTGCAAGTGCCTTGGGAAAGATAGATGAAATATGTCCTCATTTCCATTTGTCCCTGCAAAGCGGCTGTGATGAAACCCTAAAACGGATGAATCGGCGCTATACTGCGGCGGAATATAAGGAAGGTGTGGACAGGCTCAGAAAGTATTTTACCAATCCGGCAATCACAACGGATGTTATTGTAGGATTTCCGGGGGAAACCGACCGGGAGTTTGAAAGGACCGAAGCGTTTTTAAGAGAAACCGACTTTTTTGAAATGCATATATTTCCTTATTCCGCAAGAAAAGGAACCGTGGCGGCGGGAATGAAGGAGCAGGTAGAGGGAGAAGTTAAGAAAAACAGAAGCCGCCGCCTGTTAGCGCTGGAAAAAGAGCAGTCCAAGGAATATAGAAAACAGTTTGTGGGACAGGAAGAAACAGTCCTCTTTGAAGAAATGAAGGAAATAGAAGGGAAATTTTACCAGATTGGGCATACGAAGCGATATGTGAAGGTGGCAAAGGAAACGCTTGATGACCTGTCCGGCCGGCTGATACAGGGAAAAATAATCGGTATGCTTAATGATGAAATGCTTCTTATGGAGTAAAATTGTAAGGATACGGAATAAAGCAGTAATAAAATAAACGAAGAAATAAGCGTAGGCAAAAAAACAAAGTAGATAAAACAAGAAGCAAAAGCAGGATAAAACAGAAAACAAAAATCAGGAGCAAGAAAGAAATTCTTATGGGGAAGGTTGTAGTTCTAAAAAAGATAATATACGTTATTTTATTTGCGGCGTTCTTATTTGGCGGTGTCATATTGCTTAATAAGTGGCTCTGCTTTAAGGACGGCTCTATCTGCTCGGGAGATGAGCGGGTAAAAACTTTCCAGAGCCTGCCGGAAAATTCCGTAGATGTTTTGATTGTAGGCTCCAGCCATGTGATGTGCGGGATGAATCCGGTCATCTTCTGGGAGCAGGAAGGTATTACCGCTTATAATCTTGCCACCAGGGCTCAGACCCTGCCCTTTAGTTATTTATATTTGAAAGAGGCTTTAAAGACCCAGAGCCCCCGTTATGTGATCATGGACGCTTATTCTGTCATGGACGAGAAGGAGCAGTACGGTCTGATCAACAATGAAGATCATTTTAATATGAATATGGGTTCCCTTCCTTTTTCAATGGGCAAAGCGGAGCTGATTGAGAAATATATCCCGTTCAGGGAACGGATTTACTACTACATTCCTTTTCTGCGATTTCATTCCAGATGGAAGAGGGCGTTGGAAATGCAGCCCGATAATCCCGGTATTTTTCTGGGCTTTTGCTGTGGAGAGGATGAAACGGAGGAAAATGTTTCCTTTGAAGAACCCTACAGCTTAGGAAGGGAAGAACGGGCGCCCTTGGAGGCTGTTGACCTGGAATATCTGGAACGAATCATAGAATTGTGCAGGAAAGAGGAAATTCCGCTGATTTTCATAAAAACGCCGGTCAATGCATCAAAAGAACAGATGGGAAGATTCAACGAGCTGGGAGATATTCTGGAAAAAGAAGGGATTCCCTTTGTGAATTATATGGAGCTGTACCGGGAAACGGATTTTTCCTACAGGGAAGATTTTCGGGACAGAACCCACTTAAATTCCCGGGGCGCGGAGAAAATTACGACGCATTTTCTGGAATTTTTAAAGGAGTATGATCTGGCGCAGACGGGAGGAAGCCTAAAAGACCACAGAAATGAAACGGGCTTCGATTTCTGGCAGCAGAAAAGCGAGGCATATCATGCTCATCAGAGGGAAAGGGGGAGAGAAGAATGATTTTTTATTCCCCTGACTTTTTATTATTTCTTCCGGTGGTTCTCGTTATCTGCTTTTTAGTGCCCAAAAGGGTTCAAAATATCTGGCTGCTTATAGCGAGCCTGTTGTTTTACGCAAGCGGAGGGATTCAGTACCTGCCTTTTCTACTTTTGTCGGTTACGGTCAGTTATTTTTGTGCGCTTGCCTGCGAAAAATATCCCGACAAAAAGAGAATCGCTTTATTAATCTGGGTAGTTTGGGGTTTGGGGCTTTTGTTTGCCATGAAATACCTGCCCTTTGCTTATTCCTTGCTGTCACGTTTCCTGGGAGTTCTGGGAATCTCGGGAGAAACGCCCCGGTTCAGTACGTTTCTGCCAATCGGAATCTCCTTTTATACATTTTCTACCATCGGTTATTTGATGGATGTTTACAGGGGGAAGATCAAGGCGGAAAGAAACTTCATAGATTATGGGTTGTTTGTAACCTTCTTTCCCTATGTTCTGTCAGGGCCTATTGAACGGGCTGGACAGATACTTCCACAAATAAAAGCGGGTGTTATTTATTCTTTTGAAAACATCAGGCAGGGTGCCTGCAGGATGCTCTGGGGATATTTTCTGAAACTGGTTATTGCAGAACGTCTGCGGATTTTTGTGGACAGGGTTTACGGGGAGTATCAGGCGTATTCGGGGGTCCATCTTCTCATTGCTACTGTTTTGTTTGCTTTTCAGCTTTGCGCGGATTTTGCGGGATACTCGGAAATTGCCATGGGAGCGGCGAAAATGCTGGGCATTGATGTGATGCAGAACTTTAAAGCTCCTTATTTTGCCCGCTCGGTCAGCGAATTCTTCAAAAGATGGCATATATCCTTAAACCGGTGGTTTGTGGATTATCTTTACATTCCCCTGGGAGGAAACCGGAAGGGGAAATGGCGGAAATATTTAAATGTCATGATTACTTTTATATTCAGCGGACTCTGGCATGGCGCAGGATTGTGCTTTGTGGTCTGGGGCGGCCTCAACGGTTTATATATGGTTGTGGGAGATATGACCAAAAAGGCCAGGGAGTCTTTTAAAAGGAAACTGGGCGTCAGAACGGAGTGCTTCAGCTACCGATTGTGGCAGGCTCTGTTTACCTTTGCGGCTGTGGATCTCGCATGGCTGTTTTTCCGGGCGGATTCCTTAAGGACGGGTTTTGGTATTTTACAGAAGATTTTTCTTTCTTTCAAGCTTGAAAGCCTGATCGACCGTTCTCTGCTGACCATGGGCTTCGACGGGTACGACTGGATGCTGTTGTGCGTTTCCATGGTGTTGTGGCTTATTGTGGACAGCCTGCGGGAAAAGGGGAATTTCTATAGGAAATTTCTGGAACAGAATCTGTTGTTCCGCTATCTGATCTTTATGGCGGGACTTTTTGGAATTCTGGTATTCGGGGTCTACGGACCGGATTTTGCGGCGGGAGCTTTCCTGTATTTCCAGTTTTAGAATATTGGTAATTCTGGAAATTACGGTAATATTTGGCGATTTTCATTGTATTTTTTATAGGTTTGGGGTAAAATAACAATATCTATGGATTAGGGGCGTGATGAAATGCAAGATTTAGGTAACACACAATATTTTAAAGTAACAGAGCCGGATAACGGGGTAAAGATTGTTTTATCGGCCGTTTATGAAGCGTTAACGGAAAAGGGCTATAATCCGGTAAACCAGATCGTGGGTTACATTATGTCTGGGGATCCGACTTATATTACCAGTCACAAAAATGCCAGGAGCCTGATCATGAAGGTTGAGCGGGACGAGCTTGTGGAAGAAATGCTCAAAGAATATATCAGGACAAATAAGTGGCAGTAATGAGGGAACAAATGCGGATTATGGGACTTGATTTCGGTTCAAAAACAGTAGGGGTGGCTGTCAGTGACCCGCTGTTTGTAACGGCTCAGAGTGTGGAAATCATCAGACGGAAGTCGGAGAATAAGCTGCGCCAGACTCTTGCCAGAATTGAAGAACTGATAGAAGAATATGAAGTGGACAGGATTGTGCTGGGGCTGCCCCGCAATATGAATGCCACAGAAGGGGAACGAGCTGAAAAAACCAGGGAGTTTGCGGAAATGCTTTTTCGCAGAACGGGAATAGAGCCTGTTTTATGGGATGAAAGGCTGACGACTGTTGCAGCCGACAGAGTAATGATGGAAGCCGGTGTACGAAGAGAGAATCGCAGGGAATATGTGGATGCCATTGCAGCATCCTTTATTTTGCAGGGATATTTGGACTATTTACATGACAGCAGGGAGAGAGTATAGTGGTAAAGATTAGTTTTGTGCCGGAAGGAGAAGAAGCGGTAGAATTTTATGTTTTGGAGCAGACCCGATTGGGAGGGACTGATTATCTTCTCGTTACGGATCAGGAAGACGGAGATGCAGAGGCCTTGATTTTAAAGGATTTGGCAAAGGACGGAGCTGCGGAAAGCGTCTATGAGATCGTATCCGATGATAAGGAACTGAATGCCGTTGCCGCCATTTTTGAAGATATGCTGGAGGATGTGGCATTTGTGGCGGAAAACGGAGAGTCATAAGGCCGGTATATGGGGGAACCAATGACAATCAATAAGGAACAATGCGAAAAAATATTAAGGGAAAAAGGGGTTAAAGTAACAAAACAGAGAGTTTTGGTATTGGGAATTCTTTCTGCCTGCCCCGATAAGCATTTTACGGCAGAGGAAATTTATGATTTGGTAAAAGCAGAGTACCCTGAAATGGGGTTGGCTACTGTTTATAGAACAATACAGATATTAGTTGAGCTGCACCTGGTGGATAAGCTGAGTCTGGATGATGGATTCGCCCGCTATGAGATCGGAAAGGAAAATGAGAGCGAATCGGGACATCACCATCACCACCTTATTTGTACAAATTGCGGAAGCATTTTTTCTTTTCAGGATGATTTGCTGGAAGAGCTGGAGAAGAAAATTTTGGATAAAACCGGTTTTTATGTTATGGATCATCAGGTAAAACTCTACGGATACTGCAAAGAATGTGGAGGAAAATTAATTGAAAAAAGAAAAAAATCCTAGTTCCAAGTTAAAAATCATCCCTTTAGGGGGCTTGGAACAAATCGGTATGAACATTACGGCCTTTGAATACGAAGACTGTATTGTTGTTGTGGACTGCGGACTGTCATTTCCCGAGGATGATATGCTGGGAATTGATTTGGTTATTCCCGACGTGACCTATTTAAAGGAAAATCAGGACAAAATAAAGGGCTTCATGATTACCCACGGGCATGAGGACCATATCGGGGCGCTGCCCTATGTACTAAAGGATCTGCCTATTCCTGTGTACGCTACAAAGCTTACCATGGGAATTATAGAAAATAAGTTAAAGGAACACGGACTGGAGAGAGCCGTTAAAAGAAAAGTAGTAAAATTCGGCCAGAATATCAATTTCGGCAATCTTCGCATAGAATTTATCAAAACCAACCACAGCATTGTGGATGCGGCGGCACTGGCGATTTATTCTCCTGCGGGAACGGTTGTCCATACGGGAGACTTTAAGGTGGACTATACCCCTGTTTTCGGGGACGCCATTGATCTACAGCGTTTTGGGGAAATCGGCAAAAAGGGTGTACTGGCCCTGATGTGCGACAGTACCAATGCGGAAAGGGAGGGATTTACCCAGTCGGAAAAGACCGTGGGAAAGACCTTTGACAGTATTTTTTCGGAGCATACCAGTACGAGAATCATTGTTGCTACCTTCGCTTCTAATGTGGACAGGGTGCAGCAGATCATCAATTCCGCATACAAGTTTGGAAGAAAAGTAGTGGTGGAAGGAAGAAGCATGGTAAGCATCATTGACACGGCAATGAATTTAGGCTACCTGAATATTCCCGAAAACACGTTGATCGATATTGAGCAGATTAAGAACTATCCTGATGACAGAACGGTTATTATAACCACCGGAAGCCAGGGAGAAAGCATGGCGGCTCTAAGCAGAATGGCGGGCGGGATGCACCGCAAGGTCAGCATCGGTCCCCAGGATACGGTTATCTTTTCATCCCACCCTATTCCGGGAAATGAAAAGGCTGTGTCAAAGGTAATCAATGAGCTTTATGCAAAGGGAGCGGATGTTATTTTTCAGGACGCCCATGTTTCGGGACATGCCTGCCGTGAGGAAATCAAGCTGCTCTATACGTTGGTAAGACCCAAATATGCCGTTCCGGTCCATGGAGAGTACCGCCATTTGAAGGCCCAGGCTTCGTTAGTCAAAGAGCTTGGATACAGCAGTGAGAATATTTTTATCTTAAGCTCGGGAGATGTTTTGGAGCTGGATGAAGAAAGCGCTCAGGTTACGGGCAAGGTTCCGGCAGGTTCCGTATATGTGGACGGCCTGGGTGTGGGCGATGTGGGAAATATTGTCATAAGAGACAGACAGCACCTTGCGGAAGACGGCATTTTAATTGTGGTAATGGCGTTGGATTCCGTAAGTAACTATCTGGTTTCCGGACCGGATATTGTTTCCAGGGGCTTTGTCTATGTCAGGGAATCCGATGAACTCTTAGATGAGGCGAGAAGTCTGGTTATGGATTTGATGGACAGATTTCAGGAAAGGAATATTTCCGATTGGGGGAAAATCAAAACTACGATCAGAGATACCTTAAGCGATTATTTTTGGAAAAAAACAAAAAGACGTCCCATGATACTGCCGATTATTATGGAAGTATGATGATTTAGCGGGACGGCGAACAGGGGAGAACGAATGATTGATTTTGAACGGGAAACAGAAAACTTTGTGGAAAAGATCAGGCAGACCAAGGTTTGTCAGGAGTACTTCATGCAAAAGGAACAGGTAAAACAATATCCTGGATTGAAGCAGAGGATTGACGATTACCGGAAGAAAAATTACAGGCTTCAAAACGAAATGGATTCGGACGCTTTGTTCGATGAAATAGACCGCTTTGAGAGAGAGTATGAAGATTTCCGCAAGAATCCCGTTGTCAGTGATTTTCTGGCGGCGGAGCTGGCTTTTTGCAGGATGTGCCAAGAAATTACCGAAAAAATTTCCATTGCTTTAGCAGAGGATTTTGACTATCTGGACGAATAGAGACTGAAAAAGAGGAGAAAGGCCTATGAGTGCAAAAAAAGTAGTGCTTGCCCTGCTGAATATGACTTTCCGGCTGGCCGTAACGGTCTGCGTTTTGTATTTCATTTACAAGACTGCCATAGGAGCTTATAATTTCGGATACCGGGTTTTTGCCGATATTCCGGCTGCATTGTCGCCGGGAAGGGATATTGAGGTTACCATTACGGAATCCATGGACAGCAAAAAAATTGCAGAAGATTTTGAAGAGGCGGGTCTTGTATTGGATTGGAAGCTTTTTTGGACACAGATTCAGTTTTCCGAATACAAAAATTCCATAAAACCGGGTGTTTATGTCTTAAATAATTCCATGAAAGCGGAAGAAATGCTGGAGATTATAGGGGATAATTCGGAAACGGAAGAGGAGTAGGCTGATGATTACGGACGAACGCTTTACAGCTTATATTAATTCTCTGGAGAACGGCAATCCTTCCTATCTGGATGAATTGGAGGCTTGTTCCAAAAAGACTCAGGTTCCGATTATCAGAAAAGAGATGCAGAGCCTGATGCGCACATTGTTAGTGATGAACAAACCGAAGCGGATCCTGGAAGTAGGAACCGCCATCGGTTTTTCTGCGTTATTTATGAGGGAGTTTATGCCAAAAGACGGGCATATTACCACAATAGAAAAGTATGAAAAAAGGATTCCTTTGGCAAAGGAGAATTTTAAACGCTTTGATACCGATGAAAGGATCACGCTCATAGAAGGGGATGCGGCGGATGTTCTAAAGCGGTTAGAGGGGCCTTTCGACTTTGTTTTTATGGATGCGGCGAAGGGGCAGTATATCCATTTTCTTCCGGAGGTCTTGAGGCTGCTTGAAACGGGCGGTGTCCTGCTTTCCGACAATGTGCTTCAGGATGGGGATATTATCCAGTCCCGTTTCGCCGTTACCAGAAGGGACAGGACCATTCATAAGCGGATGCGGGAGTATCTCTATACTCTCAAAAACCATGAACAGTTAGAAACTGCCATTCTGACTTTAGGAGACGGAGTGGCATTATCAGTTAAGAAATAAAGGAGCAAGGGTTATGAAAAAACCTGAATTACTGATTCCGGCAAGCAGCCTTGAGGTGCTAAAGACTGCGGTCATATTTGGCGCGGATGCGGTTTATATCGGCGGAGAGGCATTCGGTCTGCGGGCCAAGGCCAAAAATTTTTCTCCCGATGAAATGAGGGAAGGGATTGCTTTTGCTCATGATCATGGAGTAAAGGTACATGTGACGGCCAATATCCTTGCTCACAATTATGACCTTGAAGGGGCCGAAGCATATTTTAAGGAGCTTTCCAAGCTGAAGCCGGACGCCATTATCGTTGCCGACCCGGGAATGGTAATGCTGGCAAAGGAAAACTGCCCGGAGATTGATATACATATCAGCACTCAGGCAAATAATACCAATTATATGACCTTTCGTTTCTGGTACGACCAGGGAATCAGACGGGTAGTATGCGCAAGGGAGTTGTCCCTTAAGGAAATTAAGGAGATCCGTGAGAAAATACCGGCGGATATGGAAATCGAAAGCTTTATCCACGGTGCTATGTGTATTTCCTATTCGGGAAGATGCCTTTTGAGTAGTTATTTTACCGGGCGGGACGCCAATCACGGGGCCTGTACCCATCCCTGCCGCTGGAAGTATTCCATTGTAGAGGAAACAAGGCCGGGAGAATATCTGCCTGTTTATGAAAATGAAAGAGGAACCTATATCTTTAATTCCAAGGACCTTTGCATGATTGAGCATATACCGGAAATGACAGATGCGGGCATCGACAGCTTCAAAATCGAAGGCAGGATGAAGACGGCCCTTTATGTTGCCACGGTGGCGAGGACTTACCGGAAGGCTATTGACGCGGCGGTTTCTTCTTTGGAGGATTATGAAAAGATTCTGCCCTGGTGCAGGGAGGAAATCTCCAAATGTACCTACAGGCAGTTTACAACGGGCTTCTATTTTGGAAAACCGGATGAAAATACCCAGATTTATGACAATAATACTTACATTAACGAATATATTTATCTTGGAACAGTAGGAGAGACAGAAGGCAATACCGTCCGGATTGAGCAGCGGAATAAGTTTTCTCTGGGAGAAATCATTGAGATCATGAAGCCGGACGGGACAAATAAAGAGACAAAAGTATTGGCGATTATCAATGAGGACGGGGAGGAAATGGAAAGCGCGCCCCACCCCCAGCAAAAGCTTGCGGTAACTCTGGATGCGCCGGCGTCTCTTTATGATATTTTAAGAAAGAAAGCGCCGACTTGACCGCTTTCCTTACCTATTGTACAATGTGAACAGCAAACCTGCAGATAAGTAACTTCTCTTTTAAGAAAATGAACAAATCGTAAAAAAATCAAAAATTCGACTTGCATTTTTTTGAAAATAAGAGTATCTTATAAAAAACGGCAAAGCCGTATATAAGGTATCTTGAACAATGATGTTCCAAACACAAAGGGTTTGGAACATTTTTTATTTCCGTGGGCAATAAAGAAAACAGATATGTTTATATGGATGTGTGAACGTATGAAGCCTTTGCTGCGGGACAGATTATCAGGATGCCTTCCCCCCACAAAGACCATGAAAAGGAGAAATGGAAATGAGTGAAATGGTAAATGTAGAAGAGATTTTCGGAAAAAACGTATTTACGTTGGGAAAGATGAAAGAACGCCTTCCGAAAGACGCTTTTAAAGAGGTTAAAAAGGTTATGGACCAGGGCGGAGAGCTCTCCATGGAAACGGCTAATGTAGTTGCAAAAGCCATGAAGGACTGGGCTGTTGAAAACGGAGCCACCCATTACACCCATTGGTTCCAGCCCCTGACCGGCATTACGGCTGAGAAGCATGATGCTTTTGTAACCCATCCTGATGAGAGCGGTAAAATGATTACGGAATTTTCCGGTAAGGAATTGATCAAGGGCGAGCCCGATGCTTCCTCATTCCCTTCCGGCGGACTTCGTGCAACCTTCGAGGCAAGAGGCTATACAGCATGGGATATTACTTCCCCCGCTTTTTTGAAGGAAGCGGCTACCGGTGCGATCCTCTGTATCCCTACGGCGTTTTGCTCCTATACGGGAGAGTCGCTGGATAAAAAAACGCCGCTGCTTCGCTCCATGGAGGCTGTATCCAAACAGGCTCTGCGTATTGTCAGATTATTTGGCAATACAGGCGCTACAAAGGTTACCGCATCCGTAGGTCCCGAGCAGGAATACTTCCTGATAGACGAAAAATATTATAAACAGCGTTCCGATCTGATGTTTGCAGGACGTACTCTCTTTGGTGCGCCTGCTCCCAAGGGACAGGAAATGGAAGATCACTATTTCGGCGTTATCCGTGAGCGGGTGGGCGCATATATGAAGGATCTGAATACAGAGCTGTGGAAGCTGGGTGTAACTGCCAAAACTCAGCACAACGAGGTGGCTCCTGCGCAGCATGAGCTGGCTCCCATTTATGAAACCGCAAATATCGCAGTAGATCACAACCAGATCGTCATGGAAACCATGAAGAGGGTTGCCGTAAAACACGGAATGAGATGTCTGCTCCATGAAAAACCCTATGCGGGCGTAAACGGTTCCGGTAAGCATGACAACTGGTCCATCACAACGGATAACGGGGTAAATCTGCTGGATCCCGGCGAGACCCCCAATGAAAATATCCAGTTTTTACTGGTGCTTGCCTGCATTATGAAGGCAGTAGACACCCATGCGGATCTGCTTCGCCAGTCGGCGGCAGATGTGGGGAATGATCACAGGCTGGGAGCTAATGAGGCCCCTCCGGCAATTATTTCCATGTTCTTAGGAGAACAGCTTGAGGATGTTGTAAAGCAGCTGGTGGAGACCGGCAATGCGGAATCCTGTTTGGAGGGCGGCAAGCTGCAGACCGGCGTTTCCACACTTCCCGATCTGGTAAAAGATGCCACGGATCGTAACAGAACATCGCCTTTTGCCTTTACGGGGAATAAATTTGAATTCCGTATGGTAGGTTCCGCAGATTCCATAGCAGGTCCTAATACCACATTGAATGCAATTGTTGCGGAGGCATTCTGCGAGGCTGCCGATGTTTTAGAAAAAGCGGATAATTTTGAAACGGCAGTCCATGACCTGATCAAGGAATATATGTCCAAACACCAGAGAATTATCTTTAACGGAAACGGTTATTCCGACGAGTGGGTAACGGAGGCGGAAAAGAGAGGGCTTCCCAATATCAAATCCATGATTGAGGCTGCAAATACCCTGACCTCTGAGAAAGCGGTGGCTTTGTTTGAGAAGTTTGGTATTTATACAAAGGCGGAGCTGGAATCCCGTGAAGAGATCATTTACGAAACATATGCGAAAACCATTAATATTGAGGCGTTGACCATGATCGATATGGCAGGAAAGCAGATCATTCCCGCAGTTGTGAAATACAGCAAGGTTCTTGCGGATACGGTTAATTCCGTAAAGGCGGCGGGAGGCGATGCTTCTGTACAGACCGAGTTATTAAAGACTGTTTCCAAAAAGCTTGCGGTAATGCAGAAGGCTCTTATAAAACTGGAGAAAGAGGAAGCGAAGGGCAGGGCGATGACCGATGCCAAGGCACAGGCTTTCTTCTATAAAGATACGGTAAAAACGATCATGGAAGAGCTGAGAACTCCGGCGGATGAACTGGAAATGATCGTGGATAAAGAGATTTGGCCGATTCCTACTTATGGGGAGTTGATGTTTGAGGTATAGGGAGGGCGTGGGATTTTGTCCCGAAGTCTTGGGGATCTGCAAACTTTTTTCTGAAACAGAAATAAATAAAAATTCTATAAAAATTTAACAAGAACTTTATCAAACCTCCCATATACGGAAATCATGAAAAAAACGGATAAGCTATAATAGAAACCGACAGTTTAAAAGCTGTCGGTTTTTTGTGTAGGTCATGAAAAAGGCTGTGAGAAGGGGAGGAAACAAAAGATGAAAAAAGTGAAGAGAAAAAACGCGGAAGCGGAGAACGTACCGGCAGGGTAAACACAGATCAGAGAAAAGCATGACAGGAAGATGGTCACAGGAGGATTACCGGGCTCGTTTCCATGTGCCTTGGCATGAACGGTTTCCTTCCAGGGGAAACGGGGAAAACAATCGTTGAGATCTTAAGCCCCCTTAAGTAATAAAAAGAAAATAAGAAGTAAAAAGTTTTCATGGCGGGTGTTCAGTATTGTATTCATTTTGGTATTGACGATCGTAATGATCATCAGTATAAAAAGCATCGGGCTGAATACTGTAGGATGAATACTACAGGAAGAAAATGAATTTGTCATGTATCCTGAGAAAGGCAAAAGGATTGTTCTGGAAGGTCTTTTAGGATGGGTGTCATTGGCTGATAACGGCGGAAAAGCTGGAAACAGGAATGAAAAAAGCCGGAGAAACAGCGTATACAGGAAGGATTGAGGACCGACCCAAGAGTGTAAAATACGTAAAAAATACAAATGCTGTCAGCTTTATCTGGGAAAATTCCCCTTATACTATGGATTTAGATGAGGGCATGGCACGTTGTATCTTAAAAGATTATGAGCAGTCGCCGATCGCAGTAGAGGGACTGGATTATGAGTGGATTGATGAGAATCGTCTGGTATATGTAACGGTAGATAAATTTAACAATATCTTTCAATATGATCTGCTTGCCTGCGAAAGGCAGTTTATCCATTACGGATCCGGTGTTTGTCTTTATGATGAGGATGGAAAAATCGTATGTCTTGATGAATATATCAGAGATTCCACCACATGGGTTCTTTATTATGAATTTTCAGTTATCAATATGAAAACCCTTGAAGAGGAGAAGGTCTCTACCCATAAAATAGATGCGATGTTATCCGAATGTGTGGAACATGCTATATTTCAGACTAACGGGAATGGCGCGATTTTGTGGGGAGAAGAAAACGGAAATAGATTATATGTTTCTGATTTTAAAAGCAGGATAACCCGGCTAAAGATTCTGCCGGGTAAAAAAGTATATTCTATATTGTAGTAGGACTGATAAAATCTAAACTCTGATGACATCAGAACAGGTGGAAACCGGATTGGAATCAGTTTAAAGGTATAAAATATAAAAAGGATACCCAACTCCCGGGATATCCTTTTCATATTTTCATACTGTTCTTACTGTTGTCCCTGTGTCAGATCCAGAGTCTCACTCAGCGTTTTCATCAGTTTTTTGTCCGTATTCAGGTTGTAAGCGGCCATTTCTTCAAAGGTCAGGCCGTCTTTAACGGTAACACTCATTTCGTAGGGATAGATCCGGGCTGTTTCCAGATTGGAATCTTTTACCAGAATCAGATAAAAATCAAACTCTCCTTCGTCTCTGACAATATATTTGTATTTATTGGTAAGGGTATCATTTAGAAGGCCTTTATGTACCTTGTTTTCAGCTTCATCAATTTCTTTGGTGGCGTAAATATACCATGCGTAGTTTTGCGTTAAGTCGGCGTTCAGTTCTACCCGCATCGCCCAGGTGTTTGTGTTGGTTTCCTCTACTGTTACTTCATGACTGGTTACCGGTGTTGTTAATTCTGAATAAGAACAGCCCTGCAAAAAGAGCATGGAAAGAATTAACACCATTACCCCAAAAACATTTCTGAATTTCTTCATTCATTATCGACCCCTTTCAGTTCAAATAACGTTTTATTAAATAAGTATAAATCCTTTTCCCCAATATGCAAGATTTATGACAAAAAAATCAGAAAATTTTTAGATTTTGGATTTTTTCTAAAATTGTTTGGCAGACAAGCCTTTTGTGATATAATGTGCGTAAAGGGCAGAGTCAAATGCTCAAAGAAACCGTTGCCAAGCTTGCTTGAGCAACAGTTTCTTTGAGCATTTGACGAGCGAAGCGACTCCGGAAAACCGAAGGTTTTTCGGAGCTTTGCCCGGCCGGTCTGTTGCCTGCCCCTGCCCGCAATCTCTCAGGAGTAGAAATAAATGAGAAAAGGTATTTACCACACATTAAACAAATACGGAAAAGACATTTTAAATTCTGAAAATTACAAAAAAAGCAAAGGCTTTGTCCAGCACGGGAATTTTTCGGTATGGAGACACAGTTTAAATGTGGCGGAAACCAGCATCCGGATGAGCCGTATACTGCCCGCCCGGTTTCACGAAAGGGAACTGGTAAGAGGCGCCCTGCTCCATGATTATTTTTTATACGACTGGCACAAAAAAAGAGTCGGTATAAGAGAGATCCGGGAATTCTACAAAATGCATGGATTCACGCACCCTGCGGTGGCAGCCCAAAATGCCCGAAGGGATTTTAATACCGGAAGGCTGGAAAACGAAATCATAGCCAAGCATATGTGGCCTCTGACGATCAGAAAAATACCCATGTGCCGTGAGGCGTGGATCGTAACGCTGGCGGATAAGTATTGCTCTTTAATGGAAACCTTTCATTTTATGAAAGGGGATTTATGTGGATAAACTAAAAGATGCATTAAAAGAATTAGGAAAAAGCGACTATTATCCTTTTCATATGCCGGGGCACAAAAGAAGAGCGGGAGAGTACTTTGACTACGATCCCTGTTTGGAAGACATTACGGAAATTGACGGTTTTGACAACCTTCATCATCCCGAAGGGATTCTGAAAGAAGAGCAGGAATTTGCAGCCGGGGCTTTTGGCTCGGAAGAATCCTTTTTTCTGATAAACGGAAGCAGCTGCGGAGTAATGGCGGCAATCGCGGCGGCTGCGGCTGATTCGGACCAAAAGCTGCTGATGGGCAGAAACGGGCATAAATCCGCTTATAGCGGACTATACTTTGCTAACGTACAGGCGGATTATTTATATCCGGAGAAAATACCGGACGTTTCTTTTTTGGGAGCGGTCAATCCCGATGACGTACTGAAAGCGGTAAACGGAAATGCTTCATACAGCGGTATTTTTCTGACATCTCCTACCTATGAAGGGATCGTCAGCGACGTGCAAAAGATATGTGAAACGGCCCATGGAAAAAATATCCCTGTCATTGTAGACGAGGCACACGGAGCTCACCTGGGGCTTTTTGGGGGAGACGGATATTTTCCTAAAGGCGCCCTCTGTCAGGGAGCAGATATTGTGATCCAAAGCCTTCACAAGACCCTTCCCGCCATGACCCAGACGGCAATCCTGCATGTTCAGGGAAAGCTGATAGACAGGGAGAGGCTCAGATCATATCTATCCATGTTCCAGTCCAGCAGTCCGTCCTATGTCCTTATGGAGAGCATCAGCTCCTGTATTCATTTCTGCAGGGAAAATGAACAGTGGCTTTTAAAGGATTATAAAAAAAGGCTTCAGGATTTTTATATAAGAACAAAAGAGCTTGCCTGTTTAAAGATCATTACCCCTTCACTGATAAATCAGAATTTCGGGGGAAGGATAAAGATAGAGGCGGATCCCGGCAAGATCCTGATCGGAACGGGAAAAAGCGGTTTTTCAGGAAAAGAGCTTTATAATATTTTAAGAGAGAAGTACCATCTGCAGATGGAAATGGCGTCCATGGATTATGTCATTGCCATGACCAGTATTATGGATACGGATGAAGGCTTTGAGAGGCTGATCTGCGCGCTATTAGAAATCGATGTGCAGGCGTTAGGGCAGCAGGGATCACGACGGCGGGGCTTTGAGGAAGCTTTAGAACAGGATAAGAAGACAAGCTGCGGGAAAGCAGAAACGGTATATTCTATCAGAGAGGCATTCTCAAAGGCGACGGTGCCCGTGGATATTTCAAAAAGCGCGGGACAGGTCAGCGGGGAATTTATCTATCTGTACCCGCCGGGGATTCCGGTCATAACGCCGGGAGAGAGGATCGGTAAAGAACTGCCCGCGTATCTGGAAGAGGCGGCAGGGATGGGCCTGTCCATTCAGGGGCTTCGAGACTATGAGCATAAAAAAGTATTTTGTATACAGGATGAAGCCAAATAAAGTGCAAAAACATAGAATGGAAAAATGAACATAGATGAAAAATAAGAATAAATAATATTAAAAGATGACAGAAACAGAAAGGGAAAGACATGAGGAAAACAAAGATCATCTGTACCATAGGACCGGCTTCGGAAAGCGAAGAGGTTTTAAAGGAATTAATGCTTGCGGGAATGAATGTGGCAAGATTTAATTTTTCCCACGGCACCCATGAGGAACAGAAGAAAAAATTGACAAGCGTTTTAAAGGTCAGCAATGAATTAGGGCTTCCCGTGGCCACTTTGCTGGATACCAAGGGGCCGGAGATCAGGCTTAAGGACTTTGAAAACGGAAAGGCGGAGCTTTTGGCGGGGCAGACCTTTATATTGACTACAGAAGAAGTCATGGGCACGAAAAAACGGGCGTCTATTACCTACAAAAATTTAAGAAGCGACGTTAAGCCGGGCATGACCATTCTGATCGATGACGGCAAGATCGAGATGACGATTGAAAAGATAAACGATATGGATATTGTCTGTCGTGTTGTGAACGGAGGCACGGTTTCCAATCACAAGGGGATCAATGTGCCGGGGGCTGTTTTGTCCATGCCCTATGTCAGCGATGTAGATTATGAGGATATCAGGTTCTGCGCACAGATGGGCTATGATTTTCTTGCGGCGTCCTTTGCCAGGACAAAAGAGGATATTTTACAGGTCCGCAAAATCCTGGACGAAAACAACAGCACGGCCAAGATCATCGCCAAGATTGAAAATATGCAGGGCATAGAAAATCTGGATGAGATATTAGAGGTTTCCGACGGCATCATGGTTGCCAGAGGGGATATGGGCGTGGAAATCCCTTTGGAGGAAGTGCCCGTTATCCAGAAGGATATGATCAAAAAGGCGGTTGCCAAAGGAAAACACGTCATTACCGCAACCCAGATGTTAGAGTCCATGATCTACAATCCCAGGCCTACCAGGGCGGAAACGGCCGATGTGGCAAACGCTATTTATGACGGCACCACGGCGATCATGCTTTCGGGAGAAAGCGCTGCGGGAAAATATCCTGTGGAAGCGGTTGAAACAATGGCGAAGATTGCCGAGAGGACGGAGCAGGATATCGATTACGGCGGAAGAATGAAAAAGTGCGATGCCACGGCGTGCAGCGTGGATATTACAACGGCTATTTCCCACGCCACCTGTACAACAGCCATGGATCTGAATGCGGCGGCTATCATTACCGTTACCATGTCCGGTTTTACGGCGGGCATGATCTCCAGATATAAGCCGGGATGCCCCATTATCGGGTGCAGCGTAAATCCCAGGGTGTGCCGCCAGTTAAACCTTTCCTGGGGCGTGGCGCCGCTGCTTATCGAAAGGGAAGAAACTGCCGATGATCTGTTTGACGAGGCTTCCAGGGCGGCGGAAAAAGCAGGTTATGTAAAAAAAGGCGATATTGTCGTATTGACGGCAGGAGTGCCGTTAGGAACGGTGGGAACTACCAATATGATTCGCGTGATAGAAATATAGGCAGGGAAAGATGAAAGTGGGAGAAAAACCGGAAAATAGCGGTTTTAGAGAAGATATGGGCAGGATTTTTTATCTTATGGGGAAAAGTTCATCGGGTAAGGATACGATTTATAAAGAACTTCTCAAAAAAGAAGAGCTGCGGCTTAAAAAAATCGTATTATACACCACAAGACCTGCCAGAGCGGGGGAAAAGGACGGCGTGCAGTATCATTTTGTGGATGAGGAAACATGGAGGGCCTTTGAAGACGCGGGAAAAGTCATTGAAATGAGGGAGTATCATACTTTTCACGGCTTATGGAAATATTTTACCGTGGATGACGGACAGATACGCCTTGAGGATCATGATTATCTGATCATCGGCACCATTGAATCCTATGTGAAGACCAGGGCCTATTTTGGCGAAGAAAAGGTAATTCCGATTATGATAGAATTGGACGACGGCGTCCGTCTTCAGAGGGCTTTGGACCGGGAAAGAAGTGAGGGCAGCCCCCGCTATGAAGAGATGTGCAGGAGATTCCTTTCGGATGCGGCGGATTTTTCGGCAGAAAAGAAGCTGGCGGCAGGAATCGGCCAGGAGTTTTATAATGAGGATTTAGAGCGTTGTTTAAATGAGATCGCATCGTATATGCTTTCTTTAAAAAAATGAGGTAAGGTTATGGACATTAAGGTAAATCAGGCGGCTCCTGTAACACAGGTGCAGCAGTCAGAAGCAAATCAGGCATCGGACGGTACGTTTAAGTTTATATTGGCCAGCAATATTGCGGAGGAAGAGCTGCAGGTGCGTTTAAGCTCCATGATGGAAGAGATTACCAGACAGGGGGATAAGCTGTCCAAAAAGATGGATGTGCGGGACATGAAGCGCTACCGGGGGCTGATCAAGGATTTTATGAATGAGGTCGTTAACCGAAGCCATAAGTTTTCCAGAGAAAACTTCCTGGATAAGAAGGGACGGCACAGGGTATACGGCATTATCAGGCAGGTGGACGATACGCTGGATGAACTGGCGAAGGAATTGATGAAGGATGAGAAGGACCATTTATCGATACTGGGAAAAATAGGAGAGATCAGAGGGCTTCTTCTGGACATTTTTACTTAAATATTTTGAAAAGAAGCAAAATCGTGTTACAATGAAATGTAATGTACAGAAGGGAAAGAGGGTGGCAGAATGGCGACATTTAAAGATGTGGTAGGACAGGATCAGATTGTAGAGCATTTAAAGGCTGCTGTAAAGATGAAGAAGGTGTCCCATGCATATATTTTGCAGGGAGAGAGAAGCTCGGGAAAGGAATTTATTGCAAAGGTATTTGCCATGGCGCTGCAGTGCGAGCGGCAGGGAGGGGACCCTTGCGGCGAGTGCCGTTCCTGTAAGCAGGCGGCAAGCGGGAACCAGCCGGATATTATTCGTGTGTCCCATGAAAAGCCCAATACCATCGGCGTTGAAGATATCAGGAAGGTCACAGGGGACATTGCGATCAAGCCTTATAGCAGTGAGAAAAAAATATATATTATAAATGAAGCCGAGAAAATGACGGTGCAGGCCCAGAACGCTCTTTTAAAGACTTTGGAAGAGCCGCCGGAATATGCGGTTATTTTGCTTTTGACAACCAATGTTGACGCGTTGCTGCCGACAATTCAGAGCCGTTGTGTGCTTTTGACCATGAAACCGGCGAAGGATGAGGCGGTTAAGAAATTTTTGATGGAGAATCTGATGATTCCGGAATATAAGGCGGACGTCTGCGTTGCCTTTGCAAGGGGAAACGTGGGAAAGGCAAAGGCGTTAGCTTCCAGCGAGGAATTTGACAATATCAAGTCAGATGCTGTAACCTTATTGAAGTATATCCGAGATATGGAAATCAATGAAATCGTGGCGGCGATCAAGAAAATTGCCGAATATAAGTTTGATATTAACGACTATCTGGACATTTTATCTGTCTGGTACAGAGATGTGCTTTTATTTAAGGCGACCAATGATGTAAACCATCTGATTTTTAAAGATGAGACACAATATATTAAGAAAACGGCGGACCGAAGCGCTTATGAAGGGATTGAAACGATTCTGGATGCTTTGGAGAAGGCAAAAGCCAGGTTAAAGGCTAATGTGAATTTTGATATGACCATGGAGCTTTTGCTTCTGACCATAAAGGAGAATTAAGATGCGAAAAATTATAGGAATCCGTTTCCGTACTGCCGGAAAGGTATATTACTTCGATCCTTTGGACTTCGATATCAAAAAGGGCGACCATGTTATTGTGGAAACAGCAAGAGGAATCGAGTACGGAACGGTGGTAGGAGATATCAAGGAGTTAGAGGAGGAGAAGATCAACCAGCCTTTAAAACCGGTTATCCGAATTGCCAAGGAAAGAGACGACAGGCAGCAGGCCGATAATAAAATAAAAGAAAAAGAAGCCTTTCAGATTTGCCTGGAAAAGATTAAAAAGCATAATCTGGAAATGAAATTAATCGATACGGAATATACTTTTGATAACAACAAGATTCTGTTTTACTTTACTGCGGACGGAAGAATTGATTTCAGGGAACTGGTAAAGGATCTGGCATCGGTATTTAAGACAAGGATCGAGCTTCGCCAGATTGGCGTCAGGGATGAGACTAAGGTGCTGGGAGGCATGGGTATTTGCGGAAGGGCTCTTTGCTGCCATACTTTCCTTTCGGAATTTGCCCCGGTTTCCATTAAGATGGCCAAGGAGCAGAATTTATCCTTAAATCCCACGAAGATTTCGGGAGTCTGCGGGAGACTGATGTGCTGTCTGAAAAACGAAGAGGAAACCTATGAAGATTTGAACAGGAGACTTCCCAACGTGGGCGATTATGTGACCACGGATGACGGTTACAAGGGAGAAGTCCACAGCGTTAATGTGCTGAGGCAGTTAGTCAAGGTCATTGTGGACACCGGAGATGAAAAGGATATTATGGAGTACCATGTGGACCAGCTTCGGTTTAAACGCCGCCACCGCAAGGATAAGATGGATGTAAACGATGCGGAGCTGAAGGAATTGGAGAAGCTGGAAAAACAGGAAGGAAAGTCAAAGCTGGATGACAATTGATGTACGGGAAGGGGAACGGCTGGACGATTTGGGAAGAAAGGGTTACCGGATCATTCAAAATCCCAAGACCTTCTGTTTTGGAATCGATGCGGTTCTTTTAACGGGATTTGCAAGGATAAAGGCGGGAAGTCATGTGCTGGATCTGGGAACGGGAACGGGGATTATTCCCATTTTGCTGGAAGCAAAGACCGAAGCCTCTCATTTGACGGGACTTGAGATACAGGAAGAGAGCGCGGACATGGCAAGGCGCAGCGTAGCCCTAAACGGATTGGAAGATAAAATAGCCATTGTGACGGGAGATTTGAAGGAGGCTGCTTTTCTGTTGGGAAAGGGCGTCTTTGATGTGGTAACCTGCAATCCGCCCTATATGATAGGAGAGCACGGACTGACCGGGGGAAACAGACAAAAGACCATTGCCAGGCATGAAGTGCTTTGCACCTTTGAAGATGTGGCAAGGGAAGCAGCCACTGTCTTAAAACCCGGAGGAACCTTTTATCTGGTGCACAGACCTTTTCGGCTGGTGGAGCTGTTTCGTACTCTGACGTTTCATGGTCTGGAGCCAAAGAGAATGAAGCTTGTGCATCCTTTTGTAGAGAAAGAGCCCAATATGGTTTTGATTGAGGCAAAAAAAGGCGGAAATTCCCGGATTACGATTGAAAGTCCTTTAATTGTATACAAAGAG
This sequence comes from Lachnospiraceae bacterium, assembly GCA_910574745.1. Lineage (GTDB taxonomy): Bacteria > Bacillota > Clostridia > Lachnospirales > Lachnospiraceae > UBA2882. Next base: position 76,330 of record CAJTCE010000009.1, on the reverse strand, counting down.
CCGGGAGTTTATACGGATGAGATTTATGACATTTATAAGCCTTCTGTTTATGATGACAGGCCTAAAGGGTAAAAGAAAATCTTTCAGACCGGATTTGGGGTCAAATGAATGTGCGGGCATGTTCGCTTGTCTCATGGAGAAAAGAATGAGACGTAAAGATACAAGGTAATATGCAGGGAAAATACCCTGTAAAATGATTAAGGAAACAACATGAACGGAACATTATATTTATGTGCCACTCCCATAGGAAATCTGGGAGATATGACACCGAGAGTCAGGGAAACCTTGGAACAGGTGGATTTGATTGCTGCGGAGGATACGAGAAACAGCATTAAGCTGTTAAATCATTTTCAGATTAAGACTCCTATGACCAGCTATCATGAATATAATAAGGTGGATAAGGCAAAGCTGCTAATCGGGAAACTTTTGCAGGGAGAAGATATTGCGCTGATTACCGATGCGGGGACGCCTGCCATATCCGACCCCGGCGAAGTGCTGGTGGCTATGTGCCAGGAAGCGGGAATACCCGTTACGAGTCTGCCGGGAGCCGCGGCATGTATTACCGCCCTGACCCTTTCGGGACTGTCTACAAGACGTTTTTGCTTTGAAGGATTTCTTCCTTCGGAAAAAAAAGAAAAAAATATGGTCTTAGAGGATTTACAAAAGGAGTCCAGAACGATTATTATATATGAAGCGCCCCACCATTTAAGGGGGACGCTGCAGGATTTATATGACGCCTTGGGGGAGCGCAGGATAACCCTGTGCAGGGAATTGACCAAGAAATTTGAAGAGATTTTTCCCACCACACTGGCAAAAGCTGTAGAATATTACAAAAAAGATGCTCCCAGAGGTGAATATGTACTTGTCATAGAAGGCAAAAGCCTTTATGATAGAAAAAAAGAACAGCAGAAGGATTGGCAGTCAATATCTGTGGAAGAACATATGAGAGTCTATGAAGAACAGGGAGTAGACCGTAAGGACGCCATGAAGCAGGTGGCGAAGGACAGAGGAATTTCCAAAAGAGAAGTTTACAATTATCTGCTAAAAGCTGTTGACAAAGACGGAAGCAGATAATATACTTTGATTGTCAAACTATTTCTGTAAATGAAAAAGGAGAAGATTATAATGTTAGAAAGAGTAAAAGAAATCATTGGAGAACAGTTAAATTTGGATGGAGTTGAAATTACGGAAGAGTCTTCTTTTAAAGATGATTTGGGTGCAGACTCCTTAGACCTGTTTGAACTGGTTATGGCCTTTGAAGAGGAATACGGAATCGAGATTCCTTCCGAGGACTTAGAGCAGATCACAACGGTAGGAGCTGTGATTGAATATATGAAGAGTAAAGGCGTAGAAGCTTAAATTTCAGTAGGGAATGGAAGAAACGCCGGGAAATGTTTGCAATAAGGAGGTTCGCAAAAGAAGAGCCTCCTTTTTCAAGAGATTATATTTTGAATATCAAAGTATTTGCGGCGGTTTGGATAGATTGTATATAAAAAGACAGCAATGCTATGGTTATATGGAATGATGATTGGCAAAGATAGAAATCTATGATATGAGCAGGTTGACTGCGGTAAGGACAATGGGAGGATGGTAAAATGAGTAAGACAGCTTTTATGTTTCCGGGACAGGGAGCGCAGTATATAGGAATGGGCAAAGAGTTTTATGACGCTTTCCCCTTTTGCAGGGAGATTTTTGAAAAGGCCGGCCAGGCAGCAGGTCTGGATGTGGTTTCCCTGTGTTTTGAGGAAAACGAGCAGATACATATTACGGAATACACTCAGATTGCCATGGTAACTGCCGAGGTGGCAATGTTAAAGGCATTAGAGGAGGCGGGAATCAAGGCGGATGTAACGGCGGGCTTAAGTCTTGGAGAATACGGCGCTTTGGTAGCCAGCGGTGCGCTGACGATGGAAGATGCTTTTGCCCTGGTGCGTAAAAGAGGCATTTATATGCAGGAAGCGGTACCAGAAGGCGGGGCTATGACGGCTGTCTTGGGTCTGGATACAGATACCATCGAAAAGGTGTGTGAGGATACGGAAGGGATCGTATCCATAGCAAATTATAATTGTCCGGGACAGACTGTTATCACAGGAGAAGCGGCGGCGGTTTCGGCGGCGGCAGAAAAATGCAGTGAAGCGGGAGCAAAAAGATGTATACCTCTTAAGGTCAGCGGACCTTTTCATTCTTCCATGCTGGCAGGCGCGGGAGAGAAATTGGGAGAAGAACTGGAACATGTAGAGATTCATCCCATTGCCATTCCTTATATTGCAAATGTGACCGCAGATTATGTGACGGATGAAAAGGATGTAAAACCTTTGCTGACGAAGCAGGTTTCTTCTTCCGTCAGGTGGCAGCAGACCGTTGAAAGAATGATTGCCGACGGAGTGGACACCTTTGTTGAGATCGGTCCGGGTAAAACCTTAAGCGGCTTCATGAGGAAGATTGATAAGGATGTAAAGGTTTATAATGTTGAGAAATTAGCGGATTTGGAAAAGGCTGTAGAAGCTTTATCATAAAATTGTGTCAGAGAAAAAGGAGAAGGTTATGTTAGAAGGAAAAACAGCATTGGTAACAGGGGCAAGCCGGGGAATCGGCAGGGAGATTGCATTGACGCTGGCGTCCTATGGAGCGGATGTCATTGTAAATTATAACGGTTCTAAAGAAAAGGCGGATGAAGTTGTAAAGCTGATCAGGGAAATGGGCAGAAAGGCGGAGGCGGCACAGTGCTCCGTAGCGGATTTTGACGCCTGTGGAGAGATGATTGCAAAGGCCCTTGAGGAATTTGGAAAAATTGACATTCTGGTAAATAATGCGGGGATTACAAAGGATAATCTGTTAATGAGGATGACTCCCGAGGATTTTGCCGCAGTTATAGATACGAATCTGAAGGGAACTTATAATACCATTAAGCATATGTACCGTCCCTTTTTAAAACAGAGGTCCGGCAGCATTATCAATATGGCTTCCGTAACGGGAATTTTGGGAAATGCGGGACAGGCTAATTATGCGGCGTCTAAGGCAGGCGTAATCGGTCTGACCAAGAGTATGGCAAGGGAGTTAGCCGGCAGAAATATTACTGTAAATGCAGTTGCACCGGGATTTATTGCCACCGATATGACTGACGCCATGACCGATGCCGCCAAAGAGGCCACTTTGGAGCAGATTCCTTTAAAGAGAGTGGGAACGCCTAAGGATATTGCGGAGACGGTTGCTTTTCTGGCAAGCTCTAAGGCGTCTTATATAACCGGGCAGGTTATTTCCGTAGACGGCGGAATGGCAATGTAGCCGAAAAGAGAAGCGCAAATAAAGGAATGAATAGATTGTATCGCAGTCAGTAGAAACGGATTAAACGAAAAGAGAGGCGGGAAAGTCATGAGTAGAAGAGTTGTAGTAACCGGAATGGGAGCCATTACTCCCATAGGCTTAAGTGTGGATGAATTCTGGGCATCCGTAAAGGAAGGAAAAACAGGATTTGGCACAATCAGCAAATTTGATGCGTCGGAATATAAGTGCCATGTGGCGGCCGAGGTCAAGGGCTTTGAAGGAAAAAACTATATGGATTTCAAGGCAGCAAAAAGGATGGAGCTTTTTTGCCAGTATGCAGTGGCGGCAGCAAAGGAAGCCATCAATGATGCGGGACTGGATATGGAAAAGGAAGACCCCTATATGGCAGGCGTTTCCATTGGTTCAGGCATTGGTTCCCTGCAGACTGTTGAGAGAGAGTATGAAAAGATTCTGGCAAAGGGACCGGGACGTTGTAATCCCCTGATGGTGCCAATGATGATCAGCAATATGGCGGCAGGAAACGTTTCTATCCAGTTTGGTTTGAAAGGAAAAAGCATTAACTGTGTAACAGCCTGCGCTACAGGAACGAATTCCGTGGGAGAGGCTTACCGTACGATTCAATACGGAGATGCGGATATTATGCTGGCGGGAGGTTCTGAAAGCTGTATTACGCCGGTAGGCGTAGGCGGCTTCGGCGCGTTGACGGCTTTGACCGGTTCCGATGATCCGGAAAGATGCTGTATGCCTTTTGACAAAGACAGAAGCGGCTTTGTGATAGGAGAAGGGGCGGCAGTAGTCGTATTGGAAGAACTGGAGCATGCTAAAAAACGCGGAGCCCGTATTTACGGGGAAGTAGTGGGATACGGCTGCACATCGGATGCTTATCATATCACTTCCCCTGTGGAGGATGGTTCCGGTGCGGCACGGGCTATGTTAAATGCTGTAAAGGATGCGGGAATTGAGCCGGAGGATATTCTTTATATCAATGCCCACGGCACCAGCACCCACCACAACGATTTGTTTGAAACAAGGGCGATCAAGCTGGCTTTTAAAGAGCACGCAAAGGAAATGAAAATCAATTCCACAAAGTCCATGATTGGGCATTTGCTGGGAGCGGCAGGCGCTATTGAGTTTATTACCTGTGTAAAAGAATTACAGGAGGGGTATCTCCATCAGACGGCAGGCTTAAAGGAGCCGGACGAAGAATGCGATCTGGATTACTGCATGGAACCTGTAAAGGGAGACTTTACCTACGCACTTTCCAATTCCTTAGGCTTTGGCGGACATAATGCGACGATTATTGTGAAGAAGTATACGTGTGAGTAATATCGCGAAACAAAATGTAAAAACGCCTGCTTGCGGTCAAATTTGACAGAGTGCAGAGCAAGAGAGGAAGCCAGTGAATGAGGAAAACCGCAGTTTTTTTGAATGTGCACTGCAGATAAAATATCATGAAAGTTAGCGGGATGAACAATGATCATGGGTGTTTATGTCTGTGATATAATGGGAAATAAAATGTATGAGACAAAGTAGAAAAGAGGAATTGTATGTCAGTTTTAACAACAAAGGAAATTTTGGATATTCTGCCTCACAGGCAGCCCTTTATGCTGGTGGATACCATTGAGGAGTTAGAGCCGGGCGTAAGAGCCGTGGGAAAGAAGTGCGTTACCTATAACGAACCGTATTTTGCGGGACATTTTCCGGGAGAGCCCGTTATGCCCGGGGTTCTGATCATAGAAGCGCTGGCACAGGTAGGAGCGGTAGCAATTTTGAGTATGCCGGAGAATAAAGGGAAAATTGCTTTTTTTGGCGGTATCAAAGAAGCGCGCTTTAAAGGAAAGGTCTTGCCGGGAGATGTGCTGAAAATGGAGACGGAAATCATTAAAATGAAGGGACCCATAGGCGTGGGAAGCGCTAAGGCTTACGTGGACGGCAAGGTAGTTGCTAAGGCAGAGCTGACCTTTGCCATAGGGGCTAAAGAAGATTAGGAGAGCATATGAAAATGAAGCCGCTGAAAATCGGGAATCTCATTGCGGAAATTCCCGTGGTACAGGGAGGTATGGGTGTAGGAATCAGTTTGTCCGGCTTAGCAGGAGCGGTAGCCTCCTGTAAAGGTGTAGGAATCATTTCTACGGCACAGATAGGATACCGGGAGCCTGATTGGGATGCAAATCCCGTTGAAGCCAATTTAAGGGCTATCGGGACAGAAATTGCAAGAGCAAAAGAGATAGCCGGAGGTAAGGGCATGATAGGAGCTAATATCATGGTTGCCACCCGGGATTACGAAAAATATGTGGAAGCAGCAATACGGGCAGGCGCCGATTTGATCATTTCCGGTGCGGGACTGCCTGTGGACCTGCCCCGCATGGCGAAAGGAAGCGGGACAAAGCTTCTTCCCATTGTTTCCAGCCTGAAATCCGTCCAGGTTATTTGCAGATATTGGGAAAAGAAGTACGGATATTATCCGGACGGAATCGTTATTGAAGGGCCCCTTGCCGGAGGACATCTGGGATTTTCACCGGAACAGCTTGAGGATGTGGAAGGACTGGATTATGATAAGGTAATAAAGGATATTATTCAGTTTGTAAAAGGCTATGAGGAGAAGGCGAAAAGGGAAATTCCCGTAATCGTGGCGGGCGGGATTTATGACAGAGGGGATATGCTCCACGTTTTAGAGCTTGGAGCTGCAGGGGTGCAGATGGCAACCCGCTTTGTCACTACCTATGAATGTGATGCGTCGGATGCATATAAGCAGGCATATATCAACGCTGCAAAAGAAGATATCGTTATTGTAAAAAGCCCTGTGGGAATGCCGGGGCGGGCCATTTGGAATCCCTTCATGAAAAAAGCCGGGGAAGGGAAAATTCCTCATGGAAAATGTCATCTGTGTATCGCTTCCTGCAATCCGGTAGAAACGCCCTATTGCATCACGGAAGGATTGCTGAATGCGGTGGCGGGAAATGTGGATGAAGCCCTGCTGTTTTGCGGAGCCAATGCATATCGGGCCACAAAGCTGGAACATGTGAAGGATATTCTGCAAGAGTTTATATGATAGAACAAAGGTAAAGCGGAAAGAGCAGGAGCATTCAAAATCTGCTGTTTTCTCCGGGAAGGAAATTACTGACTATGACAATCAGAATTATGGGAACAGGAAGTTATCTTCCTGAAAATATTGTAACCAATGATGATCTGGCAAAAATCATGGATACGTCAGATGAATGGATAGCCAGCAGGACGGGAATCAGGAAACGCCATCTGGTAAAAGAGGAGACAACGGCGCAGATGTCTGCAAAAGCCGCAAAGCAGGCTTTAAAGGAAGCAGGCCTGAAGGCTGAAGAACTGGATTTGATTATTGTGGGCACTTTGTCCGGAGATTATGTAACGCCTTCTACAGCCTGTGAGGTGCAGGCTATGATCGGGGCCGATAAAGCGGTGGCTTTTGATGTGAATGCTGCATGCTCGGGATTTATGTTTGCCATGAATACCGCTTATGCTTTTATCCAAAGCGGCATTTATCAAAATGCGTTGGTCATCGGGGCGGAAATCCTGAGCAGGCTGATGGACTGGAATGACAGGAGTACCTGCGTCTTATTTGGAGACGGTGCGGGAGCGGCGGTTGTGACGGCCGATGAAAAGGGGCTGCTGGGATTTGTCCAGGGATCGGACGGCACCAAGGGCATGGTTTTAGCCTGTAAAAACAGATTGAATAATAACCCTCTTATAAAAAATTCTGTGGAACCGGATCATGTTTTCATGGACGGGCAGGAGGTTTACAAATTTGCGGTAAGCACAGTGCCTGCCAGTATTCAGGCGGTATTAGAGGAGGCGGGGCTGGAGGTTTCCGATATTAAGTATTTTCTGCTGCATCAGGCAAATATCCGCATTATCCAGTCTGTGGCAAAGCGGTTGAAGGCGGACATCAACAGGTTTCCTACAACCCTTGAGCATTGTGGAAACATATCGGCGGCAAGCGTGCCGATTCTATTGGATGAGGTCAATAAGAAGGGAATGCTGCAAAGAGGCGATAAGCTTGTTATGGCAGGATTTGGAGCGGGACTGACATGGAGTGCAGCTGTTATAGAGTGGTAGCGGACAGATAACAATATAAGCTGCCGTTCTATCCGATATTAATTTTGCATCGGATAAAGCGACAGCTTAATTCATAATTTTTTACATGTAAGTTCTCATCTAATGAACGGATGCGCCAAGTGCATAAGCGTCTTCTAATTTTTTGTTATCTTTTATATCTCCGATTTTCATGACGCCGCCGCAAAGCACTTTGCCAAGGCTCTTCCAGCCAAGGTGTTTTTCAAGACGGTCGTACCAGTATTCGCTTTCTTCAAAGCCATGTCCCTCTGCCGCCATGATCAATACAGTTTCCTTTTGAGGATTGCGGTAATTTGCATCGCATTCCGCTACGGCAAACAGTCGGTCGAATGCCGTTTTTAACTGCCCGCTGATCGTCCAATAATAGAGAGGGGAAGCCAGGACTACGATATCAGCCTCCTTGTAGACCGGATAAATTTTATCCATGTCATCTTTCTGTACGCAGGGGCTGTCGCAGTTTTTTCCTCCGCCAAAGCATCCCTTGCAGCCGTTTAAATTCATTTCTCCGAGAAAGAATTCCGTAACCTGATTTCCGGAAGCTTCCGCCCCTTTTGTAAAGGAAGCCGTTAATGCGGCGGTATTTCCTGCTTTACGGGGACTTCCGTTAAGAATAACGATTTTTTTGCTCATATTTTTACCTCCTAGATAGTCTCTGCCAAAGCGGCAGCTTTTTTACAGCCATCGGTTTTATCGATATCCCCTGCATTTAATACGCCGGGTATGAGAACCTCTCCTGCCATTTTCCATTTGTTTAAGGCAGCCATACGCTCAATGGGAACGCGCACACCGTCCATAACAGACATATCCTCTTCTTCACAACAGGTAATCAGCATACATTCCTTGCCCGCAATATCCTTACCGCCTACAACCAAAGAAAAGATGCGGTCAATCACTCCTTTAATCTGTGCCGGGATAGAGTACCAGTAAACAGGCATGGTAAATACAATAACATCCGCCTCTAAAATAGCCGGTGCAATAGTATTGAAATCATCGTCAAAGGTACAGGCCTTTCCTGTGGAAAAGCAGGTTTCGCAAGCCCTGCATCCGCCGATCTGCTTCAGTGCGGCGTCAAACCGTGTAATGGTGTGTCCTTTTGCTTCTGCCGCTTTCATAAATGCATCTGTCATGGCAAAGCTGTTTCCGTTTCTTCTGGGACTTCCTGTGATTACTACAATTTTTTTACTCATAAAATTTCTCATCCTTATTTTCCGGGATTGACTTTCCGTATATTTGATACTATAATCATAGCGTAAATAAGAATATAATCAAGTACGCACATTAAAGTGCGATACTAACAAAGAAGTGCAATACTTACCTAAAAGAAAGTATAGGCCAAATAATCTTTCAATCTTGATTTGCGGGGCAAAGGGATATGTGAGGGAAATACAGTCAGTCCTATATCATGTCTGCCTGATTTATGGAGGAAAAAATGGATAAACGATGCATAGCCACAGAATGTCTGGGGACAACAGGCTTCAGTTATACTTTATCGCTGATAAACGGGAAATACAAAATGACGATTCTTTATACACTTATGGAGTTTGGAGTTGTGCGCTTTAACGAAATGAAAAAATATATCGGAGAAATTTCCTATAAGACCTTAAGCGCCACATTGAAGGAGCTGGAAGCAGATCAGCTTGTCCACAGGGAGGAATATCCGCAGATTCCGCCAAAGGTGGAATATAGCCTGACCGAGAGAGGAAAATCGCTGATTCCCATATTGGACGGAATGTGCGAGTGGGGAGATAAGCACAGGATCTAAAGCGGATATAAAAACAGGTGGGAATCCCAAAGGTCCCCACCTGATTTTTGTGACTAATTTATAAAGAATAAACAATCGGTTTATGTAAAAGCCTGAACGTTATCAAATCAATCATTGGATAAGGAACAGAGTTCATCCAGCATTTTGGGAAGTTCTTCTGCCATTGTCTCATCCGTAAACTGACAGGTGCCGACCTTTCTATGTCCGCCGCCGCCGTATTTTAACATAAGGCTTCCTACGTCTACATCGCTGGTGCGGTTGAGTATGCTGTAGCCTACGGCAGCGGAGCAGCCCGCGCCGCCTTTGCCGTTAACAATCCATGCGGATATGTTCTGGTCGGGATACATGCTGTAAATCATAAAGCGGTTTCCGGTATAAATGGGGTCTACGCCTCTTAAATCGGAAATGATGACATTGCCCTTTATTTCAGTATGGGCTTTAACCATTTCCTTAAATTTCTCAGTCTGTTCATTATAAACCAGAATACGCTCTTTAATGTCGGATAAATTGAGGATTTCCTCCGTTGTCATAGTGCGGCAGGCGTCGATTAAGTTTTCCATTAACTGATAGTTGGAAATGGTAAAATTGCGGAAACGTCCCAGACCTGTACGGGGATCCATTAAAAATCCGATCAAAATCCATCCTTTGGGATTTTGCACTTCATCAATGGTCAGATTGCCGGAATCTACTTTGTCAACCGCTTCCATCATATCGTCAAACTGGGGAAACTTTTCCTTACCGCCGTAATATTCATAAATGATTCTGGCACAGGAAGGAGTGATACGGCTTTCTCCTTTATATCTGCCTTCTAACTGTAATCTTTCGTGTTCGCTGGAATGGTGGTCAAACCAAAGTCCGCAGCCTTCTACAAAGGGGACATTGGCAAGACAGTCGTTTTCAGTTACCTCTACAAGTCCATCCTGTAAATCCTTGGGATGAGCAAACTTCCAGCTGTCAATAATGCCTGCTTCTTTTAACAATGCGCCGCATGCAAGCCCGTCAAAATCTGAACGTGTAATTAACCTCATAATAAACTCCTTCCGTTTGTAGCTATACTGAATTACATTATAGACAATTTTTGTGGTTTTTTCAATATTGGCTTGCAAAGAAAGAAGAAAAGCCATAGACTGAAATAAAAACGCTGCAGGCAATAAAGATCTGTGGAAAATACCGGAAGAAGGAAGCGAGGATAAAATATAGATGGGGAAAAGCATCATAGAATATGAAACCGTGGATTTGGATAATAAGGACTTAAGTGTCGTCATCATCGACCAGACAAAGCTGCCGGGAACTGTTGAGATCATAAAGCTTTATACCGCCCGGGAAATATGGGATGCTATTTATCTGCTAAAAGTCCGCGGAGCGCCGGCCATCGGCGTGGCGGCGGCCTTCGGCATTTATGTGCTGGCCAAAAGAATATCAAAAGAGGATTCCATAAAGAGAGCGGACAAACAAACAGATTTTGAAATCTTTTACCGAAAGTTTAAGGAACAAAAAGATTATCTGAATTCTTCCCGCCCTACCGCAGTCAATCTCTCATGGGCATTAAATAGAATGGAAGCCGTGTGCTTAAAGGCCGGAAGGGAAGAAAAAAAGCCGGTGGAGGAAGTAGTTGAAATTCTTCGCAGGGAAGCCGTCTCTATCAAAGAGGAAGATATTCAGATGTGCAAAGCCATAGGAGAGTTTGGTTTAAGTCTGGTAAAGCCGGGGGATGGCATTTTAACCCATTGTAACGCAGGACAGCTTGCCACCAGTAAATACGGCACCGCTACGGCGCCTATTTATCTGGGGCAGGAACGGGGCTATCATTTCCGTGTTTTTGCAGATGAAACAAGACCTCTTTTGCAAGGGGCCAGGCTGACGGCTTATGAGCTTCATGCGTCAGGGGTGGATGTGACTCTGATCTGTGACAATATGTCCGCCATGGTCATGAAAAACGGCTGGGTAAACGCTGTGTTTGTAGGCTGCGACAGGGTGGCGGCAAACGGAGACGCCGCCAATAAGATCGGAACTTCGGTAGTTGCTGCGGTGGCAAAGAGATATGGCGTGCCCTTCTACGTGTGCGCCCCTACGTCCACCATTGATTATGATACTCCCACAGGGGATGAAATTAAAATAGAAGAACGTCCGGCGGAAGAGGTAACAAAAATGTGGTATAAGGAGCCCATGGCGCCAAAAGGCATCAAAGTATTTAATCCCGCCTTTGACGTAACGGACAATGAACTGATCACGGCCATTGTTACGGAGTACGGTATAGCCAGAGCGCCTTTTAAGGATTCCTTAGAAGAAATCAGAAGGAAAAAGGAAGAGGGAAGAAAGAGGGGGAGAAAAGAGTGAAGAGAGGCGAAAAAGCCAAAAAGAAGCTGATAAAAAATGAAGAAAACCAGAAAGATATAAAGCAGACTGTCTATATGTCAGAGAAGGACGCCAAAAAAGCGATTATCGATATCGGACAAAGAATGTATGTGAAAAATTTCGTAGCGGCCAATGACGGCAATATTTCCATAAAAACGGGGGATAACGAGGTCTGGGCAACGCCTACGGGGGTTTCCAAGGGCTTTATGAAAAAGAAAATGCTGGTTAAGGTGGACTTGGACGGCAATATACTTGAGGGAACTTATAAGCCTTCTTCAGAGCTTAAAATGCATTTGCGGGCTTATAAAGAAAATCCAAAGATCAAATCCGTTTGCCATGCCCATCCGCCCATCTGTACCTGTTTTGCCATTGCGGGGATTCCTTTGGATACTCCTATACTGGCGGAAGCAGTCATTACCCTTGGAAATGTGCCGGTGGCGCCTTATGCGGAGCTGGGTTCCGAGGAAGTGCCGGAGGTCATTGCACCTTATTGCCGTACCCACAGTGGGTTACTGCTTGCAAACCACGGCGCGGTTACCTGGGCAGGGGATGCTTACAGAGCATATTACCGTCTGGAATCCATGGAATATTACGCCAATCTTCTGATGCTTACGGAAAAGATAATCGGCAAGCGGAATATTTTGACGGATGAGCAGATTGAAAGGCTCATTGCCATGCGGGAAAAGTTTGGAATGCAATAGAGACCGAATGGTAAAGGAGAAAAAATATGTCTGGTTTCCTGAATAAGATGAGGAGTAATCAATGCTTTTAAAATCCGCAGAATAATTTAAAAGCAGGGGTTTTTAAGGTGTGGAAGATTTGGAAATCAGATTCAGTTGTATGAGGATCAGTCTACAGTGCCAACAGCATATAAGCCGTTTATCTGCCAAGACCCCTTAAGACGTGGTTTCCCGCCGAAGCAAAACGGGAGTAACCACCTTATGAATAGGCACATCCAGCAAAACGGGTTTTCTCTTTTTGCGCTCATCCATCTGCATTACTAAAAGCTCCATGGTTTCATATGCTATTTTTTCAATCTGCTGTCCTACGGTACTGATGGGAATAATGGCAGATTTTGAGACAGGGGAGCCGTCATATCCAATCAGTCGGTAGTCGTCCGGCAGAGTCCCATATTTTTTAATTAAAAGATTCAGCATGACATTGGCAGCAGTGTCGTTGGAAATAAAGATGCCTTTTTTTCTTCCGGCATATTTTTTTTCCAAGGATTCTAAAATTTCTGAAAGATGAAGGACATGCTCTTCATAGGTACTTCCCAGATTCTTCAAGATCAGCTCATGCGCTATCCGATGTTCCTTGCAGACATCAAGAAACCCTTGAATTCGTCCGTAAGCAGGAACATTGGGAGAAATATCGGAATTAATATGCAGAAGAATATCACAACCGCTTTTACACAGCAGGCTTGTGGCTTGGATACCGCCCATATAGTTGTCGGAATTTACGCTGCAGGTATATTCATCCTCCCGTTCAATGGTAACAATGGGAAGATTATAAGACGCCAGCTCCTTGGAAGAAATGGTATCGCTCAAAATGATCATTCCTTCAATTTTATAAGCAAGCAGTTCCTGGATATATTGCCTTTCCACATCTTCATTATCATTTCCCACAAATACAAGAAATTTATAACCGAAGGCTTCGTAGGAAGATAAAATTTCAGTTAGCATCTGGGAATAATAGTGATGATACAAATTCGGAATGATGATGCCCACAAATTCGGTTTTACCGTTTGCCAGAATACGGGCAACTTTGTTTTCCTGGTAATTCAGGGCAACAAGGGCGTCCGCTATTTTTTGCTGGTTTTCCAAAGTCAGGGAATCCGGATTGTTGAAATATCGGGAAATCGTGGTTTTTGAAAAATTTGTATATCTTGCAATATCATTAAAGGTTACGCTTTTTTTTGCCATTTCTATTTCCTCATTAAATAATACCTGTCACTCACAGTTTAAAGTATACCGTTAGTCAAGAGAATGTATCATGAAAAATGTGTTATGAAAAACCGGTTTTCCATAACCTTAAAGGGTGTACCAATTCTTCTTAACAGTATAACAAAAAATAAAAATGAAAACAACAAGTAACTGGTTAAGTAACCGGTTTTGTACAGATTTCACAAATGAATCGTACGGTATTCGTAAAAAAGTAATGAAAATAAAAAATACCGTTGACGGTGCATATTTTAGATGCTACTATAATATCATAAAGTAACCGGTTACTTTACCGGTTACAAAGAAGCGGGATTATAAGGTTATAAAAAAGAAAAGATAAAGGAGGAAAAGAGGAAGAAATGAAAAAGATAATTTTGAAATCCCTCATTTTGCTGCTTGTCATGGGCTTTCTGACAGGCTGCCAGGGAAAAAAGGTCTCGCCCGGAGATGTGGAGGGCTATGACGAAGGAGAAACCTATCTTTCTTTATGGGTACATACCATTGAGGACACGCCGGAAGGGGAAGCCTACAAGAAGTCGGTAGAAGGATTCAATGAGGCGTATGACGGAGTTTATTTTGCCGACATTGAATTTATCCCGAGAAATGACAGCGGCGGCGGTTATTCCGACAAGGTAAATGCTTCGGTCATGTCGGGAGGACTGCCGGATGTACTGACAGTAGACGGACCCAATGTATCCGCCTATGCGGCAAACGGGATTATCCAGCCTTTAGCTGAAATTCCGGAAGAAGAAAAGGCGGTTTATCTGGAATCCATTATCGAACAGGGAACCTATGACGGAAAACTGTATGCTTTAGGCGTTCTGGAATCCAGTGTGGGGATGTACTACAACAAGGACATCTTAGAAGAAGCGGGAATTGAAGTACCCGATGCGGACCACCCTTGGACTTGGTCGGAATTTCTGGAAATACTGGAGCAGTTAAAACCCATCATGGCAGAAAAAAACGGCTATGCATTGGATATGACCTTCCCGGTAGGAGAAGCCAGCATTTACTATTACGCCCCCTTTATCTGGTCTAACGGCGGCGACTTAGTAAGCGACGACGGACTTACCGTAGACGGATATTTTAACTCCGACGCCAATGCAGAGACAATGGAATATTTCAAGACCATTGTAGATAACGGCTATATGTCTGCTACACCCATCGAGTTTTTGTTTGAAAGCGGAAGGGCGGCATTTAAATTTGACGGAGCATGGGAAGTAAATACCATTTATACCAGCTATCCCGATATCAACTTAGGCGTAGCGCCTTATGTTGTCAGCGACAACTGGGACGGAGGAAGATATACCCCTACAGGCTCATGGGCTTATGCGGCGTCTGCCAATACTGAACATCTGGAAGGCGCAACAGAGCTGGTCAAATGGATGAGCGGTGTGGAAAGCGGCGTATATATCTGGAATCTTACCAAGAACCTGCCTTCTACTTATGGGGCATTTGAGCAGATAGAAATTTTCCGGACTGATGAAAACTATAACGCATTATACAACCAATTGAGTACTTACGGTCATCCCAGACCGAAAACGCCTGTTTATCCGCAGGTAAGCACATCCTTCCAGCAGGCCTTGGAAGATATCGCCCTTGGGGGAATGGAAACAAAAAGTGCATTGGATAAATCTGTAGAAAGGATTAACGCGAAATTAGAACGTTATGTGAGAGAATGATGAAGAAGAAAAAATCAAATACAATCATGGGAATGGCGTTTTTCGGACCGGCGCTGGTGCTGCTTACCATATTTTTATTCATTCCCATGATTCTGACGCTGGTGTTCAGCTTTACCGATTATTTTGCCTTAAGTCCGAACCTTACACACTTCGTAGGATTTGAAAACTACGGAAAATTGTTTAAAGATGAATTGTTCTTACAGTCCTTCTTTAATACGGTAAAATTCGTTTTGATCATTTTGCCGTGTCAGGGACTGGGTGCACTGGGGCTGGCTCTTTTAATTAATAAGGTTACCCACTGCAAGAAATATTTTAAAGTGGCATTCTTTGTTCCGGTGGTTATGTCGCTGGCGGTCGTATCAACTCTCTGGATGCAGATTTACAGCCCGGAAGGTATTTTGAATACAATTTTAGGGAATCTGGGAATCAATGCACAGCCCTTTATCCACAGCGCAAGCCAGGCGCTGCCGTCCATCGCTCTTATGAGTGTGTGGCAGGGAGTAGGCTATCAGATGATCATCTTTTTGGGAGGACTTCAGGCCATTAACCCGGCGCTCTATGAAGCGGCGGAGATGGATCATGCAAGCTCCTGGCAGAAATTTAAGGATATTACCTTACCCGAATTGAAGCCCCTTTGTGTATTTGTATTCATTACAGTTACAATCGGAGCGTTCCGTATGATTGTACAGCCAATGGTTATGACGGGCGGCGGACCATCCCATTCCACCTATACCATGGTCTACAATATTTATGAAACAGGTACCGTAAACTGGGAGATCGGTATTGCATCTACCATGGCGATAGTATTTGCAATCTTTGTTATGATTCTGACCGTGATCCAATCAATCTTAACGAGAGACAAGGAGGATAAACATGTTAACAAAAAAGCAAAAAACGGCTAACTGGATTTTAGTTATCATCCTTTTAATAGCATCCTTGTTTTTCCTGTTTCCGGTAATCTGGATGCTTGCCAATTCCTTTAAAGGGGATGCGGCTATTACAGCGGATATGAATACCATAAAGGCATTTATACCTCCTGCCCTAAGCGGAAACTTCTTTGACAACTATATTACCATCCTGACGGATACTAAATTTTTGAAATACATGGTAAATACCCTGTTTTATGCAGCTATCCTAATCGTTTTAGGAATCATTGTAAACGGGCTTGCAGGATATGCCCTGGCTAAGATTAAGTTTCCTTTCCGGGAAAGATGGGTGCTGATCATCCTGCTGTTACAGATTGTGCCGATGGAAACGATTTTGACCATTCATTTTCTGATGATTGCCAAGGTGGGGCTTTTAAATACCGTGATCGGCTACATTCTGCCCATGATCGTGAATCCTTTCAACATTTTCCTTTTCAGGCAGGTATTCATCAGTCTGCCGGATGATGTTTATGAAGCGGCGCAGCTTGACTTCTGCGGCCCCCTGAAATACTTTTTTACCATGGTACTGCCCATGTCAAAAACGGTTGTGGCAACCGTCAGCGTATTTACATTTTTGAATGTATGGAATGATTACCTCTGGCCCTCACTGGTATTTACCTCCAGCGATCTTTTGACGGCGCAGATTGGTTTAAACTCCATTACCTCCAACGATAATACCACAATGGGGCAGACCCTGGCGGTCATTACATTGATTACCATTCCTGTTATTATCATTTATTCGTTGTTCTCAAAACAGATTGTAGAAGGTGTTACCTCAACAGGTTCAAAGGAAGGATGAGATTATGAGCTTTATAGAATTGAAAAAGATTAATAAAAAATATGAAAATGCCGAAAGAAATTCCGTAACCGATTTTACCCTCAATATTGAAGAAAAAGAATTTATCGCATTTGTCGGCCCTTCCGGCTGCGGCAAATCAACAACTCTCCGTATGATAGCCGGTTTTGAAGAAATTACGGGCGGGGACTTGTATATTGATGGGAAAAGGGTAAATGAAACGGCTCCCAAGGACAGGGGAATCGCCATGGTATTCCAGAACTACGCCCTGTATCCCCATATGACCGTTGAAAAAAATATCGGATACGGATTGAAGAACATGAAGGTTCCCGCAGAGGAAATTAAGAAAAAAGTGGATTGGGCAGTTGACATTTTGGGTTTAGAGGAATATCGTTACAGAAAGCCCAAAAATCTTTCCGGCGGACAGAGGCAGAGAGTTGCGTTAGGCCGTGCCATTGTAAAGAACCAGAAGGTATTCCTTATGGATGAGCCTTTATCCAATTTGGACGCAAAGCTTCGTGTCAGCATGAGAAACGAAATCAGCAAGCTTCACAGACAGCTTGGCACCACAACCATCTATGTAACCCATGACCAGGTAGAAGCCATGACTATGGCGGATCGAATCGTTATTATGAAGGATGGCGTGATGCAGCAGGTAGGAAAGCCCATGGATTTATATGAGCATCCCATCAACAAGTTTGTAGCAGGGTTTATCGGTTCTCCTCAGATGAATTTTTATAACGTAACCGTAAAAGGGGAAGAGATGACCTTTGAGGATGGCAAAAAGATTACCTTGCCCGATGTTGTTGCCGAAAGGCTTTCTGACCATCAGGGAGAGCTGATTATGGGAATCCGCGGCGAGGATATCAAGGTGGATGAGCAGAACCGTGAGTTATACAAGGCTAATGTTCAGCAGGCTATTGTGGAAAATACAGAGGTTATGGGAAATGAAAACAATCTGTATTTTACATACGGAGGAAGTCTGACTGTAGCAAGAGTTTCCAAGTATGAACTCAGCCAGATGGGAGATAAACTGGAATTTGTATTTTCTCCCACAAAGATGCATTTCTTTGATAAAGAGACAGAAGAAAATATTTTAGAAAAATAAATTTTTAAGACTGCAGGAATAGGGGGAGGCTGAACCCTTTTTAAGAGTGGATATGAGAGCAGTTCTGTGGCACTTTGCAGTTCTTAGGAATTAACAGAAATGGAGTTAAAAATCAGGATGAAGCAGAAATCACATTTAAAAGCGCCGAATAACTGGATCAATGATCCCAATGGATTTATTTACTACAAAGGAAAATATCATTTGTTTTATCAGTATTTCCCTTACGAACCCCGGTGGGGAACCATGCACTGGGGGCATGCAGTCAGCGATGACTTACTGACATGGGAGCATAAGGGCATTGCCCTTTTTCCCAGCAAATATGCAGACCAGAACGGATGCTTTTCAGGAAGCGCCGTGGAGGCGGACGGACGTATGCATCTGTTTTATACGGGAGTTCATTTTCACGAAACCAATCCCGAGGATATTCATGTCTGTTTAAATGATCAATTTGAATCGGCACAGCTTATGATCAGCTCGGAGGATGGGTTTCATTTTGATAACGCGAAAGAAAAAAAAGTGATTATTCCTCCTCTTGAGAATCCGGAAATCGGAGATAAGACCCATACAAGGGATCCTAAAGTATGGAGAGGGAAAGACGCCTGGTATATGGTCTTGGGAAGTCTGACAAAAGAGCGGAAGGGGCAGCTGCTGATTTACCGGAGCGAAAATCTTACGGACTGGGAATATAAAAACAGTGTGACCAAAGAAGAGGGCTTTGGCTGGATGTGGGAATGCCCGGATTATTTTGAAGTAGATAACGAAAAAGTGCTTATTTTTTCTCCCATGGGAATATTGAAAGAAAAGGGCGCCTATGAGAATCAGGCAATCTGTACTCTTGTGGACTTTGAAGAGGAAAGCTGCAAGATGACCGTACCCGATGACTATCAATATCTGGATTATGGTCAGGATCTGTATGCGCCCCAGAGCACAGTGGATAAGGACGGCAACAGAGTCGTTGTGGCATGGCTTAGGATGCCAAAGCCGGTAGAAGGAAAATGGATTGGAATGTACAGCCTGCCCCGGGTAGTGGAGGTATGTAAGGGACATATTTATTTCCGTCCCCATCCTGAGGTAAAAAAAGCCTACAGTCAAAGGATAAGTGCAGTAAGAGAAGCCCATGAAAGCGGATACCGTATCAGCATGGACCTTCATGAACAGGAAACGATTGATGTGGGAGGCTATAAGATTTCCAGGAAAGACGGCTGTATCCATACGGACAGAAGCGAGGTTTTTGCGGAATGTGGAGATTACAGGACACAGTGTGCGACGCCTGAGTTGAAAGACGGATATCATGTGGACATTTATGTGGATGACAATCTGGTGGAAGTATTTGTAAACGATGGCGAATATGTCATCAGCAATGCGGTCTATGGGTTGAAAAAAGAGCTTTGGACTGATAGTAAAGAGAAACCGGAAATTTATACGGTTGAATCAGGAAAGGAATGAAACAGATGCAGGTATGGGTTTATTTGGGAAGCATTGAAGCGGTAAAGGAGTTCGTTTCCGTTGTGGCTCATTTTAATGGAGATGCCCAATTACAATCAGGGAAATATGTTGTTGATGCAAAGTCCATTATGGGCATATTCAGTTTGGATCTATCCAAAAAAATGTTGCTGGAGCTCTCGGATCCCACAAAGGAAGAGCTGGATTCCATTGATAAGTATATTGTCAAGGATTGAGTGTCAAAGATAAAAACAAAGCCGGCGGGAATGTAAGTACATTTTCCGCCGGTTTGTCATATGAAAAAATAGATAAAACAGTAAAAATAATTTTTACTTACAAAAGGCATAAATTGACATCGGTCCCCAAGAATGTTTTAATAAATATACAAAATATAGCGGTCAAATGTGCAGGCAAGTATGCTTCTTTCGTTTGCAATTTGTGTAAATACAGTAATATTTATGGGGGATTCTTATGATAAACATAGAACAGCTGTGCAGTCATATTATCCACTTGGTCCATGCGCCGATTCATGTTTATGACGCCGCAGGGGCGCAGATCAACGTTTATGTGGATCATGGAGAGCAGCAGGATGTCATTGAACGGGATGAAGACCTGCGCCAATTGCTGCTGGATAAAAGAAAAGCGGAGTATCCGGTTTTGTACCTGGAGGCGGAACAGATCATTTATGGGATCGTCAGCAATAATAGGGAAACTTATTTATTGGGCCCCTGCTGTTTGAAGCATGTGGAAAAGGAAGCGGCGGCTTATCTGGTAAAGGCTCACAAAATGGACTCCTTAAAGCCCTATCGGGTCAGCTATACAACGCTTAACACCTTTTGCGAAATGGTAATGATGCTGTTTGAATCTCTGACCGGTCAGACAGTCACAAGGGATGAGCTTTTACAGAAATGCTTTTGTGATGAGAAGCTGGTTCATGCCATGAAGGGAAAGGTGCATGAGGTTTTCGACCATTTGCAGGAAAATTCGGTCGTACATAATCCTTACGGACAGGAAGCGAGAGAGCAGGAGGCTATTAAAAAAGGAGATCTGGAGGCGCTTAAGAAAAGCTTTCAGGAGATTTATGTGGGAGAGATAGGAACCCTTTCCCACGATCCGCTGCGTCATGAAAAAAATCTGGCAATTGTTCTGATTACGCTGGCTTCCCGTTCTGCTATTTCAGGAGGCCTTCTGCCTGAAATTGCATTTTCCATGTCGGACGCATTTATCCAGCATGTGGAGGAATTAAAGGACGTTGCCAAGGTGCGGGCTTTCGGACGCCAGGCGGAGATAGAATACTGCAAGGCTGTCAGGAATCTTTCTTTCGGGTTAAAGCAGAACCCTTTGATTACCCGGTGTAAGGCGCTGATTTTGCAGAGACTGCATTCTAAGCTGGCGGTTCGGGAACTGGCAGAGGAGCTTGAAATCACGCCGGGTTATCTCTCGCATTTATTCTTAAAAGAAGAAGGCGTGAAGCTGACGGAATATATAGCAGGAGAAAAGATAAAATTTGCCAAAGAACAGCTCATCTGTACGGAAAATTCCCTGGATACCATAGCATATTCCCTGGGCTTTGTTTCCCAGAGCCATTTCGGACAGACCTTCAAAAAGGCAACGGGCATGACGCCTAAGCAATACCGGGAAAGTTATAAAGAAAATTAGTATCATGGAGAATGAGTTTTACAGTCGGAAAGCCGTCTGTAAGACTCTTTTTTTTGTGTGGAGCAAATATTAAAAAATAAAAATTGTGCAATTTGTATAAAAAATGTGATTATGATTTAGGAATTTTGTAAGAAAATGAAACGTTGAGCTGAATTTTGATACAGTGTCCATTTTTATGATATACGTCGGCTCTGTTTGATGGTACTACCGCTGAGGATGAATATTATCTTCCCACGCAGCTTTCTCCCGAGGTTTATGAAGCGCGTATTAAAATTCACCGCAGCGAATATATTTCGGAACGTGATTTTGCAACCATCAAAAGAATCGGTTTAAACACTGTCCGTATCCCTGTCCCGTATTTTATTTTTGGGGATCGCCCGCCCTTTATCGGATGTATCGAAGAGCTGGATAAGGCTTTTGCGTGGGCTGAAAAGTATGATCTGAAGATATTGATCGATCTGCATACAGCGCCTTTGAGCCAGAACGGCTTTGATAACGGCGGTATTTGCGGCGTCTGCAAATGGAGCCAGACTCCCGAGGAAGTGGATTTTGTGCTGGATGTACTGGAAAAGCTGGCAAAGCGTTATGGACAGCGAAAAGGGCTGTTCGGCATTACGCCAATCAATGAGCCGGTAACCGAAAAAATGTGGACCACAATGGATGTGCCCGGCAGATATACGCCGGTGGATGAGGAGCTGGCAAAGGGCAGCGCGCCGAATACTTTGGAATTCATATATGATTTTTATGACAGGGCATATGATCGTATACGTCCCAACATAAAGGAAGAAGCTTATGTTGTATTCCATGATGCATTTATGTTAAAGGCATGGAAAGAATTTATTACAAATCCCCGGTTTGAAAATGTGGTATTGGACACACATCAATATCTGATGGCGGCAGAGATGATGGGCTGCGAGCAGACTCCGGAAGGATACTTAAAATATATTGAAGAAAATTTTGCGAAAGATATTGCGGAAATTCAGGAGTATGTCCCTGTTATCTGCGGAGAATGGTGTCTGTTTAATTCATATGCTGTAGGTACGGATACTAAAGGCGGGCAGACGGTATTAAACGGAATGGATTTTTCTGAGAGTGAAAGCGGTATGACGGAAGAGGCAAAAAGGGATGTGTATTTGCAGCTGGCTAAGGCGCAGCTTGCGGCATGGCAGAAGGGTTCTGGATATTGCTATTGGAGCTATAAGCTTTTATTGGATACTGTTTCGGAGCCCCACTGGAGAGGCTGGGACTGCTGGGACCTTGGCAAGAGCGTGGATTTGGGCTGGTTCCTCAGTGAAGATACCCAATAAATCGGGTAAAATGCCGGTTACGGCACAGATAAAGTCTATGCCCGTAATCTTACAAATATGTAGTAAAAGAGAAAGAAAATAAATTAAAAGCATGTGATCAGAAATGTAAATAAAAAATAAAGGAGTGTTGTTTTATGAGTTCGAGTAAAGAAAAAGCCCTGGACCCCAATGCAAAGCTTTCTTTTTTAGAGCGTTTTGCCTACGGCTTGGGCGATTATTCAGGTAATCTGGTTTATTCTGCTATTTCAGCGTTTTTGCTGGTATATTATGTCAGTGTACTTGGTGTAGCTGCAGAGGTTGCCGCTTCTATTATGGCAGTATCCAAAATTTTCGACGGCGTATCCGATTTGATCATGGGACGTATTGTTGATAAAACACATAGCAAATACGGAAAAGCGCGTCCCTGGATTTTCCGCATGTGCTTTCCCCTGGCAATCTGTACCGTGCTGATGTTCTCCGTGCCGGCAAGTCTGGCAGGCTCCGCACAGGTTGCTTATATGTTCTTAACCTACAATCTGGTTTCCACCGTTTTCTATACCGGCTTAAATGTACCTTATGCTTCCTTACAGGGTATGATGACAACAAATCAGTATGAGCGGGGATTGCTTGGAAACTTCCGTATGCTGTTAGCTACATTCGGAACCATGACCATTAATACGGTCGTATTGAAAATGTGCGCATTCTTTGGGGGCGGAGACCAGTACAATCAGAAGGGCTGGACCTTGACCTTTGTCTGCCTGATGATCGTGTTTGTAGTGCTGAATCTGGTTACCTTCTTTTTCTGCAGGGAGCGGGTTACAGGAGAAGAGACAGGAAGCGAAAGCAAAGAAAAAGGACCTTCGGTTATCGCCTGCTTAAAGAGTCTTGTGGTAAACAAATACTGGCTGTTAATGGTAGTATTTTTATTCAGCCTTTACTTCATGATGTCTACCTTTTTTGGAAGCGCTTACTATTTTGCACAGTATGTTCTGGGAAATGAAGGAGCTTACGCCATTACCGCAAACTCCTTGTCCATGGCACAGATCGTTATGATGTTCATTACGCCCTTTATCATGAAAAAATTCAGCAAACGCTGGACCGGATTAATCGGTATGGTTGTAGCGGCTGCAGCCTTTATCCTGACAGCTTTGGCAGGACAGAACGTTACTTTGGTCGTTGTCTGCAATATTTTAAAGGGCGCGGCATTCGGCTGTAGTGCGGCAACTATGTTTGGTCTGCTCCAGGACGCTATTACCTACGGACAATGGCTTACGGGCGTGCAGGCAATCGGTATGGGAAATGCGGCTTCTTCCTTTTGCATGAAGGTTGGTTCCGGTATCGGTACCGCAGCTTTGGGATGGATTTTGGGAGCAGGCAGCTTTAATACCGATCCTACCAGTACGGCGGCTATTGCTTCTATCAATGTTGCGTGTATCTGGGTTCCGGTTATTACATGCGTTATCGGTGCAGTATGTCTTTTGCTTTTCGATCTGGATAAACATTATGACAAAGCCATTGCTGATTTGGCAGAAGGCAAATGGAAAGGCAGCAAGTAATTTTTGCGGGTAAGGATTTAAAAAAGCAGGTTTTGTATTGCCTGCAGTGTTTATCATAACAGGGGCGGCTTACAATCCGGTTGGCGGCCCCTGTTTTACAACAAAGGGTATTGACAAAACAGATTTCTCAAAGGAGGATTTTGCCATGGAAAATTCCGGGATTCTATTCGGAACTGCTTATTATGAAGAATATCTGCCCTATGACCGTTTAGAAGAGGATATGCGTATGATGACGGAAGCGGGCTTTAATACCATCCGCATCGGAGAATCTACCTAGAGCGTTGAAGAACCTTGTCCGGGAGAATATGATTTTTCCCATATTGACCGGGTCATAAACGCCGCAGCAAAGCATGGATTAAATGTGATCGTGGGAACGCCTACCTATGCTGTTCCCCATTGGCTGGTACAGCTTGATCCGGATGTGATGGTTACAACTAAGAACGGGCGGGCGAACTATGGCGCCAGGCAGAATATGGATATAACCAATCCAACCTACAGACACTATGCCGAGGGCGTGATCCGGGCTATGGTATCCCATACGGCTGACTACCCCAATGTTATCGGATTTCAGATTGATAATGAAACCAAGCATTACGGTACGGCAGGGGATAAGGTATTGGTTTTGTTTAAGCGCTGGATGAAAGAACGGTATGGGACTGTTGAGAACGTAAACCGTTCCCTTTTGCTTTACTACTGGAGCAATTCGGTTACCAGGTTTGAAGACCTGCCGGATCCCTGTGGGACCATTAACGGCAGCTATGCCTGTGAATTTGAAAAATTCCAAAGGAAGCTGGCGGAAGAGTTTTTGATGTGGCAGTCCGACATTGTAAAGGAATATAAACGTCCCGACCAGTTTATTACCCAGAATTTTGATTATGAATGGAGATCCTTTGGGGCGCCAGGGCAGCAGGACGGTTACAGCTTTGGAATCCAGCCGGATATCTGCCATTATGAGTCGGCAAAAGCCATGACGCTGATCGGAACGGATATTTATTGCTTTGATCAGGATAAATTGACCGGCAAAGAAATTGCTTTTGGCGGGGATTTGATGCGCTCCTTAAGACAGAATAACTATCTGGTGCTGGAAAGTCAGGCTCAGGCGTTTAAAGACTGGCTTCCTTATCCGGGGCAGCTTAGGCTTATGGCATACAGTCATCTGGCGTCCGGCGCCTGCGGAGTGATGTACTGGAACTGGTTTTCCATCCATAACGGACTGGAAAGCTATTGGAAAGGTATTTTAAGCCATGATTTTGAGCCTAACCCGACATATGAGGAGATCAAGTCGCTGGGAAAGGAATTAAAGGAGCTTGCCCCAAGACTTCAAGGCTTAAAAAAGGAAAACCGTATTGCAATGGTTATCAGTACGGAATCGGTTAATGCGCTGAAATGGTTTCCTACTGACAAGGATTTGAGTTATAATGATGTGGTTCACTGGATTTATGATGCCTTTTATGAAATGAATCTGGAATGCGATGTGCTTTTTGCCCAGGAGAAGGACTGGAGCAGGTATGATATGCTGATTTTTCCACAGCTGTATTGCGTTCACAGGGAGCTGGTAGAGCGGGTAAGGGAATTCGTGGAAAAGGGTGGAACGGTATTCGCCACCTTCCGCAGTTTTTTTGCAGATAAGCGCTGTAAAATATTTGCAGACAGACAGCCCCATAATCTGACGGACTGTTTTGGCATGAGTTACAACCAGTATACAAGACCGGTAAACGTTACGGTAGACGATGTGGAAGCGGAATACTGGATGGAGCTGTTAAAACCCGATACGGCAGAAACCATTGCATCCTACGGACATAAATACTGGGGGAAATACGCCGCTTTGACGCGAAACTGTTTCGGAAAAGGAAAGGCATGGTATCTGGGAACCATGGTGCCTGCTGAAAAACTGAAGGAATACCTTCTGTTGGCGGCAAGGGATGCCGGTATCACACCATGTCCTGTACAATGGCCTGTGATTTTGCGAAGGGGTATCAATGAGGCGGGAGAAAGGCTTCATTATTTCTTCAACTATTCCGATCGGGATATAAAGGTTGTCAGCCATGTTGGCGGGACGGATTTACTGACAGACATCCGTTATGAAGAAGGACAGGAAATTACCTTAAAGGATTGGGGAGTTTCCATCCTGGCAGAGGATAACATGGATAATAAGAAGTAAAACCAGGCATGAGATCTATTATAAAATAGAGAATGCTGCTTATGGTGCAGGATATTTATAGTAATGGAGGCGATGGAAATGACAATGATTCATAATCCGATTATACCGGGATTTAATCCGGATCCCTGTATCTGTCGTAAAAATGATGACTATTATCTGGCTGTATCCACCTTTGAATGGTTTCCGGGGATTCCCGTGTATCATTCAAAGGATTTGGCTCATTGGGAACTGTACACCCATATTTTAACCGATGACGAGCAGATTGATTTAAAGAAACTGCCCAGCGCAAAAGGCATCTGGGCACCCTGCCTGACCTACTGTGAGGCGGAGGACTTGTTTTATGTGGTCTACGGAGTCATGAATTCCATGAACGCCCGCTATTTTGATGTGGATAATTTTGTGATTACGGCAAAGGACATCAAAGGTCCTTGGAGCGAGCCTGTTTATCTGCATTCCGCCGGTTTTGACGCATCCATGTTTCATGATGACGACGGGAGAAAATATGTGGTTTCCCTGGACTGGGAAACAAGGGAAAACTATGAAAAGCCGGGTGCAATCTGCCTTGTGGAATATGACCCCGTAAAAAAGGAGATCATAGGATATCCGGAGAGAGTCTGGTGGGGCGGTACAGACAGAGGATGCATTGAAGCGCCGCATTTGACCAAGCACGGCAAGTATTATTATCTGATGTGCGCAGAGGGCGGAACCGGTTATAACCATTGCGTTACCATGGGACGTTCCACGAAAGTGGATGGGCCTTATGTCAAGGATCCGGCTAATCCTATTTTAACAAGCGCACCCGGCTATTCCTATGAGCGCCATGACCCGGATCATTTAAAACCGAAATATTACAATCCCCAATCTGTTTTACAAAAGTCCGGTCATGGCAGTTATGTGGATCTGCCCAACGGGGAAACCTATATGGTGCATCTCTGTGCCCGGCCCTTTGTGCCGGAGCTGCGCTGTACCTTAGGAAGGGAAACTGCTATTCAGAAGATGAAGTGGACGGATGACGGATGGCTTCGCATGGCCGACGGGGGAAACCTGGCAAAGCCGGAAGTGGAGGCTCCCGATTTGCCGGAGGTTCTCATGCCGGAGATTCCTTCCTTCGATGATTTTGACGGGGAGGAACTGGGAAACTTTTATTATGCTCCCCGCATCATGCCTGAACGTTTTGCAGACTTAAAAGCTCGTCTCGGTTTTGTGCGTCTTTACGGCCAGGAATCCCGGACTTCCTTGAACAAAGTAAGCATTCTGGCAAGGAAGCTTACGAGCGTTTATGCACAGATAACCACAAAGATGGATTTTCATCCCGAAGTTCATCAGCACAGCGCAGGGCTGATCTTATATTATGATAATATGAACTATCTGAATCTTCGGAAATACCGCAGTGAGACGCTAAAGCAGGATGCGCTTTTGGTTATCCGCATGGAAAACGGAGAACGTACGGAATATCTGGATGACCGGACGCCGGTAGATGACGGTTTTGTGTGGATGCGGCTTATCATAGAAGGACGGGACTGTCATTTTGAGTGGAGTGGCGACGGTAAGAAGTATGTACGAATCGGACCTGAGTTTGAAATTTCAAAATTTTCCGATGAATATTGCCGATATGGAGAATTTACCGGAACCATGGTGGGAATTACCTGTGCTGACCGTGTCAGACATAAGCATTATGCGGATTTTGACTTTTTTGAGTATATTGCGGATGAGACAAAACAGGTAGACTGATCTTATACTTTACAATTGCTGCGTTTATTCCAGGGGATAATGCTCTAAAGAGCAGAAGTTAGCTAAATGACGGATTGCAGGCATTTGGCGATTCTTAAGGGGATAAGGGTTATATAGAGCATAAATAAGCAGGCGGAAATACAGGTATATTTTCCGCCTGCTTGTCATATGCATAAAAATGAATAAGATAAACGCAGGGATTTGTATGCTGAATTATATTTGGGTTTTTATGATTATTATCGGAATAGTCTATGGCTCCTTTACCGGTCAGATGGCGGAAATTTCCAACGGAGTTATTGATTCCTCAAAGGAAGCGGTGCAGCTTTGTATTACCATGCTGGGAGTGGTGGCGCTGTGGACGGGAATTATGGAGATTGCCAAGGAATCCGGGCTGGTGGAAAGTCTGACTAAAGGAATGCGGCCGCTGCTTCGCTTTTTGTTTCCGAGGATTCCCAAAGAGCACCCGGCAATGTCCTACATTTCTTTAAATTTTATTGCCAATATTCTAGGGCTTGGCTGGGCGGCGACGCCGGCAGGCTTAAAGGCCATGGAGGCCTTGGCGGATTTGGAAAAGGAGCGGGGAAATCCCGAATTTGCAGGGAATTACCGGAAAGAGAGAAGAGCAAGCAATGAAATGTGCGTATTTCTGATTTTAAATATTTCTTCGCTGCAACTGATTCCCGTTAATATGATTGCTTACAGGAGCCAGTACGGAAGCGTGAATCCGGCGGTTATCATTGCCCCGGCAATCATTGCCACGCTGGTCAGCACAGTGGCGGGAATTATTTATTGCAAGATAAAGGACAGGAAGCACTGATAAACGTTAGAAACGGAGACATATTGGCGAGCGCTACGATTTTTTTATGATCGTATGCGCTTACCTTTGTTTTTCCTTATTATGAAACAAAAGGAGGGAAACATCCATGTCTGTACGCTGCAACGCCTTACAAATGCGTATACAAAAAGTGGACGGAAAGGCTTTGCAGAACTTTTACATTATTTGACATAGGTAATACAGCATGAAAAAAGAGGCAGATATCCGGTGTTTGTGCGAGTTGATGGAAAACCCGGTGGGTATAGACCTGACGGCACCAAGATTTTCCTGGGGGTCTGACGTCATTTTTGAAAAACAAAAAGGATACAGGATTGTTGTCAGCGATACCAAAGAATTTATTCTACCGGTATGGGATAGCGGATATGTAGAATCTGAGGAGAACAATCTGATACGTTATGATGGCGAAAGATTGAAAAGCGGCACACGGTATTATTATTATGTAGAAATATTTGGTAAACAGCAGTATGTCAGTCCGGTTTTCACGTTTTTTACGGGAATACTGGAAAACAGGGAATGGGACGAGTATTTTATAGGCGGTGCGGGCGTGAAATATCATTCCTTTCTGATCCGCTGGCCGCTGTATCTCAAGGATCATGTAAAAACAGCGGCTGCCTTCGTGGCAAGCCCAAATTACTATCAATTAACTTTTGACGGAAACGCTGTACGTGATACGAAGCTGAATAATGCATTTACGGAATATACCAAAACATTGCTGTATGAAACATATCCCCTGCCGGCAGACAAGGGAGAGCATGTACTTGGCATAGAAATGGGAAACGGCTGGTATGCTATGGAGATGGGCGAGCGGGGCGCAGCTAAGGGAGAACATGTTCTGGCAATACAGATCCGCATTGAATATTGGGACGGAACGGTAGAGTGGCTTACAAGCGACTGCGATAACTGCTTTTGTTCTTCTTTTGCACCGGCGGTTCAAAACAGTATTTATCGCGGGGAAACCCATGATGCCCGTCTTAAACAGGAGGGGTTTGATACAGCGGAATTTACCATGGACGAAGGAAAACGTTGGGAAAAGCGTTCTGGCAGGATTCCCCGGGGGGAAAGGTCCGTGCCCAGATGATGGAACCCATACGCATTGTAGAGGAATTAAGACCGGTAACGATCTGGCAGTGCGGGGATGGAATTTATACCGTGGATTTTGGTCGGAACTTTGCAGGCTGGATACGGCTTTTGGCATGTGGCAGAGCCGGGCAGGAGATTACCATGAGGTATGCGGAGCTGTTAAACGAAGACCATACCATTAATGACAGCTCCTTAAACGGACTGCATGTAACGGATAAATTTATTTTAAAGGGGTCGGGAACGGAAGTGTTTGAACCCAAGTTTACCTATCACGGCTTCCGTTATGTACAGATTGAAGGTCTGGAAACACGATTATCGGAAGAACATATCATGGGATGCGTGGTACACAGTTCCGTAAAAAAAATCAGTGATTTCCGGACGGATCATGAGCTTTTGAATCGCTTCTATCAATGTATGATGTGGACGGAAAGGAGCAATCTGTACGGAATGCCTACAGACTGTCCCCAGAGAAGCGAGAGAGTAGGCTGGTTAAATGATATGACAGTCCGTAACGAATGCGCACTCTACAATTACCGTCTGCCGATGCTGTATAGGAAGTGGACCGGCGATATCCGTGATACACAGGGAAAAGTTACCGGCGCGATCAGTGATACGGCTCCGTTTTTCAGAATGGGGCAAAAGCCGGCAGATCCGGTAAGCAGCAGTTTTTTACTGGTTCCGTGGAACGTTTATTGTTTTTACGGAGAAAAAAAGATTTTAGAGGAAAATTATGACAGCTGTAAGCGCTGGGCAGCAAATATGTTGTGGAAGTATTGTTCCAGAATGGTCTGATCGATGAGGCATATGGTCTTTTGACACAGACATCCTATCCAAGCTGGGGATATATGCTTGAAAATGGTGCAACTACTTTGTGGGAACGATGGGAAAAGGTGGATTCCTATCATGGAAAATCCAGAATGGCGTCTCATAATCATGCTATGTCAGGGGCCGTGGCAGTTTGCTTCCATAAGTATCTTGCAGGACTGCGCATAGATGAAGAACAGCCGGGCTTTAAAAATATTATCGTCAGACCGCTGATTCCCAAAGGATTGAATTATGTAAAAGGCAGTATAGAGACTGTTTCCGGAGAGGCATCGTGTGAATGGAAGATTACGGAAAAAAAATTAGAAATTACGGTTCAGATACCATTTAATTGTACGGCAGATTTGTACTTACCTGTTATCTGGGAAAAAGGTGCATCTGTCATCTGTAACGGACAGGAATCCTTTAAAGAGGCATTTTGTGATAGGGTACTGCCGGAGGGAAGGTTCCTGTATCAGAGAACGGGGGCAGGGACATGGAGCTTTGAATTGAAAGAAAACGGAGATGAAAACGATGAAAATACTTAACTTCGGTTCCCTTAATATAGATAAGACATATAACATTAAAAATTTTGTAAAATCGGGCGAAACGGTCATGGCATTGAAATATCGGGAGTTTTGTGGAGGAAAAGGATTAAACCAGTCTATTGCGCTGGCGAGAGCCGGAGCGGAAATATACCATGCCGGAATTGAAGATGGAAATCCGGAGTATATTCTGGAAAAATTGAGTGATAGGTATCCGGACGCAGAAATTGTTCTTACGTTAGGGGAGAAGGGCTCCTGCTATCAGGGAACAGCAGGTACTTTTTACCAGCCGGCCTATCGGATAAAGACGGTGGACACTACGGCGGCGGGAGACACCTTTTGCGGATATTTTATTCAGACTTATTCTCAAGGACAGAAACCGGAGGAAGCATTGAAAAGGGCTGCAAAAGCCAGCGCCATTGCAGTAAGCCGCCAAGGAGCGTCGC
This sequence comes from Lachnospiraceae bacterium, assembly GCA_910574745.1. Classification (GTDB taxonomy): domain Bacteria; phylum Bacillota; class Clostridia; order Lachnospirales; family Lachnospiraceae; genus UBA2882. Next base: position 44,826 of record CAJTCE010000009.1, on the reverse strand, counting down.
CCAGCATTCCTCTTGCAGAGGAAGTGGCGGCATATCTTAATAAATAACTACAGATGAAAAAGAGCACATGCATTAAGGATGTGTTCTTTTTTTTGCGCTTTTTTAAAAAGATTCCAAGTAAAAAATTAGTAATAATCCACAAAAAATATAATTGACTTTTGGTGTTTTAGTCAGATTGACAAAAATATCAGGTAGCGATATGATAAATACAACATAAATCGTATCCAATATCCAATATCCAGAATCCAATTCAAAGGAAAGGAGGAGTTGAAATGAAAATCGCAATAGGATGTGATCCCAACGCACAGGATGCAAAGGAACAATTGATCAGGTATATACAAAACCAAGGCTACGGGGAGATAACCGATTTTGGAAGCACGGATCCCGTTTACGCCCATACTGCCATCAGGCTTGCGGAAAGTGTGGCGGCAAAGGAATATGACAGAGGAATTTTGATCTGCGGTACGGGCATAGGAGTCTGCGTTGCGGCAAACAAAGTGAAAGGGGCATATGCAGCGTTAGTTTCCGATGTTTATTCCGCCGAAAGGGCAAGGCTGAGCAATGACGCAAATATTGCTTGTATGGGAGCCTTTACTACGGGAGAAAAAGTCAGGGAGCAGATGATAGATGCCTTTCTAACCAATGAATTTGCAAAGGGCTGTCCTTCTCAACAAAAAGTAGACGCATTTGTAGAGTATGATAATGCCAGGTAAAGGAGCCGTTATGAAGAAGCTGTATTTTGGAAGTAATTTAAAAATGTATAAAGGAATTAAAGAAACAAAATCATATTTGCAAAGGCTTATTGACAATACAAAAGACCTGAATCGCGAAGAAATGGAGATTTTTATCATTCCTTCCTATACGGCTCTGTCGGATGCGGTAAAATGTATTGATGAAAAGCTTATTCGCTTAGGAGCGCAAAATATGTGCTGGGAGGATGAAGGACAGTTTACGGGAGAGATTTCGCCCCGTATGCTGGAAGAATTGGGGATCAATCTGGTAATGATCGGTCATTCCGAACGCAGGCATGTTTTCGGAGAATATGATGCAGAAGAAAATAGAAAGGTAAGAGCTGCATTAAATCATGGATTCAAAGCGTTGCTCTGCGTGGGGGAAACAGAGGAAGAAAAAAATTACGGCATTGCCGAAGAGGTATTAAGAACCCAGCTGAAAGTAGGATTTTATAATGTGGACGCAGAAAAAGGAAAGAATCTCTGGGTGGCATATGAACCGGTCTGGTCTATTGGGGTAAACGGTGTTCCGGCAACCTCCGGATATGCAGAAAATATGCACAAAATAATAAAGGAAACCTTAAGGGATCTTTTTGGTCTTGCAGGAGAAGAAATTCCGGTGCTATATGGCGGGAGCGTGAATCCCCAAAATGCAGAATCGTTGATCGTACAGCCTTCCATAGACGGCCTTTTTGTAGGACGCTGCGCATGGGACGCGGATAAATTCAACGCATTGATCCGGTCGGCAGAAAAGGCATATAGAGAAAAAATGTAGATATCAAAGGTAAAGCTTATAAACAAAAAATAAATGTCAAGGAGGAAAAGCGGATGAAAGAAAAGAAAAGTTTTTTTAGGCTGATGCAGAAAATCCCTGGAGGACTGATCATCGTTCCCATGCTGGTAGGGGTGCTATGTAATACGTTTATTCCGGGCGCGCTGGAAATCGGCGGTTTTACTACCGGAATGTTCAAAAGCGGAACCGCTTGTTTGTTGGGAATGTTCCTTTTACTAAACGGCGCGTCCATTAACGTTAAAAAAATCGGCATGCCCCTGTATAAAGGCTTTGTCTTAACGGCTATGAAATTTGTCTTAGGCGTCGGTCTGGGACTGACCGTTTCAAAGCTGTGCGGGATAGCAGGATTTGCAGGTATCACGCCTATGGCGATCATCGCTGCGCTGACTAACTCGGCAGGCGGTTTGTATCTGGGACTTGCACAACAGTATGGAGATGAAACCGACGCAGGCGCAATTTCTATCTTGTCGCTGAATGACGGTCCCTTTTTTACTATGATCGCAATGGGAACTGCCGGTATGGCGTCCATTCCCTTCAATGCGTTTGTCGCTACGCTGATTCCGTTGATCATCGGAATCGTCTGGGGAAATCTGGATGAAACCTTTAGGAAGGTTGCAGCGGATGCAATGCCTATCATTACATTTTTTATGATGATTCCCATTGGAGCAGGCATGAGCTTGTCAAGTCTTGCAAAGGGCGGGGTGGCAGGTATTGTCCTTGCGATCATTTCAGCGCTTACGGCCTTCGTATTTTACTTTGTATTCCAGCTTTTCCTTCCCAAAAAGAAGAGGAATGCAATGGGCGCAGCAATCGGAACCACAGCGGCAAATGCAACAAGCGTGCCGGTATCCGTTGCGGAGGTTGATCCCGCATGGCAGCCCTATGCCGATGCGGCTACGGCGCAGGTTGCTGTATCAGCAATTGTTACGGCATTTACCGCGCCTATCATTACATCCATGTGCGATAAGCATATGAAAAAGAAAAAGCTGGGCATTTATTCCGATGAAGCCCAAGAGGAAAAAACAGAATAATCATAAAAAGAAAGAGAGGAAATCATTATGTCATTAACAATCAGACCACTTAATTCAGGCTACATCCCCACTAAACCATTGGAGTACTGGTATCATTTTTCCTGCAAGAAATATGTGGAGAAACTGGGAATTTCAAACGATTCCGATCAGCTTCCCGATTTTACGTTTTTAATAGAAGGAGGAGAAAAGCTGGTTTTAGTAGATACCGGCATGTCATGGACAGAGCATGCGGACAAATATCATCACGGTCCTTCCCTTCAGAGGCCGGGTATCGACGATATTGAATCCCGGCTGGCACAGGTAGGCTATAAACCCTCGGATGTGGACATTGTATTGTTTACACACCTTCACTGGGACCACGTTTTCTACCTTGAAAAATTTACAAAAGCCCGTTTTATCTGTAATGAGGTAGAATGGAATTATGCTCATGACCCGGTTCCGTTACATTACAAATCCTATTGCAGACCCATTATCGCAAAGGACGGGGATACAACCTGCGGCGACAAATTTATTGCACCTTATGATCAGCCCGGCGTATATGAACGCTTTGAAACGGTAAAGGGAGAAGCAGAAATTGTTCCGGGAGTAAGCGTATATGAATCCTTCGGCCATTGCCCGGGCCATATGACGGTTGTGGTTGAAACCGAAGAGGGACCGTACTTCTGCGTAGGAGATTCCGTTTTCGTCATGGGAAATATAGATGCACCCAAGGATATGCAGGATGAGCTGCATTACGATATCTGTCCTCCCGGACGTTATGTGGATATTGTGGCGGCATGGAAGACTCTCCGGGATACGCTGCGCCGTTGTAAGGAAGCCGGAGTTGATCCCCATAAGCATCTTCTGCTTGCCCACGATACGATTTTATCCGCAGCGGTAGAAAAATATGAGGACTCCCATGATAATAAGCTTCCGGTCATCGGCAAAAAGGATGGCGATTTCGTATTTGAGGAATACAAGAGCGCAATCATTGATAAAGATGCAAAGAAAGCCGCAAAACGGGCGGAAACGAAGTATTTTAGTCTCAGCTGACAGACTGATAAAGGAATAAAGGGTGATGCCTATGAAAACAATTGCAATTATAGAAAGCTGTGATACAAAACATAAAGAGGCAAAATTTATTAAAGAGTTCATCGAAAAAGCGGGCTTAAAGGGACTGGTGGTCAATACTGCCACCGGGCCCGCCCCCTCCTATCATTTTGATATCTCAAGGGAAGAGATTGCAGAAGCTTTCGGAACTCCCTGGTCAGAAATGGAACCTAAAACAAAAGGCGAAAAGATTGATTTCATGAAAGACGCCGTTGCCGCATATGTTGAAAAGCTGTATGGAGAGGGAAAGATAGACGGAATCATTTCCGTGGGAGGACTGCAGAATACGGTTATGGCCGCTAACGCCATGCAGAGGCTCCCCATCGGATTTCCCAAGGTCATGGCTACTACGGTGGCCAGCGGAACCAGAAAATTTGATCTGGTGGTAGGAGACAAGGATATTACCGTTATGCCGGCTATCTGTGACTTTACAGGTCTGAATATCGTTACAAGGCAGGTAATATCAAATGCCTGCGCCTGCTGCGTGGGTATGGTCAAATTTGCGGGAAAGGTTCTCGAAAAAGGAGAAAAACCCGTTGTGGCGGTAACCTTGATGGGAGTTACCAATAACGGAGCGGCCGCGGCGGTGGAAGAGCTGGAAAAGGCAGGGATGGAGGTTATCGGCTTTCATGCTACCGGGGTAGGCGGCGCAACAATGGAGGATATGGCTGCCAACGGACTGGTTGACGGAATTCTGGATCTGACGCTTCATGAATTGACAAGCGAATACTTTGGAGGCGGTTTTTCCTATGGACCGAAGGCGAGCGTCAGATTAGTCAAGTCCGTAGACAGAAAGCTTCCTTTAGTCATCAGCCTTGGAGGCTTGGACTTTGTGGATTTTGGCACAAATGAGCTTCCGGACCGGATGGATGAAAGAAAGCATATGCTGCACAATGCAAATACCGCCCATATCAAGATTCTTCCCAAAGAAGCGGAAGAGCTGGGCAGGATTCTCTCGGAACGGCTCAGCAAGGTGACTTATCCCGTAAAGCTTTTGATTCCTACAAAGGGTATGCGTCATAATACCAAAGAAGGCGAAGAGCTGTATTCTCCGGAAACGGATAATGTCCTGATCCGGACCATTGTAGACAATGTCAATGATAATGTGGAGGTCATTTTGATTCCTCATAATCTTGATACAAAGGAATTTGGTATCAAGGCAGCCTATTATATGATTGAAGAAATGAAAAGCAAGGGAAAGCTGCCGGCTGACTTTACTTATTGAGAATGAGAGGAAATGTGTATGACAGAGGAAGTATATAAAATAGCAGAAAATCTTGTGATTGCAAGTAAAAGAGCTTATAATAGGGGTATACAGACTGGCAGCGGCGGGAACGTCAGCGCCAGGATTCCCGGAACGGAGACGATGCTTGTAAAAGCAAGCGGAGGTTCCCTGGGGGATTGTACGCCGGAGGGGTTTTTAATTACGGATTTTGACGGAAACTTAATTGAAGGACAAGGAAAGCCTACAAGAGAAGCTTTACTACATGGTTATATTTACAGACTGAGGTCGGACATTCATGCGGTAGTACATGTACATTCTCCTTATGCAATCGGGTGGTCATCGTCCAAAAAAGATTTACCCCTTGTAACATGGCATGCACGGCTTAAAAATCCGGCAGATTATCCCACACTGGATGTTCATGGGGCTATGGTCCGCCCTGAGGATATTCCCATGGTAGAAGAAATGTTCCGAAAGACACCTGATATATCTGCATTTCTTCTGGCAGACCACGGGGTGGTGGCTATGGGAAAGGATCCTTTGTCCGCGGAACACGTGGCGGAGCTGGTGGAAGAGACGGCGCAGGTTGCTATCCTGAATAAACTGGTTGAAAGGCTCGGTCTGTAAATATTGAGAAAGTAAAAGAGTTAAACCATGATGAGTAACCGTGTAACAATGCATCAGAACGATTCTGTAATGCTGCAGAAGGATACCCTGCCTATGCAGGTATTAAGCAAGCTGATGGACTGGATTATGGATGGGACGCTGAAGATGGGAGAAAAGCTTAATACAGAAGAAATTGCCAGACAGCTCGGAGTAAGTCGGATGCCCATAAGAGAAGCCCTAAGCGGCCTGGAAAAAATGGGACTTGCAGAATCAGCGCCCTATGTGGGTATGAGATTAGTGTCCCTGACACAGGAGGACGTCCTTCAGATTTATCAGATGCGCCAGGCGTTAGAGCCCCTTGTGGCTGAAAGATCCTGTAAAAATATTACGAAAGAAGACATTGAAGAGCTGGAAAAAATCCATGAAGAATATATTCGTATCGTAAAAGAACCTGAGCTGGATGCAAAAATGCTGTATCTGCAAAACAGAAAGTTCCATTTTGCCATTTATTCCATCAGCGGTATGGACAGAGTGTGCGCGGTTATTGAATCCCTGTGGGATACCCTTTCATTTTTCAAACTTATATATGGACGCGATGTAGTAAAAAATAACGGAGGGGCGGATAAAATGATCGCAGAGCATTATAGCTATATTGAGGCGCTCAAAAACGGAGAGGCCCGTCTGCTACAGCAAAGGCTGCATGATAATCTTGCATTAAGAATAGAAGGGATATCTAAGGATTCCGATTATTATGCGCTATAGAAGGAGAAACTATGAAGGTTGAAAAGGTAACGAACATCCCGGAATTTTTTAAAATAGTTGACAGCTGCAAAGGACGTGTTGAACTTCTTACCGGAGAAGGAGACCGTTTGAATTTAAAATCAAAGCTTTGTCAGTTTTTATCCATGGGACAGATTTTTTCAAAAAGCGAGGATCTTCATTTGGAAATTGTGGCAAGTGAGGAAGAAGATCTGCAGAGACTTTGTCAGTTTTTTATGGAAAATCAATAATAAAGAAGAAACTTTTGACATTCAGAAGTGTAAAAAGACTTGAAAAGTGAGACAGGGAGTTTTTGGCCTGTCTCTTTTTCAGTTTCTCCTCTTTTTTAGTCTTTCCGGATAGATAGCTTTCTGCTGGGAAAATTTTCTGCTTGCAAAATCGAACATGTGTTTGTATAATGGATATATGAACGAATTAATCCAGGAAATATCATTAGAAGAAAAACTTCATATATTAGCGGACGCAGCCAAATATGATGTGGCGTGTACCTCAAGCGGCGTGGACAGGAAGGGCAAGGAGGGCTTTTTGGGGAATACAAGAGCCTGCGGAATCTGTCACAGCTTCGCCTCTGACGGGCGCTGCATTTCCCTTTTAAAGATTCTCATGACCAATCACTGTATTTATGACTGCAAGTATTGCATCAACCGTTGCTCCAACGATGTAGTCAGGACTACTTTTACCCCGGATGAGATTTGCAGGATTACTACGGAGTTTTATAAGAGGAATTATATCGAAGGTCTGTTTTTAAGCTCAGGGGTACTAAAGAACCCTGCCTATACCATGGAAAAGATATGTGAAACGCTGATGCTATTGCGTGATCAGTATAAGTTTAACGGCTATATCCACGTAAAGGCGATTCCCGGTGCACCTGATGAACTCCTTGCCGCGGCTGGCTATCTGGCCGACCGCATCAGCGTTAATTTAGAGCTGCCCACGGCGGAAAGCCTTCAGAAGCTTGCGCCCAACAAAAGCTTTCAGACGATCTTAAATCCCATGGGGAAGGTAAGCAGCACCATTGCGTCCCACAGGCTTGCCATTGGCAAGGACGCCAGGATGGAGAGAAGCAGAGGCAACCGCTATTTGGAAAACAGCATTTTTACAGGTCAGCGTATAGAAGCAGGGCAAGACGGTCAGGGACAGCTTCTTGAGAAGAAAACCCTCTCTCCTTCCCTGACTAAGGATAAGCTTACAAGACCCTTTGCCCCGGCGGGACAGAGCACCCAGATGATCATAGGAGCCAGCGGGGAAACGGATTACCATTTGATTCAGACCACCCAGAAGCTTTATCAGTCTTATGATTTGAAGCGGGTCTTCTATTCGGCCTACGTTTCGATCAATGAGGACGCCAATCTTCCTGCCATTGGGACGCCGCCGCCTCTTTTGAGGGAGCACAGGCTCTACCAGGCGGATTGGCTTCTGCGTTTTTACGGCTTTCAGGCGGATGAGCTTCTTTCGGAGGATAAGCCCAATTTCAATGAACAGCTTGACCCTAAGTGCGATTGGGCTTTGCGCCATCTGGAATTATTTCCCATAGAGATTCAGACCGCTCCCTACGACTTGATTCTCCGCATTCCCGGAGTAGGTCCCAGGTCGGCGGGCAGGATCATGCAAGCCCGACGCTTTGGCAGTCTGGATTTTGATACCTTAAAGAAAATGGGCGTGGTTTTAAAAAGGGCGCACTATTTTATTACCTGCGGGGGTAAAATGATGTATCATACCCCCATTGAAGAGCAGTATATTACCAGACAGCTGACAGCCACCAATTCCAAGGAAAACTGGCAGATTGCCCATCAAAATAATTTTAAACAGATGTCTCTTTTTGATGATTTTGGGGTTGGCTGAGGAAAATGCAGTGCAAAAGAAACAGGGGAGCGGCGGATAAAACGCGGCAGAGGGTAACCTTTTGTTTTGCGCCGCACTGAGGAATTGTTTTTGGATTGGAGACGGATATGACGGTTTTTACCTGCAATGATGATTTTGAAAGCATCATGACCTGTATTTATGATGCATGGGCAAGCAAACGGGGACATGACAACGTAAAGCTTTTAAAAGGTCCTGTTGTACAGCCTGATCTATTTTGTGAATATATTCATGTGGAGCCGGATGCACATAAGACGGAAATGGTTGTACGCTCCATACGGAACAAAATATCCGAGGAAGCCTATGTTCATATTTTTTATGCCTCCCTTTCCAACGCTCCGGACGCCCTTGATACCATATATCGTTTTCTGATTCTGGGGTTTGCTTATGGCAGAAAAGTTATGTCCATGCTTTCCTATCCTCCTGTTATCCGTACCATGGAGCTTAGACGGAACGTGGGCAATGAAGCTCACTTTTTCAGGGAGTTTGTGCGTTTTAATGCCATAGAGGGGAAGGTTTACGTCAGCCACATAGAGCCCAAAAACAATGTGCTTATGCCTGTGGCAGAGCACTTTCAGGACAGAATGCCTTCGGAGCATTGGATTATTATGGACGACAATCGCAAAATTGCCGCTATCCATCCGGTCAATCAGGACTTTTATCTGCAGTTTTTGACGGATGAGGAGGCCAAAAGCTTGTCAAAAACGGAAGAATACCAGGATGAATATACTAAGCTATGGATTACGTTCTTTGATACCATCGGCATTGAACAGAGGAAAAATCCCGCCTGCCAGAGGAATATGTTTCCGATCTGGATGAGGAAGCATGTTACGGAGTTTATGCGAAAGTAGAGAAGGAAAAATAGAGAAACGAAAAATAGAGAAGGAAAGTGGAGAAACGAAAATAGAGATATGAAAATAGAGATACTATAAAAATCTTGACATAGCAGGTCGGTTGTTATAGACTGAATAAAAGGTCTATAATAATCGACCTTTCAAAAACAGCTTAATAAGCAGACGACATTTTGCAAAGACAATAGGATGAGGGCAACAATGGAAAAATCTTTAGAAACATTAAAATTATGCGACAGCGACTACCGCTTTATGATGATCGTATGGGAAAATGCCCCTGTAAAATCGGGAGAACTCGTAGGATTATGCAAGGAAAAGCTGGGGTGGAAAAAGTCCACTACCTATACAGTCATTAAAAAGCTTTGCGATAAGGGATATATCCAAAATCAGGACGCTCTGGTTTCGGTACTGATTCCCAAGGAAAAGGTACAGGCGGAGGAATCGGATTATTTTGTGGAGAGGACCTTTGAAGGTTCCCTGCCGGGATTTCTGGCGGCTTTTCTGGGAGGGAGGACTTTGTCGGAGCAGGAAGCGGAAAAATTAAAGCAGATGATAGATGACCACAAGGAATAGCCGGTATAAAAGAAAAAGTATGAAATTTTGAAGTGTGAAATTTATGAAAAAGCGTTGACAGAAAGATAAAATGGTCGAATTTGGAAAGAGGAGGAAAGACTATGGGATTGGAGAGGATTTTTCTACAGCTGTTAAATATGAGCATCACAGCGGGATATGTGATTATTGCAGTTTTCCTGATCAGATTATGTATTCGGAGACTGCCGAAGATTTATTCCTATATCCTTTGGAGTATTGTGGCATTTCGCCTGATTTGTCCCTTTTCTTTTTCTTTTGCATACAGTTTCTTTAATCTCCGCTATTTTGATGAAATGGAAAAAACAGAAACAGGGATTCAGTATGTGGCTATAGAGACAGAGGAGGCCGGCAACGGACCGGTTATGAGAAATGAAACGGTACTTCCTATAAAAGGAGGGGCATTGGATGCCTCGGGAATAAAGCAGGATAGGGAGGCCGTTACCCGGGAAATGAGCATGAAAGAATTGCTGCCAAAGGTATTTTCTGTTGTGTGGATAGCGGGCGTAGGCGTTTTGCTTATCTATACATGTTTAGAAATTGTGAAAATAAAGAAACAGACGGCGGACGCAGTGCTGGCAGAAGGTAACATATATGAATCCGACAGGATCTTTCAGCCCTTTGTATTCGGTATGATACATCCTAAAATCTATATTCCCTTCCGTTTACAGGGAGAGGAGCGGGAATATATTTTGGGTCATGAGCAGTACCATATCCGCAGAAGGGACTACCTGATAAAAGGCATTGCATACGGAATTGCCGTAATATACTGGTTTCATCCCCTTGTGTGGGCGGCCTATTATTTCATGTGTCAGGATATGGAAATGAGCTGTGATGAGAAGGTAATCAGCAACCATGGCAATGAGATTAAACAAAATTACGGCAGGCTTTTGTTGTCCTTTGCCACAGAGAAAAGAAGGCTGGCAGGTCCCTTAAATTTCGGGGAAAGCAATGCGGGAAAGAGAATCAAAAATGTTTTAAAATTTAAAAAGACGGGGATAGCGGCGGCGGTTCTGGGTGCGGTTTTGTTGATAGCTTTGTGTCTGGTATTTGCAACCAACGGACAGGGCGGATGGAGAAACAAAGGAACCAACAGCGTGACGATTTCTGTTACGGAAGATCAGCCGGTTCTTGCCAGTACGATCATGCCGGGGAAATCCATAAAAAGTGATTTTGAATTTGGGGATGACATACAAAGCTATCTGGTTTATGCGGATATTTATAAAGGCGGAGCATACGAAGGAAGAAGAGTGGTCGCCAGCCATGACATGACGGCTTATGAGGAAGGCTTTACCCCTCTTACGGGATTTTGGGTTAATACGGAAGGCGGTGACACAGAAGGAGAACAGAGCAGCCTGGTTATTTCTTATAATACAGGTATGATCAGCAGGGTCAGCAATATTCCGATTTCGGAAAGGGCAGCTTCGGAAGCTGCGGATATTTTGTGGGCGGACGGGCAATCTCATGAAATCGAAGCGGATAAGCCCTATATTTATATGGCAAGGTACATTGGCTTCGGCGATATCAATGAGATAGAATGCTTCCGCTGTGAAAATTTGAACAAGGCGGATGAGGAAGAATGGAACCGCTGCATTAATCAGGAATGCATTACTGCCCTTCTATACTTTGTTTTCTCAAAGAAGCCGGAAAGGGAGCTTTTTAAAGAATATGGGGATGTAGAGAATTCCAATGACATGTTCGCCAGAGAGGAAGCGGAGAAAGCAACGGCGGAGGCAGAAGAGGCAAAAATGGAGGCAGAACGGGCCGGAGAGGAAATGGAGAGGGCAATTGAGGAGACTGACCGGGAAGCAACCCTTTTTCGGATTATGGACCGGGTAATGGAGCAATACTGGGAACAGGAAAACGGCGGACATAGCGGCGATTATACATGGACGGATTTCTTGATGGAGTACAAAAATGGAAATGAGGACATTTTGTGGGAAGATCATCTGGTGTATTTTGACGGAGCAGAAAACGAAAGAGCAGAGGTCTATGGAGTTATCAGCCCTGAATTTGGCACAAAAGGCATTATTATAGACTACAAGGAAAAGGCAGGCGACGACAGTAATACAAATTATTTTGACTGGGACTGGGATGTAGGGGGATTTTGTCCGCAAATTGAAATGGCGGACTTTGATGAGGACGGTAGGGAAGAGATTTTCTTTCGGCTCTGTGGACAGAAAGACCCGGATCTTCTATATAGAGAGCGCCTCTTTCTTTGTGAAACCTACGAAACCTGCACCGTAGTTCCCTATGAACTGACTTCTGAAATGATAGAAGAGGAAGCTGCCGGTTTGTTAGAAACAGAAGTGATAGAAGATGAACACCGGGTAAAGATTTCGGAGAAAGGAACAGACCGTGTCCTGATACCCAAACTATTTTTTGTGGGAGATGAAGAATTTTCAAGAATATCCTACTCTAATTTTGTCTGGATTGATTATGATGAAAGTACGAAAGATATCTATATAGTCATAAATCCTGTTGTCTACACGAAAGGTATTGGGGAAACAGATTTGGATGCCGCATCGGAAGGAGAAACCAATGGGTTCCGGACGGAAAATGAACTGCTGGCATTCAAGGTCAGATATGACTATTCCGAAAGTCTGGAGAGCGGTTACTTTACGCTATCCAACCCTGCCCTGCGCAAAGATATAACAGAGCGCCCCTGAGAAATATTCATGTTTATATCCTCATCTCATCTGAAATATCAGGAGAAAGTGGAATCCGTTTTTCTGTTTCAGTGCCGGATTCCACTTTCTCCGTTCCCTAATGGCATAACCTGCTCCCATAAATCATAGACTGTCTTAACAAAGAACTTAAAGGACAACTATGAGCGTACTTGCAAATATATCCAACATCGTTATCCCCGTACTGATTTTCTACATTGTAGCCTACGGGCTTACTACGAAAACCCCGGTCTATGAATCATTTATCAAAGGAGCAAAAGACGGCTTAAAAACCGTGGTGGAAATTACCCCTACCTTAATCGGTCTGATGGTAGCGGTTGGGGTATTGCGGGCGTCGGGCTTTCTGGAATTTCTGGGAGGACTGATTGGAAAGGTAACGGATCCTTTGGGATTTCCGGGAGATCTGGTTCCCCTGACCTTGGTCAAAATGTTTTCCTCCTCGGCGGCTACGGGACTGGTGCTGGATATTTTTAAGAGATTCGGGACGGATTCTCTTATGGGAATGATAACCTCCCTTATGATGAGCTCCACGGAAACCATTTTCTATACGATGTCCGTTTATTTTATGGTTGCCAAGGTTGCAAAAACAAAATGGACGCTGCCCGGAGCGATGATCGCCACATTGGGGGGAACCATTGCAAGTATTATTCTGGCTAAAATGTTGGTATAATAAGGGTAAGATAGCTTTTGGACCAACAATACAAAATAGGCGGAGTATACGATATGAAAAATGAAAAACAAGATAGCGAACGGATGACGGAGGACAAGGTTTATGAATTTCATGCAAGAATAGAGGCCGTTCCTGATAAAGGCGGCGCATATATACGTTTTCCCTATAATATCAGAGAGGAATTCGGAAAGGGCAGAGTGAAGGTAGAAGCAACCTTTGACGGGGAGGCTTATTGCGGGAGTATTGTAAATATGGGTGTGAAGAATGACGATGGTTCGGTTTGCTATATCATTGGGATTCCTAAGGGTATCCGAAATAAGATTGAAAAACAGCCGGGAGATACGGTTTTTGTTACGGTAAAGGCCGTCAAACAGGCAGTTTGTATATAGCGGGGCAATTATTTAGTATGTAATGATAATACTCTATTTGGGTCAAACATATGACTGCACGACCTTTCGTGTGAAAATTCTGGGAAAAGGTAGTGAGAGAAATAGAAAATCTTCAGATAAAAGGTTTGAATAATAGTAAAAAAGGTGGGAATTCTCGTGTGAGAACTCCCGCTTTTATATTGTAAATGTTATATCATTTTACCTTTTAGGATATCAAACAACCAATTCTTCTTTATTCTTCCTGAAAATAGAAGAATCGCGGATGATCAGCTCGGTATTTAGTAGAACCTGTTGTTTATTTGCACCGGGAGAAACAATATGTTCATGAATTATCTCTCCGGAGGTATAACCTAACTGGAAACGGGGCTGACTAATAGTAGTGATAGCGGGATCGCAGATGGTGGAGATATTGATGTTGTCAAAACCAACCACGATTAGATCCTCCGGAACTCGTATATGGTGTAGCTTTGCGGCCTTTATTGCGGCGGCGGCAATCAAATCCGAGGATGCAAAAATGGCGTCGGGAGGTGCGCTGGAAGTCAAAAGCTGGCAGACAGAAGCAAACGCCATATCATAGTTGATGGCCGAAAGCTGAAGGGACCAGTTGGATATGCGGGACAATCCGGCATGTTCTAAGAAAGCTTCATAGCCTCTTTGGCGCTCTCTTGCGTATTTGAAATTAAGAGGGCCGTTAATAAAAGCGATTTTTCTTCGCCCTTGTGAATAAATGTGCTCCATAACATTATAAGCGGCTTGGAAATCGTCAATGCTCACATAGGAGTATTCCACGGAATTGTATTCACAGCACTGGACAACTGGCATCAGAGAGCCGATTTGATCATAAAACTGGTTCTGAAGCGGGGAACAAAGAACGACGCCGCAGGCCTTGGTGGATTTTAAAAGCTTAATAAAGCTGTTGATTGACTGATTGTCGCCTAAATCGTCCTGACTGATCAAGGTATAATAGGAATGATTAGTCGTTGAAGAAACGATTCCGTTTATTACTTCACTATAAAAAGGATTTGTAACTTCCGGGACGTTAATGATGATCAGTTTTTTGGATTTGGAGCTCTTGGAGGTTCTGGGAGTATAGCCCAGCTCTTCCATAGCGGCACGAATCTGCTCCGCTGTTTCACTGTTGACTAACTCGGGATGATTTAAAACTCTGGAAACAGTAGCAGCGGAAGTGCCTGCGCGTTTTGCGATTTCTGTAATAGACATCTTTGACGATTCCATATGAGGAACCTCCTTTGCTTTATTATTTATCTTGTGCTTATTATAGCTTAATTGAAAAAGTAGTGCAAGAATTAAATGAAAAAATGTGAAATTAAATATTATTTTCATGAAAATAGTTGCGTTTTAATTGCATAAGCCACAAACAAATTGACAGTAAAATGTGAAAAGTGACGGAAATTATTAAATAATATTATTGATATTGACAAAAAATGCAAAGAATATCATAATAAAGTCATGAGACACAAATGAAAAAACGCAACTAAAAATTTTCATGAAAAAATTTTTAGAAAAAAAGAAATGGAGGAAAACGACATGAAAAAGAAATTACTGGCACTCATTATCTCCGCAGCAATGGCATTTTCCCTTGTGGCATGCGGCGACACAAATTCAGAAACCGGCGATACAAAAGAACCTGCAGTTGAGGAAGGTGGAGAAGAGACGGAAGCTCCCGATAGTTCTGATAAAGAAGGGAAGCAGGTTATTAAAATCGGTTTGGCATGGGGTATTTTGGACGACGGTCAAACAGTAGCAGTCAATACAATTAAATCCTGTTTCGAAAACGATTATCCGGATTATGACATTCAAACAACTTTGACAAATGCAGATGGAGATATCGCTAAGTTAATTGATGATGTGGAAAGTCTGATTGCAACGAAACCGGATATGATCTTCATTATGAATTCTGTAGGCGGCAGCGGAATTATTCCCGCAATCAATGCTTGTGTAGACGCAGGAGTTCCGGTGGGAATCGCAATTGCTTTGGAAGAGGAAGCAGATTACACCTATATATATGAAGGTTTCAGCCAATACGCATGCGGACAAATGCAGGCCGAGTATATGGAAAGCATTTACGATGAAAACATGGAATATAATGTAGCCTGCGTTACCGGCGATGCAGGTAATATGGCAGGAGTTGAGAGAACGGCAGGATTTGTAGAGAACTTTGTGGACAAGCATGACAATGTAAAGCTTGTAGTTGAAGGAGAGGGCAACTGGTCTACGGATGATGCACAGTCCCTTACAGAGGACTGGCTTGTTTCACATCCTGAAATTAATGTTATTGCATGTGTAAACGATGAAGAGGCTCAGGGCGTTGTAAATGCATGTAAGGCAGCAGGAAGAGAAGATATTACGATCATCAGCATTGACGGTAATGACATAGGTCTGGCACTGGTAGAGTCCGGCGATATGGCGGCAACGGTTTCCATTAATTTTATGGGCTATACGTCCTCCTGTGCAAAATCCATGGTGGATTGCGCATTGGGAAATCTGGATTCCAATGAAGTAAAACTGACAACAGAGAACCTTGACTTGATTACAAGGGAAGATAAGTAAGAAGTAAAAGAAGATTACGGGAAGCCTTGCCGGACAAGGTACGGCTTCCCGACTTATATCAGAAAGGAGGAAAGCAATGCAGCAGGAGACAATACTGGAGGTCAGACAGCTTTCCAAAAGCTTTTTGGGTGTTAAGGCATTGGACAAAGTGGATTTGGAGATCAAGCGTGGAGAAGTACATTCCGTTATAGGCGAAAACGGAGCGGGAAAATCCACAATGATGAATGTAATATTGGGAGATTTACCTAAGGATGAGGGCCAAATTTTTTTAAAGGGAAAAGAGGTTTGTTTTAAATCCCCGGCAGAGGCTATCGCATCAGGTATTTCCATGATACATCAGGAAATCAGCTTGATTCCACCCCTTACGGTTGCCGAAAATATCTGGCTGCACAGGGAAGATAAATTTATGAAGGGATTTCTGATCGACAATAAGGCCAGATTGGAAGAGACAAACAGACTTCTGAAAGATAAGCTGAAAATAGATATTAATCCTAACGAGCTGGTAAGCAATCTGACAGTGGCGCAGTGTCAGCTGGTGGAACTGGCAAGAGCCGTATCCTGTAATTCGGATATCATTATTATGGATGAACCTACATCCTCGCTTTCTGATAAAGAAGTAAATATTCTTTTTGAAATTATTCGTACACTGAAAGCGGAAGGAACGGCAATTATCTTCATCACTCATAAGATAGAGGAGCTTCTTACAATCTGTGACAGGGTATCCGTTTACAGGGACGGTCATTATATCGGAACAAGAGATTGTGCCAAAACCTCCAGAGATGAATTGATCAGTATGATCATCGGAAGGGAATTAACAGAACAATATCCTGTAATCGAAACACAAAAGGGAGAGGTTGTTCTGGAGGTTAAGGAGCTTTGCGGATTAGACTATACGGATATATCCTTTCATGTAAGGGCAGGAGAAATCATAGGATTTTCAGGTCTGGTGGGAGCCGGAAGAAGTGAAATCATGCGGGGCATATTCGGAATAGACCCGGTTCTTTCGGGAGAAGTCCATATGGACGGAGAAAAAGTAACGATTCGTTCGCCAAAAGATGCAGTAAGACTGGGAATGGCAATGGTTACGGAAGACCGGCGGGATTTTGGTATTATCAAAACGGCTTCCGTTAAGGACAATATGTCTTTAGCCGCCCTGTCAAAATTTTGCTCCAAAATGGGAATTGTGAAAAGAGAACAGGAAAAAGAAGCTGTATCCAAAATGATAAAAGATATGACCGTGAAAGCGGCAAATGAAAATATGCTTATTACCTCATTATCCGGCGGAAATCAGCAGAAGGCTATTATAGGACGCTGGTTAATGACGACTCCCAGAGTATTGATTTTGGATGAGCCTACCAGAGGAATTGATGTGGGGGCAAAAAGCGAAATTTATTCTATTATTGGAGAGCTTGCAAAACAAGGAATGGCAATCATATTAGTTTCTTCCGAAATGCCGGAAATCTTGGGAATGTCAGACCGCATTTTTGTAATAAGAAACGGAAAGATCGCAGCGGAATGTGCAAAAGAAGAAGCGACCCAGGAGCTGTTGGGTAAGCATGCATTAGGATAGGAGAGGAGCTTTCAGATGAGTAAGAGTAAAAAGAAAATGGACAGTGAAAAACTTGTTCAGATATTGATGGATAATAAAGCGCTTGTAATATTGGTTATTTTTGTCCTCATAGTCTGCTGTTTAACGAATGATTTCTTTTCCAGCAGGAATTTAACCAATATTTTAAGACAGATTTGCACCAGTTGTACATTATCACTGGGATTTACGTTGGTACTTTCTTCGGGAATGATCGATCTTTCTATCGGCTATATGCTGGGAATGATTGGTATTGCTACGGCCATGATGTCGGTTTCCGGAGTAAGCGCGCCAATCGTAATTATAGCGGCGTTGGCAATCGGAGGATTTTGCGGATTTTTAAATGCATTTGTCACATCCGTGTTTAACCTTGCTCCTTTTATTGTCACTCTGGCAATGGGAATGGTATATCAGGGGGTTAACCTTCTTGTATGTCATGCAAAGAGTATATCGGGACTGCCTGACTGGTATTTGTTTTTTGGAACAGGAAAGATTCTGGGAATTCCTTTTCCGGTTATTGTCATGATACTTCTGGTCATCGTTATGACGATTGTAATGCAGAGAACCAAGTTTGGACGATATGCGCTGGCTGTAGGTGGAAACAGGAAGGCTGCAAGAGTCTGCGGAATTCCCACACAGAAGATTATGTATGCAGTATATATTATTACGGGTATGTGCGTAGGAATCGCAGCACTGCTTTTAACAGGACGTACGGCCAGTGCTCAGACTACTGCCGGTGCCGGAATGGAAATGGATGCGGTTGCAGCCGTAGTAATCGGCGGCACTCCTATGGAAGGTGGAAAAGCAAATGTGTTCGGCACATTGATCGGATGCCTTTTGATTCAGGTAATTTCCAATTCCTTAAATCTGTTGGGCGTGGATTCCAACTGGCAGAAAATTGCAAAGGGACTTGTTATCATTGTGGCAATTATTCTTGACCAGCAGGGTTCGAGACTGCTTGATAAAATCCGTGTGCGTAAAGTTGCACAGGAAGCATAGAAGGGAGAAAAAAGATGAAAGCAATTAAAAATTTATTTCATGTATCATTACAGGAAAATGACTATGATGCGGCTTTAGAATTTTACTGCGGTAAGCTGGGATTTGAACAAATGTTTGAATTGAATGTGGGCCAATTTAAAGAAATGGTGGGAATGGGAGAACCTGACGAAAATGACAGTTTGCCATGGCTTACTTACTTAAGAATAGCTCCGGAAGAATACCTGGAACTGTTTAACGGTGTGATTAATCCACCGGATTTTGCAAGATGCCCGGTTCCCGTTCATGAAAATGAAGCGTTTCAATCTTTTGGTCTGGGCTGCGATAATTTGGAGAATGCCATAGAGGAGCTGAAAAGTAAAGGAATTGAAGTGGAAGACGGGTATATTACCGACCCGGCGGGAGCTAAGATTCGCCTGGTGGAGCGTAAGGGACATAAATCTGAAAAACACAGACTGTTTCATTCCCTTGCAGGTGTTTCGATCTATGCCAATGATTTAGAACTGATGGGAAAGCATCTTAAGGGCATGTGTTTTGAACCGGTGGAAAAAAGGGAAAACGCAATGGTATTTACAGTGGGCGAAAGCGGGCAGTATGTAGAGCTTTTGCAGGCGGAGCATCCGGTTTGCGTATGTGACGACGATTTGCTTGGACATTTTGCACTGCAGATTTATAAGGTTGTGGATACGGTAAAAGCATGGGGAGAAAATGATGTTTATTGCTGCTCCCAGCCCTTTACCGAATCGGAACCGTTGCCTGTGGACGGGACCGCTAAAGGAAATTTCGGACTGGATAGATGCGAGATTATCTGGATGGTATGTCCCGAAGGAAATAAGATTGAAGTCATGGTACAGCCCGGAAACAGTATGCAGCAGGAATGGGAAAGAAAGAATCCCTATTAGGAAGGAGCGCTTGCGATGAAAGAATATAAGGCAGCAGTAATTGGAGCAGGATTTATCGGGGCTGTCCATGTGGAAATGCTCCGAAGGCTGGGAAACGTATCCGTCGTAGCTCTTTGCGATGCCATAGACGCAGATAAAAAGGCGGCGTCCATGCACATTGAAAACGCTTACAGTGATTATAAAAAGATGATTGACGAACAGAAACCGGATGCGATTCATATCTGTACGCCGAATCATACACACTATGAAATTGCTAAATATGCCATTGAAAAGGGCGTTAACTTTATCTGTGAAAAGCCCTTTACCACAACGGTAGAGCAGGCGAAGGAGTTAGTAAGTCTGGCAAAAGAAAAAGGCATAGTAGGAGCCGTTAATTTTCATAACAGACTTTATCCCATGCCAAATGAAATGCATCGGATGATTGAAAAGGGCGAAGTGGGAGACTTATTTTCCGTACATGGGGGATATGTTCAGGATTGGCTCATGTATGACACGGATTACAGCTGGAGACTGGAAAAAGGACAGGTAGGAAAGACAAGAGCAATTGCGGATATCGGTTCTCATTGGATGGATCTGGCAGAATTTGTGACCGGCGAAAAAATTAAGAGAGTCAATGCGGCTTTCAGGACTGTTTATCCAGTCAGAAAGAAACCCATGGGAAAGGTAGAAACCTTCCAGACTGTAACGGATGTGTCCTATGAGGAGATTCCCATCGATACGGAAGACGAAGCGGTGGTAATGTTTGAATTGGAAAACGGCGCCATCGGAACCGCCATAGTTTCCATGGTTTTTGCGGGAAAGAAAAATACCACTACCTTAAGCATTGCCGGCAGCAAACAATCCCTTGAGTGGTCTTCCGAAAGCTTAAATGATTTGTGGATCGGACATAGGGACAGACCCAATGAAATTATGACGAAGGATGCTTCCTTAATGCATAAAGAGACGGCTTCACTGGCTTCCTATCCGTCGGGGCATATAGAAGGCTTTCCCGATGCCTTTAAAAATGTGTTCCGCCAGTTCTATGACAGCTTTGATACAGATGGAAATTATGAGTTTGCCCGTTTGGAAGACGGACTTCGGGAAATGATTTTAAGCGACTGTATTTTTGAAAGCGCCATGAGCAATTCATGGGTAGAAGTGGAAAAATAAAAAGTAAAGAGGTGATGAAGATGAAGCTGGGATTTGTTACTGCTATTTTGCAGGATGAAAGCTTTGAAGAAGTGGTGGACTTTGCGTCTGAGCATGGTTTTAGTTGTATAGAAGTGGCGTGCTGGCCAAAGGGAAAAGCAGAAAGACGTTATGCGGGGGTAACCCATATTGATGTGGATGCCCTTGATGACAAAAGGGCGGAAGAGATAAAGGCGTACTGCTCCAAAAAGAACGTGGAGATTTCCTCTTTGGCTTATTATCCCAATACTTTAGACCGGGACCCGGAAAAAAGAACGGAAGCCGTTACACATTTAAAGAAAGTGATTAAGGCTTCTGCCAAATTAGGAGTCAATATGGTTACTACCTTTATCGGAAGGGTAACGGATGCTACGGTAGAGGAAAACCTTGAGGTGGTCGCGGCAGTCTGGCCTGATATTTTAAAGGAAGCGGAAAGGGAAAACGTAAAGGTAGCCATTGAAAACTGCCCCATGCTTTTCGGACAGGAGCAGTGGCCGGGAGGGCAGAATCTGTTTACCAGCCCCGCCAACTGGAAAAAAATTTTTGAGATACTGAAAAGCGATAATCTGGGAATCAATTATGACCCCTCCCACTTTGTATGGCAGATGATAGATTACATAAAGCCTATTTATGATTTCCGGGATAAAATTTTTCATGTGCATATCAAAGATATTAAGCTTTATGCCGACAGACTGGAAAAAGTGGGAACCATGGCATATCCTCTTGAATATATGTCGCCCAAGCTTCCGGGTCTGGGAGATGTGAACTGGGGAAAATATGTCAGCGCTTTGACGGACATAGGATATAACGGCTATATCTGCCTGGAAATTGAAGATAAGGCTTTTGAAAAATCAAAAGAGGATGTGCATAATTCGCTGCTTCTTTCAAAGCATTATATTGAAAATTATATAATCGGATAGGAAAAATAGCGGCAATGATCATTTAAAGAAATAAAATTTATTCTTAAAAGAAGGAGGATTTGAAATGAGCAGAATAAAAACTTGTGTTAGCCTGTACAGCCTGCAATGTGAATTCATGGCAGGAACAATGAAATTGGAGGACGTTTTCCGGTACATGAAGGAGCTGGAGGTAGAAGGAATTGAACTTTTACCGGATCAGATGCTTCATGGAACCCCGGAACCCTCTGAAGAGACGTATGCGGAATGGGATCGTCTTGTGGAAAAATATGGTTTGGATTTAGCCTGCGATGACATATTTTTAAATACGAATCTCTATAAAAACCGTGAGTTGACCAAACGGGAGTGCGTGGATTTGATTAAAAAAGAAATTGTGATGGCGCACAGACTGGGATTTAAGGTTATACGCCTGGTGTCCATGGTGCCTGCATGGGTATTGGAACCGGTGCTTCCTACGGCAGAGAAATATGGAATCAGCCTTTGTATCGAAATTCACGGAGGATTGGGC
Source organism: Lachnospiraceae bacterium (assembly GCA_910574745.1). Classification (GTDB taxonomy): domain Bacteria; phylum Bacillota; class Clostridia; order Lachnospirales; family Lachnospiraceae; genus UBA2882. Next base: position 22,883 of record CAJTCE010000009.1, on the reverse strand, counting down.
TTTGATGTGCCCAAAACGGAAGAATTTCTGCAGGAAATGCTTCGCTTAAATTCTCCTTATATCGGAATTGTGCCGGATGCCAGTCTCTTTTGTAAGAGAGTTCCGCGGGTTATTACAGAGTATTATCAGCAAGTATTCGGAACGAGCGATGAGATTGTACGCTTTGTAGATGAAATCTTTGCCCGCGGTTCGGATCTATTTTCCGAAGGAAAGGGCATTGATATATATCACGTTCCCGGCTTGTCAGAGCATATAGTCAATAAGGAAGCTGATGAAGCCTATGCCGGCAACGTATTTGGATTTGAAAACCGTGATTTATCCTGTATGGATCCTTATGTAAAAAATATTCAGCATTTTCATTTCAAACTGTATGAGATGACGGATGAGGGCGAAGAATACAGCATTGATTACAGAGAGATTTTGGAATATCTTCATAAGCATGGCTATGACGGATATGTATCAACGGAATATGAAGGAAACCGCTGGGTGCTTCCGGGATGTGAAATTCCGGAGAAGGAACAGATTGCGAAGCATCAGAAGATGCTCAAGAAACTTTTAAAGGAAATTCAGGGATAAGGAGGATATAAAAGATGTTTGAAAACAATGTATTTGTTGAAGGAAGCTGCCGGAATGTGGAAGAAGACGGCAAAATAATCGGATATGAAATGGAAACCTATATTACCTATTATCGGGGAATTCCGCTTTCCATGGTAAACCATATCAAAGTTGAGACAGATGGTGTTGAAGTACCCCGTGAAAATATCCGTTTTACCCCGGATCATATTGACTGGTTTACTTTGGACGAAATGGAAACAGTAGCCGGAATCAAGTGGGAGTATGACCAGAAAGCAACTGTCCGTGTTTTACAGGAAGGCGGACTTCCAAAAGGAGTCCACAAAGTGCGTTTGACGGTATGCACCAGAACAGCGTACATTCCTTTTCCTCTGGAAGGCGTTGTAACAAGAGAAGTAACCATTTAAAATTTGCTAATTTACCTTTTAATATAGTTCCCCTTATTTTAAAGAAGCGTTGCATGTGCAGCGCTTCTTTTAGAACTATCCAGAAGGCTGATATCATGATGTATCCGTTTATGATATTAGATGATGAAACAGAAATTACACATTCCGAAATGCTTTCAGATGGAACGGTCAAGATCATTATTATGGTTGAAGAATCTAATAAACACATCTCACAGCATAAATACGATTTCCGTAATCAGCCAGGTCCGTCAACTCATCCTTCAAGGGGTCCATACACCGGTATCTGCCGTTTTCCGCTTCTACAATCAGTACATAATGTACATTCCCAAGAGCGTACATCCGAACTCTTACGATAGGGTAAATTCCCCGGGACAAATAACTGTCAATCATATTCGATGAAATATCCGAAGGCAGATCCACCTGATAGCCGGTTGCCTGACGAAGACCTTCCCACTGTATATTACCCTCGGAATCGTAAACTCCGTCGGAAGACAAACGGGCGTTTAATGTGGAAGGAGTTTCTTCTATACCATATTCCATGGAAAGTGCGGAAGCAATGCAGCTTACCAGACATCCGGAAGACTCCAGTGTATATTTTGAATTACCAAGATGTTCATCTGCCCACCTTGAATCGTCCTGACGATAACAGATAATATCTGTATCGGGTGCAATATCAAAAGAAGGCTTTATGCGCATGCCGCCCCGAAACCGCAGAAAAACTACTGCAATAAACGCTAAAACAATACATGCAGATATCATGATGATCGTAAAGGCTCTGTTTCGCTTGAATGTCATACTTCTTTCCCCTAATAATATAAACTATAAAATATTGGCCGTTGATTGGATGCGCCTGAAAATCACAAATTCAGATAATTTATATTATATTAACATAAATATGAATGCGCAATAGGGTAGCTTGCGGAAATCAATTTTTAAGGCGGCAGACGGTCCCCGGGGCATATAGTTTCCTGCGGCGGCTCTTGAAAAGCGCCAGTGCTTAGCGAGGTTTTTTGCGAGCTTAGCATCTGCTGCGCTTTTCGTGAAGCGGGAGCGTGCCGCCAAAGGAATTATATGCCCCGGGGACCGTCTGCCGCCTTAAAAATTGATTTCCGTGAGGGCAGCTGCCGGGACTTGTAATCGGAAAAGAAATCCTGTAACATAAGATAGAAATAGACAAAGGGGAAAATCTTATGGGCGGCAAATCGATGATAGAAGAATACCAAAGAATACTGAATGGCAAAAATCTCCTGCCGGGAAATGAAGATATATATGACGAACAAAACGGTTTTGCCGCGCTGTTAAAGCGGGACTATCTGACGGATTCTGAAAGGAGTTTAAAGGAACTTGAAGATGTTGTAGGCGGACTGAAGGAAAAAACGGATTTTTGGCAGGGGTGGCAGGATGCAGTAAAAATAAATCGGCTTGAGGACACATGGAATCTGGACTGGCTGAGAAAAGAAAATCCCTGGCTTATGGAGAAAAGTGATATAGCCGATCTGGACTGTTTCAGACCCGTTTCCAAACTGATGCCGTCGGATTCTCTTTTGGAATTGGAAGAAAAAACCTTTCAAATGGCTGACAGGTTTTCCATGGATTTGGAGATACCCTTTACCTCTGCGCAGATTTCACTGATTGACGCCATATCGGACGTGGCAGGGGATAAGTGGAAGAATTTGATCGCACCCGATTCTTTTCTTTCGGATTATGAAAGGCTGGTGGAAAATCAGCATAAAGCCATTCAAAAAGCCTTTTGTCAAGATGACTTTAATATAGAAGGGCGTCTGGGAATGTTGGACGCCGTTTCCAAATTCGTGGACAGACAGGTGGGATGGACCAGTGATTTTCTTACAACGGTCCGGTCACAAATAGAGGACGAAGGGGAGAATGACAGCCGGGTCATCATAGACGCCCAATTCCGGGAAATAGAAGATGCACAAGAGGCAAGGGATGAAGCAAAGGAAAAGACAAATACAGAGGAAGGGATAAAAACAGAGGAACAGGTAAAAACCCCTTCAACTCTTTCCAAGATCCCCCGATATATCGGTTATACCAACAGAAAGGACATACATATCACGCCGGAAGAGGGATTGGAAAAATCCATTCTTGTTGAGATTACCGAAATGGGAAAGCTGATTGTGGAAAATGCCATGATCATCAACCGGCTGTGCGAGGACAGAAATAAGGATAAGTTTTTTAAGCCTACGGATAAATTAGTGACAGGTGCGGTTGAGATTGCAACCATAACCTGTACGTCCAAAGGCGAATTGGGAAAAATAATTGACGCGCTGTATTTTTTGCTGTATGAAAATCTGGAAAGGATAAAAAAGGTGGTTACGGATTCCGCCGTACGGAATGAAAGCGTTTATGAGTGCATTTTTGCGGTAAAATCCATCAGGACGGACTTCAGGCATGACTTTGAGCATGGAAAAGAAAACGCCATTAAAAAGAAACGAAAGGAAATCAATGATTACTATAAAAAGTATTGCGGTAAAATCCCTTCAAAACAAAAGGATTTTTCCTTACTCCAGAAAAATCTCTTTCAGGATATTCTGACTCTGGAAGAACATTTAATCCACAAGCTGGAAGAGGTTCAGGAGGATTCGGAATAAACCTGAAAGAGGTAATCAGATCAAACATGGAACATTTAATTTTTTCGCTGAACGCCACAATACCAATCTTTCTGACCATGGTCATGGGGTATTTGTTTAAGCAATGCAGAATGATAGACGAGCCTTTTGTAAAGGTTTTAAATAAATTTAATTTTCAGGTAACCCTGCCCGTGATGCTTTTTGAAGATTTGGCGGGAGCTGATTTTGCCTCCGTCTGGGACGGGAAATACGTGCTGTTCTGCTTTTGCGTTACTTTTGTCAGCATTTTTGCTATTTGGGGAATCAGCAGCCTGTTTTTGAAAGAGAAGGACATGGTGGGGGAATTTACCCAGGGATGCTACCGCAGCAGTGCGGCAGTGCTGGGGCTGGCGTTTATCCAGAATATTTACGGGACATCTTTAATGGCGCCGCTTATGATTATCGGAACGGTGCCCTTATACAATGTAATGGCGGTAGTGATTCTTTCCTTTACGGGACCGGGAGAACATAAATTGAATAAAGAAGGCTTGAAAAAATCCATTGTCGGAATTGCCAAAAATCCCATTATCATCAGTATTGTGCTGGGGATTGCCGTATCCCTTATGCATGTGGAATTCCCGTATATAGTGGACAAGACCATACACAATTTTTCGGTAATAGCGTCGCCTTTAGCCCTGATCGGATTGGGCGCAGGATTTGAGGGAAGAAAAGCCGTTAAGAAGATCCGGCTTACGGCTGTCTGCACTGCGGTAAAGCTGCTGCTTCTTCCGGCGTTGTTTCTGCCTTTTGCCTTGTGGATGGGATTTACGGGAGAAAAGCTGGTAGCCATTCTGGTCATGCTGGGGTCGGCCACAACGCCAAGCTGCTACATCATGGCGAAAAATATGGGACATGAAGGCGTTCTAACCTCCGGAACGGTAGTTGCGACAACATTTTTCAGTTCCGTCAGTCTGACATTTTGGATTTTTATGTTAAAATATATAGGAATGATTTGAGGAAAGCCACAGGCTTTTCAAATGCGCATCGCAAAGAGATGCGAGAAATAAAAATACAACAAAGAGGGAAATTATGTATAAGGATGATATCAGAATCAGAAGAGTAATCGTACATATTATGGATTCTACAGTAGGAATGCCGGTCTTATCGGATACGGAAACAGAATTCGGTTCGGAGTTTGCGGATTTTTTGCGGGAGCATATTTATAAAATTGTTTCCGGGGACGATTGCAAAAACTGCCAGTTTTACAAGGAAGAATCGGAAGTTTATAAAATGCTTGTTCAGTATGATGAGGAGTATTTTGTGGATGTGAGCAAGGATATGGCAAACTTTCTCTACCAGATCATGAACAGCAATATTGATATTCCGGCGGCGGATTTGATGGTGGTCCGCTTTGACGAGCGGGAAAACCGTTACCTGGCCCTTTTGAAAATGAATTATAAAGAATTTTACACCCATAAAACCCAGGCCAAAGATGAGGGAAATGAAAACCGGATCATCAAATACAAGTCCATTCTGCCCACGGAGAGCCAGAGATTGCAGGAGGCGGCGATCATCAATCTGTCCGACCTAAGCGTTTATGCCATCGAGAAAAAGTATGATGTAAACGGGGAAAAGACCAATTATTTTACCTATCTTTTCCTGAAATGCTCCAGCAGACTTTCGCCAAAATCCAAGCTGTCCATTGTGACAAAAGCGGTTGAAAATGTGCAGAATGGATATTATGATGAAACAAAGCAGTATGAAGCCAACATGAAGGCGAAAAATATCATTCATCAGGAGCTTGAGGAAAACGGCAGCTTTACGGTGGAAACCATAGCGGATAAGATTTTTGAGGAAAAGCCCCAGCTTAAGCAGGAATTTCAGGAAAAAATGGAAAAATACGATATGGTGCATGAGGAAATCAAGCCCCAGAGTGAGAAAACCGTTAAGAAGTATGAAACGCAGGTGCTGAAAACGGATTCTGGCATAGAAATCAAAATTCCCATGAAAGAGTATAACGACCCCGCCAGCGTGGAGTTTATTACCGAGGCTGATGGGAGCGTGTCGGTTTTGATCAAAAAAATCGGATGTCTGACAGCCAGAATCTGATAGGCAGATAAAAGAAAGAGGTAGTACAGTGGAAATTAAAGAAACGCTGAACCGCTTGTTTGTGGAGCTTTTCAGGGATATCAATAACATTGAAGAGCGACAGATCAAGACGGGGGAATTCAGTAATTTAACATTGAATGATATGCATGTTATCAATGCGATCGGTACGGAAAAGGCGAAAAATATGTCCTCTGTGGCAAAAGTCTTGAGCGTTACCATGGGAACCTTGACCATAGCCGTAAACGGTCTGGTCAAAAAGGGCTATGTGGAGCGCGTCAGATCTGAGGAGGACAGGCGGGTAGTCCTGGTTTCCCTGAGCGCAAAGGGGAGAAAAGCCTATGCCAGACATGAAAAGTTTCATAAAGAGCTGATAGACGCCGTGGCAAGCCGTTTGTCAGCGGAAGAACAGGAAATTCTATCCCGGAGCCTCAGTGATCTGCACGCTTTTTTTCTGGAACAGAAAAATTAAGAAAAAGTTTATAAAAAATTTATAGAAACTTTCCGATGCTTTCCATATACGGTAAGCATCAAAAAATCAGATAGTATACAATAAAAACCGACGGTAAAAAGCTGTCGGTTTTTTTGATACTTATGAAAAAAGGCCATGTAAAAGGTCGTTGAAAAGACCATGTAAGGGGCCGTGGGAAAGGGAAAACAAAAGATGAAAGAGATGAAGAGAGAAAACACGGGGACAGAGGGCGCGCTGGTAAAGAAGTCGCAGGAGGAAAGCCTGCAGACGGAAAGTGTGCCGACAGGAAAGGCACAGCTTAGAAAAATCCGGACGGGGGAACTTTCGTCAGGAGAGAAAGCGGCAGGAAAAGCAGCGTGGAAAATCCCTGCCTGCTATATTTTGTGGGCGACTTTGTCCGTTTTATTTACCGGGCTTATTGCCTTATGTCTGGGTATGAATGGCTCTGTTTCGGGAGAAAAAGGGAAAACAATCGTTGAGATTTTAAGCTCCCTTCTGGGAAGCATTTATGTTTCCTTCCTTCTGGGGAGATGGAAGGAAAGAGAATGGAAAGAAAGGAGAACGCCGGGAGAAATAAAAGCGGGCCTTTTTTTCGGGATGGTATTATTTGTCTGCCGGATCATAAGCCGTCTGGTCTTTTCCCTGTTTCCGGAGGGAGCAAGGGGCGTAGGATATTTTACTGTCCTTATGATTGACCTTATTTGTATCATTTTTATATATTTGCAGCTGCCGACCGGCGGAAAGGAGGTGGAAAGCCATGACAAACATTAAGAAAAGGCTTTTCTGCCTTGGCCTTTCTGCCGTTCTTTTTGTCACATGGGAGATTCCTGTTCTGGCACAGAACCTGACAGAGCTGAACGTGAGACTGGAAGAGCAGCGAAAAATGGAGAGAATGGAAGCAGAAGAAGCGGCGTGGGAGGAGTCTGTCTTTGCGCCAAAGGAAGGAATTACTTTATCGGATAATGATGCGGAGGTTGACAAAGATACGGAATCCGGCGGTATGGAACCGGCGGAAAATTTATACGAAGCTCCGCTAAGGCTTCCTGAGGCGGACGGAACGGAAGACCTGCAGCTGTTATACGGGGAACCTGTGGAAACAGGCAGAAACTACAGAACCTATGAGACCCCGGAAGGCACCTACAAGACGGTCTTTACCTCCTATGCCAACACCTACATGGAAAACGGGGAGGAAAAGCCCATAGATAACACCCTTGTTTCGGGAAACGGCATGGAAGGGGAAGCCTACACTAACAAGGAAAGCGACGTTGCCATAACCTTTTTGGAAGAAGAAACCGGGGAAACGTCCATAAGCGTTTCCGGGAACGGGGTGGAAGCCCTCTTAAAACCTTTGGAGGGAGATTATGGCAGAAGTGCGGTTTTGGAAAATGCCATCCGTTACAATGAGGTTTTTGACAACATTGACGTGCAGTACGCGGCAGAGCCCAACGGGGTAAAGCAGGACATCATCCTTTTAGCGCCCCAGGAGAGGAGGGAGTTTACCTATCGCCTGGAAAAGGAAGGCGTATATGCAGAACTGGTAAATAACTGTATCTACCTTTATGAAAAGGAACCCTCCAGTGTAAGTGAAAATGCTGTTAGCAAGGCTCCTGAAGAAGGTAGCGATGCCGGTAAAAATGAAGTGAGTGGAAACAGTATCAGCGGGAACGATGCAGCAGGCAGTGATGCCAAAAACAGTAGTGCGGGAAACGGCAAAGCGGGTGGAGAAGAACGTGACAACGATGTCATAAAAGATGCTCCCTCTATTATCATCAGCGCACCCCGCATGAGCGACGCCGCAGGAACGGATTCCGACGGGGTTACCATAAGACTTGCGGAAACGGAGGACGCCTATGAAATAACCCTCCTTGCAGACAGAGAATGGCTGGAGTCTCCGGAGCGGACCTATCCCATTAAAATCGACCCCAGCGTGACCGTATTAAAGGGGGAAATCGACAACTTTACCATTGCCAGTATGGCAGGGGCGGACCGCGAAAATGTTAACAGCTTTTGCGGTTATTTTGACGCCCTTGGAAAAGCAAGGAGCTATATCATTACCACCTTCCTCTATCAGGATATAGGTGCGGGAGAAAAAGGCGTGGATGTGCTGTCGGCATACCTGGATATTTATCAGCTTAATGACCAGACCGGCTTTGACATCGGCTGCTACCGCCTGAACGAATCCCTCTATTATGAGGACATCACATGGGATAATTCCGTGGACATTGACCGTTACAGCGCAGGGGAGGACGCCATAAAACCCGCCGGGGAAGGCTGGCACAGGTTTGATATCAGGGATTCCGCAAGCGGCTGGATGAACAGCATCTACCACAGCCACGGCCTTGTGCTGATAGCCTCTGATGAAACCCGGCCCGGCGCCGTGTTTGCCACGGAAAATTACTCGGACCCCGCCTATACCCCCACCGTTACCATCGAGTGGCAGCCTTCGGGGGATGTGCCCATGGACTACGGTCTGGATGACACCACCATAAACTTAAGGCCTATGACCTTGACTGCGACAGACGGAAAAATGCAGTGCTACGGCGTCTTTGCAGACGGCCTGGCAAAGCCCTATTCCACCTTAAAATACGGGCTTTCCGATGAAAGCAAGGGATATGGGGGCTTGCTCCCTTCTCTGGGAAATGAAAAAGTCTTCCCGGACAGTGCCTATTTCCAGTCCATATTTCCGGAAGGAACCCTCCGGTATAAAGATGTAAAATCCAACTGGCAGACTGTTTATCCCTTTACGGACTTTGAATATGACCGGGTTTATTCCATCCATGCGCAGGCGGGATATCGGGATAACGTAGGAAATCAGGTAAAAAGTGATGAATTTATTATATACAGGGTGTCTAAATATGATACAATGAGAAAGATAGCGGAGTATTACGGCGTTCCTTTAGAGACTATCCTCTTTGACAACAAGGCGGCGGATATGCTCCTTGTGGAAAACAATACCCTTTTTATCCGCAATCCCCAGAGGAATACGGACATGCCCTATCAGCCGGGGGAGCTTTCCGACGCCGAAAAGGCGGAGCTTGACAGCGCCCTTTTGGGAAGAGCGTTACATTGCGAATTCGGGTTTGAGCCGGTCAACCTGAATACGGGGAATTTCTACCTTGCCCAGGAGGATTTTTCCTACAGCGACAGCTTGGGGACCTTTGCCCTGCAGCGTTCCTATAATTCTAAAAATCCGGGCCGGGCGGGAAGCTTCGGCAGGGGATTTACCTCCCTTTTTGATGAAAGCATAAGCGCAAGGGAAGACGGAGCCCTGATCTATAACAGGGAAGACGGGAGCAGTCTGGTCTTTACCCCGGAAGGAAACGGCAGCTATAAGGCCCCGGAGGGATATCAGATAAAACTGAGGAGGGAAGCTGCGGGCAGCTTTCAGGCAGAGTTTTCAACGGGCGTGCAAGGCTATACGGTATACAGATATGTAGTCACAAAAGAAAACAACAGTGAACGTATCTTTGATAAAGACGGAAGCCTCATCCAGACCCGGGGAGAGAACGGGGAAACCCTGACTTTAAACAGGGACTTAAACGGAAGGCTTACGGGAATCACAAGGGAAGGCGTTACCATGGGGATTACCGCCACGCCGGAAGGTTTTATTTCCTCCATAACCATGCCAAACGGAGGCGTATTCCGGTACGGCTATGACAATAAACAGAATCTAACCTCCGTCACAGATCCTTTAGGAAATGTGAAGCGGTTTATTTATGATGAAAACCACCGGATGACCACATGGTATGATGAAAACGGAGTCAGGGTTGTTTATAACACTTATGACAGTGAGGGAAGGGTAACCGGCCAGATCAATGAGCTGGGGGGCAGGATTGCCTTCCAGTATGAAAACGGAAAGACCATAACGACAGACGCCAACGGAAACAGGACTGTTTATGAGTATGACGGCGCTTACCGGACCACAGCCATCCGTTATCCAGATGGAACCGTGACAAAAAGAGTATATCAGAACGGATGGATGGTAAAAGAAACCGACCGGGCCGGAGTGGAGATGACATTTACCTATGACAGCCGGGGAAACATTACCAAAAAAGAAGGAGCAGGGATCATAACCCGTTATGCTTATGACGGGAAAAACCATCTGACCGCCGTTACGGACGCCTGCGGCAGTACCACAAGGGCCGAGTATGACAGTGCGGGGAACCTTACAAAGCTTACGGACGGCGAAGGAAATGTGAACGCCTTTGTCTACGACGTAAGAAACAGGCTCATAAAGCAGGCTGATGCAAACGGGAACATCATGACTTACAGCTATAGCGGCAGTTACCTGACTGAAACCCGGGTAAACGGAAGGGTTACGGGCAGGTTTGCCTATGATGCCATGGGACAGCCTGTAAGCTACAGGGACGGGGCGGGAAATACTACCGTTTATACCTATGACCTCCTTTCAAGGAATACATCCGTAAAGCAGCCGGAAGGAGGCGCTGTTACCATATCCTACAAAAAAACGGGACTGGTGGAATCCATAAGGGATACCCGCGGTGGGATAACGGCATATACTTATGACAAGGGGAATAACATAACCTCCGTAACAGACGCCTGCGGCAGCAGATATGAATATACCTATGACGCCAACGAAAACCGTTTAAGCGAAAAAGATCCGGAGGGGAACGTGACGACATACAGCTATGACGCCATGGACCGTCTGGTAAAACAGACAGACGCTTTAGGCGGCGTCTATGCGTATGCATATGATAACCATGACAATATCATAAGTATAACGGATCCTCTTAAGAATAAGCAGCGCCTTACTTATGACGCTTATTACGGACAGCTTCTTTCCCATACGGATGAGGAAGGGATCAGAACTGAGTTTACCTATGATTCCGTCGGGAATCTGCTTTCCGTTATAAGGGACGGTAAGTTAGTGGCAGCTTATGGATACGATAAAAACAGGCAGGTTATTTCCACCGCCCTTGCAAACGGACTGACAGAAATGCAGGAATACGACGGGAACGGTAACTGCATCAAAAAAACCGACGGAAACGGCAGGACACTTCTCTTTGCCTATGATGATGAAGACCGTCTGGTAAAAGAGACTACGGCGTCCGGGGCGGAATACGGATATACTTATGATAAGGCGGGGAACCTGACGGCACAGATTTACCCTGACGGAAGCAGGGATGTCTTTACTTACAGTAAAAACGGAAATGTCCTTACATGGACGGACGGGGAAGGAAATACCACGGCCTATGCCTATGACGCCATGGGAAATCTTGTGGCGGAAACCCTTCCCGACGGTACAGAGTACCGATATGCCTATGACCTTCTGGGACAGCTCATATCCTCCGCGGACGGCAGGGACTATGTGACGGCGTACGGGTATGACAGGAACGGGAACCTTTTAAAAGTAACGGACCCCTTAAACCAGACGACCCTGTATCGGTGGGACGCCCTTGGACGGAATACAGAGATAACGGATGTGATGGGAAGGACAACCTCCTATACTTATGACGCTTTGGGGAACCTGCTGTCGGAAGCTGCGCCTGACGGGGGAATGACCCGGTATGCCTATGATAAGACGGGAAGACTTTTGCAGGTAACGGACGCCCTTTCCCACAGCACCGTTTATAAATACGACGCCTTTGACCGTATCATCAGCCGGACCGACGCTCTGGGCGGGATCAGGAGGTATGAGTATGATTCCGTGGGGAATTTAACTGCCTTTACGGATGAACTGGGCGGAAAAACAACTTATGAATATGACATTTACGGAAATGTCTTAAATGAAACCGATGCAGGAGGAAACCGGACAGAATACGGATATGATGAGGAGAACCGCCTGACAGGAATCAGAGACGCCGACGGCAATGAAGCGGGATTAGCCTATGATGAAAATGGAAACCTTTCAAAGATAACAGACCCTCTGGGAGCGGTACAGGCTTATACCTATGACAGGGCGGGAAGGCTGAAGGAGGAAACCGCTCCGGACGGCGGCGTTACGGCTTATGCCTATGACCTCGCAGGAAACCTTTTGAAAGTGACGGATTCCCTTTCGAGGACGACAGCCTACAGCTATGACGGGGCCGGAAATGTCACAGGGGTCACAGACCCTTCGGGAAATCAGGTTTCTTACGCCTACGACCCCTTAAACAGGGTAACCAAGGTAATTCGTGAAGACGGAAGCGAAGGCCGGCTTGCTTATGACCCTGCGGGAAACCTCATTGCCGTAAAGGAAAGCGGCGTAAGGATCACAAAATATACCTATGATGAAATGGACCGCTTAACGGAAACGGAAGATGCGCTGGGGAATAAAACAGACTATTCTTATGATCAATGCGGAAACCTTTTAAGCGAAACGGCTCCTGATGAAACGCAGACAGCCTATGCTTATGATGCATTAAACCGCCTTATAAGCAGAACCCTGCCCAATGAAGGCATTTATGCCTATACCTATGATGCGGCGGGAAATATCACAAGGGTTTTGGGTCCCACAGGACTGGAAACAGTCTATGAATATGACCCGGTGGGGAATGTTACCGCCCTTAACAGGAATAAGGAGCAGAAAACGGTTTATGAATATGATAATCTGAACCGGATCAGCCGGATAACGGATGCACTGGGCGGGAAAACAGCCTATACCTATGACGGAGCAGGGAACTTGACGGGAGTAACCTATGCCGACGGCGGGTCTTACCGTTATAAATATGACAAATGCGGCAGGGTCACAGGCATCACGGACCCGGCAGGGCTTTACCGGGAGCTTTCCTATGATAGGTCAGGACGGCTTTTGGCGGAAGAGGCAGGAGCCTTGCCGGGAGAGGGGAGCAGTGTGGAAAGCGGAAACATCCAAGGGAACGGAAATGCGCCGGAAACAGCAGGAACACCGGAGGATGACCGGCGTGCCACAGCCTACAGCTATGATGAAAACGGGAACCTGACAGGCGTTACCGATCCTCTGGGCGGGAAAACAGTCTACAGCTATGATGAAAGAAACCGTCTGGTCAAAGCGGTTTCCCCGGGCGGGGCAGAAACCTCCTATGAGTACGACAGCCTTTCGGACCTGACAGCCGTAGTAAATGCGGAAGGAATCCGGAATACCTATACCTATGATATCAAAGGGCGGCTTACCGGGGAAAACCTGGCAGGGAAGGAGCAGTATGTCTACGCTTACGACGCTCTTGACCGGATTGTGGCTGTATCAGGGGAAAATTCTACAGTTACCTATGCCTATAACGGGACGGGAGATCTGACGGGAGTGACAAACGGAAACGGGGGAACCACCTCCTATACCTATGATAAAGCGGGAAACCTTACAGGGACCACAGATCCTATGGGGAATCAGACCGCCAGTACCTATGATGAAATGGGGCGGATTATGGAATACAAGGATGAAAACGGCACTGTCACAGAGTATGACTATGACGCTCTTGACCGATTGGTAAAGAAAGAAGCCGGGGACGCCCTTTCCGATGCATCCTACAGCTATGATGCCATGGGACGGCTTACCACTATGGGTGATGTAACGGGAAAAAGCCAGTATACCTATGATACGGCAGGGCGGCTTTTAAGCGCTGTAAACGGAAACGGGGAAAAGATCAGCTACCACTATGACATTTACGGAAACGTGACGGAGGTCGTCTATCCTGACGGCAGGAAGGTTTCCTATACTTATGACGCCCTCGACCGGATGATCAGCGTGACTACTCTGGAAGGGAAGACGACAGAGTACGCATACGATGCAGACGGAAATCTGACACGGGCTCTTAGGGAGGACGGGGAAACCCGCATCGCCTATGATAAACTGGGGCAGGTCAAAGGACTTGTGAACTACCGTGAGGGGGAGACCTTCTCTGCTTATGGATATCTTTATGACGGACGGGGAAATATCATAAAAGAGGAAGCAAGGCTTTATCTGGAAGAGGAAACCGTGGAGCAGGAATATACTTATGAGTATGACGGTATGTCCCAGCTGATCCGCGCCGTGCTTTCCCAGACAACCACCAAGGCGGAGGGAAAGAAGGAGAAAGAAAAAGTGACCACTGCCTATGTTTACGACCCGGCAGGAAACAGGATCAGAATGAGCACGGATAAAAACGGCTCCTTAAGCACGGTAACCTATACCTATGATGAGGCTGGACGATTGATCTGGTCAGAGGACAGTGAGCAGGGGGAAACCGTCTATACCTATGACGACGCTGGAAACCTGGTCCGGGAAGAAAATGCAGACCCGGAAGTCGGCGTGAGATACTATCGTTATGATGCCGCAGACCGTTTGACTGCCGTTATGGACAAGGATGACCTGCTGCTGGCGGCTTTGTATGACGGGAACGGCAACAGGGTGTTTACCATGGAGTATGCCCCGGAGCTGGCAAAAAATGAGGCTTTGAGAGTGCCTGCCGGACAGGACCGGGAGGAGGAACGGAAGCCTTCGGAAACAGATGAAAGAGAAACTGATGATGATGGGCAGACGGGAAGCGGGATGCCTGAAGATTTAACGGCAGGGAACGGAGTTGCGGAAACCGGAGAAGCTGCGGAGGAAAATACCGGAAACAGGAACACGGGAAGTAAGGAAGGCGCATCCGGCGGAAGATATACCGGCGGAGGAACAGGAAAAGAAGGCGGGAATGAACTGCCGGGCACAAGGGAAACGGCGGCCCTGCCGGAGAGCGGCGCTTCCAAGGATAAGGAGGATGAAAACGGAGAAGATTCAGGAGGAGAAAAAGAAACGGCATCCGGGGCAGGGGCAGGTAAAACAGCTTCCGGCTGGAAGTCCTTCTGGTACGGCGTGCTCTGCCAGGCGGCGGATATCTTCCTGCCTGCACCTACGCCTTTCAAGGCCTGGCTCCACGATAAGATGGGCTTTAGGGACAGTGTGAGCGTGCTCTTTGAAAAGGAAGTGTATGAAGCGGAACTGTCAGGAGGAAGCTATACCATTCAGGAAGAAGGAAGTCCTTTTACACTGATAAACAATGCGGTAAAGGCAACCACAGGGAAGGAGCTTTCCAGTGAAGCCTACAGACAGGTATGCTATGTGAATGACATTAGCTTTTCCAATGAGCAGGTATTGATGGAAAGGGCAGTAAACGGAAGCCTGGGAGAGAGTGTGACGGGCTACAGTTATGGTCTGTGGCGGGAAAGCTACAGCGTGGAAGCAGACGCAGGAACAAGAGTAAGCGTGGGTGTGGAAACAGGTTCCGGGATTTACTATTACACCGGTACGGGAAGCGTGGCAAACCTTGTGACCGGAAGCGGAATCAGGGGCTATTCCTATGGACCGGGAGAAGCCGTAACCGTCTATGGACAGGGAAGGATGGAAAGCCGGACAAACACCCAGGCAGGATCTTATGGCTATAACGGGGAATATACCCACGGAAGCTTAGGTTTACAGTATTTGAGGGCAAGATATCTGAAGGTGGAGACAGGAACTTTTACCAGCAGGGATACTTATGCAGGAAGAGTACGGGATATCATAAGCCAGAACTGGTATACTTATGCGGAGAATAATCCGGTAACCTTTGCGGACCCCAGCGGGCATAAGAAGATTGGGGCGATTATCGGAAGTGCTTTTAGCAATGTGGCAGGAACTATAGGGAATACAACGAGTAGCACAAAGAATCAGGTAAATACTAAAAATCCTAATAAACAAAATGGCGTAGTGGCTAATAGTACTTCTAATAATATACAAACAGCAAAGCAGATAAATGAATCTAAGAAAGATATCATAGCGCAGGGAGGAGGAAATAACAACTTTATTCATACTTCTGCACAAACAGGAGAGATGCCATTACAAAGTGGTGGAATGTTTTACCAGATAGCAACACAGTGGGCAGAAAGTGTTGCGGCATATGCTGCACGAATGAAGTGCGAAACATATGACTATTGCCAGAATCCGACGCAGAAAAATATATTACACATAAAGTATTGTGACTGGAAGAGACATATGATGCCGCTTGTAGGAAAGAATGGGGAACCACAGGCTGGTGCAGAGATAGCTTTTAATGATAATTTTGTCAAACAGCCTTATAAAACTTCAATAATAGATAGGATAAAGGAATTACCAAACTGGCAGGATTATCCCATTATCTGGTCATATATAGGATATGAGTTTAAATATGATTGGACCAGAACAATACCAGGGAGGTCGTCTTGTGTTGACATAGAATTTCTAAGAGAGGTTGTAAAAATTTCACATAAGTTGGGAATTGACCCGGATGATTTGATGGCTGTCATGGCGTTTGAGTCAAATGGATTTGATACTAAGGCAAAAAATCCGGGAAGCACGGCAAGAGGTTTAATACAAATTGTAGAAGACAATGCTATAAAGTTGGGGACTACACCAGAAGAACTTGAAAATATGTCGGGTATGGAACAATTGGAATATGTTTATCGATTTTATGAACCAAATGCCGGAAAAATGCAGAATTTGGGAGATCTATATATGGTTACATTGTGGCCCAGTGGATTGGGTGAAAATGATAGCTATGTGTTGTTTAGAATGGGAAGCAATGAATATGAGAAGAATGATAAGTTGGATGTTGATCATAACGGCGAAATAACAAGAGGAGAAGCTTTGCAGGCGGTTTTGGACAGGAGGAAAGATTATGAATGGTAAAATGAAAATTGTGTTATCAGTTTTGCTGATAATATTACTTGTTGGATGCGGAAAAACAGATGATATAGTTTCTGAGGAAAACAGCAGTGGGGGGATTATATGGAATGTAAAATATAGTTTTGGGGAAAACATTGCTAAAACTATAACTGAGTATAACATATTGAAAAATTACAAAATGATAGATGATTGCTTGGCAGAGTATAAAGATAATTATTTAGAAGTGCAAAATAATAATGCCGAGTTGGTTCAATGGGTTGGAGAATACAAATTCGATGAAGCTGCCAGTGGACCACCGCCTATGGTAATGAGTTATGAAATTGAGATTTATGAAGAAGAAGGGAAATATTTTGCAGAGATAGAACAAATAGGGCAGACAACCATGGCTTATATAAAGGCAGAAGTGAGAGGAAATAAAGATGAAATTTATTTGCTTTTCAATGAATATTTGCCAGATAATGTTTGGGGACCACTTTGCGAGGAGGGGGATATATTAATAAAATTTGCAAAAGAAAAAGGGAAATTGTGTACTTATTGGGGGAAAATAGCTCCTTTATTAAATGAAAATGAAGAGCTTGGAAAAGTTTATTTTGTTAAAGAAGCTGATCATATCTCAGAAGAGTTGCCTTCGTGGCTTGGAGAGTATACTTTTTCAGAAGTTTCCAATAATTCGGAATATCCTTTTAAACGATTGGATTATAGAATTCGTATATATCAAGATAATGACCGGTTTTTTGCGGAGGTTCAGGTTGATGAAGAAAAACCTTATGTTAGAGTAAAGGCTGAAGTACGTGGAAATAAAGACGAAATACGTCTACGATTCATAGAAACTTTGCCGGAGCATATGAGAGGGGAAATATATGATGAAGGTCTAATATTATTAAAATTGAAAAAAGAGGATGGAGAGATACTAACAGATTGGGGAGGAATAGTACCTATGGTAAAAGAAAATAGAGAATTTGGGAGAGTTTATTTTGAAAAAGTTGAGTAAAAAGTAATTTTTTTAAGGACAATCTGGGACTGAATAAATACATAGGACGGACGATGAATGGTACAGAAATTACAGATAAGGATTGGTTGCTGCAATTCATTTAGTGGGTATTGGAGATGCAAAAGAGGCACTTGAGATAGGTAATTTGATTTCAAAGGCAGATAAAAATGGCATGACGGCTAGGGAATATATGGAGACCTTTGGGAGGTATAATTTGAATGAAGTTAAATAAAAACATCATAACAGTATTTTTTTGTATTCGCAATGGTACTATTTGTTTTTGCCATAGGCAGTAGATGTGTAAATGAAGGAACAACAATGAAAGTGCTGAGAACCAACATGGGGAAAATAGATATTGATAATTATTTGATAAAAAATATTGATATTCCTCCAATAGAAAAAACGGATGATTTAAGTGCAAATATATTTGGAATGGTATCTTGTAATAATATAGATGACAATATTAACATTTTAGAATATATGAAGGATGGTATGGAAAATTCGTCCATTGTTGATTACTATCATGAAAGACATACGTGATGTAATGACAATAACTAGTAGTAAAATGATAGAGATACGATATTATGAAGCAGATTTGAATGATGATGGAATGAATGATTTGATAGTATCTCTTATTTCGCCATTACATTCAGGAACACAGGGGGATTCGTTTCAAATATTATTTTGTAATGGACAGCATTATTTGAAAAATAGGATACCATATACGTTTAGACTTTATTATCAAAATGATGATTATACCCCAATTGGACAAGTGTATATATTACCAAGTAAAACTAATGGATATCATGATTTGGAAATTTTTACAGACAAAACTCATTTTTTCTTGAAATATCAAAATGGTGCATATCAATATATATCTATTGATTGATAAAGGATATATTGATATGATGCAGTTTTGATGCAATCATGATTTAAAATGGAAATCAACATCATGATTCAGGTCACAAGTCCTTCTGGTACGGCGTGCTCTGCCAGGCGGCAGATATCTTCCTGCCTGCACCTACGCCTTTCAAGGCCTGGCTCCATGATAAGATGGGCTTTAGGGACAGTGTGAGCGTGCTCTTTGAAAAGGAAGTATATGAAGCGGAACTGTCAGGAGGAAGCTATACCATTCAGGAAGAAGGAAGTCCTTTTGCACTGATAAACAATGCGGTAAAGACAACCACAGGGAAGGAGCTTTTCAGTGAAGCCTACAGGCAGGTATGCTATGTGAATGACATCAGCTTTTCCAATGAGCAGGTGCTGATGGAAACGGCAGTGAATGGAAGTCTGGGAGAGAGCGTGACGGGCTACAGTTATGGTCTGTGGCGGGAAAGCTACAGCGTGGAAGGTACAGGGACAGGTATAAGTGCAGGCGTGGGAACGGGCTTTGGGACTTACTATTACACCGGTACGGGAAGCGTAGCAAACCTTGTGACGGGAAGCGGGACAAAGGGCTATTCCTATGGACCGGGAGGAGCCGCGACCGTCTATGGACAGGGGAGCCTGGAAAGCCGGACGAACACTCAGGCAGGATCTTATGGCTATAACGGGGAATATACCCATGGAAGCTTAGGCTTACAGTATTTGAGGGCAAGATATCTGAAGGTGGAGACAGGAACTTTTACCAGCAGGGATACTTATGCAGGAAGAGTACGGGATATCATAAGCCAGAACCGGTATACTTATGCGGAGAATAACCCGGTAACCTTTGCAGACCCCAGCGGGCATAAAATAACGATTGGGACGACCATCGGGAATATGTTTGGAGGCGGAAGGAATACAGGAAGAAACAGCGGCATAGGAGGGCTCATCGGGAATGCAGCCCAGACGGTTGTAGATAAGATAGAGAGTACGGTCAGGACAGCGCAGAATACCACACGGAATACATTCAACCGTGCCACGGGGAACCATGGGGCAGTAGTCACATCTACGACTGAGAATATCGTTGCACAGACAACAGGAGGGATAACCAGTGTGCTGGGCGGCGGAAGCCAGTCGGTAAATGGACCGGGTGGAGTGATAGGTTTTGTGGAGAGTGTTGCGGCGCAGGTTGAGGTGGTAAGATGCGGGGCTTATGCGCGTTGTAGTAATGAGGAACAGGACAGGATAAGAGATGTGAGTCTTGCTGCTGGAGCGGCGTATTTTGATGATATAACAAGGATAGGGAAAGTAGAAAACGAACTAGTGCAATGACATGTTGATATTTAGCATTACAACAACTTCCTATTCGGAAGCTGTTGTAAACTTAGGATACAATGAACTCAACTTTACTCTGGCATCGGTAGTTCGGAATTGCCAATTAACTTTTGCTGCGGATGTATTGCGCTCGGCCTCCCACGCAGCTAACTCTAAACGAAGATTTTCAATGCTTTCAATCCTTCGTGACAAACACTGCCTGGTCATCACATTCAGTTCTATTTCTGCGATGTCAAGCCAGCTTCCATGCTTGGGGGTATAGTGNATTTCCAGACGTTTGATAATTCTCCTCGCCTCATCTGCTGGGTACCTTTTGTATAGAGACGCCGGTTTATGTGTATTGAGGTTATCCATTACAAGAATTATTTTTTCTACATCTGGATACATGACGTCAACGAGATATTTTATCTCTTCTGCCCAGTCAAAGGCAGTGCGGCGCTCCCGCACGTTGATATGATGAGTGCCTCCAAGCGGTTCGACAAAAGCAAATATACTGCAGGTGCCATTCCGGACATATTCAGAATCTATTTTCTGATTATCCCCCGGACGCATGGGCAGTGATTCCCTTGCGGCACCCAATAACTGATAAGGCTTTTCATCCATGCAGACAACTGGTCTTTCGGGATTGTATGGGAGCTCATATACATCAAGGACATCTTCCATACATGCTATAAATTCGGCATCATCTTTTGCGGGGATGCACCAGTAGTCGTTTTTGTGAGGTCGAAGTTTGTTTTTTTTAAGGCTCTGCGGATTGCCTCACGGCTGACAGGAGTATCAAGAACAAGTCTTGATTTTTCTTCCAGCAGCCGGATGGTCCACCTTGAATGCCCTTCCGGCACCGGCCCGCAGGCAAGTTCGATGATACGTGCTTCAGCACGTCCATCAAGTATACGCCTTGCATTATCAGAATTAACATTACGTTTAAACTCCGTTACTGCATCAATACCACCTTCAAAATACTTTTTCACAGTATTGGTTACTGTTGCCAGACATACACCATTTGATTTTGCAGACTGCTCATGGGTCAATACTTTTCCGTGGGACTCATCCAGGTCAATAATGATCTGGCATCTGCATCGGATTGTTTTGGATGTTTTGTTTTTTCGGATGACAGATTTTAAGCTTTTTAATTCATCATCTGTAAGTTCGATTTTATACTTTTTTGGTCTTGCCATAGGAGAAATCACCGCCGTTTCTTTTATTATACCAGAAAACGGCAACAATAGATAGGTATATTTCGCTGAATATCAACGTGTCGTAACACTAGTTAATGATATAGGCTATAATTTTAAGTATGATTGGATGAGGGAAGGGCTTCCTTCTACACCTTTTGTTACATTAGATTTTATGAGAGAAGTTGTAAACATTGCAGGTAGACTTGGAATTGATCCGGATGATTTAATGGCTGTCATGGCATTTGAATCGTGGTTTAATCCAAGGGAAAAGAATACGGTAGGAGGAACTGCAACTGGACTAATACAGATAAATGAACTTTCGGCTGGGGAAATAGGGATAACGACAAGTGAATTGGCAGAAATGAACGCTATAGAACAATTAGAGTATGTTTACCGGTATTATGAGCCTTATGCTGAAAAAATAAATAATCTTGGGGATTTATATATGGCCACTTTTTGTAAAAGAGGAATAGGAGAAGATGATAATTATCCATTATATGAAACAGGAAGTAGAGGATATGACTGGAATAGTGGACTTGATGGTAATAAAGATGGCGTAATAACAAGAGGGGAAGCGTTGCAAGCTGTTTTGGACAGGAGAAAAGAGTATGAATAGAAAAATAAAAATCCTATTATTTATAATAATGATGCTAATAGTCGGATGTGGAGAAGTAAATAATGTACCTTCAAGAGAAAATAATAACAAATTAAGTGTTTGGATGGGGAAATGTGAACTTTTAGGGAAAATAGCTCAAAATGCAAACATAAAAGAAGCTTCTCAAAAATGCATAGAAGTAGTTAATCAACTTATAGAAGAGAAAGAAAGCTATTTAACAGAAGTGGGTAATGGCTTACTGGATATATGGGTTGGAGAATACAAATTTGATGAAGCTACCAGTGGTCCGCCGCCTATGGTAATGGATTATAAAATGGAGATTTACGAGGAGGAAGGGAGATATTTTGCAGAAATAGAAGCAATGGGGCAGACAACCATGGCGAGTGCAAAAGCAGAAGTTGATGGAAATGAGAATGAAATAAGTCTGATTTTTAGGGAATATCTACCAGACCATATAATAGGATTAAAATGTGAAAAGGGAGATATAGTATTAAGGCTAGTGCTATGACATGTTGACATTTAGCATTACAACAACTTCCTATTCGGAAGCTGTTGTAAACTTAGGATACAATGAACTCAACTTTACTCTGGCATCGGTAGTTCGGAATTGCCAATTAACTTTTGCTGCGGATGTATTGCGCTCGGCCTCCCACGCAGCTAACTCTAAACGAAGATTTTCAATGCTTTCAATCCTTCGTGACAAACACTGTCTGGTCATCACATTCAGTTCTATTTCTGCGATGTCAAGCCAGCTTCCATGCTTGGGGGTATAGTGAATTTTCAGACGTTTGATAATTCTCCTCGCCTCATCTGCTGGGTACCTTTTGTATAGAGACGCCGGTTTATGTGTATTGAGGTTATCCATTACAAGAATTATTTTTTCTACATCTGGATACATGACGTCAACGAGATATTTTATCTCTTCTGCCCAGTCAAAGGCAGTGCGGCGCTCCCGCACGTTGATATGATGAGTGCCTCCAAGCGGTTCGACAAAAGCAAATATACTGCAGGTGCCATTCCGGACATATTCAGAATCTATTTTCTGATTATCCCCCGGACGCATGGGCAGTGGTTCCCTTGCGTTACCCAATAACTGGTAAGGCTTTTCATCCATGCAGACAACTGGTCTTTCGGGATTGTATGGGAGCTCATATACATCAAGGACATCTTCCATACATGCTATAAATTCGGCATCATCTTT
>CAJTCE010000008.1 GCA_910574745.1 Lachnospiraceae bacterium | reverse complement strand
AATTTAATATTTCAAAAAAATGGTTAAATTGTACCCACGCTGTTTTGCGCCCAAAAATCAGGTGTTTTTGGTGGTTTTACCCTCATCATAACATAAAAATACCAGAGATAAACCTTTTTTGAGCATAAAAATTTATCTCTGGTAGAATTTACCCTTACAAGGTGGAAGTTACCTCTTCATTTCACCATTTTCAATTTTTCGATTCAAAAATTGAATAATTTCAAAAAAATAACCTTAAAATTCCTTCATAATACCAATCAAAAAGTTTTATTTCATATGCCCAAAATATTTCTGCTTGTACACTAATTATACCACAAGCATAGTCCCTTTAACAGTACAAGTAATATGATATAATAATAAATTTACCATATTTTTCCATTACCCCGTAATCTATATTGTTACTACCTAATTTTTCATACAACACTCTCTTTTAATCCTTCAAGTTTCTTATTAAGTTAAATATCTTAATCAAACAATGGAAATTGCTGCATTTACCTCAAAAAAAGACAGCCCGTCTCCGAACTGCCTTTAATTCCTTATAAATAAATCCTATACACTAGTTCTTCTCCTCAAAATCCATAATAAACTGTTTAAGCAGCTTAACCGTTCCGTCAATTCCCAAAACAGAACTGTTAACAGTTAAATCATAGGAATCCGCACGCCCCCACTTCTTGGAAGAATAATAATTGTAATAGCTCTGGCGCTGCTTATCTTTTTTGATAATCATTTCTTTTGCCTTCTGCTCTGATAAATCATGCTTGCGCATAATACGCTCCACCTTGCACTTTTCATCTCCATGGATGAAGATATTCAGGCAGTTGTCGTATTCCGACAATGCGTAATCAGCACATCTGCCTACGATAACACAGGCGCCTTCATCAGCAATTTTCCTGATGGTGTCAAACTGTGCAAGGAAAACCTTTTGACTGATGGGCATATCCACCATTGCTGCCGAATTATATCCAAAGGAATAGGTGTCCATAACCAGATTGTATAAAAAGCTGTTGGTGGGCCTTTCATCATGGCACTGTATCATTTCCTCACAGAAACCGCTTTCCTTTGCTACCCTTGTTAACAAATCCCTGTCATAGAATGGAATATCCAGCACTGTCGCCAGCTTTGCGCCGATTTCACGTCCGCCGGACCCAAACTGTCTGCCGATTGTAATAATTGTATTCATAAGTCATACCTCATTTCTGCAAGAAATTTTATGTATAAATTATATTAAATTTCACAGAGATTTGCAATAAAAATTATACAAGTTTCACAATTAACTTTATTTCACATTATTTTAATCATCTGCATCTGTACCGTGGTTTTCATACCACCATGACCAGACTGCCGCACCTACAGCAAATACTGCAATAACTGCCACAAAAATATTTTCAGCCATAAAACAAACTCCTCCTTTTGCAAATTTCAGTATGCTTTATGGTATCAAAGTACATTTTGTAAAACAATTAACTTTATATAATCTGAATGTTTTTTGAAGAATTTTAACGCTGATTTAACACACAAAAATGCGCCGCTACAACCATAAAGCCGTAACAGCGCATAAAAATTTCTTTGTCGGCAATTAGTTTTTCTTTAACAATACTTTTCCACCGTCAACAATCAGAATTACCGCAAGCACTACAAGAGGAACAATGATGATGTCCTGAAGTATACATGTAAATAATGCGGTTCCTTCAACCGTCTTGTTGATAATGTTCATCAGATTGCCCTTAAATGTAAAGAACATAGATGTCAGGGTTGCAATAGACATAAAGATGATCGGGAAGTATAACATTTTGTTGTTTTTGCCGATTTTCTTTAAGTAAGTAGCAATTGCAAGGAATGCGGGAACTGCTACCAACTGGTTTGCTGCACCGAATAAAGGCCATACCTTCTGGTAACCTGCAAGGCAGAGAACAAAACCGCAAATCGCTGTAATAACAGTTGCCACATACATATTGGAAAGGATATTTTTCTCTCCTTTTTTGTTTGTTGCAAATAACTCCTGGAACATGAAACGTCCAAGACGTGTTCCCGTATCCAGAGAGGTTAAACAGAAGCAGGAAACAGCCAGCATAATAATTGTTCTGGTTGCATCTACTGCTGCGGTAGGGAATCCGATCACAGCAAAGAAGTTAGCGATCGCCGTGCCGAAAATAATGGTCGGAGAGATGTTTTCCAGACCTAAATCCGCCTGAATTGCAGCCATGGAACCGTCAACAGATAATGTGCCGACAGCAATTAAAGAAATAACAGCCAGTACACATTCGATTAACATAGAACCGTATCCAACAAGAAGCGCATCTTTTTCATTATCCAGCTGCTTTGATGTTGTTCCGGATGAAATCAATGAATGGAATCCGGAAATAGCGCCACAGGCAATGGTAATAAATAAGGTAGGGAACAAATAAGAACCGTTTACCGCAAAGCCCGTGAAAGCAGGTGTAATAAATTTTGTGGACGAAGGATCCACAATGGTAGCCCCGATAATACCGATTACTGCTGCTATCATCATAAAATAAAGCAGGAAGGAGCTTAAATAATCCCTAGGCTGTAACAAAATCCAGACAGGCGTTACAGATGCAATCATAATGTATACAAATACAAAGCCGATCCATACATTAGAAGGCAGATCCAAAGGACATGCAAGACCGATTCCTACACATGCCGCAAGTAAAATAACACCAACAACAGAAGAAATAACTAAAGGTGCATTTTTCCTGTAAACAAGGAAACCGAATCCGATAGCCAACGGAATAAATAATAAAGATGCCGTTGCCACGGAACCGTTTGATGTACTGCCGCCATGACTTACGCCGATAAAAGATTTTGCTACAATATCAGCAAATGCTGCGATAACCAGCAATAATACCAGCCATGCAAATACGGTAAAGAGTACTCTTGCTTTACGTCCGATGGTCTCTTCAATTACCTCGCCAAGAGATTTTCCTTCATGACGGATGGAAATGAATAAGGAACCGAAATCCTGTACGGCACCAAAGAAAATACCGCCGATCACAATCCATAAAAAGCATGGAATCCAACCGAAAAATGCTGCCTGAATAGGGCCGTTAACAGGACCTGCTCCGGCAATGGATGAAAAGTGATGTCCCATTAAGACAGGCGTCTTTGCAGGACAGTAGTCAACACCGTCTTCTAACGTATGTGCCGGTGTTGGTTTAGACGGGTCAATGCCCCATGATTTTGCCAGAAATCTGCCGTATGTAAGATATGCAACGACGAAGATTGCAATGGCAATTAAAATTAAAACAACTGCACTCACACTCAATCCCTCCTAAATTAGTATTTTTGATTCCCGCGGACAAATGAACCAGGAAAATGTACAAGTACATCCATTTGGCAAATGCTGCGAGGGTCAATAATCCGCCGTTTCATGCGGACTTATTGATTGTAAATATGTGAGAATTTCTATCTATAAAACAGATTTTCATCCGTCTTATATACTAATTTATTCCTGACGGAAAGGCTCAATGCCTTCCTCCATACATTGCCGGCTGAAAGTTTTTTTCCCTGCACGGACATCGGAAAAGGTTTCTTTAAACATTTTTTTTAACTGTCTGGCATGATAATTTGTAACAACTTGCTCATCCTCCATGGATGCGCATACCAGCCTGCTTTGACTGAAACCTCTGAAATTAAAAAGATAACCCTTTTCAAACTTAAATTTACGGACTTTTTTAACCAGTGTCTTATCCATGGATTTTTCTGATAGGATTGCTATGGTCAGATAGCTGTACATATGATTTTTAGCGGGATACTTGTTATCATTCCGAACAAGCCTTGGCTCCATATAATTTTCTAATAAACTTCGAACCTCCTGTAATGTATTTTCACTCACTTCATCCACAGTCATAAATAAAATGTGTTCATGACTATTGGTGGTCCACATATTAGCTTCCCTGACCAAAACATATTTCTCAACAGACGAAAAAAAGCATCCGTATGCAGGATACTCTTTTCCATGGATTTTATAAGGCATGTAAATATTGAATGTTCCCGCATAGCGCAGAAGGAGTCTGTCCAGATAGTCTGTATTCTTCATGAAATGCCCCTTCGTATTTATTAAATATTTATGCTGATTATTAAAAAAAAAGAAACTACAACTATTCAAAACTTTAATAATTGTAGCATACTATATTGTTAAATACAAGGTAAAATTATCGTTTTTTGCCTAATTAAATGTCAATTTATAAGTCAAAATGTCAGATTTTTATAGAATTTCTAATAGATGTGAAAAGTAATCCGGTAAAGGCGCTTCAAACTCCATGTATTTATTTGAAACCGGATGTATGAAGCCGATTGTCATGGCATGGAGGCACTGTCCCTGAAGCTTGAATTTGCCCGCTCTGTTTCCGTAGACCTCGTCCCCCAGCAAGGGATGCCCGATGCTTGTCATATGAACCCTGATCTGATGGGTTCTTCCCGTTTCTAACCGGCATTCAATATAGGAAAATCCCTGAAACTGTTTTAGCACATAATAATGGGTAACGGCAGCTTTTCCGTTTTTTTCGTTAACTGCCATCTTCTTCCTGTCGCATATATCCCGTCCGATTGGTGCATCCACAATTCCTTCCGTGCAGTCAAAATTCCCGTAACAGATAGCCCTATATTTTCTAACAACGGTGTGTTCCTTTAACTGTTCTGCAATTGCTTTGTGGGCACGTTCGCTTTTACAGACAATTAAGGAGCCTGTAGTATCTTTATCAATCCTGTGAACAATTCCCGGTCTGAAAACACCGTTAATGCCCGACAGCTGTCCTTTACAATGAAACAAAAGGCCGTTAACCAGAGTATGGGAATAATGGCCTGCGCTGGGATGAACCACCATATCTTTAGGCTTATTGACAACTATCAGTTCCTCATCTTCATATAAAATATCCAGAGGAATATTTTCGGGGACAATTTCAGGCTCCGCACAGGCAGGGATAATACAACGTATAAAATCCCCTTCCTTAACTCTGTAATTGACTTTTACGGTCTTTCCGTTGACCAGAACGCTTTCGCTCTTTATCATTTTCTGGATGTAGGAGCGTGATAATTCCGCAAACCAGTCGGTTACAACCTTATCTATTCTGCAGTCATCATTTTCCAAGGATGCCTCAAAAGAAACCTCACGGATTCCGTTTTCTGTTGCCATCTGGTTTTCTGCTTCTTTTTGATTGCTCATTTCTTCCCTATCCTGTTCTTGTATCAGCATTGTTCTCCATCTTCTTTTAAGAGTCCCTTCGGATATTAAACCTCAAAAACTGCAATTCCTCTTCCTTGGTCAGGAATAAGATCACAATGAAAAACAGTACGGTGCCTATGGTAATTAAGATGTCGGCCAGATTAAAGACCGGAAAATCGATCAAGACAAAATAAATAAAGTCCACAACATAATCAAAACGTACTCTGTCAATCATATTTCCGATTCCCCCTGCACAAATAAGGCAAAGGAATATCTGCCATGACACAAATTTTCTTTCGTCGGGAAGCTTGATCAATACATAAAAAACAACCGTCAGCATAATAACCGTCATAAAAATAAACAGCGTCCGTTTATCCTGCAGCATACCAAAGGCTGCTCCCTTATTTTCCAGATAATTAAGCTCCAGCACACCGTCGATCAATACATAAGGTGGATTGTATTTCAACTTTACAACCGCCAGATATTTTGTAAACTGGTCTAAAAATATAAAAAGCAAAATTGCCAGTATATCAATGATAATTCTCAATACTTTCTTTTTGTTCACGTACTCTCCTTCTTCCACAGGACCATACTTATGATCAGCTTTCCGTTTTTTCGGATTGCTTTTTCTGTATTTGATTGCTTTTCCTGTATTTATAACATTATTTCCTGTTCTCGCACATTTTTTCCTGTGGCTGTCCCCGCATCAGGCTTTCATATCCTCTTCCGTAAAATGGATTTCCCTTACAGCAGCCAGCATTTCTTCATCAGTAACCGTTTTATCCACAAAAGCCTTTCCAACTTTTTTCAGCAAAATAAATTTTATACCGTCCTGTTCCATCTTTTTGTCGGAATGGGTCAGCTTTACAATTTCTTCCGGCTCGATATCGTCAATTGTAATCGGCAGATTGAAGGGAACAAACATATCCCTGATTTCATAATATTCATCATCGGACAAAAGCTGTCTTTTCCAGGAAATATAGGCGGCGCATACAGTGCCTAGTGCAACGCATTCCCCGTGCAGAAGCTGGAAATTTTTGTATTTTTCAATAGCATGCCCCAAAGTGTGTCCCAGATTCAAAAGAGCGCGGTCGCCTTTTTCGTAGGGATCCTTTTCTACGATATTTTTCTTAATGGTGCAGGTACGCAGTATCAATTCTTCAATCGTTTCTGGCTCTCTGTCGCAGATTTCGTAGAGGTTTGACAAAAGCCATTCGTATAAAACACCGTCCCTTAACAGGGCTGATTTTAAAACCTCAGCCATGCCCGCATAGTATTGTCTCCCGTCTAAGTCCTTTAAAACAGCCAGATTCATATAAACAAGCTTTGGCATATAAAAGGCTCCAACCATATTCTTGTATTGTGCAAAGTCCACCCCGGTTTTTCCGCCGATGCTGCTGTCAACCTGGGAAAGCAAGGTGGTGGGTATTTGTATAAAGTCAATTCCCCTTAAAAAAGTGGCCGCACAGAATCCTGTCAAATCTCCTACAACGCCGCCTCCTAATGCAAAGAGCACATCTTTTCTGGTAAAATGCTTTTGAATCAGGAATTCATAAAGATTCTGCACCGTTTCCAGATTTTTATGCTCCTCGCCTGCGGGAAAAGCAAAGATTTCCACTGCTAATGCTAAGGGCGTTAAAAGATTTTGTAATTCCTTTGCATACAGCTTTTCCACATTACTGTCGGTTACAATACAAATCTTTTTGTAGGAAAGGTTCCATTCCAGACGTTCAAGCTCCTCCGTCAGTTTGGAAAAGTCCTGTTCCAGAACAATCTCATAGCAATATTTTCTATCCTTATTAACGGGTAGTCTGTTACTCATGTTCAATCTCCTCCTGTGGGTTTTCGCATAAAAAAAGTATTGTAAAACAGTTATCTTACAATACTCCTTTCATTTTTTTATCTCAACTGCTTTTATAATCCGGTATTGATTCCCGATACATCTATGGAACCGGAAAGAATTTCCTGAAAGTCACCGGAAATGTCAACGCTTGCCGGTGTTATGATGAATATGTAATGAGAAATCTTCTGCAGATTTCCGCTGATCGCAAAGCAGGAACCGGAAGTAAAATCAATGATCCTCTGGGCGATATCCACATCCAGGCCTTCCAGATTCAATACAACTGTTCTGTTTGCCAAAAGCGTTTCTGTAATTTCTCTTGCATCCTCAACTGTAGTTGGTTTAATCACACATACTTCCATGCCATCCCCCGTTCTTCGCGGCTGTCTCATCTGTGTTACCTTAGGTGTAGATTTGACTCTGGGTCTTTCTTCTTCGTAATCGGGTTCCACTCTGGCAACAACCTTTCTTCTGGGAGCCTCTTCTACTTCTTCGTCCTCGTCATCGTAATCATCGTAGTCGTCATCCAAATCCTCATCATTTAATTTTAAAGAATTCAAAAATTTATCCATTACACTCATAATACATTCTCCTAACACATTTTCACACTATATAATGCCGCTCTCCGAATATCCCGGTTCCAACTCTTACAAGAGTCGCACCCTCACTGACAGCGGTCTCATAATCGCCGGTCATTCCCATAGAAAGTACATTCATACTTACATTATCAATGTTTTTAGCACTTATGTCAACAGATAATTGTCTCAACTGCGCAAAATATTGTCGATTTTCTTCTGGATTCTCAACATATGGGGCAATTGTCATCAATCCTTTTATATGAATACCCGGCAGCTTCGCAATCTGTAAAACCAGCTCTATGGCGTCCTCGGTTCTTGTTCCGAACTTGGATTCCTCCTCTGCCACATTAACCTCTATCAGAATATCCGCTTCCACATTTTTCTTTAAAGCCTCTTTGCTGATTTCCTCGGCCAATTTAAGGGAATCCACACTATGGATCAATGCGGCTTTATCCACCACGTATTTTACCTTATTCCGCTGGAGATGCCCGATTAAATGCCACCGGATATCCTTTGGCATAACCTCGTACTTCTCCAAAAGCTCCTGAACCTTGTTTTCCCCAAAATCCCGGCAGCCATGGTCGTAAATCTCCTGTAACATGGAAACCGGTTTTGTTTTGCTGACCGCGATCAGCGTTACCTCGTCCGGATTCCTGCCGGATTTTTCACATGCCCTTAAAATGTTTCCGGCAACCTTATCATAATTATCCTGTAACATAGACTACTCCTCTTTCCCTGCCGGTAAATTTACCGGTTCGTTTCTCGTCTTGTCATAAATGTTCGCTTTATCACAAATGCCCGTTAATCATAAATAAAATCGTTTTCATTGATACTGTCCGCATCTAAAACAATATAGTCATATTCCGTCAGTCCATAGCGGGTATTGGATTTTACAATGGAATATTCTTCATTGGAATATAAAACTGTAATTTCCTTAAAATCCGCAAAGCCTTTATTGATATTGTAAACGCCCATTAAAGTACCTACCTTGCTGACCGGATATTTTTCCGAAGAATCCGGCATACATATGTAGTCTCCCGGACGTAAAACAGAGGTGTCTACATAATAGTCCGTTTCACTTTCGGAATAAATGGCGGCGTCTATGAATTCTGTGGAAATATTTCCCTCTTCGTCATAGGTTTCACGCATGAAGCCGTCCTCGGAGCTGTTTCCGCCCTTTGCAGCGTATTCCTTGGGAATCAGATAAAACTCTTTTTCCACAATGGCGCTGTTGGGAATCTTAAGTCCCCTGTCATCATCTAAAATTATCTCGATATCAATATAGCGGTCTTTTGCAAAAGTAATCATGGAATTGTTGAATTTCAATTCCACATAATCATATTTATCATCGGCGCTCAAAACATTTACTTCCGCCCATGAGCTGTACTGGTTTTTCAAAAATTTGACTTCTACAAAGCCTTCTTTCTGAAGTCTGGCAACCTTTTCCCTTTCTACCGGAATAACAATCGACCACTGTTCCGAGGTTATCATTTTATATACAGGATCCGTACTTCCCACCAGGGTATTGTTGACAAACTGTTCCTTATCTCCGTTTTCTTTGGAAAAAGTTTCTGCGTTTACCATGGATGGCTCTAAATGTTCCAGCCCGTCCACGTTATAAACAACAACGCCGCTTCTGGGGGCATAGGAAAACTGTACAGAGCTTCCGGTCACATCTGCACGCTGTAAATTATTTAACATATTGTAATTGGATAACTTTAACACGGTGCCCGATACGTCATAAGAAAAATCATATACCTGTCCAAACTGCTCATCCTTGTAATTGTGGGCAAACTGCATAAAATCATTGCGCAGTTCCCCCAAATCATTGCCCGACAGAAGGATTTCATCCGTATCATTATGAAGAATTTCCGCCATTTTTCCGGTCTGATCCAGACAATAGATCAAATCCCCGCTGGCAACATGTTCGCCTTCTCTGGAAAAATAGTTGATATAACCTGAGGAATTTGCCGAAACAATCGTTTCCTCCCTTAAAATGATTCCTTCGTATACATTGGAAATGCTTAAGGAACCGGAACGGACTTCATAACGTTTTACATTTCCCTTAGTAAAAAAAAGCGCAACACAAATGAGAATATAGAGAAACATTACGGCAAAAATAATAATGCCGATATTGATATTTAAGGGTCTGCGGTATTTTTTTATATTGATTGGTTTTTTTCGTGATGCCAAATCAGTGACTCCTTACCTTATTGCGTCAATGATTGACCAAATTAATCAGGTCATACATTTCATCGTACAGGTATTCTCTGCCGGAACTTTTCAATATAACAGATATATACGGATTGCCCGAGGAATCCTTGGAAAGAAGCACAAGACAATTACCTGCCGCACTGGTTGTTCCCGTTTTTCCGCCGATTACCATAACCCCATCCGGCGTTTCGTGGTTGCCGTTTAAAAACCAGTTGCTGTTGTTAAAAGACAGTTCCTTGGGGTCCCCTGCAGCATTGTGATAGACTCCCGAATATTCAGAAGTTGATATAATTTGTATAAATTCATCATATTGAATCGCTTCATTAAAAATCAGATACATATCATAGGCCGTTACATAATGCCCCTCGGCTGTCAGTCCGTGAGAATTCATAAAATGACAGTTGGTCGCCCCTAATGACAAAGCTTCTTCATTCATCATATCAACAAAAGCTTCTTCACTTCCGGCTATATATTCCGCAATCATAACTGCCGCATCGTTTCCAGACGGGATCAAAAGAGCGTGAAGCGCCTGGGCAAGAGTCATGGTATCGCCTGCCTTGATTCCTACTAAGGACGCACCGGATTCCGTGATTTCCACATTTTCGGATGCGGTCAGCACATCGTCCAGATTACCTTTTTTTAAAGCAATAATTGCCGTCATGACTTTGGTCAGACTGGCAGGATTTAACTGCAGATTGGCATTTTTGCCATATAAAACTTCCCTGGCGTTAATATTGCATAGCAATACCGCTTCAGCCTCGGACGAATCAATGCTGTTGACCGAAACATCTCCGTTTATTACGCACAAATCCTGTGCAAAGGAGTCTGCCCTGGTCCCGCTGTTGTCCCCACTAATAAACCGATAAGCCGAAACGGAGCTGTTTAAATCATAATTCATGCTGTAGCCGCTGCTCCCACAGCCCGCCATACAGAAAATCAGGACTATGATAAGGCAGAGAGCCGGAATTCGTTTTCTATTTGTACATTTCACGCCACTCAAGGTCTCCTCTGTCAAGTGATTTTATCAATAGTTCGGCAGACGCCAGGTTTGTGGCCAGAGGAATATTGTGGGTATCGCATAGCTTAACTACATTATTCACATCCGGTTCATGGCTTTTAGGAGTCAGCGGATCCCGCAGAAAAATGACCAGATCTATCTGATTGTGTTCAATCTGCGCTCCGATCTGCTGCTCGCCACCTAAATGGCCTGCCAGAAACTTATGGATATTCAAATTTGTAACTTCCTCAATAAGCCTGCCCGTGGTTCCCGTGGCGTAGAGCTCGTTTTTGCTTAAAATACCACGGTAGGCAATGCAGAAATTCTGCATCAGTTTTTTCTTTGCATCATGTGCGATTAATGCAATATTCATAATTAAATACCCTCTCTCAACTATATTTACGAACAGCCTGCAGTCTCACATTTAAAACAAATCCCATTCCCATAAAGAGACTTATCAGCGAGGTCAGGCCATAACTCACAAAAGGTAACGGCAATCCCGTATTGGGAATGACTCCCGTCGCTACGCCTATATTGAAAAAGCTTTGGAATCCAACTAACGCCGCCATTCCGGAACAGATAATCTTTCCTTCTATATCACTTGCCCGCGTGGCGGCTAAAACACATTCAATGGCTATTAGGAAACACAGGATAACGACAACGCATCCGCCTACAAATCCCAGCTCTTCCCCTATTATGGCAAAGATAAAGTCCGTCTGGGGTTCTGAAATAAAGTTTCCGTTTTTGACGGAAGCAATTTCGTTATTGTTAAGTCCTTTTCCGAAAAGCTGACCGGAACCTATGGCTATTTGCGAATTTGTCTGCTGATACCCCTCAGCATTCTCGTATTCATCGGGATGAAGCCATGCCATAATTCTATCCTGCTGGTAATCCTTAATGAGATTCTGGTCCTCCTGCAATACCAGTGAGAGAAATATGATTCCCACAGGTATGATGACCGCTACCGCCCCCCAGATAATTTTATAGTTTAGTCCCCCTATATACAAAATAACACAAAAAATCATAAGCAGCATAATGCTGGTAGACATATCCGGCTGCTTATAAATCAGCACCCAGGGAGGTATAAACAAAAGCACCATAACGGCAAGATTCTGAAAAGAATTAAAACGTTCCTTATGTTTCATAATATACTGTGCATAAAATAAAATCAATAGTATTTTAACCGTCTCTGAGGGCTGAAACCGGATTCCGGCAATGGCAACCCATCTTTTTGCATTGTTTACAACCGTTCCGAACTGGCGCACCAAAAGCAGCAATACAATACTTCCCAAATAGATGAGCCAGTAAAATTTCAAAAATATATGGTAATCAAACAGAGAAAGCACTACCATAACAAACAATCCTAATATCAGTCCAACAATCTGCTTGGACTGATATTCGGCATTAGCGCTGCCGATTGCCATAATTCCAATAACGGTTATGGCAATCAGCATAAATACTAATTTAAAATCATAATCTCTGACACGGTATCTTTTTAACACTATTTCAACTCCTATATTACCAGAAAACATTAATTTTCCGTCTGGAAAATTCCAGTTCTAATGTACTGGTGTCAATCTGCATGTATTTGCACAGGATTTTTGCAATATCCCGCTTTATCATTTCCATTACCTCCGGCGAACAGTCAATCCTGTCGGATATGAGTAGAATTTTCAACCGGTCCTTGGCAATCTCGCTGGATTTTTTCTTTCTAAAAAGCCACAATTTACCCATTTCCTATACCCCCATTATAATTTCTGAAAAATACCGTTAATACGAAACCATATAGATTTTTCCCTCTCTGGGGAATATAGGGGTACATCCTGTCCCAATATCCGGTTACAGATATTCATAAAAGCTTTTCCTGCCGGTGTATCGGAACAGACCAAAGGTTCTCCGTGGTTGGTGGAAATGACGATGTTCTCATCATCATAAATGGCGCCCAAAAGATGAACGGATAAAATATCCACCACATCCTCAACGCTCATCATATCGCCCCGCTTGATCATATCCGGTCTGAGTCTGTTAACTACCAGATCGATCTGTCCCATTTCATATGCATTTAATAATCCGATGATCCGGTCCGCATCCCTGATGGCGGATACCTCAGGGGTTGTGACTACAATGGCCCTGTCGGCGCCGGCAATGGCGTTTTTGAACCCCTGTTCAATGCCTGCCGGGCAATCTAAGATGATATAATCAAACTGTTCCTTCAACTGCTCCGTCAGCTTTTTCATCTGTTCCGGATTTACCGCTGATTTATCCCTTGTCTGGGCGCTTGGAATCAGATGAAGACCCGGGAAACGCTTGTCCTTGATCAGGGCCTGCTTAATACGGCAGTTTCCTTCCACCACATCCACTAAATTGTAGACAATTCTGTTTTCCAGTCCCATTACTACATCCAGATTTCTCAATCCGATGTCCGTATCGATTAGTACAACCTTTTTGCCCAAAACGGCAAGTCCTGTTCCGATATTTGCACTTGTGGTAGTTTTACCTACACCACCTTTACCTGATGTGACGACAATTACTTCACTCATAAAAACCTCCGCCTTTCATTATCGTCCCCCGGAAAACGCTAACGCAGATTATTTTCCGGTAATTCTTTGGTAAAGTCCAATTCCCTGATCATGATTTTGTCCTGCTTAATGACTGCAAGCCTGGGAAGCTGTTTTTTCTTTATGGCAATTACGCTTTTTATATCCTTTTTGTATTTTAACTCTGCAATCCTGAGAGACTCCGTATCCAGCTGCAGGGCCGCAATAAAGCGGTCTCTCCTGCCGTCGCCGCCTGCATAGGCGCTGCCCGAAAGCCTGCCCAATACAATAATATTTCCTTTGGCGGCTATAAAAGCCCCCTTTTGTACATCCCCTAATACGATAACACTTGAAGCTGATTCAAATGCCTCGCCGTCCCTCAGGGTTCCCTTATAGAACTGGCAATTCTGTTCTCTTTTGGTAAGCGCTTCTTCATTTGCCGCTTCCACCAGTTTTGTATAGTAATCGCCGGCTTCTTCATCTGTACATACCAGACAAATAATATGTAAGCTGCAGACGCTTTGAATTGCCTGAAGCAGCATGGTGCTTTCTTCTTCGTTTAGCCTCCGGCCCTGAAACTGAAGCGCAATGGATGCATCCTTAAAGAAGGAAGCCGCGTCGGCGAAGCTTTCTTTTGTTTCCTGAAGAATCAGATCGAAATCCGGTTCTTCTTTAAGCTTCACTCGGATTCCCCCGGAAAAGCTTTTGATCGTCACATTTTCCGTCAAAGCATCCACCTCCTATTCCTCGTTTGAAGTAATCGTGTTGTCCTGGGCGGCAGTACCGTCAATCAGGACCTCCTCATCCTCCAGTTTATAATAGTACTTATAGACGTCCTTTGTAAGCTGTGCCGCAAAATCAGCCGCATACCCGAAAGCAATACGAGTAGTCACGCTGATTTCAGGGTTTTCATAGGGCGCATAGCTGACAAACAAAGCATGGTTGGGACGGTTTCTGTTTTCCTGGGCCGTTCCCGTTTTGCCCGCTACGTTTACTCCCATTCCCCGATAGTAGGTTTTATCTTCAATCACTTTACGCATACCTGCATGAATGGCATTCCATGTACTGTCGGAAATGCTTAAGGTATTGCGTACAGTGGGAGTAAAATCCTCGATTAAGTTGCCTTCAGAATCCGTTACCTTGTCTAAAAGGCTCAAATTATAACAGGTGCCGCTGTTGGCAACGGTGGTAATATATCTTGCAAGGCCTACCGTGGTATAGTTGTTGGTTCCTTGTCCGATTGCAGAACGAACGGAATCCGTATCGGAAACCTGGGGTTCCTCTTCTACAATTTCTACGCCGGATTTTTCAGTTAAACCGTATAAATCCGCATAATAAGCCAGTTTTTCA
This sequence comes from Lachnospiraceae bacterium, assembly GCA_910574745.1. Classification (GTDB taxonomy): domain Bacteria; phylum Bacillota; class Clostridia; order Lachnospirales; family Lachnospiraceae; genus UBA2882. Next base: position 110,826 of record CAJTCE010000008.1, on the reverse strand, counting down.
AGGCCTTCATCGGAATTATAGGTCCCTGTGCTCTTGCCCAGACGATAGCCCATTTCATAAAAGAAATAGTTGCAGGAATGCTCAATCCCCCCTGTAATGTTAAGGGACCCGTGAACGGACGACGGATAAATCCAGCATTTGGGCGGATACGGGGTTATGGTATCATAGATTCCCCTGCAGATAACCGTTTCTCCCGGACTTACTACGCCCTCCTCCAAAGCGGCGGTCGCCGTAACCATTTTAAATGTGGATCCCGGCGCTGAAGTCTGCTGTGTGGCATAATCCCAAAGCGGTCTGGATAAATCGGAATTCAGCCTTGCATAATATTCCGAATTAGACATACGGTTATTGTCATAGCCGGGATAAGATACAAGAGCCAATACCTCTCCCGTATTCACATCTGTTACAACTACGGAACCGGAACAGGGATCCAGCGCAAGCTGGGCTGGTGTGATTTCCAGATTGGAAATTTTACTTATCATAAAATTATATGGGGAAATCGTACCGTTTTCCAGAGTTGCCCGCTCTGCCATGGTACCCGTAATAATTCCCTGGTCATATAGCAAAAGACATACCTCTTGTCCGCTTAGAATATTATCCCGAATCATGTATTTATACATTTTTTTATGGAAATCCGTATCCGTTTTCAATTCATCAAATACATAGGCTAGCATGGCCTGATAAATTTCCTCCGAATCGGAATATTGTCCCTCTAAATCAAGCTTTGAAATATCGATCCAGTTCATGGCAATTACGTGGAGAAGATATTCTTTTAAACTGATGGACTCGTCATTTCTCCATGCCAGATAAGTGGCATCGTCATTATCGATTTCATTTGTGAGAATAATCCCTTTATTATTCAACACCGTGGTAATATAGGAATTATATATCTGATATTCCACGGGCAGTTCTTTATAAATCTGCGGATTCTCGTTTAACTGGCTTTTTAACTCGCCCAGTACTGCCTCCTCCTTTGTAAGGAAGGCGCTGTAAACTTCTTTTTCCAAAGCTGTGGCATTTTCAGCGGAAAAATGATTGATGTCGATTATACTGTTATTGATCAGGGCAAAATACACATCGTCAATAGGAATTATAATAGAACTTGCCGATGCATTTTCTTCCGGAATATATTCCTTGACCGGTTCTATTTTATCTATTAGAATACCCGCTATTTTCTGCTCCAGTAAATTATAAACAGCCTTTTGTAAATCCTTATCAATGGTCAGATATAAGTCGTTTCCTGCGCTGGGTTCTACCCTGTCGCTTGTTTCAATAACCTTTCCGAGGCTGTTTACATATACGACCTCAGACCCCTTTTTTCCCTGTAAGTAAGACTCCATATAGCTTTCAATACCGGATTTGCCGATAATATCCGTCATGATATAGGAATCGTCTGTTTCCAAAAGGGTTTCCAGTTCTTTCTGGGAAATTTTTCCGGTATAGCCGATAATATGAGAAAAATATACGCTGTCCACATATTTGCGGATGGTATCCTCGGCAATGGAAACACCGTCTAAGGAAGCGGCGTTTTCCATGACAACCGCCACCGTTTCATCCGATACATCGGTGGCTACAACGGTAGGAATATATTTCTGAAAGCTTTTTAAGCTCATTTCATAGCGGATGGTAATGATTTTTAAGAGGACATCCTTGGAATATCCTTTTCCGACGATAAAATCCGTACTTCTGTCATCAGGATCCTCATACTCTCCCACTTCGAATTTTTTAGTGCCGCCCAGATAATTGATAACCTCTTGGGCTGTGGCGGTTTTTTCCGCATAAGACAAATCATCAATATAGGTCCTGCCATACACATCCGCCAGAAAACGCTGCAAAGTCGTACCCGAAACGGCAAACTCAAACTCTCCGTTATCCCCGATAATGATATTAAAGTCGCTGACAACCGAATCCCCGTTGCTCTCAACCATTTCAATCAGGGATGCTAAAGTGGTATTAACCGCTTTATTTTTGCCTCTTCCTGATTCATAAACGTCTTCAATGGTTACGGAATAAGCCAGCTCATTATAAGCCAGTAATTCGCCGTTTCTGTCAAAAATCTGTCCTCTGGTGCTGGGGATGGTTCTTTCTTTACGGATTTTTAAGGTAAATTCATTGAGGTATGACTCTCCGTTTACGATTTGAAGCACAAACAATTGACGGATCAAAATGCCGCACATAAGCATAAACGCCAAAATCAGAATGAAGAATCTCGATGTTATAAAATTAATAATGGAATCTCTTATATTTCTAAACAATTTCCTCGCTGCTCCTGCTCCTCCTTTTTTCCGCCAGCCTGTTAAACAGAGTCATGACCGAAAAAAGTATGATGGTTAACAAAATGGTATATACCACCTCGGGAATGATGATATTCATCAGATAATACCCGATATGGAATCTCCCCCTCAATAAAAACATCAATAAATAATAGGTTATGCTGTAAACAAAGTCGCTGCACCCTACCAGTAAAATCTGCAGCATCAGATCGTCCTTAAAGAACAGTCGTTTGAAGAAGCCATTGAAATATCCTATGTACATATAAAGAAGCGCATGAAAGCCCAGAATGCCTCCGCTGAATATATCCACCAGCAGTCCCGTAAAGAAGCCTACGGTAATTCCGGCCTTTTGTCCCATCATAAAGCCAAAGGTGGCTGTTGTAATGATCAACAGATTGGGACCCACATTGCCAAAAGCAATATAACGGCACACGGTGCTTTGCAATATAAAACTGAAAATAACTACGAATATGGCAAGAATCTTATTTTTCATTTCTATTCATTCTCATCAATCTGCTGCTTTAAGTCAAGGATAACAAGCACCTGATCCATATGTTCAAAGTCAACTGCCGGCGTTATGGAGCCGGAATGGGTCAGATTGTTGGCATCGGCTTCCATAGAGGTAATATAGCCGATCAAAAGTCCGGGAAGATATTTGGTACTGATATTGGAGGTAACCACCTTATCCCCTTCCTTTACCTTTCCTTCCGAATCAATTAATTTGCTGAAGCGAATGGTATTTTCACTCATCAGCTCCAGATCTCCGGATACCATCAGCCGGTCTCCCGTTGCTAAAACCATACCGGGCACATTAATGGTATCGTCAATAATAGCCGTTACCCTCGCCCAGTTGACTCCGACCTCCGTCACAATTCCCACCAGACCGCTTCCCGACATGACATTCATGTCGATTGCAATTCCGTCATCGGTTCCTTTATCAATAATAAAGGTATTAAACCAGTTTCCACCGTCCATGCCGATGACTCTGGCGCCGATTTTTTCATATTCCGAATACTCCTGATCCAGCTGATAAAGGCTGCGCAGATTATTTAACTCGTATTTTTCCTGCGTCAGGGTGTTATTTTCAATGGTCAGTTGGTCGATCCGCTCCTGAAGCTCCTGGTTCTGCTTTTGCAAATCCCTGATTTGGGCCAGGTCCTTGGATCGGTCTGACAAATAACCGCCTATCTCGCTGATGCCCGTCTGAAACGGAATTGTAACATAACCGGAAATCCTGGCAACCATTCCCGTAAATAAATCAGTGGTAAAGGTAACGGCCATTAAAACAATGCATAAGCCTGTTAAGATCAACAGCAGATATTTACTTTGTAAAGTAAACTTTGTCCGCTTGCGTTTCATCCTTTTCCTCCATTACCGGAAAATACATATGCCACGGAACGGAAATTGTCATCCGTAATAACCTTTGCCAGTCCTAAAGCGACGCTTGCTATGGGATTTTCCGCCATATTAACCTTTAAACCGGTTCCCTCGCTGATCAATTCGTCTAAATGTGCCACCTGGCTTGCTCCGCCGGTCAGATAAATGCCGTGGCGGTAAATGTCCGCTGCCAGTTCCGGGGGCGTCCGTTCCAAAATAACCTTAATGTGGTCAATAACCGTATCAAAATGTTCTTTCAAAGCATTTTTAACCAATTCTGTAGGAATTTCCCGCTCCACGGGAAGTCCTGTCACAATGTCTCTTCCGTATACAACAGCCGGATTCCCCGTAGCTTCCAGCTCACGTAATGCAATTTTTACCTTCTCCGCGGTTTTACCGCCGATAATAAGATTGAATTCCTTTCTGACCGCATTGCGGATGGCATCGTCAAATTTTTGACCGCCCACCTTAATCAGACGGCTTAAAACAATTCCGCCCAAAGACAGAATGGAAACCTCTGTGGTATCATATCCAATGTCCACAACTAAAACGCCCTGGGAATTCTTTACGTCGATATCCATACCCAGTCCGTCCGCAATGGCTTTTTCCACAACCATAACCTTTTTTGCCTTCACATCGGCGTTCTTGACCAAGTCAAAAAAGGCTCTCTGCTCTACCTCCGTCACGTCATGGGGCACCGCAATATAATAATCCGCAGGCTTGATATTCCCCTTGCACAGGTCGTTAATAAAGCATTTCACAAGGTTCTGCATATTTTTAATATCCGCAATAACACCGTTGCACAGAGGATAGGTTATGTGAATGTTGTCCGGCGCCTTCTCATACATTTCAAATGCGGAATCCCCGTAAGCGAATAAAATATTTTTATTTTGAATAGCAATCATATTTTTGGCTGAAAATATATGCTCTTCACCCTTTGCATAAATTTTGATGTTGCTGGTACCTAAATCAATACCGTAAGCACTGGAAGCCATATTCCGTACTCCTTTCTTTTTGTAAATTACTGTATCATTCCGTGTTCCCTGAAACTGTAATAATTGTTATCTCCTATGATCAGATGGTCAATCAGCGGTATATCCATCAATTCCGACGCCTCCCACAGCTTCCTTGTCATTTCCCCATCCGCCGCACTGGGCGTTACGCTGCCGCTTGGATGGTTGTGCAGAACCATAAAATTTACCGCCTTTGCCAAAAGCGCCTCCACAAAAATCTCCCTGCTTGAAATGAGGGAAGCATTTACGGTTCCCACACTGATAATCTGTTCCCTGATCAATCCCATGGAACCGTCTAAAAAAACACAAAGACATTGTTCCTTTTCCAGATGCCGCAGCTGTTCCATATAGTATGCGGCAACCTCTCCGGGGGATTGAAAAATGATTTTCTGCCCTCTTTTGGATTTGGCAATGCGATTGGACAATTCGGCAATGCATTTGATTTTAACCGCTTTTACCTCGCCGATTCCCTTTACCTGCATCAGATCTTCCACAGACATATGGTAAAGCCCCGCTATACCGTAATCTCCCGCCTTTTTCAGAATTTCCCTGGCAAGAGCCATGGCATCTGCACCTTTGTGTCCCGTGCGGATAATAATGGCAAGCAGCTCCGCATCCGTCAAGGCTTTTGGACCTGCTTTCAAAAATCTGTCATAGGGCTTTTCCGCATTTATGAATTGTTCCGTCATATTCCTCCCGTCTCTCTCCCAGAAGGAAAAACACACTATAAAAACCTGAAAATCACAATGGCAATGATAATGCCTAAAATGCTTCCGATTGTAATTTTAATGGATAACCCGAAGGTTATCACCAGAATCCCCAGATTCAGAATAAGCGGAGTCTCCATACCAAAGGTCTGTCCAAAATTCAAGAATGTGTTAGGAAACAGACTTCCGATAAAACCGCCGATCACAATTCCTGCCAGAATCATCAGAAAACAGGCCCAATTGTTCTTTCCTTTCATGAAAACCTCCGTCTTCTTTTGTAGTTATGTAAACATAAAAAAGAATTTTTAACTATTAGTATATTATCACATGGGGCGATATATGTATACTGATTTCGTGGATTTTTTTTCGACCAAAACCCCTATGATTCCAGTCTGATTACGCCAGAATTCTTCAATTCCTGAACCGCTTTCAGTATGCCGAATTTGGCATGGGGGAAGGTCAGTCCGCCCTGAAAATAAACGGCATAAGGGGGCTTTATGGGCCCGTCTGCCGATAGCTCTATAGAACTTCCTGAGACGAAAGCTCCCGCCGCCATGATAACCTTACTGTCATACCCCGGCATGTCCCATGGCTCCGGCGTCACAAAGCTGTCTACAGGGGCTGCAGCCTGGATTCCCTTACAGAAAGCCACGACGCCTTTTTCACTTCCCAGGGTAACCGCCTGGATAATGTCATGTCTGCTTTCGCTGCCTGAGGGCACCACGGGAAAGCCGAAGGATTCCAAAATATTTGCGGCAAACACCGCCCCCTTCAATGCGGAGGCAACCACAACGGGAGACAAAAACAGCCCCTGGTAAAAGGCGGGGAGAACCCCTAAGGAAGCGCCTACTTCCTTTCCTAACCCCGGAGATGTCAGCCGGTATGCGGCGTTTTCAATATACTCTTTTTTGCCGGCAATATAGCCGCCTATGGGAGCAAGTCCTCCTCCGGGATTTTTGATCAAAGAGCCTACTACCATATCCGCCCCTACATCCGAAGGCTCCTTTGTTTCCACAAATTCCCCGTAGCAATTATCCACCATACAGATAATGTCGGATTTCAGGCTTTTTAGATAGCTTATCAGCTGACCAATGCGGTCAACCGACAATGTTTTCCGTGTTTCGTAGCCCTTGGAACGCTGAATGGTGGCAAGTTTCGTTTTGGGGCCGATTGCCTTTTTGATCCCCTCATAATCAAATTCCCCATTGGGAAGCAGGTCTACCTGGGCATAGCCGATACCATACTCCTTTAAGCTGCCCTTCGATTCCCTGATTCCGATTACTTCCTCCAAAGTATCATAGGGCTTCCCCACCGGGGATAAGATCTCGTCTCCCGGCCGCAGATTAGACATAAGCGCCAGGGCAAGGGCATGGGTTCCGCAGGTTATCTGGGGCCTTACCAGCGCATCCTCCGTATGAAAGATCTCCGCATAAACCGCTTCTAATGTCTCTCTTCCCAAATCGTTATAGCCGTAGCCCGTTGTGCCCGTAAGGCAGCCTTCCGAAACTTTGGCCTTCTGCATTCCCTTAATGACCTTTAATTGGTTATATTCCGCAATTTTGTCTATAGCTTCAAATCGTTCTTTTAATTTTTCACACCACATTTCTCCCAGCTCATATACGTCCTTATCAATTCCAAGCCCTTCATATAACGCTTCCGTTAAATCATTCATTTTGGTAAATTCCTTTTTGTTATTTATTTAATCTGTTTTCATCCCGTTTATCCTGCACATTTCACAGATTTCTGTCCCTCATGCATTTTTTCATATAGGCTATCATTTTTTCGTCCTGATAATCAAAAGCATCTTTATCAATAAATATCACATCCCGTTCTCTGCGAAACCAGGTCAGCTGCCTTTTGGCAAAATGTCTTGTATCCCTTTTTATGAGGTAAATCGCCTGATCCAAATCATAGCTGCCGTCCAAATATGCGAGAATTTCCTTATATCCCAACCCCTGCATGGAAATATGCTCCATAGTACAGCCCATTTCCTTTAATTTTTTTACTTCCTCCACAAGCCCGTCTTCAAGCATCTTGTCCACTCTTTTTTCAATGCGCTCATAAAGAAGCTCCCTGCGGTCATTTAATACAAAATAGCAGAAATCATAGGGGGATTCCTTGGTTCGCTCCATGTCATTATGTTCGGATATGGGCGTGCCGGTCTGCTGATAATATTCCAAAGCCCTGATAACTCTCTTTACGTTGTTTGTATGAATCAGTTCCGCCGACCGGGCGTCCACTTTTCTCAACATTTCATGAAGAAAGACGGCGCCCTTTTCACGGGCAAGGGTTTCCAGTTCCTTTCTATAGGCAAAATCGCTTTCGCTTTCCTCAAAATCAATATCATAAAGCACCGACTGGATGTAAAATCCCGTTCCTCCCACCAGAATGGGAATATGTCCGTTTTCATAAATCCGCTCCATGGCCTGTTTTGCAAGCCTTTGAAAACGAAACACGTTAAAATTTTCCTTAGGGTCCAGAATATTTACCAGATAATGAGGAACCCCGTCCATTTCTTCTTCCGTTATTTTGGCCGATCCGATATCCATATGGCGGTATATCTGCATGGAATCGGCGCTTATGATCTCTCCACCGGTTTCCTTTGCCAGCCGGATGGATAAGCGGGTCTTTCCAACCGCCGTAGGTCCCGTTAATACCATTAATTTTCTTTTCTTCATAGTTTTTTGTTATAAAATTCTTTTAAATTTCTTTTCCAGTTCATATTTGCTCATAGAAAACATAGTGGGTCTGCCATGGGGACAATGGAAAGGGTTATCCAGGGCGAAAAGCTGTTTTAACAGCTCCCTCGCTTCTGTAACGGAAAGGCTTTGGTTTCCTTTTACCGCCGCCTTACAGGACATGGAGGCAATCTTTGCCGTAATCACATCCGGCGTTCCTTTTATGGGCGTTTCCACCAGTTCATCCAGAATATCCAAAAACAGCTGCTTTTCATCGCTTCCGTATAAATCCTGGGGAATTCCCCGCAATGCGATTTCACCGCCCCCGAAGGCCTCTATAATGAAGCCTAAATTCGTAAAAACATCCGCAAATTTAGCCATAACACCCATTTCCCTTGGGCTTAAGGAAATAATCAGGGACGGCATCAGCATCTGGGTAGTATTTTCTTTGTTCTTAAGCTTCTTTATCCAATTTTCATAATTTACTTTTTCATGGGCTGCATGCTGATCCACAAAATAGATTTTACCCTCAAACTCCACAATCCAATAGGTCTTAAAAACCTGTCCGATAATTTCCAATCCCGAAAGCCGGTTTTCATCAGGTTGTTCCCCCTTTGTGGAAAAGAGCTCCATCTGCACTTCTTTTTCTGTTACAACTTCCTCCGGTTTAATAATATTTTCGCTTCTTTTGCTGCCGGAAGCTCTTCTGGGCGGCGGATTTCCAAGAATTTTAAACAGTCCTGAAATTTCTTCCCGAACATTCCCTTCCGTGGATTTTTCCATATTGTTGTAGGAAATCTCTTTCCTCTGCCGGAATCTATCCGAATTGAAGGGTTCTACTATCTGGGGCTGTCTGCTGTCTGCAAAAGTCTCCGGCGCTCTTTGTTGACTATCTGATGCAGACGGTTTTGTCTCTATCTGCTGTCTGTCCGCTGAAACCGGCTCCGCCATTTGCTTCTGTCTGTTGATTTCAAAAGGCTCCGGCGCTTTTTTTGTTTCGACAGGCTTCTCTTCCTTTTTAGCTCCGTCAAAATATTCCGGTATCAAAATCTGTGCAGATAAGCAGCTGTTAACCGCCTTTTTTACAAACTCACAAAAGGGCTGCGGGTCCATAATCCGGATTTCCATTTTGGTGGGATGCACATTCACATCAATATCCTCTCCCGAAATCTGGAAATGCAAAACCGCAAAGGGATATTTGTGCTGCATTAAAAAGGTTTTATAGCCTTCCTCAACCGCCGCAGAAATCAGCTTACTCTTAATATACCTTCCGTTTATAAAAAAATTCTCGTAATTTCTGTTGGCCCTTGCCAAAAGCGGTTTTCCTATAAAGCCCCAGACTCTGATTCCGTTTTCCTGTTTGTCGATAGAAATCATATGTTCGGAAACATCCCTGCCGTAAATGCGGTAAATGATTTCCGAAAGTTCTCCGTTTCCCGAAGTGAAAAACTTTGTCTGTCCGTTCTGGATATAGGAAATGGAAACATACGGATGGGACATGGCGATATGCTGCATAAGATCCCCCACATAAGAGCCTTCCGTCATGGAAGTATGCAAAAACTTTTTGCGGACAGGAGTATTGTAAAACAGATTCCGTACCAAAACCGTAGTGCCGTCAGGTGCGCCGATTTCCTCGGGTTTTTCTATGACGCCGCCGTTACAGCAGATTTTCACTCCCATAAGGCTGTCCTTTGTTTTGGTAATCATTTCCACCTGGGCAACGGCGCTAATGCTGGATAAAGCCTCCCCGCGAAAGCCTAAGCTGTGGATGCTGTTCAAATCCTCTACCTTTTGGATTTTACTGGTGGCATGGCGTAAAAACGCATTGTAAAGGTCTCCCTTTTCAATGCCGCAGCCGTTATCCGTAACCCTTATAAAGGAAATGCCGCCTTCTTTTATTTCCACGGTAATTTTATCCGCACCTGCATCAATGGAATTTTCAATCAGTTCCTTTACCACGCTTGCCGGCTTTTCCACCACTTCTCCCGCAGCAATTTTGTCTATGGTATCCGAGTCTAAAACATGTATATTTTCCGCCATGGTGCCTCCTTATCCCTGCCACCTGTTTTTTCGCATATTCTGCAGACGGTACAACGTGTTTAATGCGTCAAGAGGTGTCAGATTGGATATGTCGATTTCGTCAAGCTCCTTTAAAATGTCCTCATCCTTTACCGTATCAAAAAGGGAAATCTGTTCCAAATCCACCTCGTCATACCGTTTGACCTTTTTATGGTCTGTTTTATTTTCAATGGCAATGCTCTGTACCTTTTCAATAATATCGTTATCCGTCAACTGACTGACAATGACCTTGGCTCTGTCAATTACCATATCGGGTACGCCTGCCAGCTTTGCCACCTGAATGCCGTAGCTTTTATCAGCGCCGCCCTTTATGATTTTACGTAAGAATACAATGTTATCTCCCTGCTCCTTGACAGCAATACAGTAATTATTCACATTGCTCATTTTTCCTTCCAGCTCTGTCAATTCATGATAATGGGTGGCAAATAAGGTTTTCGCCCCCAATATTTTTTTGTTGCTGATATGTTCAATGACCGCCCAGGCTATGGACAAGCCGTCAAAGGTAGAAGTTCCCCTGCCGATTTCATCCAAGATCAGCAGGCTGTTTGCGGTAGCGTTTCTTAAAATATTGGCAACCTCATTCATTTCCACCATAAAGGTACTCTGACCGCTGGCTAAATCATCGGAAGCGCCTACACGGGTAAAAATCCTGTCCACAATGCCGATATCGGCGCTTACCGCCGGCACAAAGCTGCCGATCTGCGCCATCAAAACAATCAGGGCGCTTTGTCGCATATAGGTGGATTTTCCTGCCATATTAGGGCCGGTAATAATAGATATCAGATTTTTACCGCCGTCTAAAAAGGTATCGTTTGCCACAAACATATCATGGTCTATCATTTTTTCCACAACGGGATGTCTGCCGTTTTTTATCTTTATGATTCCTTTTTCATTTAAATTTGGCCTTACATAGCCGTTTCTTTCCGCCACAAAAGATAAGGATGTGAAAACGTCCAAAGCGGCGACTGCTTTTGCCGTCTTCTGGATTCGGGCGATGTTGTCCCCGATGGTTTCCCGGATTTGGCAGAATACGTCATATTCCAAAGCGTTGAGCTTATCCTCGGCATTTAAAATAGTATCCTCCAACTCCTTTAATCGGGGAGTCATGTAACGTTCGCCTCCGGTTAAAGTCTGCTTTCTGACCCATTCCTCGGGCACCTTATCCTTAAAGGAATTGGTTACCTCAAAATAATAGCCGAACACTTTGTTATAGCCTACTTTTAAGTTTTTAATGCCGGTTCGCTCCTTTTCCGTCTGCTCTAACTGAGCAAGCCAGGATTTTCCTTCTGTTTTGGCATTTCTCAAATGGTCGATGTCCTCAAAAAAACCTGTTTTGATAATTCCGCCTTCCCTTATGGAAATAGGCGGCTCCTCTTCGATTCCCTGCTCAATCAAATCACAGATATCCGATAATGGGTCAATATCCTCATAAATTTTTTTTAATAATTCACATTCAAACTCCTCTAAAACCGTCTTAATGGCGGGCAGCATGGATAAGGATCTGCAAAAAGCAATTAAGTCCCTGGGATTTACGGATTTATAACTGATTTTTCCCAAAAGCCTTTCCAGATCGTAAACCGGATTCAGATATTCCCGTATTTCATCCCTGCTGACGGCGCGGCTGCTTAATTCCTCCACCGCATCCAGCCTTTTTGCGATTTCCTCCTTTTCAATCAGAGGCTGTTCCAGATAGCTTCTTAAGGTTCTGGCGCCCATAGCGGTTTTGGTTTTATCCAAAACCCACAAAAGGGAGCCTCTTTTTTGCTTTTCACGCAAGGTTTCCACAAGCTCCAGATTCCTTCTGGTAGAGCTGTCTAAAAGCATATACTTACTTACCACATATGGGTTGATGTGGGTAATATGGGCAAGCGAGTTTTTCTGCGTCTCATAAAGATAGGACAATACCGCTCCCGCACTGATTATGCCAGCCGGAAAATCATCCAGTCCCAATGCAGTCAGCGTATGTATCCCGAAGTGCTTTTTTAAACGGTTCTGACAGGTTTCATCATCAAAGTACCAGGCGTCCAGATTATATATGGTAATTCCCAGTCGGGAACGTAAATCGTCTAAATCAAAACCGCTTACCAAAAAGCTGTCATTGCAGACAATTTCCGCTGGGGAAAACTTAATGATTTCATCAAAGAGCTTTTTCTTATCGTCCACCTGGGTCACAAAATAGTCCCCGGTGGTAACGTCTATAACGGAAATTCCGATTTTGTCCAGATAGACTATACACATCAAAAAATTATTCCGGGTTTCTTCCAGAGACTGCATGTTTAAATTGGTACCCGGCGTTACGATCCGGACAACCTCTCTTTTTACGATTCCCTTGGTAAGCTTAGGGTCCTCCATCTGTTCGCAGATGGCAACCTTATAGCCCTTGGAAACCAGCTTTGTCAGATAGCCGTCCACAGCGTGATAAGGAATGCCGCACATAGGCGCACGCTCCTCCAAGCCGCAGCTTTTTCCCGTCAATGTGATTTCCAATGCCTTGGACGCAGCAATGGCATCGTCAAAAAACATCTCATAAAAATCCCCCAGACGGTAAAAAAGAATACAGTCCGGGTATTGTTTTTTCGTTTCCATATATTGCTGCATCATAGGTGTTAATTCTGCCATTATTTCTCCTTCGCTTTCCCTTTGCAAGTTTTATGCAACTAACTGCCTGCCGCTATCATCATAACATTTTTCGCCGAATTTTTGCAAAGGTTCTTTTTAAACCATTTCCCCCAGATAATAAAAGCCCCTGCATTCCTTTAAAGCCACGGGAATAATTTTTCCGATCAGCTCCTCCGTCCCTTTAAAATGAACGATTATATTGTTGGAAAGTCTTCCTGTAACCAGGCCTTTATCATGCTCGTTTAGCTCCTCCACAAGGGCGTCCATGGTAACCCCCTCTAAAAGCTTTGCCCGCTCCTTCGCCGTATTCTGCACAACGGAAAGCACTTCGTCAAAATGCTTTGTGACCGTTTCCTTATCTACCTGGTTTTCCATGGCGGCCGCAGGCGTTCCCGTCCTTTTGGAATACTGGAAGGTAAAAGCGTTATCATACTGTACCTTCTTAATCACGTCTATGGTTTCTAAAACATCCTCATAGGTCTCTCCCGGAAAGCCTACAATAATATCCGTGGTAATGGAAATATCAGGAATTTCCTTTCTGATCTTTTCTGCCAGAAGAAGATACTGCTCCTTTGTATAGCGGCGGTTCATTTCCTTTAAAATCCGGGTGGAGCCTGACTGGAGTGGCAGATGAAGATGTCTGCATATCTTCTTAGAAGCTTTCATGACAGAAATCAGTTCATCGGATAAATCCTTGGGATGGGAGGTCATAAAGCGGATTCTCTCTATTCCCTCTATGGTTTCCACACGCCTTAACAGCTCTGCAAAGGAAATGGGATTTTTAAGATTTTTGCCGTAGGAATTTACATTCTGCCCTAAAAGCATGATTTCCACCACGCCTTCCGCCGCAAGGGCTTTGATTTCAGCAAGGATTTCCTCAGGCTCCCTGCTCCGCTCCCTTCCCCTGACATACGGTACGATGCAATAGCTGCAGAAATTATTACAGCCAAACATAATATTGATTCCCGATTTAAAAGGATATTTGCGCTGTACGGGAAGCTTTTCCACAATCTGGTCCGTATCCTTCCAAATATCGATTAGCATGCCGTCCGCTTCATACATTTCCACTAAAAGCTGGGCAAATTTAAAGATATTATGAGTTCCGAAAATCAGATCCACAAAGGAATAGCTTTTTCTTATTTTTTCAATAACGGAAGGCTCCTGCATCATACAGCCGCATAGGCAGATTTTCATATGGGGGTTCCTGCGTTTATAACCGTTTAATACCCCTAACCGTCCATATACTCTCTGATTGGCGTTGTCCCTGACCGTACAGGTATTATAAATAACCAGATCTGCGTTCTCATCCTCGGTTTCTTCAAAGCCGGCGGCATTTAAAATGCCTGAAAGCTTTTCGGAATCCCTGGCATTCATCTGACACCCAAATGTTCTGACTACCGAGAAAAGCGGACGGCCCAGGCGTTCACTTTCTTCTTTCACATATTTACGGCACTTTGCTATAAAATAATACTGGCGGGCCGGTTCTTCTTCCGGCGGCTCCTGTGTTATGTCTATACTGTCAAAATCCACATTATCAAACATTTCTATACCTCATTTCCGCAATCAAAACACGCCCAAACATTATATACCAATACCGGTTTTTTTTCAATGATAATATAAAACAATCCCCGTCCTTTGCGTGGCGGGGATTGCGTCCGTGATATGTATTTTCCTTGCTATACCAGGCCAAAAGGCCGCTTGTCTTTATGCTACCTCAAAAGGGTGTTTACCCGCTTTTGGATGTCCGAATAATTATATCCGGCGGTTTCCAGTGCTTTCTTTCGTTCCTGGTCATTTCCCCATTTTCCGGCGATCACTTCCCGGGCCACTTCGTCCACGCTCTTTGGGGTGGTTTCCTTTCCGGCTAATAATGCGTTTACGGCGGTTTGCACCAGGAAATAATCATATCCGGCGGCGGAAAGACGGTTCTTTCTATCGTCCCCACTTCCCCAGGCTCCGGCGATCACTTCCTTTGCAACCTCTTCCACCGTTTTACTGCCCTGTGTTGCCTGTTCGGGTTCCTGTGCCCTGTCATACTTCGGCACCCCATACCCCCGGATATACTTGCCATTTACGGCCAGTGTGCGGCGTTTTACGGAATCGGAATAGTTGCCCTCAATCACAACAATGTTTCCACCGTTCACACGCTCCACAAATCCCACATGGTCCGGCCAACCTGTATTATCCCCAATGCCGGAATCGTCCCAATCGTAAAAGATAACGTCCCCGGGTTCCGGGGTTCTGTTGTCCCTTTCGTCCCACTCTCCCAACTCCCGGAAAAGCTGTATCATTTGGCCGCATCCACATTCTGTCGGTATAATATCGGTCATTCCGCACTTGATAGCCACGGCGGAAACAAACGTTGCACACCATGCGTCCGTATACCTCACGGCATACCCCCGGGCAAGCGGCTTGTGTGAATTGTACAGATCAATAATCTGTTTATGGGTTCCTGCCGCTTCATTGCACCCAATCCATGCCCGGGCCTGGTCCAATACGGCACTTGCCAACTTTGCCATTTCGGATTCCCCCTTTTTGTCGTACTGCGTAAGGTTGTATTGTTCAATAACCGCCATAATATTTTCCACATAACGGCTGCCCGTTGCATACTTATCCGCTTTTATGGTTTCCAGGTATGCTTTAGGGTCTGTGATGCCCCGTAAATTGTGATAGCGTGGAAGTTGTATAAATTCAAAATACCCTTTCACGCCCTCTTCCATGCTGTCATATGCACGGAAATTGTCGGAAATCTGCGTAAGCGTTCCCGCCTGGTATTCTTCCATAGTCTTCTTGTTTACGCTTTTTCCCGCCCACTTCGTCCCGCATTTAAGGCCAAAATAATTATGGTACACGGCGGCCAATTCGCTTTCGCCCCATCTGCTTTCAAGAATGGCCTGTGCAATAATCGGGCTATGTACCATAATCCTGTAAGTGTTGGCGTACTTCCGCACATACCCGGCAATGGATTCTATAAAGTTTTGCTTGTCCATTGTCTGTGCCCCTTTCTTAATCATCATCCGGCAATTCTTCCGTGTACTTGCCCAGGAAGTTCTTTACCAGGCCCCACAATTTCTTTACGGGCAATCCGGCAAGGGTCATGTTTTTAAGGATGCTCACAACCTCATAGGCGATAAACAGGATGGAAAAGAATTCCGCCATCCCAATTGCGGCGGGTGCTGCCATTCCTACTTTTCCCCAAAGGTCCGCCGGGATAAATCCGATCAAGTTGATTTCAAGGATTTTATCCGCCACGGCCAGACATGCAACGGAAACCAACATTCCCACTTTGCGGATGGCTCCGTTGATTCCTACGCAAGAATTGAATTTCCTTTCCTTTATTGCCCGGAAAACGCCCATAATCGTATCAAACACAATCGCAAGGGCTACCATGCGGAAGAATCTGTTTGCCGCTTCCACCATCAAAAATGCCAAAATTTCGCTTTTCATTGCTTCCTATCTCCTTTCCTAGTTTCTCTTTACGGTACAAGGATAATATTTTTATTGCCTGGATTCTGACCCACTTTTCTTTCCTTTTCAGCTTCAAAGAAAAGAAGATCATATTCCAGGGCTTTCAGTATATGCCAAGTGTCCGCATGGCCCAAATGTCCTTTGCGTGATTCAATAACCCGGTAAAAGTATTCCTGGCTAATCTCCCCGGCCTTATATTCCTTTACGCTCTGTTTTAGCCTGCGTATTGATGCCTTTCTAACTTTCCTATGATCCGGGAAATGAATGTACCCGCAAAAATCAATCCCATTCCCGGCATATAGGATGGTACTTTTCGGGTTTAGGTGTAAAAGCATTTCAGTTTCCAGGAATTCTTCTATTCTGCGGAACCATTCCCGCAACTGCGGCAAATTGTCGGAAAGTATTATGAAATCATCCATATAACGGATGTAATATTTTACTTTTAAAGTGTGCTTTATGAACATATCCAGGCGGTGCCCGTATACATTGGCGAATAACTGACTTGTAAGGTTTCCAACGGGATTTCCCACGCCATCCGGCAAGATGCCGTTATGGTCTATAATCCTATCCGTAATGGTTAAAACCTTTCTATCCCCTATTGTCCGGCGGATGTCTGCTTTTAGCGGCTCATGTGGGATATTCGCAAAGTACCCGCTTATATCCCCTTTGATTGCGTGCATCTTTAACCCTTGCAATATCATTGTTTCATACAGCCATTTATAAAGCGTATCACTTGCGGCGTGCATCCCTTTTCCCGGCCTGCAAGCATAGGAATGATAGTAAAATTTCCGTTCAAATGGCGGCTCGATCACATTGCAGACCATGTGTTGTATAACACGGTCATAGAACGGCAATGCCATTACAAGACGTTCTTTCGGCTCCCACACCTTAAAAACCGTGTATTCCCCTGGTTGATAGGTAAGCCCCCGCAATTCATCACAGGCCCGCACCAGGTTTTCTTCTAGTTCCATAGAAAATGCCAATACCTCTTCGCCATATCGGCGGCATTTTGCCGCTTGATGAAATGAGATATTGGCGTTTTCAAAGGAACACATATTTTCAAATAGTCCCTTTTCTGTCTTCATTTTGCCCTACCAATTTTCAATATTTTCATTTACTTAAAGGCGGTGCCTTTTTTAATTTGTCCGGGTCCGCCCGGAACGGGAAAACCGTCTGACTAATCAAAACAGATTAATCTTTGCCAGTGGCCCTTTGGGCTTCTGTGCCTGCAAATTTTCAAGTCACACACGCACCACACGCCAATGTTCGTGTTCACGTTCCACGGGTAATTGTTGCAATTGACCGTCCGGGAACCGCAATGAACCCCGTTGTTCCAATTGCCGCCCGCAATGAAAGCGTGCAAGGCAACGGCTGCGGTGCGAATTAACAGTTTCCCCAAGCGGGGTTATTTCCACTTGTTTTCCTTTATGGCTTCAATAATCCCGCCTGTTATCTTTCCCATTTCCGCCATGCGGCGGCTTGCTACTTCGTAACGGTGCTTTCCCATTGCCTTATATTCCAGGTCAAAAGAAAGCCTAATAAGCGTTCTTATGAATTCCAGTTCCACATCCACGGCATAAATATGGCTTTTGGTCCCGGTCTTTCTGAATCTGATAATATTTTTCAGCATTTCAAAAATGGCCGTCTTGATCTGCGTTTGAAGCGCAAATTTTTCAAATTTCGGAAATTGTGCCAATACAGGATATATGTATTTCAAAAAATCGTATGTCTTTTGATACAGCACCATTGAATCCATATAGGCATTTTGTTTCTTTTCCGCCATTTATCTTTCCCCCTCACATGGGGCGGGCTTCCGCCCGCCCAAGCAGATTACAGACTGTCACACACGCACCACACGCCAAAGCTCGTGCTCACGTTCCACGGGCAAACGTTGCAATTGACCGCCCGGGAACCGCAATGAACCCCGCTGCCCCAACTGCCGCCCGCAAGGAAAGCGCGCAAGGCCGTTGCACTCGGCATGTAAATCTGCCCATAGCCAGGGATTACATTGTGCCAAGTCCAGGCGGTGGCCGTAGGGTCCAGGCAAAATTCATCAAGCCATTTCCAAACATCCCCCGCCGCATCACATACATTTTTCACGGAAACGGCATTGGCTATCTTTCCAACTGCTGCCCGTGCCGTGTTCGTGGTTGCCGTGTGCCCGTTTGCATTGCTTCCATCAAGGCCCTGTGGGCTTCCCTCTGCCCCTACAAGCCATTCTGCATAACTCGGCAATCTTTTCCCTACCCTGGCCGCTTTTTCATTGGCTATGTACCAATTAAGGCCCTCTGTGCCTGTGATTGGTATTGCATTGTATGCGGATTGTAAGCCCTGGCCGCCGTCACTGGATGCAATGTATATATCCCCCCACAAGGCGTTCCCCAGGTACACCATTCCCGCCGGGTCACACTTCGGGCGGTGTGCCGTGGTCCATACGGAATTTGGTATAATGGCAACTTTTGTATTGCTTTCCCAACCGCTGCCACGAACCGCCCCGGCGGCGTTTACTTCCTGGCCGTACTCGTTCACATTGCGTACCCGTCCATAATGGAATCCGCCAATTTTGCGGGTGTTGTCCATGTCCCATTCGTCCCCGTTGGGCCAGGTGGAATTTTCGGAAATCATGTAGATTTCATCCTGTGAATCATTCCCCGGGTCACAGATATAAATATAATAATCGTGCCCATGTATGAAGTCTGCCGCTTCGTCCAGGTTTGCAACGGTCAATTCCGTTTCCGCCGTCTGAAATATGGACCCGCCTACACCGATAACACACCCGCCTATAACAGAAAGCGTTTTATCCCCTGTGGCTGCGATATACGCCTTTTCCGGGGCGGTAATGTCGGCAACTGCTGCCATCTTCTCCACTGTGATCTTTGCCCGTTCATCCGTCATATTTTCATCATATACAAATAATCTTCCCATTACTGTAACGCTCCTTTCATTTCTTCCACTTCCGCTTCCGCAATCCCCAGGCGTTCATAGAAAGTAATCGCCGCCGGAATTCCTATTTCCACGGTATCTTTTAACAGGGCACGGGATAATGTTAAAACAGTGTGTTTTACCTCTGTTTTTCCTGCTTCCATATCCTCTTTTGTCTGCTCTTCCGTTTCCACGGAAATTCCATTGATTGTGGGGAAAATGCTGCCGTTTCTGATCTTCTGCCCCTCTTCCGCTTCATTGCAGAAATTCAGCGTCACGGTTTTTCTATCCTCCGACATGGAAAGTATGGGGCACACAATCCAGTTTTGTCCCTCCAACTTTTCAACCGCCGCCAACCAATCCTCTTTTTTCAGCTTCCCTTTTTTCACTAATTTGTATGTGTTTACCAGGTCCGCCCTTGTTTTGATGTTCTTCGGAAATCCTACCATTTTTTCAGTCCTCACTTTCTTTCTATTGCGTGATATAGGCACCAATATAATTGCCCATATATCCAATGTTGCTGCCCTCTCTTATTGCAAGGGTCCTTTGTTTGGTAAAGTCTTCATGTGTTACCGTAAAGGCTTTAGGCGTTACCATTACACTTTCCAGGGAAGATTCCACCTTGTATTCCCCAACCTCTGTTATATAGAATCCCATCCCGCTTTCCGTTGCTTCTTTGGTGTAAACCGTTCCTGTTGTCTTGTTTATCAGCGTTACGGTAATAGGTGCCGTTATCTGCTCCAAATGATTTTCCAGGTAAATTTTAAGTGCAATATTTCGGATGTGTACTTTCAATCCGTCAATCTGCATTTGTAAATTTCCGGCCACATCCCCGGCAAGTTCTTCCTTTTTGCTCTGAAACCATGCGTCCCACTCCTGGCTCTGCACATTCATAAATGATGCTGTCATTGCCGCATAGCTTTCAGTGAAAGCCTTGTAATCAATGCCGTACTGTTTTTTTAACTGTGCAAAATGTTCATCAAACTGTTTCTGCCACTGTGAAAAATCAAATTCCTTAAACTGGCTTGCTACAAACCCGCAAATTGTTCCATCCGCCCTGGTGTCCTTTATGTCCGCCTGTGTGATTGCCACGGCTCCGGCACGCACATAGATTTCCGCCAAACATTTTTCCTGGATTATGTCCGTGTTGGTAAGTTCCGGGGCTGTCGGTGCTGATGAAAAAGCCCCCTCTAAAATGTAGATTGACGGCTTTCTTTCTGTTTCGTCATTCCTTAATACAACACGATCTATACGGTCAAGTGTTCCGCTTGCCTGGGATATGTCAAGGGGAAGAGGGGTTGTATTGTGTATAGTGTGGGCATTTATCCAGGCAAACCCGGTCTTTTCCCCGCCGTCCACGGTTACGGCCATTTCTTCGCCGTCTGCGGTCACTTCCAAATGTCCCGCAAAAACTCCGTCTTTGTAAAACGGACGCTTGCTTTCATTTACGGAATTTCCATTGTATTTCCTATCCCCGCCCACGGAATTATAGAAAAATCCTTGTACCATGCTTTTTTCTCCTTTCCTAAATGTCCCAATTAATCGTTTCGGGTATGGCATCCCCAAAAGTAGGAACAACAAACATTCCGCCATACTCATAAACTTCTTTAAGTTCGGTTATACGCAAATCGGTTGTTATTTTCCAATTTTTTTTCTTTACTGTCACAATGTCCCCCAGGTCATAATCCCGTTTGTAGGTAAAATTCACTTCGGCTTCCGCTTCACTCTCAAAACATTCTGCGATCTGACAAGATGTTTTCAGATATTCTTCCCCCCTGGCCCGCAATGCCGCCAAATATTGTGCCTGGGTCATTTCTTCCCGATTTATGTCCTTTGCATCCAGGAAGACTTCCCGCAAGTCAAGTCCGCTTCCGCCGCCGACTGTTACATATACCCTGTTTTTCCCCTCTCCATCCCCGCCCACAATTACTTTGGTTTTATACAGTTCGTCATTGTAGGCATACTTTGTTCGGTTCAGATTGTTATAGGTTTCTGAAAAAATAACCTGTGGATTTTCCTGCTGTCCCTCCGTGCGGTTCTTTCCCCTGTAAACCTCATAGGTCAATTTTTTTTCTTTGAAATCCGGCACCACACGGAACCCCAGGCCGGATGCCCTTGCAATTTTCTCCATGTGAGAAAGGGTGTTTTTATATGTTGCCTGAAATTCCACTTTTTCTGTGTACCCCTGTAAGGCTCCGTATGCCATCCTGGGGACGATTTCCGGCGTATGTGCTAACATATATAGGGCCTCTTCCGCCTTGCCGTTAAAATTGATTGTGGGGCCTGTCAAGCGGTCATTAAAATATATAGGCATGAAGTATCCCGTCCGTGTGATCTCGTTTAATACGGTGCTTTCTTCATTCTCTAATCCCCGTATAACCGCCGCTTCGTCTTTGTCCCCTTTTGTGATAATGTTGCCGGGGCGTAACAATTCCAGGTTGTCCGCCGTTGCAGGGGCATGTATTTCAAACTTCCCGGCTGTGTACAGCTTCCTGGCCCATATAAAGGATGTGTGGTTTTCAATAGTCCCTTGCAATCTCATTTCTCTGTTATAAACCCAAACTTTCATGCTACACCCCCAAATATAACAGGCGGTAAAAGATGGAAACGCTCATGTAGTTTGTTCCTGTGTCCGCCGTGTATGTGATTGTGTTTTTTCCATGCTGTAACTGTATGAATTCCGACCCCTCACAAAGAAATTCATTTATATTCACGCCTTTTTCTGCAATAAGGGCTTCATATCCTTTTTCGTTTATTTCAGACTGGCTCACATCCTCTAATAGCCATGTTTTCTTTTTGTTCTGTCCTGTGGTAATAATGATAATTTGGCCGCTTGCCATTTCAATTTCAAGTTTCGTATATTCCCCGGTTTCCGAATGGTAGATTGCCGGATTGTTTACCGGCCCATCCGCCCGAATCACGGCCATAATTCCGATATTGTCCGCCCCTGTGTCGTTGTCAATCTCTTTTACCAGGTCCGCTTCCCTGTGTCCAAATTCTATTCCCTCTTCCGGGAAGCACACGGGAAATTCCAGATCATCCACCCATGATGCCATGACAATTTCCACATCATCCAAATCCTTAAAAAACGGGTCCGGGCATATAAGGGAAATGACAATATCCCGAACAACGCCTTTTTCCCCTATGTCTATATCTTCCACCTTGTAATCAATCTGTTTTGTGTCCCCATCTTCCAGGTATGTAAAATTCCCGGTGCTTTTCAGCTTGAAAACCCGGTAAAGGAAATCTCTGTTCGCTTTATAATTACTGTCCATCTGTGCGGTTATGACAATATTTCTTTCCTTTGCCGTGCTTCCCTGGTATGTGGAACCGTCAATGGTTGTGTTCTCTGATGTTGTCACGTTGGCGGATATTCCATAAATACCCGCCACTGACAGTAGAAAGAAAGGGTTAAAATCATGGTTAAACTCCACCGCAATATTGTTTTCATTTGTGCAAATAATACGCCTGTCCATGTTTTACCCCCTTTGTATTGCAAGTACCATTCTTTGGGTTTGGTTCCTGGTCTGCCTTGCTATCTCATACGGGCTAAGCGGCTTTGGGGAATAAATATTGATGGTCTGATTATATCCGCCATTTCCTCCGCCTGCTGCCTGCATTGCCGTATTGCGTGCGGTTCCTGTAAGCGGCGTTACAATGGTTTTCCCATTTACCATAGAAAGCAACTCCGGCCCCGCTTCGGCAACAATTGCCTGCCCCTCTTCCAGTACACCGCCGCGGGCCAATCTCGGAAGAGATACATTGCCCACATGCCCAACGCTCACACCCGGCAAAGTGTTTATTACATCAATGGCACCATTTATGAATCCAATTGCCTTATTCACGGCATTTTCCACCGTGGAAAGGGCGGAATTCATAGCGGATTTAAACGCACCGCCTATGGCATCCCCGACCTTTTGGCCGATATTGGTAAACTGTGCCTGTATTGTGTTCCAAATTCCCGCAAAAAACGAACCCACCCCGGAAAACACATTTTTTATATTGGTCCAGGCGTTTTGAAATTGCGTTTGGAACCAGGACGGAACCGCCGCAAGGGCGTTCTTCACATCCTGCCACCTCTGCCCGAACCAGGCCCCGATTGCCGCAAACACATTCTTTACATTGGTATAGGCGTTTGTAAATGTTGTAAGGAACCAGGATGCAACCGTGGCCAGGGCGTTCTTTATATCCTGCCACCTCTGCCCGAACCAGGCCCCGATTGCCGCAAATACGTTGGTTACATTGGTGTAGGCATTTGTGAACATGGTAAGGAACCATGTTGCGACTGCTGCCAGGGCGTTCTTTATATCCTGCCACCTGGCACCGAACCACTGGCCGATTGCCGCAAATACGTTGGTTACGTTGGTGTAGGCATTTGTGAACATGGTAAGGAACCATGTTGCGACTGCTGCCAGGGCGTTCTTTATATCCTGCCACCTGGCACCGAACCACTGGCCGATTGCCGCAAATACGTTGGTTACATTGGTGTAGGCTTCTGTAAACCTATCATGGAACCACTGACCTACCCCGGAAAATACGGAAACTATCCATTCCCAAATCCCGGAAAAAACGGCTTTAATATCAATACCGAATCCCGCGAAAAAACCGACAAGAAAATTCACGGCGGCGGAAATAATATTTTTTGCAAAATCTATGCAATTTTGCAACGCTGCCCCCAGGTATGAAAAAAATCCGTCAAAATCGCCCCGGAAAAGTGCCGTTGCTGCCTTTATGATATTTGTTATAAAGTCAACCGCATTTTTTACGGCGGAAATAATCGGCTCTGCCGCCTGGATGATTCCGTTTGCTACGGCCATGACATATGTAAGAATAAATTCAAATATTGGCCGCAATGCGGACATTAGATTTATAAATGCCTGCTTTAGCTGCGTTAAAATCGGTTGAATATTTTGCCACATTTCCGAAAATGCAGTTTTTATTTTTGCAACCGCCGCATTTACTTTTTCCCGGAATTCATCATTTGTCTTATATAGCGCAACAAACCCGGCGGCTAATGCTGCTATTATCCCGATCACGATTCCAACCGGCCCTGTAAGCATTGTAAGGACTTTTGCTAGACCGCCGCCCGCACCCATTGCCCCTTTCAGCTTTGTTACTACTCCTATCACGTTTGAAATCCCGGTACTTAATTTCCCAAAAGCAATAAAGGCCGGCCCGATTGCTGCCACCAGTGCCGCCACCTTTATAATGGTTTGCTTCTGGCTGTCACTCAAATTTCTAAACCACTGTGTAAATTCTTTTACCTTTCCCACAACCATTGTAATTGTTGGCTGTAATGAAGATAAAAGCGTGCCGCCCAAATCCGCTGCCGCTAATTTCAAATTGTTTGTTGCAATTTTTGCTTCGTCCCAGGGGTCCTGTGTAGCTTCAAATGTATCAGAAACAATTGTTCCGTATTCTTCCATTGAGGAAGAAAGATTTTCTAAATCAATGCGGCCCTCCCGGATGGCGGTTGTCATTTCTGCCGCCCCTTTGGTTCCAAAAACTTCCTGGGCAATGCTCAACGCTTCTGTTTCGCTTGAAGCGTTCTTTATGCTGTCTATGGTAAGGGCAAGGGCTTCATCAACGCTTTTCCCCTCGTCCGTATATGCTTTTATTGATTTCCGCAACCCGGCAATTGCAGTATCTGCGTTCACTCCGTTTGCTTCAAACTGTGCCAAAAGGTCAATGGCCTGGATCATATTAAGGCCCATTTCCTTAAATGTTGCCCCGTTCTTTTGTACACTGTCCATGAGTACATCAACACTGATTCCCGTTGCCTGTCCTTTTTGGGTTATCAACCCAAGTACATTTCCAGTTTCGGAAGCATCAATGTTGAATTGTTCCATTATCTTATCAACTTTTCCAATCGAATTATTGAGGTCCGTTCCGTTGATGTTTGCAAATTTTATGAAATCTTCGGAAAGCCCCTCCAGGACTTCCCCTGTGGCTCCAAAACGGGTGTTTATCTCCCCAACCGCCGTTCCGGCATCTTCCATTTCGATTGGTAAATTTGTAAATAAGTTTTCCGCTACTTCGTTTAATTCTTCCAGGGCTTCCCCTGTGGCTCCCGTCTTTGTAATAATGGTGTCGTAACCATCATCTAAATCCATTGCCGCCGCTATCCCGGCACCGCCTAATGCTGTAATTCCTGCCGTAACGGGCATGAGTTTGTTTCCAATTGTTGTTGCTTTATCCCCCACCCGTTCAAAGGCTTGTCCCACGCTTTCAAGCGTGACATTGCTTTCTTTTGCCTGACTTTCCAGGTTCTTTAAAGAAAGTTCCGTTGCTTCTATTTCTCGTTTTAACGCTCTGTATTGTTCTTCCGAAACCTCGCCCCTTTTAAACTGTTCTTCCACCTGGGCTTCCGCTGTTTTTAAAACGTCCAGTTTTTCTTTGGTTTCGGATATTGCATCTTTTAATAATTTCTGCTTTTGTGCCAGGGCTTCCGTGTTTTTGGGGTCAAGTTTTAAAAGTTTTTCAACCTCTTTTAATTCCGCCTGTGTTCCTCTGACTTCTTTGTTTACATTGGAAAGTGCGGAGGTTAATTTTGTGGTATTTCCCCCGATCTCGATTGTAATTCCCTTTATGTTGTTTGCCACAATTTAACCCCCTTTCTTTCGGAAATTTTCCCGGATTGCCTTTCTGTCCGGCTTCGTCTGTTCGATTCTCCAACAATTATGTAGGTATTCCCGGCCCTCTTCCGTCTGGCTGTTTTCATAGATCATGGCTTCCCGCATCAAAAACAAATAGGTGTCTATTGGCAATTCCTGCACCTGGGCAATGTTTAAATGGCAATAGTCCATCACAAGTTTTTCCCCACGGGTTTTCAATGTGTATGGAATACCCCTTTCGCCCTCTTCCCTGGGGTAAAAGGGCATCTTTAGTTTGGGTCCGTCTTTAATTCATCCATGAAAGTTGTGTAAGCGTTCAGAATTGCGATACATTCTTCAATATCATAATTTTCCAAATCATCCACCCGGACCGGCTTTTTCGGCTTTTTGGGGTTCGGATTTTCCAGGTTATTATTGAGTATTTCCGCAATGAGTGCGTGCAAGGAATCAATAACGCCTGCTGCCCGGATTTCGCTTTCGTCCATTTCTGCGATCTCCTGGAAATCCTGTATTTTTTCAAATGTCCCTTTAGATGGCATACGCACCATGATTTTTTTGCCGGGAATCTTCCCGGTTTCGTCCTCGGTGTCCTTGAACGTAAAAGGCCAATAAGTATGCTTGATTTTGTTACAATTAAAGGCTACTACTGCCATTCTTTTTTCCTCACTTTCTTAAATGGATAGCCGCCCGGGCAATGCCCTAGATGGCTCTTTTGCTACTGTCCGGCGGGTTCTTCCGGGCTTCCCGTTTCCCCCGTTCCGCCTGTTTCTTCCTCCCCGATCATTTCCTCTTCATAGAGAATCAACGTGCCCTCGCTGTCCTGTGGTGCCGCCTTGAATTCAGCATCAATTACAGTTTCCTTGTCCTTTGCAAACGCAAAAGAAAATCCGGCCTGGTTGTTGCCAACGATAGTAACCCGAATATCCCCGTCCGTTTCGTCCTTATGTACAAAATGAATCACATACTTTTTGCCCGTTGCGTTTCCAACTCCGCCGATCTTTACCGTGCGGGTCTTTTTCTGCTTGTCCTCTTCAACCCTTGCGGTTTCGCAAAGTTTTTCCAGGGTTTTCCCGCACCAGGTCATAATCCCGGATTTCATGGTTGCTTCTTCTTCCGTCAATATGGTTTTTGAAACCTTGCCCATATCGTCTTTGGCTTCATAGTATGACGGTTTATAGGTCACTTCCGCCCCGCCCTGGATAAGTCCCAAAAGGTTTTCTTCTTTTTCGATCTCCGCATTCTCGGGTATTTTCTTTTCCTTGCTGTCAAACTCGGTAACGTACAAATAGCCGCTTCCTAAAACAATTCTTTCTCCATCCATTACTTTTTTACTCCTTTCAACTTCTGAATCAGCCCATTTACTTCCCAGGCGGATTGCACCATATTTTCGCTTTCAATCGGTGCAACGTATTTTTCCGTTTCCACATCAAAAAAAACTTTTTCTTCCACCATTTCTTCCAAATCTTCCCGGTCAAGTGCAAATTTGTCCGTGTATAATTCCAGTGAAAAATCCGTTTCTTTGATATTGTTCTTCACATCCGCCCCACGCTTCTTTTGGTGCGGAATCAGATACACTAAATACGGCGGGGGTGGCACCGGGGATTCCTCGGTTTCCTCAAATGCCATATAGGCAATGGGTAATCCTACCGCTTTTGCCCGTTCAATCAGTTTTTCAACTGTTACCATGTGCCGCACTCTCCACCTTTCTTGTTAGATTTTCAATTGTCCGTGTTTCTATTGGCTTTATATGCCGTTTGGGTGCCACCCTGCCGCCGCCCCTCTTTGCGTGTCCAAATTCCAAAAGGTGTGTAAGCTGATAATCCGTTTTGTTGTGGATAGTGTTTACCTTTGAATACTTCCCGGAATAACTCTTTTTTGCGGTCCATCCTTTCTCATAACTTCCTGTAAGTTTCGGGCTTTCTGTATTCAGTGCCTTTACAGCGTCTTTTGTTTCCTCTTCAATGGCTTTCATAACTGCTTCTGTCAATTCTTCGGAATAATCCGCAATCGCTGCGGCAAGTTCATTGGCAAGGTTTTCAATTTTTACGGAATCCGCCACTATTTCTTCCCTGTCCTTTCGCTTGCGTAAAGTTCAATTTTCCCGTTCGGCTTCGGGCCGTATGTCCTGTAAATGTCATAGCGGGTTCCCTCGATCTCAATAAATGGATGCTCGTTATATTCAAACCCCCAAACATCCGCCCGGAAAGACGGCTTGTACCCGTTCTGTCCTGCAATGTTGAATTCATCCCGCCCCACCGGGTAACAGTCCGCAAATACTTCCGTTTCCAAAAATTCTGACTGGTTTTTCTTTTTAATCAGCTTCGCAACTTTTACTTCTATGGAATCCGCCCCCTTTGATTTTTGTCAGCATCATGTCATAAGATGCCATAAGGGCGGCCCGGTTTTCCGGGCTGCCAAAATTAGCACTTGCATACAGCAGGACGGCTTCCACAAGCAAGGGATTTCTGATATTTTTTAAATGGCTTTCGTGGACCCCGACCCTGGACAAATCGGCCAGGGCAACTTCTACAAGCTGCCCCAGGTCATCATCCAGTTTGTCGGTTGACATTTTCCGCACCCGCAATTTTGCTTTTTCAATCAGTTCTTTTTTTGTCATGCCCTGGTTGCCTTTCCCGCTTTATGCGCCTGCTGCCGCCTTATTCTTCACACGGATAAAACCGTTTTTGGCAACCACGTTCCCACCCATGAATACGGATGCTTTATAGGCGATCTGCCCCTGTTTGAATTTGTATTCCGTGGACTTCTGTGCATCAATATCCGAAAAGATTGCTACCTCATAATTGCTAAGCGGGCCATAGGCCATGCAATACGCCCCCGCCGTTTTCCCGATCTCGCCACAGGCGGAATTGATGATATAAGGCACTTCGTCAATGGTTCCCGTGTTCCCGTGGTTTACGATTGTGTAAACCTTACGGCCCTGTTTGTCCCTCAATTTTGCAAATTTTTTCAAGTCCTTTTTATTGAGAATCAGAACGGCAATGTCTTCCACGTCTTCATCCCCGCCGTATGAATAGATGATTTCATCCAGGGTCCCATCATCAACGGCGGTAATGCTTTCAATGTCCGTGGAACGGTCTATAATATCATCCGCCTCTTTCTCCGGGTTGTAGAAAATCCCCCGGAATTTCCCGGTCCCGCCCGGCCCGATCAAAATCTGCCTGGAAGCGTAACGCTTGATGGAGCGCACAACGGATTCTTCAACAACCCCGTCATAATCCGCATCCGGCAATTTCTGCATTTCCTCTGGCTCTTCCGCATATGCCGTGATTTTTTCCCGGACAATATCCGAATATCCAAAAGTGGGTTCGGATGTGTTGTAATCCGCACTTTCCTCCGTGCTTCCTGCGCCGTCCCCGTAAGACTTCACAAAAGGCCGCTGATAGCTTTCTCCGCCGGGAAGCGGAACGGTATGCACCCGGTCAATGAGGGAAGAAACATTGTTGAAAGTGGGGGCAATATCCGGGCTTGTATGCTTCGGCATCACAACGCCCGTGGCGGTTGTAAGGGTATTCATAGGCGTTGCCAGGGTCTTTGCCTTGTATCTGACGCTTTTTCCATCCTTTAACGCTTTGCCGGATTTCGTGCGGGCCTGGTTCTGCGGTTCGTTTCCCTCTTCTCCCTCTCCCGTTGTGGGTTCCGGGTCTTCGGTTCCGTCCTGTATCATCCCGGCCAGTGCTTCCCGGTTTGCAATGTCCGCCATGATGCCGGAAATTTCTTTGGCTTCATCCATAATTTTCTGTAACTCTTCCCCCGCTTTTGCCTGGGCTTCCTTGTTGAGTGCCACCAGGCGGGCTTTAAGGTCCTTTTTGGACATTTTCATTAACTCTTCTCTTGTCATGGTCTTTTCTCCTTTCAGTGCTAAATTGCCATTGCGGCAATTGCCATCTTTGCAATATCATTTCTCTTTTCCTGGTCTTTTTCTTCCAGGGCTTTCTCCTGTGCCTGCTTCCGGGCCAGTATTTCTTCCGGGATAGCCTTGCAGAATTTCCTTGTTTCCTCGGTAACTGCTGCCGCAATGGCCTTTTCTTCCCCGATCTCCACATTGAAATATTCCGCCGCCTGCTGCCCGTTTAACCACGTTTCCGCCGCCAACATTTCCTTGATGGTGTCAATGGAAACGCCCTCTTTCAAATGCTCTTCATAGATATTCAGAATCCCGGTTTCCACGGCTTCCAAATCATCCGCCATTTTCCGCAAATCATCCGAATTTCCCACGCAACTTGCCCACGGCTTATGAATCATCAAAAAAGAATTTGACGGAATAACAACCCGGTCCCCGGCAAAGGCGATCACTGACGCAATGGACCCGGCCAGTGCATCCACGAAAACCGTTTTCTTTCCGTTGTGGCGTTTCAACATGTTGTAAATGGCTATTCCTGCAAACACGGAACCGCCGCCGGAATTGATATAGATGTTTAAGTCTTTCCCCTGGTGTTCTGCCAGGAAGTTCTTTACAGCATCCGGGTATTGGTCTTCATCCTGCCACGCTCCCCACCAATCCGAAACTATGTCCCCGTAAAAGTACAGGTCTGCACTTGTGGCCGTTTCATTCTTGAATGTAAACAGTTTTTTAAGAAGTTCATCCAACCCCCATTCCCCCTTTCTTTTTGGTCTGAATATAGGCAATATAGACGGCTTTCCTCGCTTTGCTTTCCGCTTCCTGGTCTTCGTCCCCGCCGGAACCGTCCCCGTCACTTCCTACCTGGTATTGGCTTTGGTCCCCGGCCTTGACATAGTTAAGGGAAACCATTCTTACATCCCCGTCCTCAATCGGTTCATAGTAAAGCAACTCACGGTATTCATTGATTGTTATTGCCCCCCTGTCGAACATTTCCCCGCCGATAGATGAACGGGTTTGCAAAGTGGCATATTGTAAGCGGTTTGCCGTGAATATGATTTTATTCCCGAATGAAATTTCCCTTTCTGTCAGCAGTTTGAACATACATTCAAGGGAAAGCTGTATTGCAATAGGTTCAATCACGTTTTCATAAAATGCGTTCCATTCGCTTTCACTGAATGTTGATGTTAGGATTTTTTCATTTGTGCCATAATAGCGGTAAATATTTTCACGCAAGAACCCGATCTGTGCGGTTGGGAATGACGGTGCCGACTGCTTTAATTCCTTGAATTCGTATGTACTGTCAAGTGCCGCAAGCCCTCCGGCATTGGAAGCGTTCATGTATGCTTCCATGAATTCTTTGGTTTTTCTTTTCAGTTCTTCATCATCCGCAAAATTGTTGTATTTCAGATAGCCGCCCAATGTGCCCGAATTTTTAACAAGGTTCTTTATCATTTCCCCGGATGTTTCTATAAGGTCAAGCGGGCTTTTCAACTGCAAGTCCGGGGGTGTCCCCATGAATCTTTTTTTGTTAAACCTTGCTTTGATGTGTATTACCATCTGGTAAGGCACGGTGTAATATTTCCCGTCAAATTCCCAACGGAAGCGGAAAAGAATATTGTTGTTGTCATCAACGAATATCCGAAAATCCTTTGTCTGTATGGGCTGTATACTTTTGACCCTTGTAAAATCCTCATTGTAAAAAATCACGGAAAAAGAATTTGAGGTATAAACCAGGTCTGATGCAATACGGTACAGAAAATCATAGGTTGACATTTCCGGGCATGGTCTTAATGCCAAAAGGCGTGCCAAGCTGTCATTTTTTATAACCATCCCTTTTTCGTCATAGCGTATAACCTGGGGTTTTAGCTTTCCCACGTTCTTTGCAATGGCATCCGCAATGGCTCCCACTATGTCGCTGTCCTGTAATGTCCCGGTTGGCGTATATTCCCCACGGCTGAAAAAAAGCGGCCTGTACTTCGCACGGAATACATTCATAACATTTGCAATTATTCCCGTATCATTTACCCCCTTTCCGTAAAAAATAGGCTCATGGTTTTACCCACAAGCCCATTGTAATTATTTCATTGTTCCAATTCTGACCCGTTTTATCCTGCTGCCGGATGCTTCCCTTTATGCTGCCTGGTTTAATAATTTGCTTCCAATCTCCGCATGATACTTGTCTTTTACCGTCAAGGCATCAAATACCGACATTGCCCCGTCAATCCTTAACCGTTTTTCCAGTTTTACGGGCTTCATGCGTGAATCATTTATATCTATATCCACGGCCACATTGAGAAGATGTGATTCCAGTAGTGCGTTGTCCCCTATATCGTATTTTCCATCTTTCAAATCCCCCTCAAATTCCCGCAATATGGGCGTTAGGTTTGTTCCCTGGTACACATCATCCATATGGAATCCGGCCATTGCCATTTCATCCACTAGATCATGCGCCATGTACCTATCATAACCGACTTTTAAAGGGCGGATTTTGTATATTTTCACAAGGTCAATAAACCATTGGTACACATCTTTGTAATCCACTTTATTTTCCCCGGATATTTGCAGGAACCCTTTTTCTTTGTACATGCCGTATGGCACATTGTCTTCGTCCACGGCTTCCGAAAACCTTTTTTTCGGCATAAAGAATTTTGTGATTATATGGTTTTTCCCATTCCTGTAAATCACAACGCTTGCGGCGGTAAGGTCCGTTGTCCTGGAAAGGTCTATTCCTCCCACACAATAGCACCCCCGGAAATTTTCAAGCGTAAAATGGATATTGCTAAAGGATTTATGCACATCTATGTAATCCAACCAGGCAATTGAATTGTTTTGCTTGATGTTGCAATATTTCATCAAGAATTCTGCCTTTTTTGCCAGTGAACCTTTGGCAATGGCAATCTGCTCTTCGTAAAACGCCACCGAAACGGACACGCCCAAATTTGGGTTGGATTTCTTCAACTCTTCCAGGCTGTCCCACTTTTCCACATCATCAATGATATACAGAAACGGCAAAATCCGTTTTTCCCTGGAATTCCCTTTTAGGAAAGAGGTTGAACGTGTCATAAGTTCGTCATATGCCCCGCCATTTATCTTTCCTGCGGTGGATATGGATAAAAGCAATGGCTGCTTCCTTGCGCCCATTGCGGATGCCATAACCTCGTATTGGTCTATTCCCTGTTGTCCCGGCCATGCTTCCATTTCGTCCCCGACTACCATTTGCGGGTTGAAACCGTCCGATTTTTTGGAATTGAAAGCAATCTTTTTGATAGACGTATTATATTCTTTTATATAAATATCAGACTGCCGCTTTTTCGTTATGCAATCCAGTTCATCATCACTTTGTACAATCTGATAAAAGGCATCATAAACTAAATTTGCCTGGTCCAGTTTCGGGGCCAGGAAATAAATCTTTGCGCCATACTCTCCGTCAATATAGGCCATGTATGCGGATAATGCGGCGGCAAAAAGTGACTTCCCGTTTTTCCGTGCCACAACAATAAAAACTTCCCGGAATTGCCTATATCCTGTTGACGGGTCCATGATTCCGAATATGGCCGAAACAATTGCTTTCTGCCACAATTCCAACTTCAACAAATCGTTGCGGCCCTCTGAATGATGGCAAAAATTTTCTATGAATTTTATTGCCTTATTGGCCTTTTTTTCGTTGAATGTCCATTGCCCGTTCTGTAATCCCTCTACCAAAATTTGATAGATAATTTTTATCCATTTACCAACTGTTACCTGGCCTTTTTGTATGGCTTCCCAATACGCAAAGATATAATTTCCCATGCACCTATTCTTCCCTAAGTGATGCCAGTCTGCTTATATTTTTCTTTTCTTTAGGCGGTAAATATTCAATCAGTGTATGGATTATTTGGGTATACTGACGGGAATATTTTTCGTAAATTTGGGCGGATGGGTGGGCCTTAATGAATTTTTGTGAAGCGTTCACGGTTTCCGCCGTCAACCCCTCTTTTTTCAATTCTGCCTTGCATTGCAGACATGCGATTTTCAAAAAGGCAGCTTCTTCAATCAGCGATTTTACAAGGTTTTTCTTGTCTTCATCATCAATGCCGGAAAACATGGGTTCAAGTTTTGCGATCTCTTTTTTTATCCTGGCATCTGTCAGCATCTTTGGCCTTTTTGGTTGTTTCTTCTCGGAAGTTTTTGCATCTTCTCCCATAATTTAACCCCCCTCTATGTGCGTGCGACCCTCAGCGTTTTTTTTAGGTATCTCCCTCGGTTCTTTTTCGGTCCTTTGAAAATCACACCCCCGGGGGGATATTTTCCCCGGCGGAAGCAAAGAACCATCCGGCGCAAATGTATAGCGTGTATTTTCTTTCCGTTTATGTTCCTTGTTGTGGCAATCTTCGCATAACAGTTCAAGGTTGCTAAAGGAAAGTGTAATGCGTGGGTCATTTATATTTTTAGGCGTGATATGTTTCTTGTGGTGTACGATCTTCCCCGGTACAAATTCCCCTGATGCTCTGCATCTTTCACATAATCCATTTACCCGTTGGATGTATGCAAGCCTTGTTTTCTTCCAGGCTTCGGACGTATAGAAAGGCTTCGCATATTCTTTCATGGCTTCATCCCCTTTCAAGGTTAATATAATATAAGCGGGTCTTTAATTCTGACCCGCTTTGTTTCCTGCCGCTATTGGTGCCTGTATGATGGGCACAAACTGGAATGTCCATGCTTCATCATAGATTGATACTATTTCCCCATCTGCATTGACGGCCAACACATCAAGGAATATTGGTTTTACTTTCGTTGCCCTGGCTTCCCGGTTCATATCTTCCGGCATCTGTACTTCCGCAATGCACAAGGCGTTTAGTACCTCGTTTCCGTGTATTACTCTGAATCTGCTAACATCAATGTTCCACATTCTTCTTTCCTTTCTTCGCCTGCTGCCGCCGTGGCTTCACTCTCGCCGCCTGGTTCTTTTGGCGGAACCATTCCCAGGTTATCCGCCACGGCCAATATAAATTCGTTTCGGTAATCGTAGAATTGCCGCCGCCCGCAATATGTTTCCCCTATGCACTCATAAGGCGTGGAAAACACAATGGACTTGTATATTTTTTCCTGTACCTGCTGTCTGATGGTTTGGCTTGTGATATTCCCGCATGATGAAGCCAGGGCATCCGCAATGGCTTTGGCTGCCAGTATGTCAAATTCCGATTCCCTATGATGCCGGATTCTCTTTTTTCTTTTCTCGTTGCCCTGTATCAAACGCTTTGCAACATCCTTTATATCTTCATCCATTTTTGAAACACCCACAAATGCCCCCCCCGATCCTGTATTATTCTTCAAAACTTGCCTTTACCGTTTCGGTGCGCTCCACCTTGATTGAACCTTTAGCCATCCTGGAAACCCTGGCTTTTAATCCTCTTCCCATGTCCACGGTTACGGACTGCATTTTCTTTTCTGCGATAATATCCACAAAAGAAACCAGGTTCGCTACAATGGCTTCATCCAATGCCTTTTCGCCTGCTGCCGGTCCGAATACTTCCGCAATCCTTGCCTTTGCTTTCTGTATCTGCCCTTTCTGCTTTGCGTATTCTTTGGCCTTATCGCACTGGCAGCGGCAAGTTACGGATTCATTGACCTGCTCTTCACTCCATCCCGGCAATGCGTTCACGGTTCCCATCTGCCCGCAAAATCTGCAAGTTCCTGTATAGGTTTCCAAACCCTCGGGAAGTTCTCTTTTTTCCTCTTCCTGCATTTCCCGCAAATCTTCTTCGGGTATATTGTGGCCGCCATCTGTTTTTTTCTTCATGCTCTTTTCTCCTTTCGTCTCTGTGCCTGTTCGTAAGCATCCATAGCAACGGATAAAACCGCCGCCGACTGCTCAATACTTAACTGCTTCCCTGTTACCAAAAGGGCGAGATTTTTATTGATTGTTTCCAACGTGTTTTCCATTGTGGTATACGGCATTGGCTGACCCGCTGAAAGGTTGGCTATGTCCTTTACAATCGGATTTTTTATGTACTCCGCAACTGATGCCATATTCTTTTCCACAATAGCTTCCTGTCTTGTAAAGTTATGCTTTTTACACTTCCTGCAAATTTCATGGGAAAACATCTGTCCAGGAAGAGGAACACCGTCACATTTTCCGGCAATCCACGGGGCATTTAAACAATTTTCAAGCGGCATCTTCCCCGGCTCCTGTAAATAGGCGATTATTTCCGCCTTTGCATCCTCAAACCCATAGCATACCGCCGTTTTATATCCCTGTTGCCACAACAATTCCATGAATCGTTCCTGTTCATCCGTGGTTTTGTTTTTCCCGAATTTCATTTCTAGGTAAAGCCCGTGATATTCCCCGGACGGAACGGGCAAGCATACATCCGGGACACCGCTTTTAAGTCCTGCCGCCTTTAATACGCTTCCATTCGTCCGTTTCCCCTCATTTGGCACATGGTACATGAGGGAAAGACATGGCAAAATCTGTTCATGGTTTTTGGCCCAATTGAAAAGCATAATTTGTTCCGTGGTTTCTGATTTTTTCATGTTTGAAAGTTTCATTCCGCACCCCCTTAGTCTTCCGGCAAGGAATATTCACGCTTGCGGCGTTTGCAGTCTTCCAGTATACGTTCCAATATCCCTTTTTCCTCTTCATTCATCCATGTGTAGTAATTTCCCAACATTTTTAAGACATGGAGTTTTTCAGCGTTTGCTTTTTCCTCTTCGGATGTGTCGGTATCTGACACATTTTGTTCCTGCTGCCGTTCTTCCGCTGTCTTTTTCTTTTTTCCCTTTTCCTCTTCCGCAATAGCCTTTATTTCCTCGGTTTTTATGTCCAGTCCTGCTGCCGCCTGGGCGGCAATTTCTTTCTGCTGATCTTCTGAAAGGGTTGCGGCGGCTCCCGCTGCCGTAATTCCCATATTGCCATTTTGGAATTGCTCTTTCACTTCCGGCGTGGCGTTATTGTTGATTGCTTCCAGGGTCCCTATCTTCCCGGCGGACTCTCCCATGATAACCGCCACATAATCCCGAACCCTTTCGCCCTTGTCCAGTTTCAAAAGCCCTTCTTTCCTTGCCTGGGTCAATACCTCTTTCCACTCCTGGGCCTGCACCATCAAATCATAATCCGTCATGCGGCGGTTGAATGTATTTCCAGTAAGCAAGGCAATACGGAATTCTGTTTCCGTCATTTCTTTATAGCGGCACGGTACGTTTTTAAACTCTTCGTGCCCCTCTGAAATCAGTATTTCAATCCCGGCAATTCTGCGGTGCCCCGATACAAGCCAAAAAGCATTTTCCACCCTTGCGACAATCAAGGGTTCCTGCAATCCGTCTATCAAAAGGCCCGTTGCCATTTCCTGTATTTCCCCCATGCTGTATTTGTTATGGCCTGTCACGACAATTTCCGAATAGTCAAGCGTTATATCCTGGTAATCTTCGTAATTCCCCGCCCGCACAAGTGAAACAGTGTTTAAAATTCCTAAAACATTTGCACCCATCCTATTTTCCCCCTTTCATGTACTCTTCCATAAATTTTTTGTAATCCTGGGCGGCTCCGCATCTGATGCAATACTTTGTTATTGTCTTTTTTTCAATCGTGGCATCTTTGGCCTTTTTATAATGCCGGATGCGCTGCGTGTAGATATGCAACCCCGATTTTGTCCGCAACCATATTTCCGCCGCTTCTGAATACTTTGATTTTTCAAAGTCTGTTACCAGGCATCCGGCTATCCTCACTTTCGGATTTAACACACGGATGTTTTTTACCTGGGCCGCCAGTTCTTCCAGGCCGTCCAGGCTGTAACCATCCAGGTTTACGGGAATAATTACTTCATCCGTTGCCACAATGGCATTGATAACGTTTATCCCCAAATCCGGCGGGTTGTCCATGATGCAGAAATCATATTGTCCCGCAACCTCTTCCAGTGCCGCTTTGTACCTGTCATGCTGTTTTGTTTCCTGGTCTGCCCTTATCTCATTTTCCGATAACTCCATGAAATAATTGTTGTTTACCAAATCCACCCCCGGGATGCCCGTTTTTTTGATGGTTCCCGGAACCAGGTGCCTTGATTTCAAGGCGATACATGCACCCGGCACAGCTTCCCCATTGTAGAGATCAAACAGGCGGGAAATATTGCCTTGCTTGTCATTGTCAAAGATAAGAACCCGCTTTTGGTACTTTTCCGCCAATGCTTCCGCCATGATTGCCGCCGTGGTTGTTTTCCCTACACCGCCCTTTAAGTTGATGATTGATACAACTTTCATTTTTTCGGTTTCTCCTTTCCTTTGTCCCGCTTTTTAATCATGCGGGCGTATATGTAAAAGGCGGCCACTTTATCATTGTGTTTCACTTCCGCATCCAGGAATGTATAACCAGGGTACGCCTTTTCCATCTGATCTTTTAATTTTTCATAATCCCTAACCATGCCATTTACTTTTGGCCTGCTGAATTTCCTGTAACTCCTGGTTGGTGCATCCGGCTTTTGCAGATTCTTTGACGGGCACCAACGCTTTGTACCGTGCGGGTTTTGGGAAATGTATGTTGCTATTCCCGTAATCAGAAAATCGTCATCCGGCTTTATTCTCCGGGTGTTCTTTCTTTCGCATTTTGTCCATAGTTCTTCCAGTTCGTCACGGTCCACCCCGTCCCCGGTCATGATGATGTGGAAGTGTGGACGGGTCTTTTTGTCCCCATATGCCAGGATATAAATATATTTTATGTTCCCTTTCCCGGCTTTCCTGCGGCGGTAGTTTATCCGTGCAATGAAGTTCTTTATATCCTTTTTGGCCGCTTCTATGTCCTGTGGCAAGTGTCCATCATCCCATCCAAAAGTTGCCCATATATCCCCTTTGCCAAAATTGATATTGACAAGGCGTATAAGGTAACGGCGGGCGTTCTTATCGTTAAGGTTTTTTTGTGATGGCTTGCTTTCCCTCTTTTTTGCCGTCTTTGGCATATCTGCTTTATCTTTGAATGATGGATAGACCATAGATTCCACCATTTCAGTACCGCTTTTTTCATTCCTGGATTTTATGGTTGTGGTACGGTACAGACAATCCACTTTCCCATCCTGTATCAGTCTTTCCAACTCCCATTCTTCCAGGGTGTCAATCTGCTTTTGGTATGCCTCTTCATAATCATAATTATCATAGGTCTTTCCCATATCTTCCCCGCCTTTATCTATATAAAAATCCCTTTCCCTCATTTGTTAATACCCATTACAAGGACGGGAAAGGGTTCCCGATTTCAAATTTTTCGGCCACGGCGGCTTAGTGTTGCTCTGTGTCCATATACTGTGCCGCCGTATGAATGGCACATGCCGCACCTGCTGCCAGGGCTGCCAATACTGCCAAAGCAAATGCAATGATTGAAATAATTATTTTTAATCCCATATATTGTAAATACCTCTTTTCAAATACTATATATTGTGGTATTATGTTCCTGTTAAGTTCCAAAACACGGGTTGTACAGGTCCCCGCCTTTCAACCCGTGTTTTTATGCGTTATGCTTCTGGCAACTCCCCGAACATTTCCGCATATTTTTTATAGCTGTACCGTTTTAATAATTCTTTTGCTTCCTGTTCTTCGATTGCCTGTCCATATGTAACCGAAAAATCCTCTTCATGGGTCAAAAGGTATCTTCCGGCGTTGCTCTTCCATAAGATGTGCGGCATCTGCTTTCCAATCTCTTTCCCGAATATGGCGGATGCCGTGATATTTTTTACCCATTTTCTGACCGTGGCAATTTCTTCCATTTTGTCCGTATCATAAACAAGATCATTGATGATAAAACGCATCCTTTCCCCCTCCCGTTCTGTCTTCATGTTCCCAATAATATTTATTGATAATCAGCATTTGCCTTGAAGTAATGAGGGATAGCCCCAAAGGCACCATGACAAGTGCAACCGTTGCATCCCCATCCAAAACCCTTGCGGATAATGCCGCTATCATCAAGGCGGCAAGGCCGAAAAACCTTTGTTTGATGAAATACCGCTTCCGCCGCCGCATTTCCTGCAATTCCCGGTTCCGCTTCTTTATGCGTTCCACCCCGTCAATAAACCCGATTATATATACAGCTTCATCATGTGCCCGATCTAATCCCCGGATTGCCGCCTGGGTACTGTCTTTAACTCTAATACTCTGTGTTGCCATGCTAAGTTCCTTTCCTGCCCTTGCTATTCAAATTCCCTGGCAATCCCCAGGATTTCATCCATGATATGTTCCGCATCCGCCACCGTCATTGCCTTATCGTCTATGTAATAATCCGCATATATTTTCCGGGTGTCATTGTTCCACCTGGCAATTTGTTCCGGCAACGGCTCATTTACGGAATCAAATACTATCCCTTGTTGCCTGCACCACTCCACGGCGTTTTCCAGGTCCGCATTGGCCCGGCTTGTCCACAATATGACTTTGTGGCCTGCTGCCTGGATGGTCTTTACAAATGCCACCATTTTTTTGTTAGGGGCAATAATTTCCGGGAATCTGGTCTGTGCAAGTGTCCCGTCAAAATCAACCGCATAAACTGCCATATTATCCCACCATCCTTTCCGCCTGCTGTCCTGCTGCCATCAAAGAAACATCAAGGGAAGTTGTTCTGATTGCCGCCCTCAAATCGGCATCCGTGAAAATCCCCATCTTTTCCAGTTCCGCTTTTAATGCTTCCGCCTTACTCATTGCCCTTTCCCCCGTTTTCCGCCTTGTCTGCAAGGCTCAAATCATACTTTAAGATCATTGCGGCGGTTTGTATGGCTTCCGCCGCCACGGCTACTGCCTGTGCGTGCATATCCTCCGTTGTATTAAAATCCGTGATAAATGACGGAACCTGTTTTCCCCGCACATTTTCCCAAAGAACGGCAACGGATGATTCCAGGGTGTCCAGGGCTTCCCTTGTTTCTTCCAGTTCTTCTTTAATCACGTCATAA
Organism: Lachnospiraceae bacterium; assembly: GCA_910574745.1. Lineage (GTDB taxonomy): Bacteria > Bacillota > Clostridia > Lachnospirales > Lachnospiraceae > UBA2882. The sequence continues at coordinate 70,322 of CAJTCE010000008.1, read as the reverse complement.
CCCTCATGTTTGGAATTGAAAAGAGGGAATGAAGCGTTTGCCCTCTGCAATTCATCCATAACCGCTTTTTCAACGGCTTCTTTCAGCTTTTCCATTGCCATATTATTTGCCCCTTTCCCCTTTCGGTCCCTCTCCGCTTTGTTTCTCCGGCTCTTCCTGCGGTTCCGTCTCTTCTTTTTCTTTCAAACGGCGGTCATTCTCCAAAATTATTGCGTCCATGCGTTCTTTTTCCGCTGCGTCAATAAGTCTTCTCAATGAATCAGCGGCAACCGCCGCCCCGGCTTCGTCAAATTCTGCAAGAAGAGAACGTGCGGCGGAAAGCGTTGTTTTGTATTCATCCGCCGGAACCAATTCCCTTGTGGCAATTTCCATGTGTTCTTCCTGTTTTCCCGTCATGCTTTCCCGTATGTATTCATGGGGCACATTGCATTTTACGGCGTTCATCATTATTTCCGCCTTTGCCGCTTCTTTCATAAGCGTATAAAATTCCTTGTACTTCATTTCCACGGTTCCATCACTTGTAAATCCATCAAGCAATCCCATTTCTTTTTCCTCTCTTTCCTATCTGTGAATTTTTGTTGTGAAGTGGAATAAAGGTTCTGCGTCAATTTCCATTTCTTCCCGGTTTTTATAGATCATTAGAGAAAACCATTCCTGGCCCTCTTTATCTGTGAAATACTGTGTAAACTTTTCAAACCCAAAACGGGAATTCATCCTGGCTCCATCCACCATGTTTGAAAGTTTGGCGATCTCACGCCCTCCCAATTCCACGCCCTCACTGTGGTACTGCTGCCACTTTTTAAATGTCTCTTTGAGATATTCCAAAAAATCCGGCTCCACAACCCCATTGATGGGTGCATAGCTTTTATAATTTGCTTCCGCCATTCTCAATTTATCCATTTTCTTTTCCTTTCCCCTGGCCCTTTTTGGCCCGGTTATATGTAAATCGTGCTGTATAAAGACAACTGCAAATCCGAAAAAGAATAGTCTGGCGTTTCTTCCGGCTCCAACGGCTTCATAAGTCCCCGGCTTTCCCATTCCTTATGCTTTATGTCCAATTGCGGGGAAAATCTCTTTACCTCCGCCGCCTTTATGTGTTTCTCTGCTTCGTTATACGGCAATAAACCAATCCATCCGCAAAACAGGACTTCCCCGCCCTCAATTACCTGTAACTTCTGTGAATTGTCCATAATGGCGATCAGTTCCCCGGCTGTCATAGCGGCCACCCGTTTTTTGCAATATATGCAATGGCGCATATAAAGCCATAAAACATACACGCCCCCAGGATTCCAAAGAATACCCGGCGGATTTTGTGCGTACTGCTGCCGCCCAGGCAATATATAATTGCCGTTCCTGCCGCCGCAAGATATGCGGCACCGCCAAACAACGCAACCAACCCGATTATTCCAACAATTAAAATCTGCTTCATTGCTTGCCCTCCTATCCGTTTTCTACTGCCTGTATGCCAATAAATACCCTTTCCGCACATGGAACCGCTATGCTGTTTCCCAGGGCCATATAGCGGGCATTGTCGGACATTTCCCGTCCAGACGCACCGTATTTTGTCCAATAATCCGGGAATCCGTCCAGGCGTTCACATTCAAGGGGTGTAAGACGGCGGACCCTGTATTTTACCGTTGCGGCAATCCGTTCTATTGTCACGGCAAGGGTTTCACTTCCGCCGCCTGCTGCCCCACGGCTTCTTTTAAGTGTCCCTATGCCCTCTTTATAGAAACCGAACCCGCTTTGTGCGTATGCTATGGCGTGCCGGTCCGTTCCTGTGAGTGTAGGGGCTGTGTCCTGGCCTACTCCTAACTGATTTCCGCCGTTTCTTTCATTCCTGCCAATAATATTTCCGATTATGGTATATACTGGCAAAAGATAAAGCCCCGTCTTCCCTCCACCGCCCCCGGCGTTACCCATAAGCGTTACGGACTTTTTGGCATTTATATAAATCCTGTCCGCCGTCCTGCCAAAATCTAATTTCAATTGCCCGTCTGCATCTTCCGCCATTCCTCGGCAATCCGTTCCAAAAGTGCCATTTTCAGAATCAGCGGTACTTCCTTTCCCCTCTTCTGTGCCCTCTGCAAAATACCCCAACACGCTTTCGCACTCAAAAAGTATTTGTCCGGCACATCCATTTCCAAAATCTCCGACAAGGTAGATTCTTTTTCTACGTTGGGGCACTCCCCAAAATTGAGCGTCCAACTGCCGCCATGCAACTGTACGATACTCCCCCCCTGCTGCCTTAATTCCGACCATTCCGGCGGATGCCCATTTTCCACTTGCAGGCATTGGAATACTGCTTTCTGTGATCTCTTCCAGGACCCGGCGGAAATCTTCTCCTTTATTGCTTGAAAAAGCCCCGGCCACGTTTTCCCATATAATGTATTTTGGATATTTTCCATCTGTTTCCACCCTCATTTCCCGTATTATGCGTACTGCTTCCATGAATAACCCGGAACGGGAACCGTCAAGCCCCGTCTGCTTTCCGGCAACGCTCAAATCCTGGCAAGGGCTTCCAAAGCTGATAATATCCACCGGGGGAATCTCCGCCCCGTTTATGCCTGTAATGTCCCCCAGGTTTAAAGCATCCGGGAAATGCTTTTGTGAAATGTCAATGCAATTTGGTTCAATCTCACTTATCCATATGGTTTTTATGCCGGTCCGCTGCGCCGCAAGGGGGAATCCGGCTATCCCGTCAAAAAGGCTTCCCAGGGTTAAAGCTGTTTCTTTCTTCATATCTCATTCCCATTAACCTTTCTTTTTCATGCGGCAACACGGTAAGCCCCCCTTAATCTTCTGTTTGCCATAAAATCATTTTTTTCTTTTACAGAAAAGAAAACTTCCCTTGTCGGGATGCCTGCCTGGTTCAGCTTCCGTTTGATTTTCTTTAGTTCGTCCCTGTAAAGTTCCTGCATATGGTTTCCCGTGCGTTTGGAATAATCCAAAGGCGGTGCATCCACCTGTAATAAATCTTTGAGAACATGCGCCGTTGTGGCTCCGTACTTTCTGAAATGCCCCTGGGCAATATATGTTTTCTGCCATATGAATAATTTAAACCCCAGGGCATCTTCCACTTTTTCCAAGATGCTTTCCAGTTCTCCACCCTGGCCGGATAATGGCATATAAATCCAATCTGCGTTTTTATTCATTAAAATTTTCCTCCCGTTCTGCTTCTTTGAACGCCTTTTTCTGCTGCCGATATTTTTCATTGTTGCTATCTGCTTTAGCTTGTTTTAATGCTTTTATGGCATTCCTGCTTATATGCCTATGGGCAACGCTTAAAGGATAATTGACCGTATCTATTGATAACCCCGTTTCCGGGTCTATGATGTAGCATACGGGAAAATTACATTCCCTTTGATATGCGTAAAGAGTAATTCCGCAACGCTTAAATTCTATTCCCTCCTTTTTTACTGCGTGTACTTTGCTTGTCCCCGTGTCTACTTCTGTTTTTGCAATCATGGTATAGAAAGCCCTTGCTTTTATACCGCTTCTTTTCATCCGTTCCACTTTTTCCTGCATAGTTTCCATTACTCCGCCGCATGGACACGCCTTTATCATTTTTATATCTTCCGGCGTTGAATCATCCGGGGCGAAAATATCCGCTTTAAAACCACAATGCGGACAATGCAAATTAAGTTCCATGTTAAGTTCCTTTCTTTCCGTCCTGCTGCCACCGTGCTATAATATCCATACCGGGCGGCCAGGCCCGGAATTTATAGAAAGGTGGTGTAGAAATGGATTATTCTGTACTTGATGAACAAATTGCACATTTGATAGATCAGTACAAGGCGGAAGCGAAAGAAACTTTGAGGGCTGCCACCCTGGAAGATAAAACCGCCGCCTGTTTGTCCAATCTGATTGCGGATAATGTAACCGTTTTAAACAATATCCGCATGGCCGTTTCCGACTATCTCGAAAAGTGCAATTGATTTTCGTATGCCCCGGGCTATTCCTGGGGCTTCTCCTTTGTCAATTCCGTAATTATTGCTGATTTCAGCTTGTTTACTTCTATGTGTAGCTGCTCCACCAACTTTTCCACATTGTCTAACGGTTTTTTGATCTCTTCCGTGTCTATGGTTTTAAGAACATGGAAAAGTGTCTCTTTTTCTCCCGGCTCCCTAACCTCTCTATTGGCCGCAAGGTTTCTTCCAGGCTCCCCTAACTCCATTTCTGTTACAAGGTTTTTCAAAACTTGTATTGCCTTTTCTGCTTCTTTGATATATCGCATTTCCCTTGTTTCAATGGTGTTTACGGAAATAATAATTTTCTTTTTCATGCGTGTCTCCTTTCTAATTGCTTTCCCGCCTGCTGCCGTGGTATAATCCCGGTAGAAAGGGGGTGTTTTCGTGTCTGATGAAATCGAATACAAGTTAGGACATGTTGCGGACGCTTTTTCTGACGCTGTAAAAAAACGTATTGAAAATGAACAAATTGAAAGTATCGAACTAGCCGCCGCAATTAACATTCTTACGGAAGAATTGTTTCATGCTCTCCGCATCCTTGAAAATTCAATTTCTAAATAGTTGATTGTGCCCCTGGTTATTCCTGGGGTACTTTTCTTTCATATGGTCTTTTTACCCATCTGCCTTTTTCTAACTCCATTTGTAAGGCAAGCGGTAATAAGTGAACGTCTTCCACGCTCAATTCCTTTTCCTCTGCCTTTTTCAATATTTCTTCCACAAATTCTTTTAATTTGTTGCTCATGGGTTCCTCCTTTCTATGCTGTTGCAGTTGCTGACTCTCCGCCTTCCTGCTTCTCAAAAACAAAATCCAGACGGTACTCCGGGCAGATAATGGAACATGTCTTTGTTGCTTCTCCTAAGGTAAATTCAGTGCGGCCATACATTTTGTTTTGCACTGTCTTTTCTGAAATACCCAAAAACTTCGCATAGGCTTTCATGGTGATCTTTTTCTCATTTAAAATTTTTGCTAAATTTTTATACATTGCCTTTCTCCTTTCTCAAAAATACTCATGTGGGTAACTTGTGCCTTTATGATATACTCGTAATGGTACTTTGTCAAGTAAAAAATTACCTTTGTGAGTATTGTTTTCCCCATGCTATTTTTTAAAATACTCAAAAAGGTAATTTTATTCTTGACAGCGAATTATATTTACTCTACAATGTAACCATAGAAAGGTGGTGCAAGAAGTGACATTCCTTGAAAAACTGGACATGTTAATGGCCGATAGAGAATTAAATAAAAAAACTTTATCGGAAAAAAGCGGAATTGCTTATACCACTATTGTTAATTGGTATAAGCGTGGTTATGATAACATGACTATATCAATTTTTAAGCGGTTGTGTGACTTTTTCGGTGTTACTATGGACAGCATGGCCCGGAATGATGCAAAGATCGAATATTATAACCCAGGCAAGAAAGATTTACATATCACTACAGAGGAAGAATATTTTTTAAAGTGCTACCGATCGGCGGATGATATGCACAAAGGACTTGCCCAGTGTGCTGTTGGTGCTGATGAAAAAGAAGAAAGGAAAAACCAAAACGCCGGATAAAAAAGAATGGTAATATAATTTATATCAATTGATTCATGGTGAAACAAATGAGGAAGCGAATATATGAAATAATAGAAAAGGCAGAGGATAATGACAGAATAAGCAAATTATATGATGCTTTTATGATGTTGGCTATTATAGCAAGTATAATTCCCTTATGTTTTGTTGAGCAATATTCATTTTTTGTTGTAATAGATAGAATAACCGTTGTTATATTTATTGCAGACTACATTCTTCGTCTAACAACTGCCGATTATTTAACTAAGAAAACGGGGATTGTCCCCTTTGTTACATATCCTTTTCGACCCATGGCAATTATAGACTTGCTTTCTATACTGCCGTCAATAACCAATTTGAATTATGCTTTTAGAGTTTTTCGTGTATTTCGATTATTTAAAACATTGCGTATTTTTAAATTTTTCAGATATTCTAAAAATATAGTGATTATACTTAATGTTTTATCGAAAAAGAAAGATGCTTTACTCACTGTTGGTATGTTGGCGTTATCGTATATTTTTGTAACTGCTCTTATCGTTTTTCAAGTTGAACCAGATACATTCGGTAATTTTTTCAAAGCTATTTATTGGGCTACTGTTTCATTAACTACTGTTGGCTATGGTGATATATATCCAACCTCAGATATTGGAAGAATTATTAGTATGATATCCTCATTTTTAGGAATTGCGATTGTTGCTCTTCCCTCTGGAATTATTATATCTGGATATCAAGATGAAATTGAAAAATAAAAAGTCCCAGGCGGCAACCTGGAACCTTTTACATAGATTGTAACCCGTAAACCAAAAGGCTTATGGATATCCAACCCCGACAAGTTGGATTATACCATAAGCCCCCACATTTTTAAAGGGCTTATTTTTTTACGCCCTTTTTTAGAAAGGGGTTTTACTATGTCCCGTCCTGCTGCCGCATCCTGCCCAATAGTGGCGTTGTATGTGCGTGTGTCCACTGGCTACCAGGTAGACAAAGACAGTCTGCCGCACCAAAAGAAAGAATTGAAAAACTATTGCAAGTATGTTCTGAAAATCCCGGAAGACAGGATTGTTATTTTTGAGGATGCCGGGAAAAGTGCCAAGAATACCAAGCGTCCTGCCTATGAACGGATGATGCAAAAAGTCCGTTCTGGCCAGGTGTCCCATGTGATCGTATACAAGATAGACAGGATCAGCCGCAATTTGGTTGACTTCTCCTTGATGTATGACGATTTCAAAAATAACCATGTGGCTTTTATCTCCTTGAATGAACAATTTGATACATCAAGCGCAATCGGGGAAGCTATTCTGAAAATTATCCTTGTGTTTGCGGAATTAGAACGAAAAATGACTTCGGAACGTGTCATGGATATTATGATAGGGCGGGCAAAGAACAAGCAATGGAACGGTGCCCGCATGGCCTTTGGCTATTCCTGGGACCCGGTCCGGGAATTCCCTGTACTTCACGAAACGGAAAGCGTCATTGTAAAAATGATGTTTGATATGTACGAAAAAGGCGGCTCTTCCTGCTCTATTAGAAATTATCTAAATGAAAATGATATTCCTACCAAACGGGGCGGGGAATGGACTTCTAAAACCGTTTCCGATATTATCCGCAATCCTATGTATAAAGGCACATACCGCTATAATTACCGTGAATCCGCCCGGGGCAAGATAAAACCAAAGGATGAATGGATTGTGATTGATGACGTATTTATACCGATTGTCACAGCGGAACAATGGGACCATTGCAACGCCATCATGGATGCCAATGCCGCCGCCCGCAATAATATGTGTAGCCAGTCCCGGAAGAAATACTGCCATATTTTCGGCGGCCTGCTTCGGTGCGGTGTGTGCGGCTCTAATATGATATGCGATAAAGACAGGTTAAGGGAAAACGGGTTTTTTCCGTCAATTTATCGGTGCGGGAACCGTTGGCGCAAGAATACATGTAAGGCAAAGGGAATTACTGATGTTGTCCTGGGGCCTTTCGTTTTTAACTATATCAAGAATATTGTCCAGGCAACCAAACAGGCTGAAAGCATTTCCACCCTTGATGCCCTGGAAGCTGTCCTATTAACCGGGCCGGAATTCAAAGGCATTGCCGGAATAGATCATGTCGGGCTTTCTGCTGCCTTTGATGCCTTAAAGGGCGGAACCGGGCAAAATATACAATACAAGCCCATACCGCTTGATACTGCCGCCCCTGTGATTGATAAAGCGGCCATCCTTGCATCCGAAAAAGAAAGGAACCTAAAAGCCCTTGAACGCCTTAAAAAGCTGTATCTTTTTGATGATGCCGCAATGAGTGAAAAAGAATACCTGGAAACAAAACAGGGGTTGGAAGTCAGAAACGCCCAAATTGAAAATGAAATTGCAGAAATGCGGGCGGATGATGAAGCCCCTGGGACTGTTGCCGGGTTCCTTGCTTCCGCTTCGTCTTTCCTGGTTGCTCATAAGCTGAACCAGGCCGAACATATAGACTACAAAGAATTTGCACCCCTTTTGGAAGATGCCGTTCTGAAAGAATTTGTTTCAACCGTCATTGAAAAAATAATTGTCATAGGCGGCAAAGTGGATTCTATCATGTTCAAAAACGGCATGGAACATAAATTCATAAGGAAAGACGGCTAGGCGGCTTTTGCTGCCTAGTCTTCTTGTGCAAATTCTACAAATCTATAATTTGCAATGGTAATGGGCTTTGTGGGTTCCGGGTTCATGGTCTGATTATAATTTGTAGGCGTGCCGCCCGTCAACCCGTAACCTTTGCACGCCGCCTGGTTCACATTAAACCCCGGCTGTAACTTGTCAACCAATACCACAATGCCCACCATTGCAACCCATCAACTGTTTACAGGGGCTTTGGACCCTCATACCACCCGGGCGGTATGGCCGTTTTAATTGCGGGCGGCCTGCTGCCGCCCTTATAGTCTTAACCCATTATTTTAATGGAATAGTTGCCGTTTCCATTGTCTCGCTCCATGATAATTGCCCAATCCTCGCCGTGATATAAAGGTGGAATTCTGCAATCTTTGTGGATTGTTACTCCCTGCACCCTATCCCATCCACTCGCCTTTTTGATTTCGTTTAACGCCTTAATTGCTGCGTTGCACTTTTCCCAGTCTTCCTGCTTATAAATCAATATTGAATAATCCCTCTTAGCAATATAATTTTCCATTTTCTTTTCCATCCTTTCTTTGATTTCCCAGGGCATCCGCCCCGGGGTATGTATGATGTTGTTATGCGTGTGTAACCCTCTTCATGGTTTCGGGCCATCCTGCATCAATACAAGATTGGATTATTTTCTTTGTGGTTAAAACATATGGGTTTTGACCATCAAAGGAAAAAAATTCATTTGCTTCGGTGTCCAACATTCCGAATCCGATATACTGTCTATTGGCAAGTTTTCCAAATCTGTATTTTTTCATGTTTACCGCTTTAATCATTATCTTTACCACCTTTCTGTTAGCATATATTTATTTTTGTTTTCCTTTTGCTAATATTATATTAGCACATGTTTATATTTTAGTCAATACACATTTTAGCATTTTCTAAATATTTTTTCATTGACATTTATTTTTTATTAGTATATGCTTATATTACACAAGAAAGGCGGGTATAAAGCTATGATGAAATATTACAGGCTCTTTGATATGCTCCAACGGCGGAATATGAAAAAAACTGATTTATTAACTGTGATTTCTGCCCCTACCCTGGCAAAACTTTCAAAGGGGGAAAGCGTGACAACGGATGTGCTTTGCAAGATATGTGATTTCCTGGAATGTCAACCAGGGGAAATAATGGAATATGAAAAATAATAAAATCCCAATTCCGGGCGGGTGCCTGGGGTTGGGATTTTTAATAAATGCTGATTTTATGCGGGTTTATAGCATCCGGGTAGCCGGGGCCATTTGACACCCGAAGGTTACCACACAGCAAGTCAGCTTACTGCCCTTTTTTCGTGCCTTTTCCTCTACGATTTTTTTTGCTTTTTCTATGTATTCATACTGAAGTTGTGCTTCGTTCATTTTATATCCTTTCGCGCCGGTCCGTCTTATTGCATTTTGCCGTATACCGGATATGCTATGGACGTATCTGTCCCTCTCCTAAAATCCGGTACTGGTAGGAGGTTAACTCCTTAAGTCCCATCGGTCCCCTGGCATGAAGCTTCTGCGTGCTGATGCCGATCTCCGCACCGAAACCGAATTCAAATCCGTCCGTAAAACGGGTGGAGGCATTAACGTAAACACACGCCGCATCCACGCCCCGTAAAAACATCTCCGCCGTTTCTTTATTTTCCGTGATAATGGCTTCGGAATGACGGGTATTGTTTTTGTTAATGTGGGCAATGGCTTCTTTTACATCGGAAACCGTTTTGACGGAAATAATGTAATCTAAATATTCTTTGGCAAAATCTTCTTCCGTAGCTTCCATACAGTCAGTCATAAAGGCCATGGCCTGTTTATCCGCTCTGATTTCCACATTTTTTTCCCTTAAAGCTTTTGACAATTCGGGAAGAAGCTTTTCACTTATTTTTTCATGAACAACCAGTGATTCACAGGCATTACATACACCGATACGCTGGGTCTTTGCGTTGACAATAATGGGAACCGCCTTTTCGATGTCCGCATCCTTATCCACATAAATATGACAGTTGCCGCTTCCCGTTTCAATTACAGGAATGGTGCTGTTTTCCACAACGGTACGGATTAAGCCGGCGCTTCCTCTGGGAATCAACACATCCACATAATTATTGAGCCTCATAAACTCTTTTGTGATTTCCCTGTCCGTGTCCTCAATCAATAAAACCGCATCCCGGTTTAAACCACATTCCTCCAACGCCTCTCTTAGAACCTTTGCTATGGCAATATTGGATTCTATGGCGTCGGAGCCTCCCTTTAAGATCACGGCATTTCCCGACTTAAAGCAAAGGCCGAAGGCATCTGCCGTCACATTGGGACGGGATTCATAAATAATGCCGATAACGCCTAAAGGTACGCGCACCCTGCTTATCTTAAGGCCGTTAGGACGTACAAAAGCTTCCATTTCCTCTCCTATGGGGTCGGGAAGTTCCACAATCTGCCTAAGACCTTCAGCCATGGCCTCAATTCTTGCATCATTCAGTCTGAGCCGGTCAATCAATCCCGGATGCATACCGTTTTCTTCTCCCCGCCTTATATCCCTTTCATTGGCCGAAAGAATTTCCTCCCGTTTTTCCAAAAGCTTTTCCGCCGCCTTTAAAAGCCCATGATTTTTCTCCTGTGTACCTAACAGCTGCATTTCATATTTGGCGGCCACAGCCTGTTTTCCCAATAAATTTAAATCCGTCATAAATATTCTCCCTTCCTTTTTTCCGTTACGATCATATCCACGTCTATATCCTGTTCATTTCCCGGAACTTTTTCTACGCATTGAAACTCAAATCCGATTCCCATTTTGGTACAAAGCTTATGTTCCTTAAGGAAGCGGTCATAAAAGCCCCCTCCATACCCAAGCCTTTTGCCCCTTTCATCAAAAGCAAGTCCCGGCAGAATCATAAGAACCTCTTCCTTCTGCTCTTCTTTAAAAACAAAGGGGGCGGCGTCAAGAGGCGGTTCGGGAATGCCCATATATCCGGGCGCACATTCCTTTAAATCGTGAATTGCATAAAAATCCATACGATCCCCCTGGACTCTTGGCACAAAGACCCGTTTTTTCATCATCAGCCCGTAGCCTATGATGCCGTCGGTGCGCGCCTCATTTCCGTAATGCATATAAACCAGCAGATTCTCTGCCTTTCCAAAATCATAGTGGGAAACTACGTTTTCCGTTATTTTCTGGCTCAAATCCAAAACCTCTTCATAGGAAAGCTGATTTCTCAAAGCCTTCATTTTATTTCTCAGAATTTTCTTTTCTTCCAAATTTTTCACCTAAATTCGTAATTGTGCCGTCTTTTTCCTGAATATTAATATTGTCAAGCTGCCCTTTTAAATTGGCGCGGACGCTTGCCACATAATTTTTGCGAAGCGCCGCCTGCTCCTCTTTTTCCTCAGGAGTAAGTCCCTCTGTCTGGGATTTGCGGTATAACTCGTTGATCCTTGCAATATTTAAATCTCCCATAACTTTCCTCATCTTTCTCTAATCCTGCTCCATTGCAGCCACATAATCCGCCAGATAAAAATTTTCATCCTTTTTGGCTTTGAATATGGTTCCGATATCCCTTCCGTCCATAATCCTGTGAATGATCCGCATATCATCGGCATTGGCTATGATCATGTCCGCCCCTGCCTTGGTAGCGATTTTTGCCGCTAAAAGCTTAGTGTTCATACCGCCTGTGCCCACATTGCTTCCTGTGGTTCCCTTCCCCATCTCCATCAGTTCTTCCGTCAACTCCTCCACCTGGCTGATAAAGGCGGCGTCCGGATTTCTGTTTGGGTCGTCGGTGTAGAGACCGTTGATATCGGATAAAAGAATCAAAAGGTCTGCGTCTACCAACGCCGCCACAATGGCGGAAAGCGTATCATTATCGCCAAACTTGATTTCATAGGTGGCAACGGTATCATTTTCATTGACAATGGGAATGACCCCCAGCTTCAAAAGCTCAGAAAAGGTATTATGGGCGTTGAAACGGTTCAAGGGATCCACGATCGTATTCTTTGTCATGAGAATCTGTGCCGCCACATGATTATACTCCGAAAAAATCTTCTGATAGGTCATCATAAGCCTTGCCTGTCCGATAGCCGCACACGCCTGCTTTACTGCAATGGGATTATCATCCTTTCCCAGATGCACCGCCCTTTTTCCTACGGCAATGGCGCCGGAAGAAACCAGAATAACATCCTTTCCTTGATTTCTGATATCGCACAATTCCCGGACTAAAACCTCCAGCTTAATGTAATCAAGCCCGCCTGTTTCCTTATGCTGCAGGGAGGATGACCCCACCTTTATGACGATTCTCTGTTTGTCCTTTATACAATCACGTAAATTCACCGCTGTTTCCTCCTAAATCCTTTGCAGGACTTTCCCCTTCCGGTAAAGAAGTCTTGCTATCCTCCATCAGGGCAAGTGCCACCTTAAGCCCGTCCGTTGCCGCAGAGGTAATGCCTCCTGCATAGCCTGCACCTTCCCCGCATGGATAAATGCCTTTTACGGAAAGCGCCTGAAAATGTTCATTTCTTATTATTCTTACTGGAGAAGAGGTTCTTGCCTCCACTCCTGCCAAAAGCGTATCTTCATGGCAGAATACAGGAATTTTCCTGCCAAACTGCTCCATGCCGTCCAAAAAAGCATCTTCCAGTTCCCGGGGCAGTATGCCTCTTAAATTTGCAAAAGAAAAACGGCCCTTCATACAGGGTTTGATCATCCCTTCTTCCCTTGAGCTCCGGTTTTTTATAAAATCCTCAAGCCGCTGGAGGGGAATCGTTCCTTTTCCAGCTTCATATGCTTTCTTTTCCAGCTTTCGTTGGAAATACATTCCTCCTAAGGGCCCCTTATCTTCAAAGTCCTCCGGCGTAACGGATACTACAATGGCGCTGTTGGCATTTTCCCCGCCACGGTCGCTGTAGCTCATGCCGTTGATACAAAGGGCATTTTCCTCTGAGGAGGAATTGACCACATATCCTCCGGGACACATGCAGAAGCTGTATACGCTTCTTTCATTCTTTGCTTTTGCCGTCAGCTTATAAGGAGCGGGGGGGAATTTCCCCAGATTTTCTTCCCCGTACTGGATCATATCCATATTCTTTTGGGGATGCTGCACCCGGTATCCCACCGCAAATGCCTTGGGCTCCATATCAAAACCTGACCTTTCAAGCATCAGAAAGGTGTCCCTGGCGCTATGGCCGATAGCCAATACAACATGCTTTGTATAAAGGGTTTCCTCATCATTTATAATGACGCCCTTTACTTTCCTTTTCGCTTCCTCTTTATCTTCCGCCACGTTTTCCTCTGTCAGAAAATCCGTCACTTTCGCCCCGAACTTCACTTCGCCGCCCAAACGGATGATTTCTTTTCGAAGATTTTTTACAATGGAAATGAGCTGGTCCGTTCCTAAATGGGGCTTCTGTTCATATTGAATCTTCGGCTCTGCGCCCATTTTTATAAACAGCTTAAGGATTTGCGCCTGATAGCCGAAAGGGTCTTTATTTAAAGTATTCAGCTTGCCGTCAGAAAAAGCGCCCGCTCCACCCTCGCCAAACTGTACGTTGGATTCGGTATTGAAACTTCCTGTTTCCCAAAAAGCATTCACATCAGAAATTCTTTCTTCAACACATTTTCCGCGCTCCAATAAAACGGGACGCAGCCCCGACTTGGCAAGATAATAACTGCAGAATAACCCTGCGGGTCCCGCGCCGATGACAACGGGTCTGTCCTTAACAGCTGCATGGCTTATGGCGGGAAGCTTTAGCTCCTTTTTTTCATAAAGGGCAATCTCCCCTTTCTTTCCGTATTTTTTCAACAGCGCATTTTCCCTTTCACAAGAAAATGACACGGAAAGAATATAAAATATCTGCGGTTTTTTTCTGGCATCTATGGATTCCCTCAGAATTTCCGGATCATTTATGGAATTTGGCGGAATATGGAGATTTTGTGCTATTTTTTCCCGTATATCCTCCATCGTATAACCGGGATGCATCTTTAATTGTTGGTATTTGATCATAATAGTTCCTTATTCTGCAGCGTAAGTTCCCGCAATATAGCCTGTGGAAAACGCCCATTGGAGATTGTAGCCCCCGCATTTTCCTGTAACGTCCAAAATTTCTCCCGTCAGAAATAGCCCTGGCTGCATCCTTGATTGCAAATGCTCATCCACACAGGATAAATCCACACCTCCGCCTGTTACCTGGCAAAAATCATAGCCTTTTACGCCTTCCACGGGAAATGGCAGCTCCGTCAACTCATAGCTCAGCTCTTTTATAAGTTTGCGGGGAATGCTTAAGGCATCGGGATACTTGAAAAGTCCCAGCCTCCTGCCGAAAAAAACAATCCATTTTTTATGTAATAATCCGGACATTGCATCTTCATAAGACATATGGGAAAACATGGCTAACTGATTCTCTATATGCCGGTACAATTCTTCCCTTGTCATATGTGGAAAAAGATTGATCTTTACCTCAATGCAGTGTCTGTCTCTTTCTTTTTTTCCCTTATTCCACAAAAGCTGTGAAGCAAATCTGCTGATTTGGAATACCGGTATGCCCGAAAGCCCGTAATCCGTAAACTGAATCTGTCCGAAATCCTGGAATACTTTTTTTCCGTCTATAGAAAGGGCAACCGCTCCGTCCGCACGCAGTCCCGAAATTATTTTCTGTCCTTCAACAGGGCAAATGAGAGCCGTCAATGCAGGATAATCCGGTTGAACCTGAAATCCCAGCTTTTTTGCCAGCAAAAATCCCGCTCCGTCCGAACCTGTTTTGGGAAAAGATTTTCCGCCCATGGAAATAATAACCCGGTCCGCAGTATAAGCTTCTTTATCGGTTTCAATACAAAAACTCCGGGATTCTTTCTTAATATTCTTGACCGTAGCTTCTGTTTTACACATGACTTCGTAATATGTCAGGGCGCGCCTTAGAACATTTAGCACCGTAGCCGCCGTCTGGGTATTCGGATAGACATATAAGTCCCGTGCTACGGTCACATCCATTCCCAGTTCCTTAAATAATTCCACTAAATCCTTTTCCCCGAATTGTTCTAAAACCTTTCCCACAAGGGAATCCTTATCTTCAGTATAATAAGCGGAAATATTCATATCCAGATTGGTCAGATTGCATTTTCCGTTGCCCGTCATAAGAATTTTTTTTCCCATGCGGTCATTTTTTTCCAACAGGGTTACCTTTGCTCCCGCCTTCGCTGCAGCAATTGCCGCCATCATACCGGAAGCGCCTCCCCCTGCCACGCATACAGACCTTTTCATATATCTTCCTCCATGCACAGATATTAAAATTATACCTCTAACTGGAATAAGACTCAAGAAAATTGTACAGTTCTTCTTCATTTTTCATATATTTTTTATCTAATACCTCCTGTCGGACCTTATCCGGCAGATGATCTATAAGAATATCCGTTACCAGATAAATGGTTTTTAAATCCTCGTAATAAACACAAACATATCCTTCTCTTGCCATAAGATAGTATGCTCCTGTTTCCAAAAGCTCGCTGATTCGCTTATTTCCAGACCCCATAGTCTCTAATGCCTGGGCTTGGGTCTCTTCGTTTTCCTCTTCACTGGCAAGCTCTGCTGCTTCTATATGGCTTCGCTCCATGTCCTCCTCTTCATCATAATCCTGTCCGCTGACCGTTTTTTCATTTTCTGCCTGTAAGGCGTCATAGCTCTTTACTATAACGATCCGGTCTCTGGAAAAAGCGGAAAGCCGGATGGATTCTAAGCCCTTCTGTCTTTCTCTTAAAGTAGGGGCTTTTTCTTCTTCTGAAAGCACCAATTCCATTTCTTCCTTAGTCTTTCCAATATATTTTGCCGGGATCATTTCCACATAGGGAGTGCTTTCTCCTGTCATTAAATCATATTCCAGCACAATGTATTCCGTGTCGCAGTCTGTAGCAGAGCCGGTAGCGGCGGTTTCCAAAGCAGAATCCTCCTTTGGCGTTTTACCGATGTTCTCTTTTGCTCTATTTGTCTGATAAAGAAAATATCCCCCTAAAACCAAGGCTGACATAATTGTCAAAATCATAAAGATCAGGCTGATACGATATAAGTATTTCATAATGAACTCCTTTACAATCAGTATCAGCCCGAAAGATTATTTTTATTCAGTTTTTTACATTTTGGAAATTTTAAGAATATATGCCAAGGAGCCGTCCTGCAAGACTCAAAAGACTTCCCTGGGGAAAATCATTTATTTCTCCTTCTCTGATGCAGCCCACAATGACCAGCGTTACGGCATGTAGAATGCCTGAAACCGCTATGGCTATGACAGCTGCGGGAATATTTCCTATAACGCTCTTTAAAAGTATGCACAAAACTGCCGACAAGCTCAACGTAAGCAGCGCGGCAAAAGGCATCAGCAGATTTGCCGAAAGATGCTTTTTGTATACGCAAAATTTTCCCACAAAGAAAGCGCATAACACAAAAAATACAAGAGCAAAAATTAAATTACCATACAGAAGTGCATTTAAGTTGCATTGTTTTGAAAAGAGGATTAAGACTCCTAACGTCTGGGCCGCAAAAGCTGCTGCTCCGCAGATAACCCCAAGCCATTCGCTGCCGATCCCCCTCAATATCCCGCATAATAAGATACCCATTCCAAAAAGAGCTGCAAATAATGTGGACAACAAATTTACCGGCTGTACTTCACTCTTGAAAAAGGATTCATTCAGCGCCGGATAAATAATGCCCAGCGCACACACAACCGGAAGAACGGAACACAAAAATTGCTTGATGCCCATAACAATTCTCATACCTGCATGGTAAATATCCTCTTTTTTCATGATCTTTTCCAAATAATCCCGGGTAAAGTCTCCGAGCATAAAAGTTAAAAATGCCGGAAGCATAAACCATAAAAGATTTTCCGAAAGATAAATTCCAAACTGCGTGGACGCATCCAGGCTTTTCAGATTTTTAAAAAAGAAAATCAGATTGATAAATAAAGTGCCGAATAAAACCAAGAACTTTGTAAAGGAAACGCCGCAGGCGCTAAAAAGCCCCGCTGCCTGTTCCCCGAAAGTCTCCAAGCCGCGGCTTGTATCCTGATTGATCAGATTGCGCATTCTTTTGCGGAAAACCTTAAACAGAAACAGAAGCCATATAAACGCAGCAAAACAGGCCCCGCTAAAGCCGGCGGCCGCACCGGTTGCCCCAAAAGAAAAAACAACATAATCGTCATGTAACAGTCTGCCGTGTCCGTTTCCCATTTGGCATGCGATAAAAACAAGGGCAATGCTTAAAAGCAAATCGGTAATGCCGAAAATAACCTTTGCCGCACCATCTGCAACCTCAAAGGAAAATCCGTCAAAGCAGCCTAAAACTGCATAACCGGAAAGTAAAAAAGGAATAGCCGCCGCTAAAACGATCATGGGAAACGTGCCGTAAGGTCCCAAATGAAACAGCACAGTGGTTACTTTCCCCGTTACCAGCAGCAAAATCAGCACAATCAGCACACCTGCCACAGCTCCTATCAAGGTGCCTGTATTCATCATCTTTAAAGCATTTTTGTACTGCCCCCTGGATCTTCTGTAAAATACCGCTTTTTGAACTGCCTCTCTTAAGGTATTTGCCAAAAGCAGGGTAATGATCATAACAAATGTCAGCACAGTCAGATAAAATCCCGTCCCCACGCTTTCAATTTTGGAACGGAGAAACACTATTTTTATCAACGTACCTATAAAAATGATCAGTCCCGAAACCGCCTGAAGCCGGTTCCTGCTTACAAAATTTCCTTTTTTCATTTTGTTCTGATTTGCCATGTTGTACCTCTTTACCGGAGAATTCCCAGCTTCTCCATAATCTCATCCTGATGCCGTTTCATGATTTTCTCATCTTCCTCTTCCATATGGTCATAGCCTAAAAGGTGTAAGATGCTGTGTACTAGCAGAAATGCAAATTCCCTTAAAACACTGTGTCCATATTCCTCTGCCTGGGAAAACACTCTGTCCCTGCAAAGAATAATATCTCCTAACAGAAGTTCCTCCGTTTCCGGATTAAAATAGCTGTTTTTATCGGAAAGGGCCAGCGTAAAATCCCCCGGCTTTTCGTAATCTACTCCCGGAAAGGAAAGCACATCTGTTTCCTTTTCAATCCCCCTGTATTCTTCATTATATTTTTTGATTCCTTCCCCGTCGGTAACCAGTATATTGACTTCCGCCTCAAAAGGACAGTTTTCACAGAAAAGCGCAGTTACCAGCACTTTTTCTATTGTCTCTTCCAAAAGGAACGGAAAATCCTGTATTCCTTTTTCTTCCTCCGCCATTTTCTCCTCTCTGCTGCTTTCCGTTTCAACGTAAAAAGTCATAGTATAATTTTACCTCCGCAAGGCCTTCTCTTATTTTGCAAAGTTCTCCCATGGTCAATACACATTTATTCCAATCCCGGCTGTCCATTTTTTTTAGGATAATATCATCAATGATCTTTTCGTAATCCAATACAGCATTTTTATCTTTCAAAAACGCATCGGAAATATAGGTAACCACTGTTTCAGAAAGCTGAACTACCGCCGCTTCTTTTGAAATCTGGGTTGATTTCCCGTCCCCGTATTCTTCCAAAAGCTTTAAAAGAGGCTTGGGGAATTTGTTATCCCGGCCTACCTTAAGCGTATTCTCCGTAGTATTATCCCCTTCTAAAATTCCGATTTTGTGATAGTATGCGCCCGCTTTTGCCAAAGCAGTATTGACTTCGATTTTCTGGGATATTTTTTCCGAAAGATATGCTGTATGTACAGCATGAATGTAGGTTTCTTTACTGACGTTTTTTAACTGGACCAAAAGCTTGTAATCAGGAGTATTAATCCGTTTATAAAAGTCTTCGTCCCGATAGATACAGTATTTCCCGGTCATTTTCAACAGTATCAGAATGATTACAAGCTCTGAAAACAAACGGATTCCCACATACATAACGGAATCTCCCAGATCTGCCCGAGGAGCCGTCATAACATAATAGACGCTGCAGCAGACCAAGTCACTGACCATATAAGCAAACAATATCCCCACATAGCGGAATTCCTTATCCAGGCTTTTAAATAAAACAATTCCCAACAATCCCGAAAATGCCAGCACCACCACCTGTTCGGTCTTAAGACCGCTTAAAAGAATATACTGCATAACCATAAACAGGTAGGATACCAGCCCGCAAAAGCCGCCTGAGAAAATAGTCATCACAACGGCTGTCATTGCCACCGGTGCCGCCAGAAAGGGAATATAGGGCATTCCGAATAAAATGACTGCACAAAAAACGACTATGAAACTGTATCTGACTTCATGATCCTGATTCCACCACGAAAGCTCCCCCTTATAGGCGGAAGCCCAAAAAGAAAACGCTATGGCAAATGCCCCAAAAACATCCAGAAGCAGATTCCTTAACAGGCTGGAAGGCTTTGCGTCATGAAGATATCCCCACAATAAAGTCCATAATATAAAAACCGATAAATTTATAATAAAAGAGAGGACCAGCCCTTTCACGCTTTTCTTCTCTCTTGTCCTTTTCCCCATTACCTTAGTCTTTTTCCCTTCTCCCGTGTATATCTCTGCATACGCTGACTCTGAAACTTCTGTTTGTTCTCATAATCCTCATATGCTTTTACAATTTTTTGCACTAAAGGATGCCTTACCACATCCCTGCTTGTCAGATTGCAAAAGGCGATTCCTTCCACTCCCCCTAAGACCTTTGAAGCGACGTCCAGTCCGGATCTTGTCCCCGCCCCTAAATCCTTTTGGGAAGCGTCCCCGGTTATGACCACTTTAGAACCGAATCCGATTCTGGTTAAAAACATCTTCATCTGCGCCTCTGTGGTATTTTGCGCCTCATCCAGTATAATATAGGCATTATCCAGCGTCCGCCCTCTCATATAAGCTAACGGCGCCACCTCAATCAAGCCTTTTTCCATGTTCTTCTGAAAACTCTCTGCCCCCATGATCTGATAGAGCGCATCATATAACGGTCTTAAGTAAGGGTCAACCTTACTCTGTAAATCCCCAGGAAGGAAACCCAGCTTTTCCCCTGCTTCAATAGCCGGTCTTGTAAGAATGATCCTGCCCACCTCGTTGTTTCGAAAGGCCGTAATGGCCATAGCCATAGCCAGATAGGTCTTTCCTGTTCCGGCAGGCCCCAGCCCGAAAACGATCATATGCTCTTTCATGGCTTGTACATATTTTTTCTGACCGATGGTTTTGGGGCAGACCGGTTTACCGCTGATGGTATGACAGATGCAGCTTTCATCCATGGTAAGCAGTCCGTCATCTTCATTTTCCTTGCTCATCATAACGGCATAATTTACATTCTGTGCCTCTATTTCCGTTCCCTTATCTGAAATCTGTATAAGCTCTGCCAAAAGCCTGTATACTTTTTTTACATTTGCCTTTTCGCCGGATATTTTAACGGCTCCGTCCCTGTTAATGACAGAAACGCCGAATTCATCTTCAATCTTACGAATATACGTATCATTCGTACCAAACAGCTTTTGCATGGACAGGGTATCCATATCCATCAACATGGTATAATCACTCAATGCCATTCTCCTCCGGGAATTCTGTAATGGGAGATAAAATTACCGCATTTTCCCGTACCGTAAGATTTCCCGACAAAACCGCCTTATCCCCTTTATAGTCTATTTTAACATCTTTTTGCATTATTTGAACCCCTTTTTCCTCTAAAGTTGTACAAAATTGTAAAAACCTGCCATTTAAAATCTCCGCAGCCTCTTCTCTCGTATAAGCGCTTTTTACCGTTTCGTAACCGATATATTCATTATGCCCATAAATTACCGGCAGATACAGATTGTCAAAAAGCCTTACGGGTTTCCTTACGGAAAGAATTTCATAAGCCTCCTGCAGCTTAACCTTTCCCAGCTTTATTTCATTTTCGCCGATTCCGAAGATGTAAAGCCTCTGTCTGTTTCCCGTATAAATTTTTTTATCATATTTTAAAGCCAGTTCATCTCCATAAGGAAGCAGGCTTTCAATGACCACATCCCCATCCGCTCTGATCTCATGATAGGTACGCAGGGTTTCGTCATCATTCATTATGGGAATAATGCCGGAAATCAGCACATCTCCTTCATTTACCGCATCTCCCGGCTTAACTAACGGAACCCCTGCCCTTGTTACCATGGAAACCACCGTTCCCGATATAGCAGCCCTCATATCGCCGGTCTCAAGTGCCGTCATGTCTCCGGTACGCTCCACATCATTTTCCTTTATCATAACATGGAGCTTGGTTCCTTCAATTTTGGCTGACGCCCATATTATATAATCATACTCTTCCCTGAGTGCTTTTTCAAAGCTGTCAATATCAAGGGCCTCTATAGACATACCGTAATATACCTGTTGTGATTCTAAAAAGGCAAGGAACATATCCTCCGTAAACTGCCTGTTACCCGAAATTTCAAATGCCCAGATAAACCGCGTGGCAATATAAAGAGCCAGAAAGCATCCTAAAAGACCTGCAAAAAACAACTTTCTTTTGCGATATTTAAACATTAAAAAGGGCAGTCCCAGTTTGTTTCTGATTACCACCCTTGTCTTTGTCTTACGCAAAAAATCTTTACAGCCTAAAAATCCTTTTATATGCATATAAAATTCATAGCCCTCGCCTGACGGCTCCACGTTCCAAAGCTCAATCCCGTGATTGTTGCACAGGTTCATAAAACGTTCGGGCGAAAAGCCCCATAAATAGACCTTCACATATCCCCGAAGGAATCTCAATATCGAAAGCATCTGCCAATCACTCCATAAATGAAATATGTTCTATGGTTCCTGTCACTTTCATTTCATCGTTGGTGTAATAGGCAACACATAAATTTCTGCCCTCAATACAAAGCCGGAAATTTTTGGTGGATATCCAGATTAAGGTATCACAGCACTCCAAAATTCCCCGGTAATTTTCCACAAAAACCTCTTCCCGTCCCTGCATGGTTATAACGCTGTCTCCCGTTACCAGCTCTCTGGGAAGCTTTAAGGTATCTGTCATCTGCTCTCTGGCAGCTTGTAAAATTCTGTTTTTCTTATTATAAAATCTGCTCATGATAAAATATATGAGCTTTGTCAGCAAATCATTCCTCTTATAAGGGAACGTTTTTCTACCGGTCCCTCCGTTATGTGGCAGGCCGCTTTGTATCTTTCAACCGCTTCCGAGAGCGCTGCGGCATCGTTGCCGTAAAGGGTAGCCAGGGTTTCTCCTTGTTTTACCATATCGCCCACCTTTTTGGAAAGTAAAAGTCCCACGCTTAGATCAATTGCGCTTTCCTTAGTTTCTCTTCCGCCGCCTAAAATCAGGGAACAGATCCCCGCCTCATCACAGTCGATATGGGAAACAAAGCCGTCGCGGGCCGCCGTTACTGTTTTTTCCATGGACGCCCGGGGCAGTCTTTCCGACTCAAACACCAGACTTTCATCTCCTCCCTGGGCTTTAACAAATTGGGCTAACTTTCTTA
This sequence comes from Lachnospiraceae bacterium, assembly GCA_910574745.1. Taxonomy (GTDB): domain Bacteria; phylum Bacillota; class Clostridia; order Lachnospirales; family Lachnospiraceae; genus UBA2882. The sequence goes on along the minus strand of CAJTCE010000008.1, from coordinate 47,735 downwards.
ATGCGCTGCCGTTTTCTATTTTTTCAAGAAGCATTTCCCTTGCTTCTTCTTCACTTTCCGCTTTTTTTCCTGCTAAAACCATAGAAGTTCCAAGGGTCAGACACAGTTCAAGGAAATCCTCCGGGCCTTTTCCGTTTAGGGTATCAATTGCCTCCTTTACCTCCAATGCGTTTCCAATAGCATAGCCTAAAGGTTCATCCATATCGGAAATAACCGCCCTTGTATCCCGTCCGGCACCCCTTCCGATGCGCACCATTTCCTCTGCAAGAGCAAATGCATCCTTCTCTTCCTTCATAAAAGCTCCGCTGCCGGTCTTTACATCCAATACAATGGCATCTGCGCCGGAAGCCAGCTTTTTACTCATAATAGAGCTGGCAATTAAAGACATATTGTCCACGGTAGCCGTTACGTCCCGCAGAGCATAAAGCTTTTTATCCGCAGGCGCTAAGTCCTTGGTCTGTCCCATAATAGCGATTCCGATATCATTAACCTGCCTCATAAACTGATTGGTATCCATGGATACGGAAAAGCCCGGAAAGCTTTCCAGCTTATCAATTGTGCCTCCTGTATGTCCTAAGCCCCTGCCGCTCATTTTTGCCACGGGAACCCCGCATGCCGCCACCATGGGCGTAAGGGCTAGAGAAGTTTTATCTCCTACTCCTCCTGTGCTGTGCTTATCTACCTTAATGCCGTCGATAGCGGACAAATCCAGCAGATCCCCGCTTTCCGCCATTGCCATGGTAAGCTGCAGGGTTTCCTCATCGTTCATTCCGTTAAAATAAATAGCCATCATCATGGCTGACATTTGATAGTCGGGAATAAAACCCGCCGTATAATGCTGAATCATAAACCGGATTTCCTCACGACTTAGACTCATGCGGTTCCTCTTTTTCATAATCAGGTCATACATTCTCATATAAAAGCGCCCCCTGCTTTTATTTTTTTAATCTGACATAATTTTTGTTATTTGTTTTATCGGTTTCCAGCTTTAAGGAAGAGAAGCTTTTCACAAATTTTTTAAACTGGGAAAACCCGTAATTTTTCACGCTGAAATCCGGAAACTGACGTTTCAGTTCCTGGGAAAGAAGGCTTAATTCCATAACGCCGTCTTTTTCTTTTATGATTTTTATCATCATCTCTTCCACGTTTGCATCCTGCCTAGAAGCATTGATCAAGGAAATGATATTATTATTTCTGTGTATTTTTACAGCTTTTAAGCCTTCACAGAAGGTTGAGAATTTGGAGTATCCATAGTTTCTTACGTCAAAATCGGGATATTTCTTTAACAGCCTGCTTCCAACTTCCCCGATATTGGTCATGGGTTTTCCGGCGTCTTCATTTTCATCCAGAATTTCCGTAATAGCTTTTTCAATGGCTTTTATAGATCGAACATGTTTCTTTTCTTTATCATCCTGTTCCTTGCCGGCAATATTATTTAAATAAATGAATCGGTCGCAGGCGCTGACAAAAGCCTCCGGCGTTTTGGTTTCGCCCATACCGATTACGTTTTTGCCCGCTTCCCGAAGCCTTGCCGCCAGCCTTGTAAAATCGCTGTCGCTGGTTACTAAGCAAAAGCCTTCCACATTGTCGGAATACAAAATATCCATGGCGTCAATGATCATATAGGAATCCGTAGCGTTTTTTCCATTTGTGTAGGCGAACTGCTGCATGGGCTGGATGGAATTGGAAAGCAGGACCGTTTTCCATTTATTGCTGTTGCTTTTAGTCCAGTCCCCATATATTCTTTTGATCGTTACAATTCCGTACTTGGTCAGCTCATCTAAAATTTTCTGCACATATTCTGCCGAAACATTATCGGAATCAATTAAAAGAGCAAATCTTTTATCTTCCACAAATTACCCCTCTATACTTTCTTAAATTATTTTGCGCTAAAAAGCTCCTGTTAAAGCTGCCTGTACAATTTGAATATCAAACCGATTATCAGAACTGCAATCTGGATCTTTTTTTATTTATATTGTGAAAACCTCCTAAAAATATGTCTTATCCACTTTTCTCATAACCATTTCCACCTGTCCCTTGTCCAGATGGAGGGAAGCAAGCAGCTCGTTGGCTTTTTCTGCCTGCATGCTGTTAATGCAGAGGGTACAGCGCAAAGCGCCGTCGCCAAACAGCTTACGGAAAAGGGAAGGCTCTTCCCACTTTTCGTAATAGGAAATCCGATTATTTAAAAAGGCGCGCTCAATTTTTACCTTAATATCCGGATCCTGAACAATACAATATTCGATTTCGTTATGAACCTTCACATCTGAAAATGTTAATTCTGACATAATCTTCACCTTAAATCATATAATTCTCTATTGTACTTTTTTGCAGCCAGGCTTTTATCCTGTATCTATAGGCATGCTTCACATCCGAAGTGCTCATTGCCTACACGCACATTTTATCATATCTTTTATAAAAAAATAAGTACCTTTGCAGGAATTTCACTGTAAAGGTGCCTATTTTTTTAATTTGTTTTATTTTCCTTCGTTCTTTAGGATAATCTGGAAGTCTTTCATGTCTTTTGCTATTTCGCCGCTTAGCAATAACATGCAGATTAAGTTGGGAATTGCCATCAGTGCATTGGCGATGTCTGAGAGGTTCCATACCAGATCCAGAGTCGCCGTAGCTCCTACATAAATAACCAGTGAAAATATAATCCTGTAAACCATATTGAATTTATGGGTGCCCATTATGTATTCCACAGCCTTTTCCCCATGATATTCCCAGCCTAAAATAGTTGAAAAAGCAAACAGCGCAATACTTACGGTAACCAGCCAGCCTCCTGCAGGTCCTAATGCAGTCCTAAAAGCGGAAATAGTCAAGGCGGAACCGGTAATCAGTTCTCCTGATGCATCTGTACTGCCTAATACGCCGGAGCTTGCAATGGTAAGTCCCGTAATGGTGCAGACAACGATAGTATCCCAAAAAGTACCTGTCATATTGATATAACCCTGACGGACAGGATGATCCGTAGTTGCTGCAGCCGCTGTGATTGCAGCCGATCCCATACCTGCTTCATTGGAGAAAACACCCCTTGCAACACCGTAACGCATACCGTTTAACATGGATGCCGTTATCGTTCCCAGAACACCGCCGGAAATTGCCTTTGCGCTGAAAGCGCACTGGAAGATCAGGGAAATTCCGGAAGGAATGTTTTTGAAATTTAAGGCAATAACAACCAAACCGCCTACTACATAGAATATGGCCATAAATGGCACAACTACGGAAGATACCTTGGAAATGGTCTTAATTCCGCCTACAATAATGAACAGTGCAAGAACGGTAATAATAGCTCCCGTAACCCATGTGGGCACCGACCATGTTTCCAGCATGGAAGAAGAAATGGAATTTGCCTGGGTCATATTTCCAATCCCAAAGGATGCCATGATTGCAAAGAAAGCAAACAGCCAGCCTAAAACAACGCCAAGAGGTTTCCATTTAATAGCCTTTTTCATGGTATACATGGGACCTCCGGACATCTCGCCCTTTTCATTTTTCTCCCTGTACTTGATTGCCAGCATACATTCACTGAATTTGGAAGTCAGTCCGAAGGCTGCAGATATCCACATCCACACAAGAGCGCCGGGGCCTCCGCTTACCATGGCGGTTGCAACACCTACAATGTTGCCTGTACCTATGGTTGCAGCCAGAGCCGTTGTCAACGCCGAAAACGGAGAAACATCGCCTTCTCCCCGTCCTGTTTTCCTGGCTTCCTTGCTTAAAGTGCTTTTAATTGCGTAAGGAAGATTCCTCCATGGAAGAAATCCGGTTCTGATGGTCAGAAAAATTCCTGTTCCTACCAACAGCACCAGCATAACCGGTCCCCAGACAAAGTCATCCACCAGCTTGACAATTTCATTCAGCTTATCCATTACCTTTTCCCTCTCATTTCTCGCTTTTTCTATTACTTTTTTAGTATATACCAACTCATACACCTTGCCAAAATCCCTTTAAGGGCGGCAATACTATAAAAAAGAGACAACCGTTTCATCCGTTGTCTCCTTTGACCTACTTAATACTATACGGATATGCAAGTCTCCTGTCAAGGAAATTTTTGTTTTTTCGTGCTTTCTTTCCCATTCTCCCCCTTTTTTCTACGTATGTTCAGGCAACCTGACAAAGATTTTTACAAAAGATTTGATGCTTCCATTTTATTTAAAATCCCATCTGCATTCACTCCCGGATGTGTTACATAAATCCTGCAGATTTGCTCCGCAAGCTCCCTGCTGATATTATTTCTTACAACTATCACATCAATCTTTTTTCCTCTGTCCATGTCCTTTATAACCGAGGATATGATCTTTTTCATATCCCTTGCAGGCATTTTTCCTTTGATGGCAGAATCCCTGCTTCCCGGTATATCAATACGGGTTACCTTTACATCCCTTGACGCTGGATAAATATCCAAAACCGCCATGGTCAAAGGAAATCTGAACCGCTCCCTTCCGCAGCCACCCGGATTTAAAATGAGCCGTCCGTTTTCATGCCTTTCTTCATATTTATGCGAATGTCCGTAAATCATGACATCTATATCCGAAAGGTTTTTGGGAATATCATTTTTATCGTGTACCATATAAAAATGCAGGCCGTAAAGTGTAAAATCCATAAAAGGCGGCAGTTTATCTCCCAAATCCCAGTCATTATTTCCCTTGACGGCATACAGCTTTCCCATCTGTTCAAGGTCTTCTAACACTTTTTTACAGTCAAAATCGCCGCCATGTAAAATAACATCGCAGCCCTTTATGACTTCAACCACTTCATTTCTTAGAATACCATGGGTATCTGAAATAACCGCTGCCTGGTAGCTTTCTCTCATTCCTCTATTCCCCGCCATTCATCAGTAAATCGCCTGCATCCACCTGTTCTTTTTTTAGTTTGCTTAGTAAAACACCTGCCGGAATATCCTGTCCGACCTCGTCTGTAAACACGGTACAATCTTTTTCTTGATCATAAACCTCCAGCATCATTATTGAAAACATAAGCAATATTGCTGCAAACAGAATCTTCTGTTTGTTATTTTCTCCCTTATTTATGGTAAGGTTCATTGTTATTGATGCGGAATCCCCTGTAAATCTGCTCTAACAAAATGACCCGCATCAGCTGGTGGGGAAATGTCATATCCGAAAAGCTTACTTTCCCGTCCGCCTTATCAAGAACCGTTTTGGAAAGCCCTAAAGAACCGCCTATGATAAACTGAATATGGCTTTTGCCCGATACAGTCAGCCTTTCAAGATATCCGGCAAATCCGGGGGAATCATACTTTTTCCCTTCTATAGCCAAAGCCAGGGAACAAGCCTTTTCATCCATTGCCTTTAAAATCCGGGCTCCTTCTTTTTCCTTTATGAGATTTTCCGTTTCCTCCGAAGCGCCCTCAGGGGTCTTTTCATCGGGAAGTTCTTTGATTTCCAGTTTACAATAGGCAGAAAGCCTTTTACTGTATTCTGCAACTGCATCCTGGTAAAAGGCTTCCTTTATTTTTCCCACACTAATTATCGTTATCTTCGCTATTTTCATATAATTCACAATATCTTTCATCCAGAAGCTTTTCAAACAAGTCGGAATCCATGTCGGGATATTTTTCCTTTAAAACGGTTTCCATGTAATCAATCCGTTTGAAATACAGCTCTTCTTCCGATACCGCAACGGCAGAATTGGAAGAAGCGACAGCCTGTTCAATAATTTCCTTTGTCAATATGATCTCCATGACATTTTTTACTTTTCGGATGAAATCCTCTTCTTTATCCGCTTCTTCTAAAATTTCCCCTACCTTCGTAAAGGTAACAAAACCGGTTATGACAAAAATGAGAAAAAGAAGAAACATAACGCCCATAAACATGTAATTGGTCCGCCATCCCTTAAGCGCCGGAATCGCGCCTACGTACAAAAGAATCAGGAAGAGAATTCCGATGCCTCCCACAAATGACAAAACCAGGCTGCTTGACTTGTATTCGGCGGCTTTTGACCTTTTATCCACATAAGAGGTGCCGATTCCCCGGCTTCTTTCTGCACGCCGCATATCCTCCAGCTCTTTTCTTTCCTGAAGCTGAAGCTCTCTTGCCATTTCCGGCGTCATTTCCTTAGGATCGATTCCCGCCATAACGGCCAGGCGGTCTATTTCCTTCTTCATAAAAAAGGCCCTGATAACCTTGGTGGCTTCTTCAAGCTCGTCTCTTTCAAAATACAGCTGGATGGAATCGCTTTCTTCATTGTAGGTAATAAAACCGGTGGTTAAATTCTTTTCTTTGCAAAATTCCAAAATTTCCTCAAGCTGTTCCCTTTCCCCGTAAATAACGGGAGCCGGACCGCTGTTTAAGTCCTCCACCAGCGGAACCTTACAGTCGTGACAAACGGTAATGCCTTCCCTGTATTCATTTTTACATACCGGACAAAATGCCATTGCGAGCCTCCTTATCTACTCTTCAAAATCGAAACAGGTCCGATTTGTTGTAACGGTTCCAACATAGCTGGCTGCTTTGACATGCTCAGGATGCACCTGGTAGGCATTTAACGCCTCCACGCTCTCAAAACGGGAGATTAATGCTACATCCCTGTTAGAGGATTCTAACTGATTGATGAGCACTTCAAGGGAAACAACGCCCGGAACTGCTTTTCCTACAGCCTCTAACAACTCCTTTATTTTATTTCCCGCTTCATCCCGTTCTTCTATTGTCAGGGACTCGTTAAAATTCCAGAACACGTAATGATTTACCATAATACAGAAACTCCTTTATTTGCCGCTTAAATATTCGTGAATGCCCTTTGCAGCCGCTTTTCCCGCACCCATTGCAAGAATAACCGTAGCCGCTCCCGTAACTGCGTCACCGCCTGCGTAAACGCCTTCTTTCGTGGTTTTTCCAAACTCTTCGTCAGCAACAATACATTTCCACTTATTGACTTCTAAGCCTTCTGTCGTAGATGAAATCAAAGGATTGGGAGATGTTCCGAGAGACATGATCACACAATCCACATCAACGGTAAATTCTGAGCCGGGAACCTCCACAGGCCTTCTTCTTCCGGAAGCGTCAGGCTCTCCAAGTTCCATTCTGACGCATTTAATGCCTTTTACCCAGCCGTCTTCATTTACCAGAATTTCTACCGGATTGGTCAATAAATCAAAAATAATGCCTTCTTCCTTTGCGTGATGTACTTCTTCCACACGGGCGGGAAGCTCTTCCTCGCTTCTTCTGTATACAACATGAACCTCTGCGCCAAGTCTTAAGGCTGTTCTTGCCGCATCCATCGCCACGTTTCCGCCGCCTACTACAGCAACCTTTTTAGCCCGCATGATCGGAGTATTGGAATCCTCCTTAAAAGCCTTCATCAGGTTGGAGCGGGTCAGGTATTCATTGGCGGAAAATACACCGTTTGCCTGCTCGCCGGGAATCCCCATAAACTTGGGAAGTCCTGCGCCTGAACCGATAAATACCGCATCAAAGCCCTCTTCATCCATCAGTTCGTCTATGGTTGTGGATTTACCGATTACCACATCCGTTTCGATTTTAACGCCTAAGGACTTTACGTTTTCAATTTCTTTTTTTACTACATCATCCTTGGGAAGACGGAACTCAGGAATACCGTAAACCAGCACTCCGCCTGCTTCATGAAGCGCTTCAAAAATAGTAACGTCGTATCCCATTCTCGCCAAATCCCCTGCGCAGGTAAGTCCTGCCGGGCCGGAACCGATCACGGCAACCTTTTTGCCCATGGATTCCTTAGCGCCTTCCGGTTTAATATTATGCTCTCTTGCCCAATCGGCAACAAATCTTTCCAACTTACCGATGGAAATAGGGTCTCCCTTAATGCCCCTGATACATTTTCCCTCGCACTGGCTCTCCTGGGGACATACGCGGCCGCATACAGCGGGAAGGGCGCTGGATTCACTGATAATCTGATATGCTTTTTCAATGTTGCCTTCCTTTACCTGGGCAATAAATCCCGGAATATCAATCGCTACGGGACATCCCTTTATGCACTGTGCATTTTTACAGTTAATACATCTGGAGGCTTCGCATTTTGCCTCTTCTTCATTATAGCCCAAACATACCTCTTCAAAATTATGAGCTCTTTCCTTTGGTTCCTGTTCCCTGACGGGAATTTTATTTAATACGTCCATTATCTATCACCTCCGCAGTTTCCACATCCGCCGTGATGTGTATCGCCTTCCTGTAATTTTAACGTTGCGCGTCCTTCCTCTGTTTTGTACATCTGCTGACGCTTCATAGCCTGGTCAAAATCCACCAGATGTCCGTCAAATTCTGGTCCGTCAACGCAGGCAAATTTCACTTCGCCTCCTACAGTAAGACGACATGCGCCGCACATTCCGGTTCCGTCTACCATAATGGGGTTCATGGATACGATGGTGGGAATCTCAAGCTCTTTTGTGGTCACACATACAAACTTCATCATGATCATGGGACCGATGGCAACGCATTTGGTATAGGTCTTTCCTTCTTCTTTTACCAGATCCTGTAAGGTTTTGGTAACCATTCCGCTTCTTCCGTAAGAGCCGTCGTCGGTAGTCACATATACATTACCCGCAACCGCTTTCATATCCTCTTCATATATAAGCAGATCCTTTGTCTTTGCCCCGATAATAACATCTGCGTCAATGCCGTTTTCATGAAGCCATTTTACCTGGGGATATACAGGGGCAGTTCCCAGTCCTCCCGCCACAAAAATAATCCGTTCCTTTTTCAAGGCGTCCAAGTCCTCATAAACAAACTCGGAAGGCTGTCCCAAGGGACCTACAAAATCCTTAAAAGAATCTCCTGTCTTCAAATTCTTCATCATATTGGTTCCCGCGCCGATTGTCTGAACAACAATGGTAACCGTTCCCGTTTCCCTGTTATAATCGCTGATTGTCAAAGGAATTCTCTCGGAATCCTCATCCATGCGGACAATAACAAACTGTCCCGGCATACAGGATTTTGCAACTCTTTTTGCCTCTACTTCAAAAAGATAAATGTTTGTTGTCAACTCTTTTGCATTTACAATTTTGTACATTTTTATCCTCCTACTGGATTCGTTCAACATTTTTCGTTAAACTCCACTATCCTATCAATATTATCCGAAAAATTATAAAAAGGCAATAGGCAGCCTAAAATTCCGAAAGGGATAAATATCCATTACCCGAAATGGACGCCCGCAAAATCCTGCCGTCTGACACGGAAAAAGCAAAAATATTGCCGGAACGTATCATGGTGCCGGAAGCGCTTTGGATATATTCATAAATAATGTAATATACCACATCATCAGAAGTCATGGCACTGTCGCAGACATATTGCTTCGTATCATCCGTTCCGTTCAAGTTTCCCTCAAGGTCCAGGATTTCTCCCCTGGCAATCAGATGCTGCTTTAATATGATACAAGCCTGATCCGTTGTAAAATTCACTGCCGGATTACAGTCATAAACCCTTTTTACCACATCGCTTTCATTTCCTTCCTTATCCACCAGCATAAACCGGAATTCGCTATGTCCGAGCGGCATGGGAAAAGGCATGGAATAACGGTTACTGTCCATAGTGGGGTCCTCCCCGTCTGTGGTATAATACACGGTACATTCTTCGTCCGGTACACTAACCTTTATTATGTATGGAATCTCATAGCTGCCGGAATCTACGGAAATCTCCGGTGAAAGTTCGATTCCGCTTTCAATCTCATAGGTTTTAGTGACAATCTGGCTGCTAATGCCATAATTGTTTACATATACCGCTGAAACATGGTATATACCGGAATTCAGCTTTATGGGAGCTGTATATCTGTCACTGTATTTACTTGGCATACTTCCGTCAAGGGTATAATAAATGGTTCCCGTACCTCCGGCTAAAAGCTTTAAAGAAACAGGATTATAATAAACTCCTTCTTCTTCAATAAACTCCGGAGGCTCCGCCCTGTAATCCCCGTATTTCTCCGCAAGCGCCTGTATCGGACATTCCGCTAAAAGCCGGCTCAGTTTCAGATATTCCTCCCGCTCTATATAAATAGAAATCAGAATTTCATAAGCTGTCTGGTTTTCAGGATCCATATTCAGTAAAGCTAAGCACCGGTCAATCACATTGTCGGTCATTCCTTGTTTTTGATAAATCTGAATTTTCAGCATCCGCACATCAATAGAGCTTTCATTCAGTTCAAGACATCTGTCCGCCAAAGACATAGCATCCTCAAAACGGCCTTCTTCAAATGCCGTCATGGCTTTCCCATACTGATATTCATAACTGTTTTCCATATACACATAGAAGTAAACGGAAAATGTGGAAATAACGCCTATAAGAAGCATGATCGCCAGGGCAAAAAGACCCAGTTGTCGGAATCCGTGGCGGGAATTTTCTTTGAGCGCTTCCTTATGTATTTTTCCGTTTTCCTTTTCTGAAGAGATTTCTGTATTTGATTGTTCTGTTTCTTTTTCGTCTGCATGTTCATCCGGAGCTAAATCCTGTACGATCGTTGACATGGACTCCGCCACGCGCTCCTCAATCTCAGGTTCAAACACCGGTACCAGAAGTCTTTCTTTTCCGCATTTCTCACAGAAAATCTGTTCCTGGCGCATGTCGCCGCCACAATGTGGACATTTCATAAACTCACTCCTGATTATTGAAGTTCTATACTATCAACGCAGTTTTTCATCAGCATGGCGATGGTCATGGGACCAACGCCGCCGGGAACGGGCGTAATTGCCGATGCTTGCTTTGACACGGATTCAAACTCCACATCTCCGCACAGCTTGTTATTTTCATTTCTGTGGATTCCCACATCAATGACCACCGCCCCTTCTTTTACATAGGACGCATCTATAAACTTAGGTTTTCCCATGGCTACAATTAAAATATCCGCCCGTTTACACACTTCCCTTAAATCGTCGGTTTTGGAATGGGCAATGGTTACCGTGGCGTTTTCCCGAAGCATTAAAAGCGCCATAGGCTTTCCAACGATATTGCTTCTGCCGATAATCACGCATCTTTTTCCACAGATATCCACATCGGAACGCTTTAACAACTCTATAATGCCTGCAGGGGTGCAGGATACGAACCCCGGTTGACCGATACATAGAGCCCCTACGCTCTGGGGATGAAAACCGTCCACATCCTTTTTCGGATCAATGGCTTTGATAACGGCATTTTCATCTATATGCTTTGGAAGAGGAAGCTGCACCAAAATACCGTTTACGTCTTTTCTTTCATTCAGCTTTGCTATCAGCTCAATCAATTCCTCCTGTGTAGTTTTTTCCTCAAGTTCATAGGACAGCGAATTGATTCCGATATATGCGCATGCCTTTTTCTTGTTGTTGACATACACGCTGCTGGCGGGATCGCTTCCCACCTGTATCACTGCAAGACAGACCTCTCTGCCCTGTTTTTTTAAGGCTGCCGCCTTTTCCTTGCATTCATCCTTGATTATGGTTGAAATCATTTTTCCATCTATTATCCGTGCCATAGCTCATCCTCACTTTATTTACTTTTATACTAAAACAATCCTGTGATTTGCCCATCTTTATTTACTTTTTTATCAAAACAATCCTGTGATTTGTCCATCTTTATTTACATCAATAGAAAAGGCCGCCGGTTTCCCCGGAAGTCCCGGCATAGTCATGACCGCGCCTGTCAGCACCACTACAAACCCCGCTCCCGCCGAAACATAAACCTCTCGCACATTGATTTCAAAATTGTCCGGTCGTCCTAAAAGAACCGGATCATCCGACAAGGAATACTGAGTTTTTGCCATACAGACAGGAAGCTTTCCAAAGCCTAAATCTGTCAGCTTTTGAAGCTGTTTTAAAGCTGCCGGCGCAAAATTAACACCCTTCGCTCCGTAAATTTCCCTGGCCACGGTTTCAATTTTTTCCTTTAAGGGCAGTTCATCCTTATAGAGCGGAGTAAATAAACTTTCCTTCTGTTCTAAGGTTTCCAATACCTTTTTGGCAAGGCTGATACCGCCTTCTCCGCCTTTTTCCCACACCTCGCACAGGGCAAACTCGCAGTTTCTTTCATGGCAGAAATCTTCTACAAAAGCAAGTTCCTCTTTCGTATCCGTAATAAAGGAGTTTAAAGTAACTACAACGGGAACGCCGTATTTTTGCAGATTTTCTATATGCTTCTCCAGATTGGCAATGCCCTTTTCCAAAGCTTCCATATTTTTCTCATTTAAATTTGCTTTTGCCACTCCTCCGTTATATTTCAATGCACGGACGGTTGCAACAAGCACGACTGCATCCGGTTTTAGGCCGGAAAGCCGGCATTTAATGTCAAAAAATTTCTCCGCGCCCAAATCCGCGCCAAACCCCGCCTCTGTAATACAGTAATCCGCCATTTTTAAAGCAGTCTTTGTAGCACGCACGCTGTTACAGCCATGAGCAATATTGGCAAAAGGCCCACCATGAACCAAAACAGGAGTATGCTCTAAGGTCTGAACCATATTGGGAAGCATAGCATCCTTTAATAAGGCCGCCATTGCGCCTACGGCATTTAAATCCCTGGCAGTTACAGGTTTCCCATTCATATCATATGCAACGATAATGCGGGCAAGCCGTTTCTTTAAATCCTCCATATCCTCGGCAAGACATAAAACCGCCATAATTTCCGACGCCACGGTTATGACAAAATGGTCTTCCCGTACCACGCCGTCGGTTTTATTTCCCAATCCCACCACAACATTTCTCAATACTCTGTCATTCATATCCAGACAGCGCTTCCAGACAACCTGCCTGGTATCAATCTGAAGCTCGTTCCCCTGTTGGATATGATTATCCAATAATGCGGCAAGCAGATTGTTTGCGGAAGTAATGGCGTGGAAATCTCCCGTAAAATGAAGGTTCAAATCCTCCATGGGAACTACCTGGGAATAGCCGCCTCCTGCCGCACCTCCTTTTATGCCAAAGCAGGGTCCTAAAGACGGCTCTCTCAAGGCCAGTACTGCCTTTTTGTTTAACCTGCCGAAGGCCTGCCCCAATCCGGTGCTGACTGTTGTCTTTCCCTCTCCTGCCGGTGTAGGATTGATTGCCGTTATGAGAATCAGCTTTCCCATGGGATTGTTCTCAATGGATTTTAAATAAGCGTCGGAAATCTTCGCCTTGTATTTACCATATAATTCCAGACTATCTTCTGTTAATCCAAGCCTTTCCGCCACATTGGCAATAGGCTCCATAACCGCTTCCTGGGCAATTTCAATATCTGTTTTCATGACCTTATCCTCCTGCACCAATCTGTTTTACATTTCTTCCAGTATCTGTTCAAACTGCTCCTCGGTAATAAGCACCCTGCGGGGCTTCGTGCCCTCCTCGGGACCTACTACGCCGGCTTCCTCCAACTGATCCATTATCCTGGCTGCTCTGTTAAATCCGATTTTGAACACTCTTTGCAGCATGCCGATAGACGCTTTCTCTTTTTCGATGATAAATTTGCCTGCATCGGCAAAATAGGAATCTCTTTCCGAAGCGTCGTTGGTAAAGCCGCTTCCGTTTCCTGCCGTACTCATGGCCGCAATTTTTTCCTCTATATCGGAAGGAATGCCGCTGTCAATGCATTGGGACTTAATAAATTCCACAACCTCCGACACTTCCTTATCGGATACAAAGGCTCCCTGTACTCTGGAAGGCTTTGACATTCCCTGAGGATAAAAGAGCATATCCCCTTTTCCCAAAAGCTTTTCCGCTCCGTTCATATCCAGAATGGTACGGGAATCCACGCCGGAGGATACCGCAAAGGCAACACGGCTTGGCATATTCGCCTTGATCAGGCCGGTAATAACATCTACGGAAGGCCTCTGAGTGGCAATGATCAGATGAATTCCCGCCGCCCTTGCCAGCTGCGCCAGACGGCAGATAGATTCTTCCACCTCTCCCGGTGCAACCATCATCAAATCCGCCAGCTCATCTACGATAATGACAATCTGTGGCATTTTCTCCGGTATGGGCTGCCCGTTGTTTTCCCGCATCTCGGAAACCTTTTTATTATATCCCTTTAAATCCCTGACATTCAAATCCGCAAATTTTTTGTAACGCTCGGTCATCTCCGCAACGCCCCAATGCAGGGCCGCCGCCGCCTTTTTGGGGTCTGTAACCACCGGCACCATTAAGTGGGGAATGCCGTTATATACGCTTAACTCCACCACCTTGGGATCAACCATGATCAGCTTTACCTCATCCGGAGTGGCTTTGTACAAAAGGCTCATAATAATTGTATTGATACAAACGCTCTTTCCCGAACCGGTAGAGCCTGCAATCAGCATATGCGGCATCTTGGCAATATCCGTTACCACGGTTTTACCGCCGATATCCTTTCCTACCGCAAAAGCCAGTTTGGAATCAAAATTCTGGAATTCTTCGGATTCCAGCAAATCCCTTAATGCTACGGCGCTGTTTTCGCTGTTGGGCACTTCAATACCTACAGCCGCCTTTCCCGGAATGGGCGCTTCAATACGGATGTCTGTAGCTGCCAGATTTAACTTGATATCATCTGCCAGATTCACAATTTTACTTACCTTCACTCCCACCTCGGGCTGAAGCTCATATCTGGTAACCGCCGGTCCCTGGCTGATATCCGTTACAGTAACATTAACGCCGAATGTATGTAAAGTCTGTTGAAGTCTGAGAGCGGTTTCCCTAAGTTTTTGTCCGTTATCCGTATTAGCCTTCCGGCTGCCCTTGTTTAACAGATTAAGAGGTGGCAGCTTATACTCCCTTTGGGGCTTTACTGCCGCCGTTTTTATATCATCCGAAATATTCCCGTTCTCTTTGGATAATCCCGCTTTATTTTCTTTCATCTCCGGCGCAGGCTTTATTTCCGGCATTACCTTTGCGGCAGACATCGTATTTGTTTTCTGTGCCGTATTGGTTCCCGGCTTCATAACGGGTGCTTCCGCTGCCTGCACGCTTTCAGCTTTATTTTTATTCTTTTTCCCTACAGTTATAGGATTCTGTCCGATTTCCTGTCCAAAGACCCGCTCTCCTGCATTGGGAGTCTGTTTTGTATCGTCAATTCCCCTGATTCGGATTTTGGATAAAGCCTCCAATGCCAGTTTTTCGCCTTCTTCGTCCCCCATTACGGAGGCGGCAGGAGCAGGCGCCTTTACCGGTTTTTCCTCTTCTTTTAAGGTCAGCTGGGAAACAGAAGCCACTCCCGACGCCTTTTTATTCATGCGGAGTTTATTTTCCTCCGCTTCTTTTTTCTTTGTATTTCTTATGACTTCCCGTTCTTCTCTTCTTACCGCCTGCTTTTCCATACGTTCTCTTGCAAGCTCTTTCCTGCGGTCCACATCATGGATCACCGCTTCGCCGCTTCTTTTGATTCCTGCCAGAAAGGAACGCTCCGTCATTAAAACAAGACATACGATCATTAAAACAATCATAATGATGATTGTGCCTGCAAGCCCTAAGAGCCCCTGCATTCCCTTTCCCAAAAAGCCGCCGATCACGCCGCCGCCTTTATGGGCCTCCGACGAAAAACTATAATAAGTCTTAAAGCTGCTTCCCACATTGTCTATACCGCCTGTTAAAGTAAAAAGAACACAACACATGGAAAAAAAGATGATACCCGACATAAGCTTAATGGACGCCACATGATTACCCAGATTGGAAATCCCGAAATAAACTGCCAGAAACAGCAGTATCGGCGCAACATATGCCATATAGCCGAAAAGCCCGAACATGACCTTACTTAATTTATCCCCTACGGAACCGATTAAATGAAAATTGCATAAAAAAAGCAATATCGTAACCGCCAGCGAAATCAGAAAGAGTACCTCGTCAATAACCGTATTCTCATATCGGTTTGAAGTCCTGCTTCCCGATTTTCCTCTGCCGTTTGTTTTTCTCTTAGAAGAAGTCTTCCGACCTCTTGTCTGAGCCATAGTAAAACCTCCATATCTTTGCCTCACATCAAGGCACACCGATAATAGTATATCATTATTTCCCTTTTTTCTCAATAAGTTTATGGAGTTTCTTCAATGCGTCCCGAATTCCTCCTACCTGGTCGATGATTCCCTCCTTGACCGCTTCTTTTCCCACAAGAATGCTTCCCACATCTTTTGTCAATACCTTGGTCTCCATCATCAGCTCCAGAAAACGTTTTTCGCTGATATTGCAGTGACCTGTGACAAATTGACTGATTCGATCCTGTATCTGCTTAAAATAATCAAAGGTCTGGGCTACTCCGATTACCATACCGTTCAGTCTTACAGGATGAATGACCATCGTTCCCGTAGGTACAATAAAAGAATAATCCGTGCTTACCGCTATCGGAACCCCGATGGAATGACTGCCGCCCAAAACGAGGGAAACCGTGGGCTTACTTAAAGAAGAAATCAT
Source organism: Lachnospiraceae bacterium (assembly GCA_910574745.1). Classification (GTDB taxonomy): domain Bacteria; phylum Bacillota; class Clostridia; order Lachnospirales; family Lachnospiraceae; genus UBA2882. The sequence continues at coordinate 31,435 of CAJTCE010000008.1, read as the reverse complement.
TTCCGCAATGGCAAGCCCTGCCTCCACGTCTCCGCCCATGGTATTCAATAAAATCAAAAGCCCGTCCACCTCCTTGTTGTCTTCAATTCTGGCAAGCTCCGGCAGAATATGCTCATATTTTGTGGCCTTGGTGCTGCTTCCCAAAATATCATGTCCCTCTACTTCCCCGATAATGGAAATCATATGGATTTTATGCTGCTGTTCATTTTCATTCAGATCTGCCTGCCCCGTTTTTTCAATTTTAGCTTCCGCATCCCGTTCCTTTTCCAAGGCTTCCTGTGACGTCTTCTCTCCCATACCAAAGCTCCTTTCAATGCTGATATTTTGAAATTTCCTTATAGTATGTGCATTCTTTTATTTATTATGATACGGGAAACACAACCTGAAATTGCAGACGGGCGCTTTGTAATGATAGCGCCGTCCGCAGCCTGTTTCGTAAAATGGGAGCAAAAGAAATAATTGAGGACGGCCGGATTGATATGAATCAATAACCTGCCGTCCCGCTTTTCTTTCTTCTTATAGATCAAAGTCATCCCCTGGATGAATTTCTACATCATAATGCATTTTATCCGGGGAAATCTCATGGTCATAGCCCATTTCCCGTTTGGTATGCCTTTTCGGCACAGGTAAAGGATTGGGAATAAAATTGGTCTTTTTTTCCGTTCCGTTTCCCTCCGTTTGCATATTTTTCACATCCATGCTTCCATCCTCCCTGCTTCTATTGGTCTTCCTGCTGTTTTTCTTCGTGAGTCAACAGCTTTTCCACATTATATCTGGGCCGGTGCTTTACCTCTATATAAATCTTTCCGATATACTGCCCGATCAATCCGATGGCAATTAACTGCAGTCCGCCCAAAAACCAGACGGACAAAATCAGGGAAGTCCATCCCGGCGAAACTGTTCCCATGAAATAGGAGGCAAAAGCATAAACCGCTGCGCATATGCTCAATATCATAATCACAAAGCCCAGCGCCGTAATAAGGCTGATGGGTTTGACGGAAAAGGAAGTAATGCCATTCCATGCAAGAGCCAGCATCTTTTTTAAGGGGTATTTGCTCTCTCCTGCCACACGTTCCTTCCGCTCATAATAAACATTATCCGTTTCATATCCGATTAAAGGCATCATTCCCCGTAAGAACAGATTAGTTTCCTCATATCTGGAAAACTGTTCCACCGCCCGCTTACTCATCAGGCGGAAATCAGCATGATTGTAAACGGTCTTTACTCCCATGGCAGCCATTACTTTATAAAAGCCCTGGGCTGTAGTCCGTTTAAAAAAGGAATCATGTTTCCTGTCATTGCGCACGCCGTAAACAATATCCTTTCCCTCATGGAATTTATCTATCATTTCTTCTATAACGGCTGTATCATCCTGTAAATCAGCGTCGATGGATATGGTAACGTCGCTTAGATCCTTTGCCGCCAAAAGACCTGCCGTAAGGGCAAACTGATGCCCCACATTGCCCGCTAATTTCAAGCCGCAGATGAAAGGACTTTCCCTATGTTCTTTTTCGATCAGCTCCCATGTCCTGTCTTTACTTCCGTCGTTGACAAACAAAACAAAGCTGTCCTTTGCAATTTTCTTTTTTTCGATTAAGTCGCTTAAAACCCTTTTTAATTCCTTTGCGGAAATTTCCAGAACCGCTTCCTCATTATAGCAGGGAACAACCAGCGCCAGTCTGTCCATAGCCCTCCTCCGTATTCTATATCTTATCAATCGCCTGACTTAAATCAGCAATAATATCGTCTGCGTTTTCAATTCCCACAGATAACCGAATCATGCCCGGATCTACTCCTGCTTCCTTTAGCTGCTCCTCATTCATCTGCCTGTGGGTATGGCTTGCCGGGTGCAGCACACAGGTTCTGGCATCCGCTACATGAGTGACAATTGCCGCTAACTTAAGGCTGTCCATAAAATGTACCGCATCCTCCTTGCTCCCTTTTAAGGCAAAGGAAATCACGCCGCAGCTTCCGTTGGGCATATATTTCTGCGCCAGCTCATAATATTTGTTGCTCTTTAAGCCGGGATAATTTACCCATGCTACCTTTTCATGATTCTCTAAAAACTCTGCAACCCTCTGTGCATTTTCACAATGTCTGGGCACACGTAAATGCAAGGTTTCCAGCCCCACATTTAATAAAAAAGCATTCTGGGGCGACTGGATGGAACCCAAATCCCTCATAAGCTGCGCGGTTGCCTTGGTAATATATGCAGCCTTACCAAACCGCTCTGTATAAACAACTCCGTGATAGGACTCATCGGGAGTACACAGCCCCGGAAATTTATCAGGATATTTTGTCCAGTCAAAATTGCCGGAATCTACAATACATCCGCCTACTGCCATGGCATGTCCGTCCATATATTTGGTCGTGGAGTGGGTTACAATATCCACACCAAACTCAAAGGGCCTGCAGTTAATGGGTGTAGGGAAGGTATTATCCACAATCAGGGGAACGCCGTGGGCATGGGCCGCCTTTGCAAATTTTTCAAAATCCAGGACAACCAAAGCAGGATTGGCAATGGATTCCGCAAGCACGCATCTGGTATTCTCCTTAAATACAGCGTTTAATTCTTCCTCGCTGCAATCCGGGTCTATGACCGTGCATTCAATTCCCATTCTTTTCATAGTAACCATCAACAGGTTAAAGGTGCCGCCGTAAACCGTTGACGACATGATCACATGCTGTCCGGCTTCACAAATGTTAAATACCGCATAATAATTTGCAGCCTGTCCCGAAGAGGTCAGCATTGCCGCCGCTCCGCCTTCCAAAGCGCAGATTTTGGCCGCCACCGCATCGTTGGTGGGATTCTGCAATCTGGTATAAAAATAGCCGTTTTCCTCCAAATCAAATAAACGTCCCATCTGCTCTGTAGACTCATACTTGAAAGTGGTGCTCTGATAAATGGGCAGAACTCTCGCTTCTCCGTTTTTAGGCGCATAGCCTGCCTGTACACAGTTTGTCTCAATGCTGTAATTCTGATTCATTTCTCTCTCCTTTATATGCTGAATCCCAGAAACTTTCTTTGAAAACCGCTTGCAATGGTTTCAAAAGTGGCCGCCTTTATTTTGCTGTTTTTAAAAGCCGACGCCCAGCTTTTTTCGATTTCCTTTGCCAGTTCCTTATAATAGGGATTTCTCATCTCCATAATATGAGGCAGTACATAGGTCGCCATAAAAGCATTGTGAAGCCTTTGCTGTTCTTCCCTTTTTCCCTTGGAAAGTCCGGCATCTTCACTGTCTTTAATGTATGTTACCAGTATCCCTGCCACGTTTTGGCACAATTCATTTATCGCCTTTTTGCGCAAAGTTTCCTCATCATCTTCGCCACCGCTCTTTATGAGTTCTTCATACCTGGCATAAAGGACTTCGTCAAAGTCCTCTGCAATTTTTTCAAACTTTTCAAAGGAGGGCGCATAAGTCTCTTTTGAAAACCTGCGGTTTCCCATTTCCTCATATTCAAAAAGTTTTTCTACAGCTTCCCGAATATTCATACAATTCTCCATTTTCTTTATTCATCCCAATTATGATAAACCGCCTGGACATCATCGTTTTCATCCAACAGATCCAAGGTACGGTTTAACTGTTTGATCGCATTTTCATCTGTCAGTTCCACGTAATTCTGGGGAATCATGGTAACCTCAGCTGATGCAAAGCTTAATTTTTCAGCCGCCAAAGCGTCATATACAGCCTGAAAATCCTCCGGCGTGGTAATAATTTCAAAGCTGTCCTCTTCCTCCGAAAAGTCCTCCGCTCCGGCATCCAAAGCCATCATCATCAAATCGTCCCCGTTCAGTTCACATTCTTCCTTATCAATGATGATCTGACCCTTTTTATCAAACATAAAAGAAACACAGCCCGGCGTACCGATACTTCCGCCGCCCTTGGTAAAGGCGCTTCTCACATCGGCTGCCGTACGGTTTTTGTTGTCCGTCAATGCGTCTACAATAATAGCGATTCCGTTGGGGCCGTACCCTTCATAGCTGACCTGTTCGTAATTAACCGCCCCGTCGGCGCCCGCCGCTTTCTTAATGCCTCTTTCAATGGTTTCATTGGGCATATTGTTGGCCTTTGCCTTGGCAATAACCTGTGCCAGTTTAAAATTGTTGGCAGGGTCCGGACCGCCTTCTTTTACCGCAACGGCAATTTCCCTTCCGATAATGGTAAAGATTTTACCTTTGGCAGCGTCGTTTTTCTCCTTTTTGTGCTTAATGTTGGCAAATTTTGAATGTCCAGACATATTAGTTTTCTCCCTCCTGTTTCTTTGGTATCCTGGAAACCAGGACTCTTTTGATCAATTTATTTTCAACAGCCAGAATCTTAAAATTATAGCCGCCGTAATCCATATCGAAATCTTCGTTATCTTCCGGTATTCTTTCCAGCCGGGAAATCATCAGACCGTTTAAGGTTTCAAAATCTTCCTCTGAAAAATCAATTTCCAGTTCTTCCCCCAATTCCTCTAAGGGGGTAAGTCCGTCAATCTCATAACAGTCCTCGCCCTTCTGCTCGATAAACGCCTCTTCCGCATCGTATTCGTCAAAGATGTTGCCCACGATTTCTTCCAGAATGTCTTCCATGGTAAGAAGCCCCGAGGTCTGCCCGTATTCGTCAATGACAAGAACCATATGGGATTTGATGGACTGCATGCTTCTGAACAAAACGTTAATCTTCCGGGTTTCGGGAATAAAGCTGGCTTCCCTGATCAATCCCCTGATATTTTTAATGGCTCTTCCGCCATCCTTGCCGTTTTCAAGCATCCGGCAGGCATCCTTTAAATGAATGACTCCGATGATGTGGTCAAAATTTTCTATGTAGACCGGATATCTGCTGTTTGCCTCGGATAGCATGAAGTCTACTGCCTCCTTTAAGGAAACATTGCCGTCAATTCCCACAATATTGACCCTGTGGGTCATAATATCCCTGGCTTCCTTATCGGAGTAATCAAAAATATTGGAAATCATCTTTGCCTCGGAGGCCCGCAGAACACCCTGTTCATGCCCCTCGTTTACCATGGAGAGGATTTCCTCCTCGGTCACATCTCCTTCCTCATCCCCGGGCTTTACGCCTAAAAGCCTGACGATCAGGGTGGATGTCATATTCATAAGCCCGGTTGTGGGCGTTAACAGCTTATTGACTAACACAATGGGCCTGATAAAAGTATAAGCCCATGCTCCTGCATATTTCATTCCCAGCTTTTTGGGAACCATAACGCCGAATGTCAGAATAATAAATAACATGACAAAACCGCTTAGCAAAAGACTGATGATATTAACCGCCGTTTCGTACCTGCCTCCTAAAAGATTTCTTATGGGGCTGTCAATCATGCTTTGTACCACCCGGATAAAATATCCTCCTACCACCAGCTGGATGCAGGTAACCAGAAGCTGTACTGTATTAATGTATTTTTCCGGATTTTCCGCAAGCTGCAAAATCTGCCTGCTTTTTTTACCGCCCTTCTCCTCCGCTTCCTCTTTAAGCTGATTCAGATTCAGATTCTGGATTGCCGAACCAAATCCATAATATATTACCTCGACTGCCAGCAAAAATAAAAATGCAAGAACGCTGACAGTCCACATGGCATCATCCATTTTTTTTCTCCTTCTAACAAATATCAGACAATAGAATTTAGATTTACACAAATTTCTATCGCCATGAATTAGAATATATCATTTTGTATGGCATTCGTCAACAAAGCTCTTATGTATGAAGCTCCAGACTGATTCTAAGGCCCTTATCCACCCGTCCCATAATGTCTTCGTCCAAATGGCATATTTTATCCTTCAGACGGGATTTATCAATAGTTCGAAGCTGCTCTAACAAAATAACCGAATCCTTTACCATATGGTATCTGTCTGCGGAAAGTTCAATATGGGTAGGCAGCTTTGCTTTATTTAGCCGGGAAGTTACCGCAGCAACAATAATAGTCGGACTGTGACGGTTTCCCACATCGTTCTGCACTATGACAACAGGTCTTATTCCACCCTGCTCCGATCCTACCACAGGTCTTAAATCAGCGTAATAGACATCTCCTCGTTTCAAGTCTTATACAACCCCTTTCAACATTTGCAAAGAGTATTGCCCATTTTTACGGTTGTATACCTTCAAAGAGAAATTTTTTTATTTTATGTCTGATATTCCTCTATTTTTAATCCTTTTGATAATACTTTATCCGCCAATTTTGCACTAACTTTTATCTGTAATCCTCATAGTAATCCTTGGTATCCATTATCTTTCCCTTCCTGTAAAAGACTCTTGGAATCCTTTTCCCCAAATCACAGGCCAGTTCATAATTGAATCTGCCGCTCAAAGCTCCCAGCTCTTCCATGGTTATGATAGCTTCCCCGTCCCTGCCGATCAGGGTAACCTCATCCCCCTCTTTTGCAGCAGGGATGTCTGTTACATCCACCATAAACTGATCCATACATACCCTGCCTAGGACAGCCGCCCGCTTTCCCTGAATCAGCACGCTTCCCTTATTGGAAAGACTCCTGGGGTAGCCGTCCCCGTATCCTACGGGAATGGTTGCAATACGCATATCATCTTTTGCCTGAAAAGTTCCGCCATAGCTTACACAGGTTCCCTTGGAGATTTCTTTTACATACACAATATGACTTTTTAGCGATAATACGGGCTTTAAGGAAATGATATCCCTAGACACTTCCTCAGAAGGCCACAGGCCGTAAAGAGTAATTCCTGCCCTGACCATATCCATATTGGCATCCTTTAATTCTACGATCCCCGCACTGTTAGAACAATGCCGGATGGGGAAATCATATCCCGTTTCTTCATCCGATAAATCCAGAAAGGACTGAAAAGCCGAAAGCTGTGTGCGTACCGCTTTCTTATCCTTTTCATCCGCCTTTGCAAAATGGGTAAAAACTCCTTCAACAGTGATATTCTTCATTGAAAGGCATTCCCTGACAAAGGAAAGGCCGCTTTCATCAGGCTTTACGCCGATTCTGCTCATAGCCGTATCCACTTTAATATGTACGATTGCTTTCTTTCCCGTTCTTCCGGCACACTCATTGATTTCCTCTATCATATCCTTACGGAAAACGGTCATTCTCACTTCATTTTTTATAAGCTCTTCATAGGCATAAGGAAATACGTAACCCAGTACCAGAACAGGCTTTTTGATCCCGCATTCCCTTAAAATAAGCGCTTCCTCGGCAGTGGCGGCCGCCATACCGAAAACATAAGGAAGCCTTTCTAATTCCCGTCCTATCTGTACCGCTCCATGCCCGTAGGCGTCTGTTTTGATCACGCCCATTATCTTCGTTTCCGGCTTTAAATTCTGATGCATCTGTTCCAAGTTGTAAACCACGGCATCCAGATCGATATCCGCCCGTACCCTGTCATAATGATTTATCTTTTTCATTTTAGCCCTAAGCCTCTTCTTTTAATACATATTTTAATGCTTCCCCAATGTCCATGGCTGTCATGGAATAAGGGTTTCCCTCTTTTGCGGCAAAATCCCCGCATAAGCCGTGAATATAAACGGAAAGCACGGCCGCCAGGGAAGGATCCTCCATCTGAGCCGCCAGCCCGCAGATGATTCCTGTTAACACATCTCCGCTGCCAGCCGTAGACATCCCCGGATTGCCGGTAGTATTGACATAAACCGTTCCTTCCGGCGTATAAATGCGCGTTACCGCATCCTTTAATACAATGACGATATCGTATTCCTTTGCCGTTTCCAAAGCCTTCTTGTGCTCCGCTTCAAAGCTTTCCTTTGGAGAAATACTGCAAAACCTGCCAAATTCTCTTTTATGAGGCGTTAAAATCACTCTTTTGCCCTTTTCCTTTATTTTGGAGGTATAGTTCTTTAGTTGTTCTTTTAAGGAAGGATACTTTGCCAGAAGGTTAATGGCGTCCGCATCCAGAATCAGGTTGGAACGGCATTTCTCAAAAACCGCTTCCAGCAATCCCTTCGTCTCTTCCGAAACGCCTACGCCCGGCCCCATTGCAACGGCACTGCAGTCTCTCAGCATTTCCGTAGGATGGGCAGTGTAATCTCCGTAAATGTGAACCAAAGCCTCCGGCGTACGGGACAAAATCAAGTCCCTGTTGGAAAAATGACTCATAACCTTTACGTAACCCACTCCCGTCTTGATTGCCGCCGCAGTACATAAAACCGCCGCACCGCCCATTTTCTCGGACCCGGCAATGATACCGGCCCTTTTATAGGTGCCTTTATGGCTGTGGGGAATGCGTTTCGGGAGCAATGCCATATCCTCTTTTTCGGGCATTCTGCCCATGGGTGAACGGCCGTTAAAGGACTTTTTCGTGATTCCGATATCCCGGCAGACAACTTCCCCGCAGAAGGATTTACCCGGATATAACAGCTGTCCCCATTTATAGAAGCCAAAGGTAACTGTCAAATCAGCCCGGAAAGCACAGCCCAGCTCCTTGCCGGAGTCCGCGCAGATTCCCGAAGGAATATCCAGAGCTATTTTAAACCCTTTCCTTTCATTTAGCGATTTTATTAATTCCATATAAACGCCTTCTATATTCCTGCGAAGCCCTGTACCGAATATGGCATCCACTATAATATCATATTCCTCTACGGGTTGCCCCGTGCTAACTACAAGTCCCAGATTAGAAAGGATTTTCCTTTGAAGCTCATTGGCCTTGGAAGCTTTTTCCTCATCTCCCGCCATAAAAAAATGAACGAAATATCCCCGTTCATTTAAAATGCGTCCCAAAGCAAAGCCATCCCCGCCGTTATTGCCTGTTCCGCATACGATACAAACCCTGACAGGCGTTTTCCCCGTATGAAACCGACTGCAGATTTCATCGGCCGCCGCCAAAGCGGCACGCTCCATTAATACAGTAGACGGTAGCCCAAGATTATCGGATGTATAATAATCTGCCGACTGCATTTCGGCTGCTGTTACAACATATTTCAAGGCAGACTCCTTTCTTGTCAAAGCCGCCCGTTAACCTTCTGATTCCGGCAAACGCTTTGACCGTTGGCATTTTTTCATTACGTATTTTTTTCCGATTTGTTATCGGATGAATGATTTAACGGATTTTCTCCCGGATTATACTTCATATCAAAAATGTCGATTACATCCGGCCCGAAAATATCATGCATATAGGAATACAATTCCTTGTTCATATGTTCCCTTTCCTGCCTTCTGATAACATTTTTTTTCAACTCTACCCGAATCTGACTGATCCATTCCCCTATACTGATGATTTCTTCCGTATTATTCTGGATAACCTCATAACAGATTGCCATGGTACGGAGCATGAGCCGGTAATTTACCTGATCGATTTCCCTTGGCAGATCCAGAAGTTCGTCCTGACAGGCATCAATTTTTTCGTTGCATTCATTGATCAGCCGCTTATGATCCTCCATATCCTTGGGGGTCAGGCTTTTCCCGTCCATACCGGAGACGATTTCATTCATCAGCTTGGTTTTCAGCTTTTTAATATCCTTAATCTCGTGATTAAGTCCTCCCTGTCTGGCAACCAGGTCATTTAATTTTTCAACCAGCTTCTTCGTTTCTTTGTCCTGATTATTCTGGGTAAAAAGTCTGTGCCACTTGTTATCAAGAGTCAGTATGGGAAGCTTTTTTCCCGCTATGGCTTCCTTAAAATCCTCTTCATTTTTTGCCATAAACCCACCTTCTTACTACCGCTTATTGTTCTTTTATTTATGATTCAACTTATCATTTTAAATATTACATATTGTTCTTCCTCTTTACTGCCTTTCTTACTTATGGTCTTCCGGCTTCCCGCACCGGTTGATATTATAGGACAGCTTCATAAGACTGTCGGATAAATGAACATTTTCAACAAGGACATCCTTTGGAACATTTAAATCCATATGGGCAAAATTCCAGATCGCATGAATCCCGCACTTTACCAGTCTTTTTGCCACATCTGCCGCCGCCTCCTTGGGAATTGCAAGCACGCCGATATCAACGTTGTGTTCTTTGACAAAGGATTCCAGTTCTTCCATGGGACGCACCGGAATATCCCGCACTCTTTTGCCTATTAGGTCTTTATTAATATCGAAAATGCCGTTTATGATAAAGCCCCTTTTCTCAAAATTCATATAGTTGGCAATAGCCTGCCCCAGATTTCCCGCTCCGATTAAAACCAGGTGGTGCTTTTTGTGAAGTCCCAGAATCTTTCCGATTTCGGTATAGAGAAATTCTACATTATACCCGTAGCCCTGCTGTCCAAAGCCGCCGAAGTTGTTAAAATCCTGCCGGATCTGGGAAGCGGTTACCTTCATGATTTCACTTAGCTCCTGCGAGGATATCCGCTCGGTACCCCCATCCTTTAATTCTCCCAAATATCTGAAATATCTTGGCAGACGGCTTATAACAGCCTGTGAAATTTCTTTTTCTTCCACATCGGTGCCCCCTAAATTAAAGATATTTTTATTATAAACTTCTGTTAAAAATATGTCAAAAAATTTATTGCCTGCCTCTTCTTCTCTTTTCTCTCTTTCCTGTATTTACTTTATTTATCTTCCTTTTGGAGTATCTCTTTTTCCTCGGACAGCCTTTCCCACCGTTCATACAATTCCTCTAACCGTTCTGAAAGTTCTTCCCTTTCCCTTGACAGCCTGGTCAGCCCTGCCACATCAGTGGCAATCTTAGGCTTTGCCATTTCCGTATCCAATTCTAAGAGTCTTTCTTCCATATCCGCAATTTCCGATTCCGCCTTCCGCAAATCAGATTCCAGCTTTCTTCTCTTTGCCTGAGCTTCCTTTTGCTCCTGCCAGCTAAGCTTTCCTTCACTAACATCCCTTTGCCCCTCCTGCTTCTTGGCTGCTAAAAAACCGTCTTCTGAATGTTTTCCCTTCTCTTTACTGCTTTGAAGAATCTTCACTCCCTTGCCGGAAGCATAAATATCCCCGTGTTTTTCCAGATAATAGTCATAATTTCCCAAATAAGAAATCAGTCTTTTGCCTTCCAAATCCAGAATACGGTGGGCTGTCTGGTTAATGAAGTAACGGTCATGAGACACATAGAGAACCGTTCCTTCGTAATGATTTAATGCCTGCTCCAATATCTCTTTAGAAGCAATGTCCAAATGGTTGGTAGGCTCGTCCAGAATCAAAAAGTTAGCTGTTGATAACATTAATTTTGCCAGACTGACCCGTCCTCTTTCCCCTCCGCTTAAGGATTCTATCTTTTTGAATACATCATCCCCGGTAAAGAGAAAAGCCGCCAGGGTATTCCGTATCTGTGTTCCCGTCAGATCGGGGTAATCATCGGATATTTCATCAAAGATCGTCTTCTCAGGATGAAGCACATGGTGCTCTTGGTCGTAATAACCGATTTCCACATTTGTACCCAGTCTGATCACTCCGTTTTCCGGCGTAACAAGGTCATTGATAATTTTTAAAATGGTAGTCTTTCCCGTTCCGTTTCTTCCGATTACGGCAACATGCTCGCCCCGTTTGATTTCCATATTCAATTCTGTAAATAAAGTATTTCCATCATAAGTCTTTTCCAGATTTTCCACAGTCAGCACATCATTGCCGGAAAGCTTGGACGGCGTCAGGGTAAAATTCATCTGTCTTACATCCTCTACAGGCTTTTCTAGTACCTCCACTTTTGCTAAGGCCTTCTCCCGGCTTTCTGCCCGCCTGATGGATTTCTCCCTGTTAAAGGACTTTAACTTGGCGATAACCTCTTCCTGATGTTTGATCTCCCGCTGCTGGTTTAAATAAGCATGCATTAAGCTGTTGCGAAGCATCTGCTTCTTTTGGGAATAGTCCGTGTAACTGCCCATAAAAACAGTTGCCTTATGATTATCAATTTCGATAACCTTCCCTACAATCTTATTTAAAAAATACCGGTCGTGGGAAATCAGCACTACGGCACCTTTATAATTGATCAGGTAGTTTTCCAGCCAGCGTATGGAATCCATATCCAAATGGTTGGTAGGCTCATCCAGAAAAATGATATCCGGGCTCATCAAAAGAATTTTTCCCAAGGCCACCCGGGTCTTCTGCCCACCCGACAAGGTAGAAACCGGTTTGTCAAATTCCTCTTCCAAAAATCCCAGTCCGTTTAAAACCCCGGTAATTTCACTTTTATAGGTAAAACCATTCTCCAGCTTAAAGCTGTGGGTAAGAGTCTCATAGCGTTCCATGATTTCCTTTAAGGTTTCCTCATCCTGAACGGTATGCATTTTTTCTTCCAGTTTTCGCAGCGTTTCCTCCATGCGTATGATATGAGCCTTTGTTGTAAGCAGCTCTTCATATATGGTTTTGCTTAAATCCATATCCTCCTGATGCTGTGCCAGGTAGCCTATGGTTTTGTCCTTTGCAAAGGTAACAAGCCCGTCATCCAAAGGCTCTTTTCCCAAGATCATACGAACCAGGGTAGTTTTTCCACATCCGTTGCTGCCGATAATAGCGGCTTTTTCCTGGTCCTCTATATGAAAAGAACAATGGGAGAACAAAAGCTCCTCATTGAAGGATTTTGATAATTCGTGACATGATAAAATCATGATATTACAGCTCCGTTTCTTCTAATATATCTTTTCTGCTTTTACATTTTAATATTTTAAGGGCATATTTTAACATGCGTCTCAATATGTTTCATTATTTTCTTACCGGATTCATTCCCTGATTTAGATCCAGAACCGACATTTCAAACAGCTCTCCCAAGACCTTATCATAAACGGCAATATTCAAGCCGTCGCAGTCCAGGGAAAAATCAGTTCCGTTGATCTGAATATAAGCGGACCTGTCCGGCAGCGCCCCGGGAGAAGCCACCCAGATATTCAGGCCGGAAGCCTCCAGGGTAAACTCGTCCGATTCCGTCAATGTTTTCTGGTTTTCAATTTCAGTCTCATAGACGACTATTCCGCCGTCAATCACTGCGCAATAAGTTCCTTGTGCGTTTTCGTCAAGTTTACACCGCAATTGCAGGCTGTCATTCAACAAGGCAATATCTTCTGTGGAAAACGGCTGTCCACCGCTGTTTTTTGCACTGATGCAGACAATATAATCATCGTCGGCAAGTAAAGACACATACTCCTCAAAGGTTTGAGCGCTAATCAGCCGGCACTTGGCCTTTTGCCTGTAAAACAATTCTGCATCCTCCGCCCACGATGCATACTCGGGATTCTCCCTTTTGTCCTCAAACTCATAATTGGCAATAAGATATTCTCCCATTAACAGGGATATTTTTTCCGCCTGTAATACATTAACGTGGGCCTGTCCGTCCAACAGCACATTCATATTCAAAAAAGGCGTGCCTGTTTCCTCTGCAAGCGCCGAAACACTGTTATATAATTTCTGCCTTTCCGCATTCCCGTTAGGCGTTTTGATCAATACAAGAGGTATATTTTCCTCCTCGCAAAGGGCAATGATTTTACGAAGCCAGGTTTCGGCACGCTCCGGTATGGGTTCCGACTCCATCTGGTTTACTACCTCCGCCTTGGCCCCTTCTTCATAATCCGCAGCAAAAACAAAAGGGGAATATCCCCTGTAGGGATCTCTTTCATGATAAAATGCCAGTTCCGCCTTTCCTTCATAAAAATTTGTCCATGTATTATGATACTTTGCCAAAGGGAAGAAAAAAGAATAGCGCATTCCTACGGGCACGCTGTTGCAAATGGCTGCGATTTTATTAAAGGACATGGGCAGATCATCCAGATTGATATGGGTAACGCCTTCCTCCTCATAATCTTCTCCGTATACGGTAAATACGTCCAGAACAATAACCTTAGGCGTCTGACGCTTCAAGGCTTCTTTAATATAATAATAAGAAATCCACATGGGCTGCTCATTGGCACAGAAATCATAAGAGGTAATGCCGTATTCATGAAACAACACTGCCGGCGCCATGTCCGCATACATCTGACTGGAGCCTATAAAAACCACATCAAGGGTATTTTCCTCTTCCTCATAAAACCCCCTGACCTTGGTAGTCACATTGTACTCCCCTTCTGCCCATTTATCCCTGAGAAGCTCCTGTACATACACGAACAACAAGACAAAAATACAAAGAAACACTATGCACTTTATAAGGGCACTCCACTTTTTCATTTAAAACCCTCCGTAAATAAACTGTGCAGAATCATATCCCGGCCCGTAAATTCCGGCTATGAGAATCACAAAGATTCCCGTAAACAATACAAGCCATCTGAAAACCAAAGGCTGCTTTCCAAAGCTTTTCCTGACACGGACTCCCTTTTCATGAAGTACGCCCACTATGATCAAAAGAATCACACACAAAACTAACAAAAGCCATTCCTCCTCCGCCAGACCAAGGGCATAGAGCTGGCCGGAGAATAAAATCCAAGGATTCCATTTCATAAACATATGGCAGACCATGTAAACTGCTTTGGAGGCGCTTTCCGCCCGGAAAAAAATCCACGCCGCCATAACTAAAAAGCAGGTAAAAAGCCTGCTGAAAAAACGATGGGCAAAACTTCCCTTTTCCATTCCCGTTATTTTCAAAAGTCCTTTTTTAACAGGCACAAGCACATCTCCCATAACCTGGTAAAAACCGTGCAAAAGCCCCCACAAAAGAAAATGGGTGCCGATTCCATGCCAGATACCGCTAATGAAAAACGTCAGCATAAGATTTATGTATTTTCTAAACTTTCCTTTTCTGTTTCCTCCTAAGGGAATATAAAGATAGTCCTTTAAAAACCGGCTTAAGGAAATATGCCATCTACGCCAGAAATCCTTAACGGACAAAGCAAAATAAGGGTGCGAAAAATTCTGGGCAAGTTCAATCCCAAGCATTTTAGCGCTTCCCGACGCAATTGCCACACACCCTGCAAAATCCGTATACAGCTGTAAACTGTACAAAATGCCGCCTATCCAGAAATAAAGGCCGTCGTAGGCCGTGTAATTTCCAAATATTTCATTGACAACAATATTACACCGGTCCGCTATAACCATCTTCTGAAAAAAACCCCAGAGAATCAGGTATGCGCCGTCTCTCAAATTTTCCCTTTTAAAAGCTTTTCCCTCATACAACTGCCCCCCTAATTCCTCATATCTGGGAATGGGTCCCTGAAGAATCTGCGGAAAAAAAGTAATAAACAAAAGATATTTAAAAAAGTTTTTCTGGGCCTTGGTCCTGCCTTTATGTACATCCGCCATATATGCAATGGTCTGCAGCGTATAAAAGGAAATTCCCACAGGCAAGAGTATGGAAAAACGTTCAATTCCCAGTCCCCTTACAAAAGAAAGCCCCGAAGCCGACAGTTTAAGCCCCAAAAGGATCAGCACATTCATGCCCGTTATCCCAAAAAGCCACTTTTTCGATCCGGAAAAAAACAAGGCATACAAATAGGTGGTAATTGCTGTGAACAGTAGGAAAATCCACATTTTCAGGGAAAAACAGCTATAAAAAAAGATACCAAAAACAAGCAGCAGAACCCACTGCCTGTTTTTGGGTATCACATAATACAAAATGATCAAGATTCCTAAAAAGCCAAGATAAGCTACAGATATAAAATCCATAACAATTACATTTCCTCTAACGTTTTTCTGATTTCCTTAATAAAGCTTTCACTATTCAGTACTGTAACATCTTTTAAGGAGGTTATCAATGCCAAATCTTTTGTCATTCTGCCTGACTCGATGGTGGTAATGGTTGCCCGCTCCAGCTTGTCCGCAAATTCCATAAGCTCCTGAATTCCGTCCAGTTCTCCTCTTTTGCGAAGAGCTCCCGTCCATGCAAAAATGGTTGCAACGGAATTCGTAGAGGTCTCTTCTCCCTTTAAATGCTTATAATAATGTCTCTGGACCGTTCCATGGGCCGCCTCATATTCATAAACGCCGGAAGGAGAAACAAGTACGGAAGTCATCATGGCAAGAGAACCGAAGGCGCTGCTTACCATATCGCTCATAACATCTCCGTCATAATTTTTACATGCCCAGATAAATCCGCCTTTTGCCTTCATAACCCTGGCAACGGCGTCATCAATAAGGGTATAGAAATATTCAATTCCCGCCGCGTCAAATTTGTCTTTGTATTCTTTGTCAAAGATTTCCTGGAAAATATCCTTAAAGGTGTGATCATACTTTTTGGAAATGGTATCCTTTGTGGCAAACCACAAATCCTGTTTGGTATCCAAAGCATAATTAAAGCATGCCTTTGCAAAGCTTTCAATGGATTCCTCCGTGTTGTGCATCCCCTGAATGATCCCTGCCCCTGTAAAATTGTGAATCAGTTCTCTTGTTTCTTTGCCGTTTTCATCCGTAAATACCAGCTCGGCTTTTCCCGCACCGGGCACCTTGATTTCCGTATTCTTATATACGTCCCCGTAAGCGTGGCGGGCAAGGGTAATGGGCTTTTCCCAGTTTCTGACACAAGGCTCGATTCCCTTTACAACAATGGGAGTCCGGAACACCGTTCCGTCCAAAGCCGCCCTGATGGTTCCGTTAGGGCTTTTCCACATTTCCTTTAAGTTATATTCGCTCATACGTGCCGCATTAGGCGTAATGGTAGCACATTTTACCGCAACGCCGTATTTTTTTGTGGCATTTGCACTGTCTATGGTTACCTTGTCGTCTGTTTCATTTCTGTAAGCAAGACCTAAATCATAGTATTCGGTCTTTAAATCGATATAAGGAAACAATAACTCATCCTTAATCATTTTCCAGAGAATACGGGTCATTTCATCTCCGTCCATCTCTACAAGGGGTGTCTTCATCTCAATTTTTGCCATCTGCTCATGTCCTCCGTTTATTTTCTTTCATATTGTCCGTTATCCGGCATGTAGTGATTTCCTGTATTTTTACTTCTCTTTATTATACGTTACTGATAGCCCATTTGCCTTATTTTAGCAGCCCCTTCTGCTGGATATTTTCATAGGCCTTCAGCATATGGAGCTTTGCAAGCTCCGCCGCCCGTTCGCCTTCATGGGCTTTAATGGCTTCCATAATTTCCCTGTGCTCATGATTCGACGCATTTCCTCTGGAATCCTGTGCCAGCGTCTGCTTTCTGACCCTATACACATATTGGTGGAAATCCTTTAACAAGTGCTCCAGCATCTTGCTGTCACAGGCTTCGTATAAAATTTCGTGAAAGCGGTTATCCAAAACGGCAATCTGCTGTGTATGGCCTTTTTCTGCATGAAATTCTGAAAGATACACATTCTCTTCCATTTCCTCCAGCTGTTCATGGCTAATCCTCTCTGTAGCCCACTTGGCGCAAAGGCCTTCCAGCAAAGAGCGGATCATGTAAATATCCGCAACATCTTTAGAGGTAATGCCTGTCACATACGCCCCTTTATTGGGCACGATACGAATCAGTCCTTCCAGCTCCAGTTGTCTGAAGGCCTCTCTTACCGGAGTTCTGGAAACTCCCAGCTCTTCCCCGATTGCCGCTTCTCTCAGTTCATCATTTTCCTTATATTTTCCGTTTAAAATGTCCTCTCTGATTTTATGAAAAACTCTGCCCCGCAGAGAATACTTATCCGTAACCTCTTCTTTTAGATTGTAATCGCTCATGAGGCATCCTCCTTTAAGTCCATCCTCCTGTATCATTGTATACAATCATATTTTTTCTGTCAATAAGCATTAGGATACGGTTTTCCCGAATATTCTCTCTCCGTCTATCATTCCATACCCCTGTTTTGTCCAAGCTTCCCCCAAATCCAGGGTTCCTCTTCTCAATCTGTTCATCAGCTCATCAACGTGGATATGAGGATATCTTTCAATCAGTAATGCTCCCAGGCCGCTGACAATCGGACATGCCATGGATGTACCGCTTTTTTTCACATAACCGAAGGCATTTCTATGGGAACAGGAAACAATTTCCGTTCCCGGCGCTACCACATCCGGCTTTCTTAATGAAAAAACGCTGGGTCCTCTGCCGGAATAATTCTCACACCGCTTTCTGTGAGGAAAAGAAATATTACCGTCATGGCAGCCTACACAAATCGTCCGGGTGCTTTCCCCCAGAATCGACAGACTGTTTTTGGCAGGACCAAAATTTCCCGCAGCAGTAACAACCAGAACGCCTTCTGTATAAAGCTTTTCCATATAATCACGTAAAAGAGTCCTTTTTTCCATATTTTCAACAAAATCACTTTTTTCAGGAATGCCTATGGAGATATTCACAATTCTGATTTTGTACTTGCTTTTATATTTTAAAATCCACTCCAATGAAGAAAAAAGCTCTTCAACATTCCCTTTGCCTT
This sequence comes from Lachnospiraceae bacterium, assembly GCA_910574745.1. Classification (GTDB taxonomy): domain Bacteria; phylum Bacillota; class Clostridia; order Lachnospirales; family Lachnospiraceae; genus UBA2882. The sequence goes on along the minus strand of CAJTCE010000008.1, from coordinate 13,289 downwards.
TATCATCCAGTATTTTCCCCACGATAATCTCCGCTTCCGGGGCAATTCCCTGGTATCTTCCGCCGCTGGCCCTGCCGCTGCCTGCTAAGATACCGCAGACATGGGTCCCATGACCGCTGTCATCATAGCAGCCCCTTCCCCCCTTCGTAAAATCAACAAAATCCAATAATCTATCTTCAAAATCCACATGAGGAAAGATTCCCGTATCCAGAACACACACATTAACATTTCTTCCTGTCAGCCCCATTTTATAAGCCATGCTCATATGAAGCTGTTCTCTTACTCTGTCCAATAAAAAAAACTCCCGTTTTTGTTATATTATGTCGGGAGTTTTTCTTATGTCATTGATTTTATATCTTTTCTTATGATTTTTTTCTGACTCTTACAGGCCTAAAAAAGCCTGACAGCAGCAGAAATCCTCCTAATGCAGTCAATCCCACTACCAGAATCATTCGAACATCCAAAGTGTCTCCTGTATCCGGCGTATCATCCAAACCGGAAAGATTAGAGGATAAGCTTCTCTTCTGGGCAATTCTGTCCTTTAATTCTCCTTCCGCTCCGTAAAGTACATAAGGAGAAAAATGTTCCACATCAAAGGATATATATTCCCTTCCATCCCTTTCCAGCCATGTGCAGAAGGTTACTTCCGGATTTCCGTTATCGTCCCCGCTGATCACACAAATTTCTTTGTCCAGAAGGTTTGCCGGTACAGGCATGGTAATCGTAATGGAATTTTTACCCAGCTTTTTAATGGGTATCGTATCCGTAGGGTCATAAAGCGACAAATCCATAGCAAAATAATTGTCATCATTTACGGTCCCGTAATAGCTCTCTATCTTTTTCTTTAAATCCGACTCTCCCAATCCCGGGTTGGATACATAAAAATGATATCCGTTTAAATTCACGGTTGAGCCGTTAGCCGACACTTCAACATCTTTGCCATTTATGCTGTCATGGTCAACTACCATAAGCCCCTGAATGGAATTGTCGGACACACTGGACGTTTCCTCCGCATAGCTTGTTTTTTCCGTTGTGGTTACCTGATACCGTTTTCCATATACAAAAATGTTATCAGGCTTTTGGGTTTTGCCAAGGGTAAGGGTGGACGCCATCATTTCCGCCTTGGGATCTTTTGTATTGCTGTTTAAAACATATATCTGCCCCTGAAAGCCAGGCTGTTTCCAGTCTAACACCGTATCCTTTAAATCATCCCGGTCAACGTCTGCGTTTACAACCGCCACGGAAATATCCCCGAAGCAGCTGCTTCTGTAATCCTCGTTTGATAAACGGGTAGCACTTTTTTCATAGGACACCTTGGGAATCTTGCTGCCTAGGAACACAATGCTGTCGGTAGCGTTTGTTCCGCCAAAGGCCATTAATCCTACCTTCTCCACCGTTGCGGGGATTCTGACCGTTTCAATAGGACAGCCGTAAAAAGCTCTGTCACGAATCTCCGTTATGGCGCTTCCGCCGGATATATTAATAAGTCCTGTACAATTCATGAATGCTTCTTCGCCTATTACCTTTACACTTTCGGGAATCGTAACCTGTGAAATCTCTGCATGATCCTTAAATACTCCCGACGCAATCCGTTTTACATTAGAAGGAATTGTAACCTGGGAGGAATTTCCTTTGTACGCCAAAAGAATACCGTCTCCCACTACAAGAAAATTATTAATATCCGCCGTACGCCAGTTATCCATCCACTTTGTATAGCTAAAAGCATCCGGCTCAATCTCCGTTACAGTGGAGGGAATCGACACAGATGCCAGATTATCGCAATGGTAAAAAGCGCCGTTTCCGATTCTTTCCACACCGGCCGGAATCTGTACCGATGTCAGAGCGCTTCTGGCAAAGGCCAGCTCCCCAATTGCTTTTATTCCTCTGGGAAAGGTAAATGATAACAGGGAATCATCCTGATAAAAAGCTTTATAAGCAATAGCATTTCCTTCTGTAATACTTTGGGAATCCGATTCCGATTCTTCATTACCGCCGGTATTTTCACCACTGATGCTTTCGCCCGTACTTCCGCCCAAAGTTCCGTTATATACGGTTCCCTGTGAAGCATCCATAAAAATAACCGCCTGTCTGGAAACCACCTTGGACCTTCCCAAAACACCCGGACTGTCCACATCCCATTCCACATAATTTTCCACATCGGAAACATTTACCTTGGATTTTCTTTCTTCTGTTTTTTCCTCGGTATCCTTTATCCAATGGGGATTTGTGTTTGAGGATACGCTGTCTTCATACTCCGCCCTTGAAGCATTATTTGCTTCAAAGTCGTCAAAAAAGTCCGCCGCTACAGTTCCCTCATCGGCAATAATATTCAGGCGGTAACAGCCGTCAAAAGCAGTAGGGTCAATCTTGGTAACCGAAACCGGAATGTTCACATCCACAAGGTTTCTGCAGTCCTCAAAAGCCTTTGTGCCGATAGAACGCACGCTAAAGGGAATGGTAATGCTTTTTAAACCCGAGGCGTTGGAAAAAGCATAATCATCAATCCGTTTTACATGGCCGCTGATGCCTACGGATTCCAGATTTTCACAGCCCCAGAAAGCATATTTCCTGATTTCTTCAACGGAACTGGGCATAATATAATTTTTCTTTTCCCTTCCCGCTAAGACCTGGTAAATGATCGTCTTATCATGATTATATAAAACGCCGTCCTCACATAAAAAATTAGGGTTTTTCTTATCGATGGCAATGGTTTTCAAATCATCACAGCCGGCAAAAACGCTGGTTCCCATCTGGGTAAGAGATGCCGGAAGGGTAACGGAAGAAAGATTTTCACAGTCTGCAAAAGCGCCGTTTCCAATACTTCTTACTCCCTCAGGCAAAATTACCCGGTTTAAATACCTGCATCCGCTAAAGGCCCCGTTTTCAATGTATAAAAGACTTTTGGGAAACGTTATATAGGACAAAGAGGTATTATCTGCAAAAGCCTCCGCTCCAATTGTCTTTACACCATTAGGAACAGACACGGACGTAGCCGTGCCTGTATATTTCACTAATTTGTCGCCGTCCATCATAAATCCGTTATTGGACGGGCTTACCGCATTGACTCCCGATGCGGGAATCTGAGTCAGGACAACAGCTATCACAAGGAATACTGTTCCCAACAATTTTAAAATAGATTTTTTCATCGCAGCTCACTCCTAACCAGGAATTACTTTAACAACCGTTCTCTTGCTGCCTTTCATAAAGAACATCATGATGGACATCAGCGCAAGGCCGATGGATAAAAACCATTTAGGATGAATAGGATCTCCTGTAACGGGTGTGGCGTCAATGCCGCCTCCGTTTGCTGACATATTATTCAAATCCACATAAATCGTGTATGGCGAAAAGTGTGTTGCCACGAAGGAAATACAAGGTACTCCGTCAATGGTTGTAAATCTGGCCTGTAATTTTTCCAACGTATTGTTGCCCACAACCGCTCCCGCCTTATTGTTGCCTGCGTAAGACGCAAGGGCATCGGGAATAGGCATGGTAATCGTCACACTGATACCGTCTGTATTCTGGATTTTGGTAGTACCTGTTTTATCATAAAGGCTGATATCCATTGCAAAATATCTGATGTTATCCAGAGTACCGTATTCATTTAGCAGAGCCTGCTCAACAGCGTTTCTTGCTGTCTCGCTGTCGGTAATTTTAACCACAAAATCGTCGGAAGAACCGTTTACTATTGCGGTAACAAGATTGGAATTGGAAAGTCCGTTCTTATTTACATTTACTTTTGTTCCACTGTTGTTATTTTTCGTACCGTTTCCACTTACGTTGCCGTTGCCTTTATTTCCACTACCGCCGTTTGTGCCACTGCCGTTTCCGCCGTTTGTTCCATTCGATCCGTTTGATCCGTTAGAACCGTTTCCACCATTCGATCCATTTGATCCGTTAGAACCGTTTGATCCGTTTGATCCGTTAGAACCGTTTCCCCCATTTGGATTATTAGGGTCGTTGGGGTTGTTGGGGTTATTAGGATTATTAGGATCGTTAGGGTCTCCAGGGTTATTAGGATTATTGGGGTCGTCAGGGTTGGAACTGCCCAATCTGTACTGTGCATACACATTGGTGTCCTCAATAATATTGTTAAACTCCGGAAGCCATCCGATAAATGTATATCCTTCTCTCTCGGGAACCGTTTCGGGCGCTATCGCCGCATCTCCTTCACGGACTCTTTGAGTGCTGATTTTTAAGGAACCGTCATAATTGTAGAAAATAACCGTATAAACCGGCCTGTCATCAGGCGCATCGGGATCCTCCGGTTCATATTGTGCCGTAACCGTCAAAGGCGCTGTTACATTGGTATAATCCGGCCACCATCTGGTAAATACCCAGCCCTCTCTCTCCGGAGCCTCCGGCGGCACTGCGTCTGCACCTTGTTTTACGTTCTGGGTGTCTAACAATACCGTACCATCATAATTGTAGAATTTTACCTCATATTCAGGAAGCTCAATTTCAGCCACGGTAAATCCGTAATGCTCTGCATAAGTATAAGCAGCCGACGGGTTCTCACATTCAATAATAAGACCCGGTATTAAAGTGGTGTTATCCTCCTGTACAAACGCATTACCCGATATAAACTGTGCTGCCGGCGGTATCTTAATGCCGGAAAGAGCCGTATTCCGGAATGCATAATCACCAATGTCCACTGTCTGGTCAGAAACCTCACAATAGAACAGATTTATACAATCATTAAAGCATTTCTCAGGAATCGCTTTTAAAGGAGCGCTTCCGAAATATACCATTTTAATGCCATCACAAGCTTCAAATGCGCTGGGGGCTATCTCAGATACATTTGTAAATACCGTATCGTTTAAGGTACTGGTACCTACGCTGTTTCCACGGGTCTTTAAACATTCCACAATTTTTCGGGTTCCGTCCTCTTTATTTTCATAAATGATACCTTCATTGCATGAAAACTTAGGACTGCCGGAGAAGTTCACTTCTTCCAGTGCAGAACACTCGTAAAAAGGAAGGGAATCAATTTCATTCAACGTAGAAGGCAATACCACCGTAGTCAGTTTGGAATCACCGTCAAAAACCTTGGCCCCGATTCTCTCTCCGCCTTCCACATCAGACTCACGCATAATAAAGGAGGTTAAGCTGGTACAGCCCGCAAACGCCTCATCCGGCACATCTGTAATGGAATTCAAGATAATACTGCTAAGGTATTCATTTCCCTTATAAACATCAGCGTTCATACTATAAACACCATCGGGGATACTTACCCTGAAAATGGCATCCAGAACCGCTTCCTCATTGGGGGAATATACAATAGTTGAATTATCGGAAACAGAACCTCTGTAATATTTTTCATAAGCGCTGGCGACAATGGCATTCTGCTCCGCCCTGATGGAAGGATTGGAGGACAGACTGTATGTACAGCCGTCAGCCCCGCCTGCTCCGGACTGGAAATCCTCGTAGCTGGGAGCGTCTACCAACGTAGGGGTTGCCTTTGTAATAATACCTGTCGTCGGATCTTTTTCCACAACCAGTTCAACCTGCAGATTATAAGGGAACGGGTTTGTATAGTGGATATACATTGCTCCGTAAGTATTGTTAGGGTCTGTATAACTGTTGGAAACCTGCATTGCGTATTTGAAAGGTTCACTTTCTACGCTGTCACGGCTGATGACTCCCACAAAACGCAGCTGGATATTCTGGCTGGTCTGGGTATAAAACGCCTCATCCCCGATTTCTTCTACCGTCATGGCATTGGCAAATTCTACCTCCGCCAACTTTTCACATCCGTTAAAAGCTCTGCTTCCAATAGTTGTGACAGACTCCGGAATATGAACATATTCAATATTTGCCTTCTGGTCATAAGCATTCAGGAAACTTGTATCCAGCGTCTTGATGGTAAGACCGCCGATTCTGTCAGGAATGTTTAAGATCGGGGCCGCAATTGTTGTGTCATAGCGCTGAAGATTTGTTAAATTACCGTCACTATCAATAATAAAGCAGCAATTGTCCTTTACCCTTTCATAAGTTCCTTCAAATCCGTCATCCGTCCATCCCACAGTGTACTCATGACGGCACGCATATCTGTATGCCTCTGAATTACGTTTACACTTCATGATAAATCTGTCTCCTAAAGAGGAATCCCCTATAGGAAGCTCAGAGCCCAGGTTAGCCACGCTAAAAGTACAGCCCTCTTCTCCGGGACAATAGGTCTCTAATGAGTGCTCACAGTCAAAAGTCATATTATTATTGGGTACCGTTACAATAGACAGTCCGCTGCAGCCTGTTACATTATTAGCTTTAAAGTTTCCTGATGCCATCTCCGGCAATGAAAGCTGACTCATGCTGGAGCAGCCGTAAAACCATTTCTCTACACTGTCGACGCTCAAATTTCTGGGCAGATACACATAACGCAGTCTGGAACAGCCGTAAAAAGCCCCGTTTCCCATACCTGTCAGTCTGGTATTTCCCCATGCTTCAACTAATTCTCCGTTCTCATCTGTCGTATCGTGGCCATACAGATTTGCTGCACTCATGGAAACACAATTCATGAAGCAGCCGTTTCCGATGGTTACTACATCATCGGGAATATCAATACTGGATAAGGCACTGCAGTTGGCAAACGCATAATTTCCGATTCTGCTTAAGCTGGTTGATTCCAACTGGGTTAATGACACCCTGTTTAAGGAAATACAACCGTCAAAAGCATGGTGCCCGATAGCCTTTACATTATAAATGGACACGGAAACCATGGAACAGCCCTTAAAGGCATTATCTCCTATGGCCATAATTCCGTCCGGTATATTCAGATTGCTGAAATTGGTGGCTCCGGCAAATACTCCCGTCTCCCCGTCTGTTGCGGTCGCATAGTGGCCTGTAGCACGGTTGCCTTCTGTCAGTTCCAGAACCCATCTTGTGCTTCCAATATAATTTACGGGAACAACCAGCTGGCTATGTACATGCCCGTCTTTATCATATAAAGTACGTCCCTCCCATAAATCCTGGTTTGCTTTATCATTCTCGCCTGTACGGCCTGTATAGCAGGGTACCAGCCTGGTATCGGCAGGATTTACATCCTCGGGAATCGAATTGGCAGAAACCTCAACATCAGGGGCATAATAAAGATACCCTTCCACATTACCGTCAATACTGCCACCGCTTCCGTTGCTTGTGGTATTCTGGTAAACCGGTCTTAAAAAGTTCTCCCCGTTTCCGTAATTAGGATCATATTCATACTGACACGCTTTAATCTCCGTAGGAATGTTTAAGTTTCCGGTTCCCTGGGCGCTTAAGTTGTAATATACGATAACTCCCTGGGTAGGCGTCGTATTGGTAAGACGGGCAACTCCAAACCTTCCGTCATCCTGATAAAACACATTGGATCCCGTATATGTTGGAATACCGTTTGTGGCATCATCATTGAGATTAAGCAGATTTGTGATGGTGCTGTTTTCGGTAAAAGCATCCGTCTCATCCACCGCTCTTACATCCTTTACGGGAATTGCCGCTACAATTAACGCGGATATCATAAAAACTCCCGATAAGGTGCCGAGAATTGTTCTCCTTATTTTATTTGACCTTTTGTTTGGTTTTTCCACCTTTTTCTTAGCCATAATCATTCTCCTTCTATTATTCTATACGCTTTGCAACTACTACAAAACGCCCGTCCTCCTCCACGTAATCACATGTGGATAATGTAAGCAGCTGATCTCCATAGCTGGCAGTCACTCCCGTATCATACAGGGATACCGCCGCCATTTCATTCATGTTGGAATTGAACTCCTCCTCTGAATAAGCTTCAATGAACTGATAATATTTAAATACCACCTCATCCTTTTGATACACCCGGGAACGGAATACATACATTACCTCATAGGTTCCTTCTTCATAAATGGTATCGAATTCAATGATTTTGTGATTCCTGTAAAATTTTTCATTTGCATACTGGTCTAAGGAGCCGAACATTTTTCCCGAACGCATGTTGTGTCCGTAGATAATGTAATTGGTGCTGGGAGCTTTAATGTCACAATCCGTATCCATGAACAAAGCCCCGTTTCTGTCTTCCTCCAGATTTATATTGTGATTCTGATAATAATCGTTATCTCCGGTCTGCATCACAGGGTAATCAATTATTGTATCGGCAATTTTCAGCCATCCGATTAGGTTTTGGTTCTGATGATAAAGAGATTTGTATTGTTCCAGCACTTTAAAATACCTGGTTTCCTCTCCCACCTGAGCCTCAACAACCTCATCCTTATACATGCTGTTTACCGTTTCATTTTCTTTTATTCTGGCCAAACGCTTATTTTCCCTGTCTACCTTGACAGCCTCATAGCAATAAAAGCTGAAATATCCTAAACAGGATATCGCCACAAGAAGAAGCACCCCCATGGCAATACGGCGAAGGACCATCTCTTTTTTGGTAAGGACTACCACTTTTTTTACTTTTGTTTTCTTATTTGGCGGTCTGTTCTTATTTTTTCCTTTGGTTCCGTCTGATTTTGCCGGAGACTTGCCGGGAGCATTCCTCCTTATTTCCTTCTCCCTGTCCTTGATTGCAGATGCCTTTTCATAAATCATATCATCAAACTGCCTTCCTTCGGAAGACTCAAATTGTATTTCCCCGCTTTGAAGTGCGGTAAAAAGCGCCAGTACATCCGCATCCTTCGACAAATCATATTTCCGCTTAAGCTGTCTGATTTTTTCTTGGTCTGCTTCTATATAATTTTGCACAGACATCTTCATAATCTCCATTCTGCACATACTTATCTCAATTTTATTTACACTATTTCTATTTTACTATATCTTGAAATATATGCAAGACCCTTCCAACATATTGTACGCATTTTTTTAACCAATATTTCCCGGCAAAAAAATAATTTTCCTGAATATTGCGGTAACTCGGGACAAACTGCCCACATAGTATAAAGCATAAAAAATAATTTTGGAGGCTCGATTATGAGTGATTTAACAGCAAGCCAGTGCGGATGCGGAAACGACAATAACGGATGTGGAAGCTTAATCTGGCTGATTCTCTTATTATGTATCTGCGGTAACGGCAATGGAAACGGCTGCGGATGTGGCAGCACCAGCTTATTTGGCGGCAACGGCAACGGATGCGGATGCGAAAGCCTTATTTTCATCTTACTTATCTTAAGTTGCTGCGGCGGCGGCAACGGATGCTGCTAAAAAATCTTTTGAAAGGGGCGCATAAGCCCCTTTCTTTCTTTCGGCAGGCATATTCCCAAAAGGGATAAAATAAGATAATAAAAAAACAAAGGAGGACAGTATGTGATGGATCAGGATCAAAACGCCATTTATGCATTCGATACTTTATATACCAACCAGCAAATCCAGATGTTAAAGCTGGCAATGCCTCTTCTGCCTCCGGTTTACCGCTCTTTTCTGGCTGTTTATATTAAGTTTCTGGAACTCCGGTACACCATGAGCTCCGCAGGGAAGCTGAATTTTTCCGGCAGCTTTCACGAAAAAGACAACAATTATTCCCTGGATGTCAAATCCCTGGACCAATATTTCCAGAGCATCATGCCTTATATAAATGAAAATGACAAAGCAAACCTGCAGAAAATCAAAAATATGCTGCAGACCATGGAACAGTTTAAGCAGATGCGCCCCATTTTGGAAATGATGTCACAAAATACAGGCACAGAGCAGTCGGAGGACAATTATATGGATATTTTAAAAGGCTTTTTAAGCGAGGACCAGCTTTTTATGTTTGATATGTTTAATTCTCAGGTCAATAATTCCACTGATATTTAAGGAGGCGCTATGACAAATCAAAGTTGGATGCAGGATGCATCTTTAAAAAATATTGATTCTTCCAAACTGGATTTTCTCCAAAAACTGGTATTTGAAATGAACGGCTTAAAGGATAAGGAAAAGCTGCCCTTTCTGCTGGCTCTGGCAAACCGTGCGCGGAAAGAAAATATCTCATTTTCCAGCGAGGAAATGGAAACGATCATTGCCGCTTTGAAAAAATACAGCACACCGGAAGAAGTCCGGAGAATGGATATGATGCTGCAGAAATTCAAATCGGGAACCGGTAAATAAACCATGATTATTTACAAAATCAATATTTTTTATCAGATTACACATATTCTTATCAAAGAAAACAGAAGGACATGTATTTCTTTCATAGAACACATATGCCTTCTGTTTTGTTTTTTTTCATGACAGCCGCTCCGAACTGTACCGGTTTATTTTTCCGTCCTGCCTGTTTCTTTTTTATTTTGCCACAATATTAATAATTCTTCCCGGAACATAAATTTCTTTTACTATATTACCGGAAAGCTTATCCCCAAGGGCTTCCTTTCCTTTGGCAATGGCGTCTTCCTTGGCAATATCCCTTGCCACGGCAATGACCGTTTTGGTCTTTCCGTTAATCTGGACAGCCACTTCAACCGTATCTTCCACGGTTTTTGCCTCATCATATTCAGGCCATACCGTCTGGTAAATTCTTCCTTCATAACCGCAGGCATCCCACAGTTCTTCCGTAATATGCGGCGCCACAGGATTTAATAAAACCAGGAAGGTTTTAAATTCCGCCCGATTGATGGAGCCTTTCTTTGCCACATCATTCAGTAAGGTCATAAGGGCTGCAATGGCAGTGTTGTATTTTAAGTTTTCGTAGTCTCCCGATACTTTCTTGATGGTCTGGTGCATCTTTGTCATCAGATCGTCGGAATACTCCTCTCCGTCTGTCAGAATATCCTGTAATTTCCATACACGTTCCAAAAATCTCCGACAGCCCTTTACACCGTTTTCGGACCATGCCGCGCTTAAATCAAAAGCGCCGATAAACATTTCATAAGTACGCAGGGTGTCCGCGCCGTAATCCCTCACAATATCATCGGGATTTACCACATTTCCCCTGGACTTGCTCATCTTCTCGCCGTTTTCTCCGAGAATCATGCCATGGGAGGTTCTCTTCTGATAAGGCTCCGGTGTGTTGACCACGTTCTGGTCATAGAGGAATCTGTGCCAGAATCTCGAGTAAAGCAGATGCAGCGTGGTATGCTCCATACCGCCGTTATACCAGTCTACAGGCATCCAGTAATCAAGAGCCTCCTTGCTTGCCAATGCCTCTTTGTTATGAGGATCGGTATATCTTAAGAAATACCAGGAAGAGCCGGCCCACTGGGGCATGGTATCCGTTTCCCTTTTTGCCGGTCCGCCACAGCAGGGACAGGTGGTGTTTACCCATTCCGTCATAGCTGCCAGAGGGGATTCTCCCGTATCTGTAGGCATATAGCTCTCCACCTCGGGAAGCTCTAAGGGCAGTTCGCTTTCGGAAACAGCCACATAACCGCATTTATCACAATGTACAATAGGAATAGGCTCGCCCCAGTAACGCTGTCTGGAGAATACCCAGTCTCTTAATTTATAATTTACCTTCGCCGTACCGATTCCTTTTTCTTCCAGATATTCAACAATCTTTTCCTTTGCCTGCGCAACTTCCAGACCGTTTAAGAAATCGGAATTTACCAGTTTTCCTGTGGCAACGTCCGTAAACACCTCTTCCTGTACGTTACCGCCTGCGACAACCTCAATAATGGGCAGGTTGAATTTCTTAGCAAATTCCCAGTCCCTTTCATCATGGGCAGGCACCGCCATAATGGCGCCGGTTCCATAGCTCATCAATACGTAATCAGAAACATAAACGGGAATTTTTGTATTATTTACAGGATTGACCGCCATCAGTCCGTCAATGCAGACGCCGGTCTTTTCTTTTGCAAGCTCGCTTCTTTCAAAGTCGGATTTCTTTGCCGCCTGCTCCCTGTATGCCGTAATAGCATCCCAGTTTTTAATTCTGTCCTTGTATTTATCCAAAACAGGATGCTCCGGGGAAACAACCATATAGGTTACGCCGAATAAGGTGTCCGGCCTTGTGGTATAAATCTTTAATTTATCCTCCGTATCCGCTAAAATAAAATCAACTTCCGCGCCCTGGCTTCTTCCAATCCAGTTTTTCTGGGAAACCTTAACCCGTTCAATATAATCAACGGTGTCAAGTCCCTCTATTAATTTATCCGCATATTCGGTAATCTTTAACATCCACTGGCTTTTTACCTTACGGACTACTTCGGAGCCGCATCTTTCACAAACGCCGTTTACCACTTCTTCATTGGCAAGCCCTACTTTACAGGAAGTACACCAGTTAATGGGCATTTCCGACTTATAAGCCAGCCCCGCCTTAAACAGCTTTAAGAAAATCCACTGGGTCCATTTGTAATATTCCGGGTCAGTGGTATTTACCTCCCTGTCCCAGTCAAAGGAATATCCCAGGGCATGAAGCTGTCCCTTAAAATGTCTGATATTATTTTCGGTAACCGTTTTCGGGTGGATTTTATTCTGGATGGCATAGTTTTCCGTGGGAAGTCCGAAAGCATCAAAGCCCATGGGATATAATACGTTATAGCCCTGCAGCCTTCTCTTTCTGGCTACGATATCCAAAGCGGTATAGGGTCTTGGATGTCCTACATGAAGCCCCTGTCCCGAAGGGTAAGGGAACTCAACAAGCGCATAGTATTTAGGTTTGGAATAATCCTCCCCTACTTTGAATGCTTTTTCATCGTCCCATACTTTCTGCCATTTTGATTCTACTTCTTTGTGATTGTAAGGTACTGACATCTTTTTTCTCTCCTTTATTTCTTATGTTGGTTATTGTCAGGTTATTGCAAAAATCTTCTGCGACGGACGGGCTGTAAAAACCTTGGACGCCGCATACCGGCAAAATATAAACGCCCTTTCATCCCGCTAGAGACGAAAGGGCAGATATTCCGTGGTACCACTCTAATTCACATAAGGCTCCTGCCTTTGTGCACTCAATTATCTGTAACGGGATAAGCCGCCTTTCATTACTGTGATTTCACAAAAGGAACTCCGGGGCCAGTTGGGAGTTTTACCGCACTGCCTTGCACCCTCCGGCAGCTCTCTGAAACGGGATACGCTCTTACTATTCCTCATCAACGTCTTTTTTGATTAAATTTCTCTTAACTTTGTTCATTCTACCTATTTGAAGGAAAATTGTCAAGCTGCAAATTATTTTCATTTCACTTTATATCACTTTTAATTTTATTCATCTCTTTTATTTGAAGAAAATTTGTCTAACAGCAAATCCGGATTAAATAAGGGCACTGAAAAAGTCTGATTCTTTGAAAAAGAATTAGGCTTTTTTTAGTGTTAGCATTATAATAGAAATATAAGGAAGGGGGATTCTGCAATGTTAAAAGATAATTCACAGCTAAAGCTATCATTGTCGCCTTATCAGGGAATTTATGAAGTAATCATTCCCAATAATC
>CAJTCE010000007.1 GCA_910574745.1 Lachnospiraceae bacterium | reverse complement strand
CAGACTTGTGCTTAAATGCTGCCTCTTTGGGCTGATGGAGGACTCCTCCTTGTCCCCGTGCCATTACCGGCTTACCTTATTGTTAGGCAGCTGCTTTCATCTGCTCCCTGCGGACATGTCCGAAGACCTTCCCCGGATCGTAGTTTTCTTTCTTTTTTGCAAGCGTATGGATCAGCGCCAGTATCTTCTTGCTGACTACGATCAGTGCCTGCATCTTCCTCAGAGGGGCTTTCTCCCTCGTTTTCAGGTAATGATAAAGTTGTTTCATCTCGTCATTCGTCGCAACCATTGTCAGCGCCATCTGGTACAGCACGCACCGCAGGTTCTTCCTCCCCCTTTTGGATATTTTCGTCCCGCTCTTGTTCTTGCCGGAACTGTCTTCCACAAGGTTATATCCCGCCATGCGGCTCATCTGCCGGGAATCCTCAAATCTTGTCGGGTCGCCAAGCTCCCCCAAACAGGCTGCCAGCGTCACAATGCCTATTCCCTTTATGCTTAAAAGAAAATCCGCATAGTCCGTCTGATGCAGTGCATCTGCCATCTGCCCTTCCAGCTCTTCTGTCTGTTTTTCCAGAAGTTCCAGTTCTTCCAGCATTAGCCGCAGTTTCAGCCCTGCCGCTTCCTCCCCGTAATCCACCCCGATGGATTCCTTTGCCGTCTCTATAAGCTGTGCTGCCTTCTTTCTCCCAACGGTTTTCTTTACTGCCTTTTTTATCTCATCCGTAACCCCGTCTTCCCCCAGTTCAAGGATGAACTTCGGAAACGGGCACGTCTTTAATATATGCCGGGACGCCTTTCCTGAAAGGGGACATTTAAACACTTCTTCATACTCCGGGAAATACTCGTCCATTACCGCCGTGATGGTATTCTTTAATGCATTCTTTCGCTTGTTCAGCCCGGTTCTGGTGGTGGACAGTCCTCTCAGTTCCGCATAGACGTCATGGGGCAGGTACAATTCGAAATACCTCCCGTCTTTCACCAGCTTTGCAATCGTCAGCGCATCCTTTTTGTCGGACTTCGTCTGACTGTTGTCATCCAGTTCCTTCGCCTGTTTTGTTGCATATGGGTTCACCAGAACAACTTTTATCCCATCCTGTTTCTCAAGCCAGTTCGCAAACGCTTTCCAATAATGTCCTGTCGGCTCCATCCCGACAACGGCCTTTGCAAAATTTTCTTTCTTGCATATCTCCCGGATTCTTGCCAAGATGGTTTCAAAGCCGCCTCTGCTGTTTTTAAATTTCAGGGCACGGTCATGCTCTATGCCCCTGAAATCAACAAACCTTGCCCACTGGTAGTTTTTAGCAATGTCCACGCCAACTACGAGGGTATCTGTTGTGATTGCGATTACTTTTTGTTTCTGGCGGTCTTCGTACTTTACTTTCATTGTTATAAAATCTCCTTTGTTTTCTGATGTATTAAGTCGCTAAACTCATATACATCATACGGGGAGATTTTATTTTGTCAAAGTTCAAATTTCATTCTCTATAGGAATGCTTTTGTGAGGTAATGAACTACTTGAATCGTACACAACATTTCGCCTTTCTCTCAACGACATATGTCGCTTTTTCCATCATTTTACTGATTTTTTTAAATATAATTAGCTAATTAAAACAAAAAGCGGGGAAATACCGACAATTTCAGTATTTCCCCACTTCTTATATTTCATTATATTCTCATTTCTGCTAAACCGGCAATTATATTTTTATTGAGAGAATCTTTCTCAATATCTTATGAGAACTGTCTTTAAGGGATTTTCATGCCCTCCCATACAAACAAGACATACTCTTAAACTGTCAAACAAGTAAACCCGCGGTATACGGTAAAAGTATTCCTCATTCTCATCCCTGATGATTTCCTGGTAAATTTTTGAGAAGTCCGTGGTATTATAAATAGTCAGCACAGCCTGACTGTCTCTGATATCTGTTACGGCAAAAGTCTCTCCCGAATCAGAAAATACCGGCCCGCCTATACCATTTCCTCCTTCGATATCTGTACTGTATTTTTCTTCTTTTGCAACGATATCTGCATAACCCATTATTTTTTCAAATGCAAGACTGTCTTCTCCAAGTAACAGTTTTCCGTTTTTGTAAGCCGCTGCCATCCCTGCATCTTTTTCAAAAATATGATTTGCAAACCCTGTTCCGTCCAAATTGACAGACCCCCAGGATTCAACAGTCATATTTCCTTTGTCGGTTCCCCCGGTAAATACCAGCTGCTGTCTTTCTTCATCAAAAAACAAAGTGTCAATTGCCAGTAAATTTGAAGTTTTTTCTCGTGAACCCGAAAAATCAAGTAACTGTCTACAGGTTTTTTGATTGCAGTCATAGATGCAAAGGCCATCCCAGAGATTGAAGTAAGCAAGCATGGATGCATCAGGAGATACGCTCCATACAGTGGCATCGGGATATTCCACTATATCATTTAGCACTAGCCGGTTTGTTTCTTCCAGAGAACGATTGTAAAAAACTGCCAGCATGGTTCTATCATCATCTGTTACTTCCATCACAAATGGCTCATTACCCCGGACATCCTCATTTTTCAAATTATTTTGAAGAGATCCTATCATACAAAAGCCATCGTTACAAGGATACATATTTTGCATGAACCATTGCTCGGTTTTTTTCTCCGCAATGATTTCGGCTCCGGCCATATCATAAAGATACAGGGTGTCTTTTTTTAAGGCTATCAATGTTTCATCTTTTCCAATCCAAAGATCCATATCAGAACCGTCAAACAAATCCTGATTTAACTGTGCTACCTTGGGCAAGGCTTCCTTTTCACTGCCGGAGGGCTCAGCGGGATCCGGCACAACCGACATGACATCCATATTTGCAGCCCCTACATTCAATTCTGCCTCTTTAACCGGCATATCGGATTTTATATCTCCTGTATTAACAGACGGAGCATTGCAGCCGGCAAGTATACATCCCATGATCAGAACCGCTGCGACAAATTTCCCTCCGGTAAATCTCCAATAACTTATTTCTTTCATCTCTTATGACTTCCTTTCAAGCTTTTTATCCTACAGCCACGGTATATTTAATTCCTCTTTAGCCTTTTGCAGCCAGTCCGGATTAATGGTTCCGCCCACTTCTCCACCTATAAAAGAGCCGCCGATCCATTCCTTATCCGCACCCTGTAGAAATTCGGCATAGCCAAAGCTTTCCGGTTTTCCGCCGATAATGATGTAATGGGTTACGGATGCCGTATCCTCATAAATATAGGTATAAGCGTTTGTATCGGAAATCTCTTCTGTAATATCCAGATTTTCTCCATTGACCGTTAAATATAACCGCCCGTCTACATACTCTGCAGGAGCCGTTGCTTCCTCCGTATTTACCTCCGCCACGCTGGTCGTATTGCCCTCTTCGTCTACTGTTTTTGTAAATACGGCTCCATTAAAGGCTATTATCCTGCTGATAATTCCGTTTCCCGTATAGGCATACACGACTCCATCCGTTAAGAGTAATGCCATTACCACTGCCGCTGCTGCCGCTGCAAACCGTGGTAGTTTATTTGTTTTTTTGCCAAAAGACGCACCTTCCTTTTTCTGCTCTATAGCTTTTTCAATGTTCAGTACACATCTATCCGGCATTTCTACCTGATGAAAAACTTCTTTTATTTCCTTTTGCATAAGTCAGACCTCCTTTAATTCTTCTTTCAAAATCTGTCGTGCTCTCGACAGCCTTGTTGTAACGGCAGAATCCTTGATTTTTAGGATCTTTGCAATTTCCTTTGTGGAGTACTCCTCGCAGTAGTAAAGATAAATGACTGATCTATAGCCTGGCTTTAATTTCATAACAGCCGCCCATATATCCTCATATTCCTGCTTATCAAAGGAAACGGCTTCTTCCCCCAAGGGTTCTGTTTTTCTCCACCGGGCGCTCCGTAAAAGGCTTTTGCATTGATTTGCCGTTACCTGTAAAAGCCATGCCTTTTCCTTACCCGGCGTAATGGATTTTTGCTCCATCAGCTTTAAGAAAACCGTCTGGCATACATCCTCCGCCTCCTGTATGGAATGAGTATAGCTGACTGCCAAGCGGTAGACATCATTCTTATACCTTTGAAACAATTCCATAATATCCGCCATCTTTGTACCTCTTTTCCTGCTCTTTTTGAGATCTCACTTATAAGACGCATGGCCTCATTCTTTTGTCACATTTTTTATTTAAAAATCTTCGTATTCACATAACCGGTATCTGTTGGATAGTCAGAAATTTTACTTATAGATTTTCTTTATATAAAAGCAGAGCGTATAGACCGATTTTCTATACACTCTGACGCTGCATTTCTTTATATACGTAAAAAATTAATTTTGCCAAACAATTATATTTCATCAATAGCTTGCAAATTTACCATAGAAATAATTTGGTTCTGCATCTCTTCAACCGTTTCAATTCTAACCCTTCCAATGCTGTTTCTTGTGGTTTCAAAATCTATTTCAGGAAAAATTTTTTCACAAAAACTGTTTATTTCAGGCGATGCTCCCATTAAAGCTATCACAAGGGAATCGCTGTCAAAATATTTTAATGCTTCTTTTAACTCCGTCTCGGGAATTGCCGATATCTGTTCAAAATCCTTTATCCTTTGCGGTTGGATCTTAGGTTCTAAAATGTCATTTATGGTAATGTTATATAGTTTGGAAATTTTTAGTAAAACCCCTATATCAGGAATCGTTATTCCTGTTTCCCATTTCGAAACTGCCTGCCGTGAAATGTCTAATTTCTTTGCCAAATCATCCTGGGTATAGTTATAACTTTTACGCAGAAACTGTAAGTATTTCGATATAATATCCGTATTCATAAAAATCACTCCTTCATTGCCATTATAGCAAATACGGACGAAGAATAAAGAATTTAATAAGTGCCAAAAAGCAAACAACAGTTACGTATTTATTTTCCTGTTTCCGTCTCTTATCTGCATTGACAAAGGCAGCTCCAGACCGCTTTCCTCCAACAGCCTTTGATCAGTCAGAATCTTTGCGGTTTCTCCATAAAAAATCAATTTCCCCTTTTCAATTAGAATTGTTTTGTCGCAGGTATCAAAAATCATATCCAGGTCATGGGAGGCAATGATTTTTAAACCGCCTATCCGGTTGATGATATTTATCAGGTTTCTCCGGTTTTTCGGGTCAAGCCCCACGGAAGGCTCATCAAAAAGTATAACCTCCGGTTCCATGGAAAGAATGGTTGCAATTGCCGCCAGCTTTTTTTGTCCGCCGGACATACGGTAAATGGGCCTGTCCTTTAACTCCTCTATATGCACCTGTTGTAAAGCCGACATTACCTTTTTTTGTACTTCCTCTTCCGAATAACCGTAATTACGGGGACCGAACGCCACATCCTCATATACGGTGGAAAGAAACAGCTGGCTTTCGGAATCCTGAAAAACATATCCCGTTTTTTCCCTGACCGCCGCCAGATTTTTTTTGTTTACGTCCATACCGTCAAGTTTTACCTGTCCCTTATAATCCGTTAACAATCCTGTCAGAATTTTTAAAAGCGTAGATTTTCCCGCTCCGTTAGCACCGATTAACCCTACGGTCTCCCCTGCCTTTAAATGAAAACTTATATCCGAAAGCACTTCCCTGTTTCCGTCATAAGTAAAGGTCAGATGGTCTAAATTTACCATATTTAATCTCCATTCCAATCTTCGATTACGCTGTTGCACAAACAGTACATGCATTAAATGAAAATCTGTTTTCTATGAACGATCCATAAATCCGAAAAACGACCGTTAAGCACCGGACTAATTACCTGCCCGGGGAAATAATCATATCTCCAACCATTTGAACAACCGGAAAGCATCTCAATAAAATAAATATTCCGATCCAGCCGGCGGTATAAGCTATGCTCAGGCCCTTTCCGGTTTTTTCCTGCCCCAGGATTTCATAACGGAATTCTCCGTCATAACCCCTTAACAGCATACTGTCATATACGTTTTGCGCCCGCTCCATGCTCCTTAACAATAAGAGTCCTGCAAAAGACCCCCACGCCTTGATATGGATTCCCTTCTGTCCCGGCGCACGCAGCCGGTACGCTAAGGACATCCTCTGTATTTCTTTTAAAAGAACGATGATATAACGGTAAATCAGTAAAACAACCGTAACTCCGCCTTTGGGAACCTTTAGGCACCGAAGAGCCCTGCAAAGCTGTTCTATTCCCGTACACATAAACATATGGTATGCGCAATATACTGTCAGTATTCCTTTTATTAACAAAGTTATCATAGAGAGCATTCCGCCTGTAACCGCAATGCTTCCGGTCTGCATGACAATCCCTTTGTCCAGGAAAGGATTCACGGCTCCCAAAAGCACTACAAAAACCAGGATATACTTGATTCTCTGAAATCCCCTTATAAAAGATAAATCTTCTAAAATCCCTGTTATGATAATAAAGAGAGACATACCGAGAAGTCCCGTTACATCATATTTGTGAAAGGAAACCACAATCCCTATGTACGCCATGCACACACAAAGTCTGGAAACCGGATGAATCCGGCTTTTGCCGCTTCGTTTGGCTGCTTCCCGGTCTGCCTCATGTAAATTGTCAATCGCCTGCTGCAGTTTACTCATGCTGCCTCTTCCTTTTGCTTTTTCCTTTTAAACAATTTTAATGTATAACAGCACAGCACACATAGACCGATTACCACAACCGCACCTATAATACCTGAAAAAGAAGTCCCTGCAGCCGACTCCCCGGTTTTAAAGCCATAATCCGGTAAAAGAGCTGTTGTTTCCTGTATTTTGGCAGCTGTTTCATAGGCTTCTCCTGCCGCCGTTAATTCTGCGCTTCCGGCTACTTTTTCCATAGACCATTCCAATCCGTCGGGCAGCGCTGATGCCGCCAGAGAGAATAAGCCTCCGATAACCAGCGCGGTTACAGCAAGGATTCCAAGAGTTTTCCTTCGTGAAAACTTTCCTTCTGTCTGACCTGACGATTCATACTGCCAAAGCATTTCCGGCCTCGCTTCATAAATAAATATCAAAACTGATGCCGTAATCAGTCCTTCTACCAGACCAATGGCAAGATGGATAGGCTGCATAACCCCCACAAATATCCCAAAGGGCAGTTCCGTGACTCCTGATGCAAGAGTCTCCAAGCTGACGGATAGCGCCCCAAGCTGCAAGGTCAATATGCACCCGATAACAGAAGCCGCCATTATTTTTCTCTTGGACATACTCTTTTTCATTATCCGGCTCCAGATAACCATGCCGCCTAAAAAGCAGCCGTAAAACGCCATATTCCAGACATTCGCCCCCAAAGCCAGAATTCCTCCGTCCGCAAAAAGAAGACATTGTATCAGAAGAACCCCTATCATGGTCAGAAATCCTGCTTCCGGCCCAAGAATTGCAGATAAAAGCATTCCTCCGCACAAATGTCCCGAAGAACCTGTTCCCGGTATGGTAAAATTAATCATCTGGGCGGCAAATACAAAAGCACCCATCACTCCCATTGTGGGAATTTTTTCCGGCTCATTTAATGCCCGCACTTTTTTAATTGAATAACCCGTGGCAGCGCCGGAACAAAGATACATGGTTCCTGCTACCGCCGGTGCCAATAAGGCATCTGCCATATGCATATGCTTTTCCTCCTGTAATTTTATTTATTGATTCGAAAACATTTATTGTTCTCAACATTTAAAAACATAGGTACTCTAAAGAGCACAGGCGCTCCGAACAATATTAACGACATTGTTCCGCTATTTTTTCATAAACCTCAGGATAGGGCAATCCCTTCTCCCTGCATATTTTCACAACACTTTCATACTCCGGATAATACCGGGTCTGTCCTTCTGTCATACAGACCTTTACCAGCGCTTCCCCGTAAACCGTCTGTACTTTTTTTATTTCTCTTTTCAGTACAGTCCGCTCCATTTCCACTCTCCTGATGCCAATGGTTGTGGTTTCTTTGAATATAACGGATTCTAATTTTTCAATATCTTCCTTTAAGCAGATTACATTTAACATCCATGCCGGTCTGTTCTTTTTCATATAAACGGGAATGTAATGCACATCCCTTGCTCCCGCTTTTAACAATTCCTCCATGACATATCCCAGAGCTTCGCCGCTGCAGTCATCAATATTGCTCTCTAACTTATAAATCGTATCTTTTTCTTCTGTCTTTTCTTTGATCAACATAGCCCTTAAAATACTGGGACGTTCATAAGCCCTTTTTCCGGTGCCCATTCCGATTTTCTGTATGGTAAAACGCTCCGGCAGGCTGTAAGAAGGCTCCATTGCCGCCACAATAGCCGCTCCCGTAGGGGTTATCAATTCTCCTTTTGTGTCACTAAACTGCACCGGCAGACCATAGGCCTCTATGATATTTGCCACGGCAGGAACCGGTACGGGCAATATTCCGTGCTGGCATCTTACACTACCTGTTCCCTCACACAACCTTAGGACAATTACCTTTGTAATATCCAGATTATCCAGACATACTGCTGCCGCTACAATATCCACAATGGAATCTATAGCTCCTACCTCATGAAAATGAACTTCTTCAAGAGAAACTCCATGGGCCTTTGCCTCCGCCCGGGCCAGAACTTCAAAAATCTTTAAGGCAAGCGCTCTCGCCCTTTCCGTCATAACGCAGGATGATAAAATCTCCCTGATTTCTTTCATTCCTCTATGTTCGTGATGGTGGGTATGACTATGAGTGTGCTCATGTTCCCCATCGTGACTATGTGCATGTTCATGATGTCCTTCTTGATGTGTGTGCTCATGATTACACCCGCAATTTTCTGTCTTTCCATAAAGATATTCCATATCATGGTCGTGATTCTCATGGTCTTTATCCAGCAAAACCGCAAAATCACAGCAGTCGATTCCCGCTTTTTTTACCCGGCTGATTTTTACCTCAAAGCCTTTTGCAGGAATGCTGTTTAATACCTTCATAAGCACATCTCTGTCCGCACCTAAATCCAAAAGGGCGGCAACGCTCATGTCTCCGCTGATTCCTGTATTGCATTCTAAATATAATGTATTTGCCATATCTTTTCCTCTCTGCTTCATTCTGTCTTTAACTTCTAAGCCTTATTTTCTATTCCTATATCCATGCTTCCCGAGCGGAATCCTTCCAGATCAAGCGTTATGTACCAATACCCCAGGCCTTTTAAAAATTCCACAACCTCTTTCCTGTTCTCCAAAAGCTTTGGCATATCCTTTTCATCCACTTCAATACGTGCTGTTTCTTCATGTACCCGCAGTCTCACATTGTACAGCCCCAGCTCTTTTAAAAAGGCTTCTCCCTGTTCTACCTTTTTCATTTTTTCCACACTCAAAACAGCTCCGTATGGAAAACGGGTTGCAAGACAGGGTGTGGAAGGACGGTCCGCCACAGATATACCGTAAGCCTCTGCTAACTTCCGCACTTCTTCTTTAGTAAAACCGGCTTCCTTCAAAGGACTTTTTACACACAATTCCTCAATGGCTTTCAGTCCCGGGCGATATACTTTTGTATCATCCAGATTGGTGCCTTCAATCAATACCTTTGCTCCCAACTCCTCGGCTTTTCTTTTTATCTCCTGAAACAAAAGCTTTTTACAACGGTAACAACGGTCAACGGGGTTATTGACAATATCCGCCTCTTTAAGCTCCCGCAACTTTAACACAATAAACTCCGCTCCCGATTCCTCCGCTACTTTTTCTGCGATTTCCAGATCCTTCGAAGGATGAAGCTCCGTATGGGCGGCAATGGCATAAACAAAAGTCCCATGCTTTTCTGCCTTAAGACATGACAGCTTTAATAAAAGACTGCTGTCCACTCCTCCCGAAAAGGCAACCGCCGTATTTTCTTTTGTCATTTCGTCTAAAATATGAAAAAGCTTTTTACACTTCTCCTCATAATGTTCCATTTATTTTTGCCCCTTTACAGCAAGTCTGTTTATCTGGGTCGCCATATATCCCGCACCATAGCCGTTATCAATATTGACGACCGCAATGCCGTTGGCGCAGGAATTAATCATGGTTAAAAGCGCCGATAAGCCGTTCATGCTGGCTCCGTATCCTATGGAGGTTGGAACCGCAATAACCGGATTGCTTACAAGGCCTCCGATTACGCTTGCCAAAGCGCCCTCCATTCCTGCAACCGCCACCACGCAGTTTGCCTCCTGTATGGTATCCAGTCTGTGAAAAAGTCTGTGAATTCCACTGACTCCCACATCATAAATCCGCTCCACTGCAGAACCGAAAAATTCCGCCGTCTGGGCAGCCTCCTCCGCCACGGGAATATCCGCCGTTCCTGCGGTACAAACTGCTATTTTACCGGTTCTTTCCTTATTTTCTTTTTCAATTTTCAGAATATGGGAAACTTCATCATAAGATATTTGAGGGATGACTTCCTTTACCAGTTCAAACTGATGGACGCCGGCCCTTGTCCCGAAGGCTTCTCCATTTGCCTCATACATCTTTTTATAAATGGACACCAGATACTCATCCGGCTTACCGCTGCAGAAAATAACCTCCGGAAAGCCGGAACGGATCTCCCTGTGGGAATCCAGCTTCGCATAGCCTAATTCCTCAAAGGGCTGTTTTTTAAAAAACTTTTCCGCATCCTCTATGCTGATTTTTCCTGCCTTTACCTGTTCCAAAATCTCTCTGGCTTCCATGATCCCACTTCCTCTCTTTTTTATTTCCCCGTTATTTACGCCCGGAATACCTGGCTCTAAAATGAATCCGTACTGCAATTCTGCAGGTAAATCTCTTTTAAATTATCAACTGCCATTTCAACATCCAACGTATGAAATCCGGGAAAACATTCATTCATTATTCTGCCATCGACAATCTTATATATTTCCTGACTGCTTTCATTCATATAATAGTGCCAGAATCGATAAGTATAACCTGTCCAATACATGACTTCCATCGGATAAAGAATACCTGCTTTTTTCAGTCCGCCTGTTTCTTCAACCAACTCCTCAAGAATATATTCCTCTCCGGCCCATTGCAAACGGTCATAGGTATCATCCAGGGAAACCGCCGCCCGGCTGTTCATAAACGCCTTTATAAATTCAAAGCTGTCATACCCGTTCTTAAATGACAGTTCAAACAGCCGGCCCTGTATGTCACAGAGCTGACGCTTTTCAAAACTAAGATTTGCCATGTTATTTACCTGCCTCTAATATCTCATCAAAAAATCGTCCTTCCCGACGATATTTTCGACAGATTTCATTTGCCATTGCAATTCCTTTCAAACGATTTGTCTCACTTTCCGTTTTTAGCTTACCCCTATCCTCTTCAGAAATCTCCTGTTCTGCAATTATATTTATTTTTTGGCATGCTTTTTTTGTTAAAGCAACATATTGTTTTCCCAGTTTGAGAGCGGAAAGACTGTGAATCAAGGCAATATCCGTAATCTCTCCGTTAAAAAATCTGTCAAGAACAACAAATATTCTGTCATTCGCTATATATCCCATAACCATGTCACAGCCTTCAGCCAGATTTTTAAACCGATCGTAAATAGAAGAATTTTTTACAAAATCCATTTTCCCGCGATTAAATGCAACTAACAAAGCCCAGTCTAACCCTGCTTCCACATCAAGAATTTTCAGGTCGGATAAGTCGACGCTTAAAGTATATATTTTAGCTTTCGGATAATTGCAAATCAGGGTAAGGGGCTGGGTGCGGTCTGTTCCCATATAAAATCCTTTTCCGAAATCACAATGCACCCGGCTGACAGGCGCAATCGTTCCTCTGATACCTGATTTTGAACCGTGATAAAGAGTTACCGTTTCATCCCTGCTGATGATACGTGCTCCTTTAAATTGGGAAAAGTCAATATCACTGCTGCTGCATAAGCGTTTAATTTCATTCATTGCAATTTGAGAAGGCTCGCAATGACCTTTTTCCCAACGGTTTACCGTGGCAAAGCTGACGCCCAGCTTTTCCGCCAGTTCGTTCTGGCTTAAATTTAAACACGAACGGATTTCTTTTATGATTTCGGAATTTTTCATGTTAACCCCTTTGATTTTATAACATTTGCACGGTTTTATTGTAACATGTGAATTTTGAGAAGACAACAGCACTTTATTGTGAATTCATCCGCCATATGCTATACTTCCATCAAGGTATAAAAGTAAAGACTATTTAATTTCGGAGGAAAAAATCATGAGCATCACTATCAACATATACTATACCGGAACAAACGGTGGGGCCAGAAAATTTGCCGAGGAAATGGAAAACAGCGGGACTGCGGCGGCAATCCGCGCAGAAAAGGGAAATCTGAGATACGATTATTTCTTCCCCATGGCAGACCCGGAAACCGTTTTACTAATTGACAGCTGGGAAAACCAGCAGGCAATTGATTTACACCATGCTTCTGAAATGATGGAAAAAATTACAGAGCTTAGACTGAAATATGACCTGCACATGAAGGTTGAACGGTATCTGTCCGATGAAAACGGAATACCGGAGTCGGACGGCCATTTTATAAAAGAATGATTCTATCATAATAACGGGGGCTGTTGCAAAATGACAGATTCAACAGCCCCCGTTTCAATATTTTGTTCCTTATTAAATCTTTTTCTAATCCTTAATCATCCTATTCCTCAACAATCAAATCCTCATCCTTAATAATCCGCATTTCCTTCCTGTTAAGAATATCATACATAACCGGCACTACAAACAGGGTCATTAAGGTCGCATAGGTCAGGCCGCCGATGCAGACAATGGCAACCGGCTGCATCATTTCGCTTCCCTGCTCTGTTCCGAGGGCCATAACGATCAGACCCAGAATCGTGGTAATGGTAGTCATAAGAATAGGCCTCATACGGGTCTTGCCCGCTTCAATCAGCGCTTCTCTTTTTTCCATACCGTCTTCCCTTAACTGATTGACAAAATCAACCAACACGATACCGTTATTTACTATAATACCGCAAAGCATGACAAATCCCATCATGGAAACGACGCTGATTTCCATACCGGTTATAAACAAACCTAAGAAGCCTCCTGTAAATGCCAGCGGAATGGTAAAGAGGACAATAAACGGGGATTTCAGGGACTGGAACTGAGCCACCATAACCAGATAAACCAGAATAATACCCAGCAGAATCATCAAGATCAAATCTTCCATGGATTCCATAATGGTCTCGTTCTGCCCTTCAAATTCCAACGTCATTCCCGGCGGCATCTGGTACTGATTCAGCTCTTTTTTTACTGCATCCGTTACCAGAGTAACATTATAGCCCTCTTCAAGCTCTGCCGTAATGTCGATGTATCTTTTCTGGTCCGCTCTGTTAATGGCCTGTAGGGATTCCGTTTCGGTTATTTCCGCAATATCCTTAAGCTTAATTTCCTTTTCCTCTCCTTCCCTGTCGGATACGGTAAAGGTGTAATTTTTAATATCCGTCAGAGAGGTTTCCAAATCTTCGCCCTTTTTCACAACTACATCATAACCGCTGCCTTCCATGGTAATGGATGTGGCTGTTTTTTCCGTAGAAATATTTCCTGCTAACTCTTGATAAACCTGGGCAACAGTCAGCCCTTCCTCCATGGCCTTTTCTTTATCCACCGATACTTTAATGGAAGGACTTGTATCCTCCAGACCATCGGAAACATTTGCAGTTCCCTCTACTCCTTCTACCACCTTAGCAACATCGGCTGCAGTTTGCTGCATGCTTTCCAAGTCTTCTCCATATAAATGAATCGTAATTCCCTGTCCTCCCATCATAGCCATCATACTGCTCATGCCGCCGTCCCCGGAAGCTTCCACGGTACAGTTATATTTATCTCCCAAAGCGGAAATATCTTCTGCCAAACGGTTGGTATCTATTTTCTCCTCTTCCGTAAGCATGACATATAAAGTAGTGCTCAATCCGTCCGAACCGCCCATCATGGCGCTGGCGCTGTTCTCACTCTCCGCCATGGCGCCTACACTGACAACGCCGTCCATTTCCTTCACTTCATTTACCACACCATCCGATGCTTCCCGAAGCTCCTCAAAGGTAGCGTCTTCAGGCATAATAATGGCTGCAGACATCTGGTTTGTGGACATGTCCGGCATAAAGATAAAGCCTCTTGCCAAAATGATAACCGTACTGAATACCAACAAAAACAGGGCAATACCCAGAGTAATTAATTTATGATTCAAAGCGATATTGATAAGCCTTTCATATCCGCCAATGAGAATATCCATAAATCTGTGACGCTTCTCTTTTACATTTTTAAGCAGTCCCGACGCCATGGCAGGAACCAGAGTCAGCGCAATAACCAGACTGGCCAACAATGAGTAAGCAATGGTTAACGCCAAATCCGTAAAAATCTGCCTGGTCAGACCTTCCACAAAAACAATAGGCACAAAAACGCAGATTGTGGTCAGGGTTGACGCCGCAATAGCCCCTGCTACCTGAGAAGCTCCGGCAACCGCCGCCCTGATGGCGCTCTCCCCTTTATTTATCAATCGATAAGTATTTTCAATAACTACTACTGAGTTATCGACCAGCATACCTACGGCAATAGCCAGCCCCGATAAGGAAATCATGTTCAGCGTTACCCCTGAAAAATACATTAGTACAATGGCAAAAATAACACTGATAGGAATACTGCATAAGGTAATGAGCGTAGGCTTCAAATCCTTTAAGAATACAAACAGGATAATGATGGCAAACACAGCGCCCATTAAAAGGCTTTTTAAAATGGAATTAATGATCAGATAAATATAATCTCCCTGATCCATCATGGTGGAATAATGGAAGCCTTCGTATTCCTGACACAATTCCTCCAGCTTTTCCCCGATGCTGTCGGAAACTGTAGCCGTTGCATAGGTTGACTGCTTGGTAAAGGAAAGCATAACGCCATTGGTTCCGTCAATATTGGCATATACATCTGCACTATTATCGGAAATAAATACATCCGCAACGTCTGACAAATAAATAGGGTCAACACCGTCCATGCCTAAATCCATCAGCAAAAGTCCGCCGATTTCCTCTTCCGTAGTAATGGTATCTCCGACATTTACCATATACTCAATGCCGTTCTCCTGCACATAGCCCGCAGGCATGGCAAAATTCTGTGCCATAAGAATACTGGAAATCATATCCATGGTAATAATGTTGTTCATATCGGTCTGCTTGTAGGCTGCCTCTTTAGCGTCTTCAAACTGCTCCACTCCGTCATCCAAAGCAGAGGAAGCCGACTCTAACTGGGATTCCCCCAATAAAAGCTGGGTTGTTGCCTCACTTAACTGGAAAATAGCAAGGGTTTTCTGCTCATCCAAAGTTTTCTGGGCTTCGCTTAATTGAACGCTGCCTGCCGCAA
Organism: Lachnospiraceae bacterium; assembly: GCA_910574745.1. Classification (GTDB taxonomy): domain Bacteria; phylum Bacillota; class Clostridia; order Lachnospirales; family Lachnospiraceae; genus UBA2882. The sequence goes on along the minus strand of CAJTCE010000007.1, from coordinate 135,989 downwards.
TCTGGGCAAGGGCCGCTTCCAGCTTTCCAATACCATCGTTAATCTGGTTTAAACCATTTTCAAGTTCTGTAAGAGAGGTTCCTATACCCTCTCTGGTAAGCCCCTGCTCTGCCAGTTTGGAATCTATGGTATCAAGTCCTGCATTTACCTGTGCCAATTGTTCCTCATAAGTTGCAATCATAACCCCGACGGACTCCCTGGAAGCGCCCATAGCTCCTAATTGAGCGTCAATCGCCGCATAGGAAGCCTGTAATTGTAAATACTCCTCACTGGAAGTAATTGCCGCAATCATGGCGTCCTTCTGTTCCTGGGTCATATCCGGGTTTTCATTAATCTGGGCAATCTGGGCATCAATGGTCGCCTGGGCGCTGTCTAAAGCGGCAAGCCCTTCCTGCACCTGCTTAAGCCCGCCAATACCCGCTTCTAACTGAGCTTTGGCAGTTTCCGCCTGGGAAATGCTGTTTTTCAGTTCTGTAAGTGTAGTCTTACTCTTTTCTAATTCTTCCTTCTTTTCCTTCAGCTCTTTTAACTGGTCTTCCAGCTTCAGCTTCATTTCCAGAAGTTCCGTATTACCGGAAGTGATTTTTGCCTGAGCCTCCGCCATTTCCGAAGACAGGGTATCCTTTCCGTCGGATAATTCTCTTTTTCCCGATGCGATTCCGGACTTTCCGTCATCAATCTCTGCCCTTCCGTCAGCTAACTCCGCTTCGGCGTCGGAAAATTCTTCATCTAAGGATGCCGTAATTTCTTTGTTGACCGCATCGATTTTATCCTGATTGATTACCACATTGATTTTTGTATCTACCAGACCGGAAGCGTCAATGCTGGCAACGCCTTCAATTCCTTCCAGTTTGGGAAGAATTTCCTCATCCACAAAAGCAGATAGCTCCGCAGTATCCATGCCTTCCATACCCACCGCCGTAACGGCTACCGGAAGCATACTGGGATTAATCTTCAAAATATAAGGAGTTCCTACCGTATCCTCCCAGCTGCCCGAAATCATGTCCACATTCTGCAGAATATCCACTGATATAGTATCCAGATTTACATCTTCACTGAACTCCAGCGTAATCAGGGAATAATTTTCATTGGAGGTGGAATTAATGGATTTAATTTTATCCAATGTAGCGAAGGACTGTTCCATAGGCCTTGTGACCGTTGTTTCCACTTTTTCCGGCGTGGCGCCGGGGTATGTAGTGATTACCAACACATATGGCAAATCCATATTAGGCATCAGATCCGGCGTCATTTTGGTATATGCCACCACACCCAGTACCAGAATCGCTACCATGGCTACAAATACCGTAAAGGGTTTTTTTACACTGAATTTAGACATTTTTTGTCTCCTTTGTTTTTATTCCTGCTTTTATAATATCTATTTTTTTCTGATATTTCTCTATAACATGGTCCTCAGCTTCTTCAAATAGGAAGATTCTGACAACCGCTTCTTTTATCAGCTGTAGTAGGATTTCCCAGACCAGAATCATATCCTCCATGGAGTATGTATCGTCCTTATCTTTCATCCGTTCTATAAATTCCTGGGCCAGCCACTTTCCATCCTCTGCAAACATTTTATTTCCCGGGCACATTCCACCATATCTTAACTGGGAAAAAGCATTCTTGCAAACATCTTTAAATTCATATCCCATTCCCACTCTGACAATTTCCGGCAGGGCGTCCTGAAAAAAACGGAACACATCTCCCTTTCCTTCATCCAGATAAGGCCGGACTTTTTCCCTCAGCTGCTTCCTGAAACCTTCCAACAAAAAAAGCTGCAAATCCTGTTTATCATCAAAATACTGGTAAAAGCTGCCTCTGGGAATCCCTGCATCCTGAATGATCCGGTTAATGGATATTTCATCATAAGATACTCTCGCAAACTCCTTTAACGCAGCCTTGATAATTCTCATTTTCTTTTCTTCCGGCAAATGTAAAAACCGTTCTGAAGGCATCTCTCTTCCTCCTTCTGCTGTCGTCAGATTCGCGTCCCTCTACTCCTGCTCCAAAAATAAAGCGACCCGTTATGACAGTCTGTCACGTGACAACCCGTCATCATTATGTTCTTCTTTTTATACCCTGTCAAGAAATTATTGCTCTGTTTATTTTTTTTTATCTATTTTATTGCATTTGCTGTATTGATATCATTGACCTGCTTGTATTGAAAATGAACTACCATGCTTCCATATAATCCCCAACTATATCCGGAAAACACATTGACAAAAATATCATCTTCCGAATACAATTTTAAACAAATACAAATTATAAATAAAGATAAAATATTAATTTCCGGAGAACTACAATATGGCTGAAAATTTTGATGAAGAAGAACTGGATGAACTGCGCTGGAAGCAGCATGCACAGAAAAGGCAGGAAATAAGGCAGAAAAGACAGCAGCAGAGATTATTTAAGCAACGTTTAAAGTTGGCTTTTGTTGCAGGCGTTGCTATTATTCTTGTTGTTTCAATTATTTTGATACAAAAAGGAAAAGGAAACAAATCCCCTGAAAATGAGAAAATAACGGCAGCAGGACAAAACCTTACCACAAGTCTCGAAACGAAAAACGGAGCTGAATATGCCGCCAACTCGGAAATTGCCGGATTTGATAACGACAATTCAGAAAATGGCAGCTTGGACAATAATCGCCCGGAAAATACCAATTCAGAAAATTCCGGCGAAAATGCAGGGAGCGAAAATGCGGGCAGCGGAACGGAAAATCCCGCCGATGCAGATAACGGTGGAGGTTCTTCTTATATTTATACTTCCACGGAAAACACCCTTCATTTAGGAGATGAAATCAACAGCAGCAATGCCATTTTTATAGATATGGAAACAGGAAACATCCTAGCGGACAAAGGTGCAAAGGAACGCATCGTTCCCGCCTCCATGACCAAGGTGCTGACCCTGTTAGTTGCTGCGGAAAATATTGAAAATCTGGACGATACCTTTCAGATTACAATTGACATTACCGATTACTCCTTCGTAAACGGCTGCAGTAATGCAGGATTTGAAAAAGAAGAAGTCGTTACCGTAAGAGATTTATTGTACGGTACCAATCTGCCCTCCGGCGCTGATGCCGCCTTAGGACTGGCAGTTTATGTATCAGGCTCCCAGGAGGCTTTTGTGGAGTTGATGAACAAAAAACTGGAAGAGCTGGGGCTGTCGGAAACAGCTCATTTTACCAACTGCATTGGGATTTATGACGAAAACCATTACTGTACGGTTTATGATATGGCGGTTATCATGAACGCTGCCCTCAATAATGAAACCTGCCGGGAGGTCATGTCCGCCCGCACCTACAACACCTCCCTAACAGAACAGCATCCCGAGGGAATTCTTTTATCCAACTGGTTTTTACGCCGGATTGAGGATAAGGACACCGGCGGGGAAGTTATCTGCGGCAAAACCGGCTATGTGAACGAATCGGGAAGCTGCGCCGTCAGCTACGGTACGGATAAAAACGGAAGAGGATACATCTGCGTTACCGTTAATGCGGCGGGTAAATGGAAATGCATATATGACCATGTGGACCTTTATAAGAAATTTTCCGAAATATAATGACATATGATAATTCGGCTATTCCATTGACCAATGATTTTATTTCCGATACAATAGGGTACAGAGGTCAGCACTCCCGCCATAAACGTGAGTGTTTGGCTTATTTGTACTCTTTAGAGTATTGTTCACAGAAATATGAGGAGGCACTTTATTATGGCAAAAATTATTCTGACAGGCGACCGTCCTACGGGAAAACTTCATGTAGGTCACTATGTCGGTTCTTTAAGAAGACGTGTGGAATTACAAAACAGCGGGGAATATGATGAAATTTACATCATGATAGCCGACGCTCAGGCTTTAACCGATAATGCGGACAACCCGGAAAAGGTGCGGCAGAACATTATCGAGGTAGCGCTGGATTACTTATCCTGCGGCTTAGACCCTGCAAAATCCACTTTATTTATCCAGTCCCAGATTCCCCAATTGACAGAGCTTACCTTTTACTATATGAATCTGGTTACCGTGGCAAGATTACAGAGAAACCCCACGGTTAAATCCGAAATCCAGCTAAGGGATTTTCATAACAGCATTCCCGTTGGATTTTTTACTTATCCTATCAGCCAGGCTGCGGATATTACTGCGTTTGACGCTACAACAGTCCCCGTAGGCGAAGATCAGGAGCCTATGTTAGAGCAGGCAAAGGAAATCGTCCGCAGATTTAACTATATTTACGGAGACACTCTGGTAGAGCCTCAGATTCTCTTACCGGAAAATAAATACTGTCTGCGTCTGCCGGGCACTGACGGAAAAGCAAAGATGAGCAAATCCTTAAATAACTGCATTTACTTATCCGACTCTTCCGAAGAAGTACGCAAAAAAATTATGGGTATGTTTACCGACCCTAACCATTTAAGAGTAGAGGATCCCGGTCAGGTAGAGGGCAATCCCGTTTTTATTTATCTGGAGGCTTTTTCCACAGACGAACATTTCCGTCAGTTCCTGCCGGAATATGAAAATCTTCAGGCATTAAAGGATCACTACAGCCGCGGCGGATTAGGGGATGTTAAGGTTAAGAAATTCCTCTATGCGGTTATGGAGGATGTGCTGACGCCTATCCGCCAACGCAGAAAAGAATATGAAAAGGATATTCCTGCCGTACTGGAAATTTTAAGACAGGGCAGCATCAAGGCTGAGGCAAAAGCCGCTGCTACTTTAAACCGGGTTAAGCAGTCCATGCGCATCAATTATTTTGACGATCAGGATTATCTGGATGAACAGGCAAAGAAATTTGCGGAAAATTAAGCTAAATACCCTGCAGCAAAGCTGCGGGGTATTTGACCCTCGCGGCATTACCGAATGCACATGCAGGCAAAGTACCTGACTCAACTTGCACTCTTTAGAGGATTGCCTGCAGAATACAAAATGAATTTATGAATCCATGTGTTTTCGTGTAAATTTACTTAACGCTAAAAATATGTGGATTTTTCTTTTCACTTTGGAGGATAAAGATAATTTATGAAACAGATATTTTTAGTTGAAGATGATGAAAAAATTGCAAGAAACCTGGCGCTTTTACTTCGTACCGAGGGATTTACGGTTATTCACGCTTCCACCCAGAAAGAAGCTTCCGCCATGTGTGCGAAAAATCAATTCGATCTGGCTTTGGTGGATATTTCCCTCCCCGACGGAAACGGGTTTGCCGTCTGTACGCAAATCAAAGAAGCCCAAAATATTCCCGTTCTTTTTCTGACGGCATCCGGCGATGAAGCAAGCGTTGTTACAGGATTGAATCTGGGAGCCGATGATTATATTACCAAGCCCTTCCGTCCCCGGGAATTAGTGGCAAGGATTAAAGCCGCCCTGCGGAAATCCGGAGCCGCTTCTTCTGCTTTTGAAATCTGCAATCTTTCTGTGGATACAGCCAGCGGCATTGTGAAAAAAGAAGGCAGGGAGATTTTTCTTTCCGCTTTGGAATACAGGCTGCTTTTAGTGTTTATCAGCAACCCCAAAAGCATCATTACCAGAGACAGGCTTTTAAATGAACTTTGGGACGCGGCAGGGGAATTTGTCGGCAATAATACCTTAACCGTATATATCAAGCGGCTGCGGGAAAAAATTGAAGATGACCCTGCCAATCCCCAGATTATTTTAACCGTCCGCGGGACAGGGTATCGGCTGGGAGGTAATTATGCTTCGGAATAAAGAAATTCAGGAATTTACCATTATTTTTACCATAATAACCATTGTCTCTACGGGAGCGGGTATTGCCATTCATCCGGCTGCGGCTATACTGGCGCTTATTTCTGCTGCTGCCTTTGGCGCGGCTTTTTTTGCATTTACAAAAGCCCGTTACAAAAGCATTGCCCGGATTTCGGAGCAGATCGACCTCATCCTCCACAACGCCGACCGGATTTACGTCAGTGAAGAGAAGGAAGGAGAGCTTTCTATTTTGCAAAGCGAAATTACCAAAATGACCCTGCGTATCCGGGAGCAAAATAATTCCCTGAAAAGGGAAAAAGAACATCTGGCGGACTCTCTTGCCGACATTGCTCACCAGCTTCGTACGCCTCTTACATCCATGAACCTTATTCTGTCCCTGTTGGCGGATACCCCTGATGAAAAGGAACGCCGGGATTTTTTACGGGAATCAGAGGAAATGCTCATGCAGATGGATTGGCTCATTACCTCTTTATTAAAACTCTCCCGGTTAGACGCAGGCGTTATCGTTTTTAATAAAGAACAGATAGATGTGAAAAATCTGATTCATACATCCGTGCATCCTTTTCTAATTTCCATGGACATACACAACATTACCCTTAAAACAAATATTCCGGAAGGAGCAACCGTTACCGGCGATTCTAACTGGCTTTCAGAGGCAATTAAAAATATTGTCAAAAATTCCATAGAAAACGCAGGCGATAACGGGCTAATCGAAATAGCCTGCGAGGACACGCCTTTATTTACTGAAATTACCGTTCATGACAGCGGAAAGGGCTTTGAAAGGGAAGATTTGCCCCGTCTTTTTAACAGATTTTACCGCGGGAAAAATTCAGACGCCGCAGGCTACGGAATCGGCCTGGCGCTCTGCAAAACAATTATTATGAGGCAGAACGGAATCATCTCCGCAAAAAACCATCCAAAAGGCGGCGCAGTATTTATGATTCGTTTTCCAAAGTGACAAATCTCTCACTTAAAAGTCACAACGATGTAAGTTAAAAGTTCTATTGTATGAGTAGATTCAAAGATAATTTTGAACATTCACAAGAAGGAGGCTCATATTATGGAGTTTTTGAAAATTGAAAATTTATGTAAGGTATACGGTTTGGGCGAAAATCAGGTCATTGCTCTGGACAATATTTCCCTTACCATTGAAAAAGGAGAATTTACCGCCATTATCGGATCTTCCGGCTCAGGTAAATCTACTCTTTTGCATGCCATAGCCGGTGTGGATACCCCTACCGGCGGCAAAATTTATTTGAACGGTCAGGACATTTATGCAGGCAGCAATGAAAAGCTGGCTATCTTCCGCCGCCGTCAGGTGGGATTGATTTATCAGTTCCATAATCTCATTCCTACCCTGAATGTGGTGGAAAATATTACCCTTCCCATTCTGATGGACAAACGAAGGGTTAATAAAGAACGACTCAACGACTTACTGGATCTGCTGGGACTACAGGATCGGAAAACCCATCTTCCCAACCAGCTCTCAGGAGGCCAGCAGCAGCGCGTTGCCATCGGCCGGGCCTTGATGAACGCTCCGTCGGTTATGCTGGCGGACGAACCCACCGGCGCTTTGGACAGCCGTAACGGACAGGAAATCATAAGGCTTTTAAAAGAAAGTAACGAAAAATACGGGCAGACTCTGCTTCTGGTTACCCATGACGAAAACATTGCCCTTCAGGCGGAGCGCATCATTACCATTGCAGACGGAAAAGTAATTCGTGATGAGAGGCAGGTGGTACGGTCATGAATATTTTCAACAAGGTTGCCCTTCAAGGCTTAAAAAAGAACCGTACACGGACATTTGTTACAATCATCGGCGTGGCAATGTCCGCCGCCCTGATTACAGCCGTTGCCTGCTTTGCCGTTTCCCTTCAGGACTATATGATAAACGGCTCCATTACCAAATACGGTAACTGGCATGTGGAATTCCCTGATACAGATTCTTCCTTGATACAAAGCCAGGCAGAAAACAGCTCTGTGGCAGATACCCTTGCCCTGCAAAATATTGGCTACAGTACTTTGGAAGGCGGGCAGAATCCTGATAAACCCTACCTTTTCATCAGCGGATGGGATGAAAAAGCTTTCAATACCCTTCCCCTTCAGCTTCTTTCCGGACGTCTGCCGGAAAATGAAAACGAGGTAGTAATACCCGCACATATTTCTTCAAACGGAGGCGTGCAAATCTCCATAGGAGATACCCTTACTTTATCTGTAGGAAGCCGTATGAAAGGAAATGAAAAGCTTTGCCAGCACGACCTCTATTCCCATGGAGAAGAAACACTGGTTACAAATGAGAAAAAAACCTATACCGTTGTGGGAATCTGCCAGCGTCCGGCAGTGGAGGAATTTTCTGCTCCCGGATATACCCTGATTACAAAGGTAAATGCTGTTACAGACAATGACAGCCTTACTGCATTTATTACATTGAAAAATCCTTATGGGCTTCATTCTTATATAAAGAAATCTGCCGATGGCGTTGATTATGTATTAAATAATGAGGTTCTTAGATTTATGGGACTTTCAGGAGAAAAAACCTTGGTTATTCTTCTCTGTTCCATCGGGGTTATTTTAATTTTTCTGGTCATGCTGGGCTCTGTATTTTTAATTTATAATTCCTTCAATATTTCTTTAAATGAGCGCACCCACCAGTTCGGAATCCTTATGTCCGTAGGAGCCACGGAAAAGCAGCTTCGGCATTCCGTATTGTTTGAGGGTTTCTGCATCGGCGTTTTAGGCATACCCCTAGGTATTTTGACCGGTATTCCCGTTATCAGGATTATATTGGCTTTTGTGGAGAAAAACTTTAAAAATATTATGTACGGAAATGTTCCCCTGACTTTAAAGGTATCTGTTCCGGCCCTGATAGCCGCTGTTATGATCAGTATGGTTACAATTCTGATTTCAGCCTACATTCCGGCAAAAAAAGCCGCCGGTATGTCCATTATGGAATGTATCCGTCAGACCAATGAAATCAAGGTAGAAGCAAAAGCGGTAAAAACTTCAAAATTTGCAGAATTGCTTTACGGCCTTGAAGGAATGCTGGCTTTAAAGAATTTTAAAAGAAACAAAAGACGGTATCGCAGCATTATTTTATCCCTCATGTTAAGTGTCATACTGACTGTAGGAACCAGTTCTTTTGTGACTTATCTCAATCAGACGGCAGAGGCATCCTCCCAGGTAGTGGAAGAATATGATATTTCCTTTCACAGCCGGGATATCAGGGAAGAGGATTTCTTTCCCCTTTATGAAAATATGAAAAATGTCCCGGGCGTTACCAAAAGCTCCTATCAGGCTCTTTCCAGCTATTCCTGTACCTTAAACGTCAGTGAACTTTCAGAACATTTTATGGAAGAATACGGAGAAGCCATCGGCTATGACCCTATAAAGGAAACCGTAGAAGTACAGCTGGATGTACAGTTTGTCGAAAATGACATATATCAGGATTTACTGAAAAAACAGAACCTTTCCCCGGAAAAATATTCCGGAAAAGGAGAGAATATGGTTATAGCAGGCATTTTGCCGCAAAAATGGTATGTTCAGGAAAGCCCCATGGAATTTACCATAAAATCCCAATCCGGCAGTGACTCAAAAACGGTTCTTGGAACCTTTATACAGGATTATCCGGACCTGCTGCCTGCGGATGCCAATGAATGGACCGGCTACACTCTTATGCTGATCGCCCCTTATGAAGTAAAGCCACAGTTTGACGCATTAAACGCAGATATAAAGCCTGCAAAGCTGGGCATGACTTTTGAATCGGAAAATCCCGGGCAGTCTGTAGCTGCCATGAAAAATATCATTGACGGCTCCGGCATTACTTCTTATTACAACCTGTACAATGTTTATGCCATCCTTGAACAAAACCGCAATCTCATATTTATTGTAAATCTGTTTTCCGTTGTCTTTATCGGAATGATTTCACTGATTGCAGTTGCCAATGTATTTAATACAATTTCCACCAACATCCGGCTTCGGAGGCAGGAACTGGCCATGCTTCGTTCTGTAGGTATGTCCGACCGGGATTTTAATAAGATGATGCGGTTTGAATGTGTTCTTTACGGCTCACAAACCATGCTCTTCGGATTGCCCCTTTCCCTGCTTCTCTCTTACCTGATTTATCTGGGTATGAACTGGGGCACTATTGAAGGAAACAACATCTTCATATTTCCCTGGAATAGCATGATCATCAGCGTTGTTGGTGTATTTCTAATCGTTTTCATTACCATGCTTTACACCACGGGAAAAATCAGAAGAGAAAACATTATTGATGCTTTACGTGATGAAATGACTTAATTTATATAATTTGAATTACAAAAAGTTTACTCTACAGATAAACCAACGCTCCCGCCGTAAGTACCCCCGTACCCGCAGGAGTGAATTGTCAGAAAGGAGGCTGACAGCTTATGAAATCCCTACTACGGTTTATACGGAAGGCTTTATTCCGGCTATCAGCTCTTTTCCTGACTGTACTTTTGTTCATGGTTGCTTTTTACGGTATAAAAGGATACACCATGTACCGGAACGCAGTCACGGAAAAACCCATTACTGAAATTGTCGACGCAGTCCGCAGTCAGGAAAACTTTACCACATATGACGAATTGCCATCTATCTATATTGACGCTGTGATTTCCGCAGAGGACAAGCGTTTTGAATCCCATTTCGGCATTGACCTGTTGGCAATCGGCAGAGCCGCTTGGACCAATATCAAAGCCCGTTCCTTTAAGGAAGGAGGCAGCACCATTACGCAACAGATTACTAAAAACCTGCTCTTTACACAGGAAAAACGCTTTGACCGCAAGTTTGCTGAGGTCTTTGCCGCCTTTGCCCTTGAAAAAGAATACAGCAAAGAAGAGCTTTTTGAATTATATGTAAATACCATTTACTTTGGCAGCGGATATTACGGAATCTATGATGCGGCACAGGGCTATTTCGGCAAACCGCCCTCTGAACTGACGGATTACGAAGCAGTTATGCTGGCGGGCATACCAAACGCTCCCTCAATTTATTCTTTGGATAATCATATAGACCTTGCAAAAAAGAGACTGTCGGTTGTGCTGGAACGTATGATTTCCTGTGGAAAAATAACAGAACAGGAAGCGGATGCTATATTAAAAGAAGCAGAAAAATAAAACCGACAAAAAACAGCATTTATTATCGGGAAAACCGCCTCCAAAAATCATATACTGAAATGGTATTCCTAAAACCAAAAGCTGATTGGGGACAATTCTGCCGCCATCGACGAAATAGCAATCCATTACAGGAATACATACTATGAACTCGGAGGACACATTTATGGAAGAATGTATTTTAGAGCATTATAAAAAAACCGGAACATTTACTTATGCAGGATGCTATAAGGACTATTTCCAATCCCTGCCGGATGACATTTCCGTGCTTGGCAGATTGATATGCAGTCAGGTAATACACCGGGTAACCTTGAAAGAAGGGAACACCAATGCCAACAAAAGCCTTATGTACGGCGATATGAACCGCTATCCCTGGTACCGGATGAGATGCGAGGACGACATCCTTCTGACAGCCCCGGCCCTTACTGCAGAGTTATTCCGATTGGATGAACGGGGTTTTGTAAAGGACCGGAAAGTAGAGCATAAAATCGTAGTAACATGCCGCTATGTATCCGTGCTTATGAGTGCAATCCAAAAAGCCAAGGGAATCCCTGCAAGAAGCCGTGCCGGATTCGCACCCTACTTTAAGGAAGGTGTCAGCATGGATCATTGGATTAATCAATATTACAGCGAAAAAGAAAACCGCTGGATTACTTTTGACGCAGACGGTTTTTATGAAGAAGGCGGTATGCCTCTTTCCCAATATGATATTCCAATAAACAGTTTTGACTGGGCTGCCGAAGCCTATCTTGCCGTAAGAAGGGGAAAAACAGACGGAAAACAATATTTATATGCCGACGGATTGGGAACCTGTTCCCTTCCTGCGCTGATCCGTTATTTGATTTATGATTTCCATGCCCTCATGAATCATGAATTGACTTACAGCTTTTTACCGGCATATCTGGAAGGAAGACTTGATAAACTGACTGAAAAGGAATTGCAGGAGTTAGATCAACTGGCAAAATACCTTTTGGAACCGGACAAATATTTTGATGAGCTCTGTGCATTTTGGGAGCGTGAAAGAAAATTCAGGATTTTAAACAGTCCTCTTGTAGGGGATTACGATCATGGTGCAGAATTAGAGAGCGGGCTGACATTTTAACCAAGGAGGTACATTACATGGACTGGATCAAAGCCACAGAAGCTGCAATCCAATATATTGAAGAAAACATTACCGAAAATCTGACAGTGTCCGGAATCGCTTCAAAAGTGAATATCTCCCCGTTTTACTTCCAGAAAGGTTTTTCCATGCTTTGCGGATACACGGTAGGCGAGTATATTCGGATGAGACGGTTATCCCTTGCCGGCAGCGAATTGCTTTCATCAGATATCAAGATTATCGATCTGGCTGTAAAATATGGTTATGATTCCCCGGACAGCTTCACAAAGGCATTCACAAGATTCCACGGAAGCAATCCCACCGATGTGCGAAAAAACAACGCTTCTCTGAAATCCTTCGCCCCCTTACACATCAGACTATCATTAGAAGGCGGCACTCTAATGGAATACCGTATTGAAAAGAAATGCCCATTTAAGGTAATGGGCATTTCAAGAATGTTCTCTTATGAATCGGCAAACACAGACATTCCCAAATATTGGGATGAGCTGAAATCCTTAGGAAAGGCAACGCCCCTAATGGGGATATATGGCATCTGCTTTGATGAGGAAATGGCCGGTAACCGCTTCCGATACATGATTGCAGATGATTTCCAACCGGAAACCGCCGGAAAAAAGCATCTTGAGGAATATGAAATCCCCGGTCATACATGGGCGGTTTTTCCCTGTCTTGGACCTATGCCTCTTGCATTGCAGGAAGTCAATAAGAAAATTTTCTCCCAGTGGCTTCCAACGAGCCGCTATGAAGTCAGCGAAGGCTATAATATTGAGTATTACAGCAATGCCGCCGATTATGAAGCAGGAACTCAGGACCCTGCATACTATGCAGAGGTCTGGATTCCGGTAAAGGAGAAACAATAAATCTTCACATTTCCCATAAATTTACCATATTCTAACCGTATCATTATCAGAAAAGAAATTTCATTATTTTATGGAGGTAACAGCTTATGAAAGGTAAAGAAAAATGCAAAGCCCTAAAAGAAATCCGCAGGCAGATTGCAGAAAAAAACGATATACCCTATGTAGTATCCCAATGCAAATATCAGGGAGACTGCTTGGGAACCTGCCCTAAATGCGAGGCAGAGCTGCGATATTTGGAAAGAGAGCTTGCCATCAGACAGGGACTTGGAAAAGCTGTCGCCGTAGCCGGCATTTCCATAAGCGTATGCGCTTCCCTTACTGCATGTGCATCTGAAACCGAAAACAATGCACCGGATTCCGGATATGAAGATATTTCCGGCAATGTCGATGTAGCTCCATACGATTCGGAGGACGAAGTAATTCCCGAAACAAATGTGGGAGAACCGGAGGGCAATGTGTCGGACAGCCTTAAAGAATCGGAACAGAACTCCCCGGAAAATGAAAAAGAACCGGAAATAGAAGGTAAAGTAGAAGGAGAAGAGGGTATTGATGAAACAAATGAACCCCTCGATACAGACAACCTGACAGGCGATATCAGCTACATCAATATAGATCCTGAAAACTAATCAAACATCCCACGTCAGTTGCCGAATTTGCATGTAAATTTGCCCTCTTGTACCCTTTAGGGTATTTCAGGAGGGGATAAAAAGGAGAAAAGCATGGATAAAGACTCCCCTACTCTTCCCGTTTTCGGGATAAAAAGACATCGGATGACCACAGACGGGACAGGCGTAAGTACTTTAGTCGGCGCTTACGGCTGCCCCTTAAAATGCCGCTATTGTTTAAATCCCCTTGCGTGGAATCCCGAAACCTTAAAAAAATGTATCCCTATGTCTCCGGAAACTCTTTATGAAAAAGTAAAAATCGACGCCTTGTATTTTTTGGCAACGGGCGGCGGGATTACCTTCGGAGGCGGAGAGGCGCTTTTGCACGCTGATTTTATCCGGCAGTTCCGAAAAGTCTGCGGTCCCGACTGGACTCTCACAGTAGAAACCTCTTTAAATGTCCCCTCTGCCAAACTTGAAAAAGTATTGGATGTAGTAAATGATTACATTGTGGATATAAAGGATTTAGAACCTTCCGTCTACAAAGCCTATACCGGTATGCCCATTGATAATACCCTGCTTAACCTTAAACTTCTTTTGGAAAAAGTATCTTTGGATCATGTTTATATCCGGGTTCCGAAAATACCAGAATATAATACGGACGCCCATATTCAACAGTCCGTAACGAAGCTGAAAAATATGGGCTTTAAAAATATTGAAGTTTTCCCCTATGTGGTTCGTCAGTAAAAAAATTCCGCTTTGCAGTAATCTGCATCCGGTGCCTTAAGCATAGTGATAATCTTTTCTTTTTGCTGCCAAAAAATACAGCGTAATAAACAACGCCAGCAATTCTGCCGCCACAACAGAAAACCAAATCCCGCCTATTCCCCAGAAAACAGGAAGCAGCAGCACCATGATAATCTGCAGGACAAAAGCCCTTAAAAATGAAATCAATGCGGAAACTACCCCGTTGTTCAATGCCGTAAAAAATGCCGAACCAAAAATATTCAATCCGCTGAATAAAAAGGACAGGGAAAACAGCCGGAATCCAAAGCAGGTCATTTCATAAAGCTCTTTATCATATCCTACAAATATCTTAGATAGAAATCCCGACGATCCTACCGCCGCCACCGTTAAGATAACACCGAAGCTTCCGATTAAAAACAAGCTTTTTTTCAATAAATTTTTTAATTCATCATGATTTCCTGCTCCGTAGTGAAAGCTTACAATAGGCGCGCTGCCAATGGAGTAGCCCAAAAAGATAGCTATAAATATGAAATTCACATACATAATGACCCCGTATGCCGCAACTCCATCCTCCCCGGCAATCTTCATCAGCTGAAAATTATACAGCATATTGACTAAGGACATGGAAATATTACTTGCCAGCTCGGACGAACCGTTGGTGCAGGTTTTAAAAAATACGCTTTTATCAAATTTGGCCTTTACCAGCTGCAGGGGCGTTTTATTTTTCTTTATAAAATATACCAGAGGAAATAAACCGCCTACAGACTGGCTGATAGCAGTAGCTATGGCAGCCCCCTCTAATCCCCATTTAAAAACGGCAACAAATAGAAAGTCCAAAAAAATATTGGTAAGTCCTGCCGCAACTGTAACCCCCAGTCCCAGCTGGGGTTTTTCCGCCGTTACAAAAAAGCTTTGGAACACATTCTGTAAAATAAAGGGAGTTATGGCAATCAGCAGAATCCTGCCGTATACCACACATGCGTCTATCATCTCTCCTTCTGCGCCCATGGCTATTGTTAGGGGACGAATTACGATGATTCCGATCACCGATAAAATAATACCGCCTGCTATAGAAACATATACCAGCATGGAAAAGTGCTTTTTTGCCTCCTCTTCCTTTCCCTCTCCCAGTGTTTTTGCCACAAAGGCGCTTCCCCCGGTTCCGATCATAAAACCCAAAGAGCCTAAAATCATCAAAAACGGCATAATCAGATTTACGGCTGCAAAAGGTACTTTTCCCACATAATTTGATACAAACAGTCCGTCAATGACGCCGTATATGGAAGTAAAAACCATCATAACAATTGACGGAAATACAAAACGAAGTAATTTTGAATAAGAAAAATGTTCTGATAATTGAATCTTCATGTCTGCTCCTCCTTTTCCTTATTAAAAGTTCTGCGATCAAAAATCTATTCTGATTTTAAATACCTTTCCAATTCCGATTCCAGCAAATCATTATACCTTTGGGAAAGGGCTATGAGCTGCTCTTGTTCCTCGTTTCTCATCATATCCCATGCCTTCTTTTCCAGTTGTATCATTCCGTCAATATGATTTCGAATAAAATCCTCTCCTTCTTTTGTAAGAAGTATTTTCTTTTCCCGCTGGTTATCTTCCTTCGTCTCAAGGCGGATTAAACCTTTTTTTACCAGCTGCTTGATTGCCGAATGAATGGTCTGCTTGTTTAAAGAAAACTCTTCCCTGATCTGCGTCTGTGTGGTGCAGCCCTCCCTGATCATGACTAAAGCCCAGTATTCGCCGTCCGATAAACCGCATTCCTTTGCAAACCGGGAATAAATCCTGTCCAAATCCTTATATGTTTCCCAATAAGCCTCTATGGAACAGTTTTTATGATCCTCTTTACCATTTTCTTTATTATTTATCTTTTTCATTGATTTGCCCTCTTCGTTTTTTATAATGTCTGGAATCAGATAGTATTAAATCAGACTATCCGGTATCATACTCTTTCATAGGAAAAATGTCAACAGCCTAAATATAAAAAATAACCGACAGGCTGCCGGTTATTCTTTGTCTCAATATTACATTTTTTGTCTCTTTACTCTTATTTTTATACTTTATCTTTCATCTTTGCACAATAATTTTTTGATTGATATTCTGCTTCCTAATACCCTTTTATGAATCCAGATATTTATCATATTTCATGTTGGTTTCATCCAGATACACTATACCGATGATTCCAGGTCCCGTATGGGCCCCAATAGCACAACCCACTCTTGATTCAATGAAACCTTTGATGCTGCATTCCGCCTTCAGCATTTCCTCTGCCTTGGCAATGCTTTCTTTTTCCATGCCGTATACGAAACCTACAACCTGCTGGTCTAAATTTACTCCCTTTTCTTTTACAATATCCACAACCCTGCGCACCGCTTTATTCCAGCCACGGACCTTCTCCGTTGCCTGTAGGGCGCCGTTTTCATCCACCTCAATGATGGGCTTGATATCCAAAACTGTACCTGCAACTGCGGAAGTTCTGCTGAGCCTTCCTCCCTTATAAAGATACTCTAAAGTACGTACCGCAACGGCATGACGCATATGGTCGCAATAAAACTGTGCCGCTTCAATGATCAAATCCTTATCCGCTCCGTTTTTCTGCATCTGTAAAAGCTTGCTGACTACCAGTCCGAATCCCATGGAGGCGCATTTGGAATCAATAATCGTAATCTTAAAATCGGGATAATCTTCTAAAACCGCTTCCTTTGCCAGATTTGCCGCCTGAAAGGTTCCGGCAATTCCTGTTGAAAAACAGATATATAATACCTCATCCCCTGCTTTTGCATAAGGTTCAAAATTTTCCTGAAACATATACTGGCTGATGTGATAGGTTTTAATATCCTTTCCCTTAGCCTGAATTTCATAAAATTCATCGGGAAAAATAGTCTTTCCGTCAAAATAATCCGTGCCTTCAATGGTAACCGGTGTGGGAATGACATGTAAATCATATTCCTCAATTAACGACCGGGGCACATCCGAAGCGGAGTCTGTAATAATTTTAAAAGCCATAATATCCTCCTTTGTTTTCTTTTTCTGATTTCTATTATATTGCTTATTCACTATATTAATTTATGGGAGCTGTTTCTTCTTTTAACCATTCTTTTTCTTTTTCCCCTAAACATATGTTTATTTTATCATAAACTTGCTTATGATAGGAGTTTAAAATATTTTTTTCATGATTATTTAATAAAGAAGGGTCTATGGACTCCCTGTCAAAAGGCACAAAAGTCAAGGGTCTAAAGCCGTAAAAGCCGTTTTCTTCCTCCACACATTCTATAAGGTTTTCCAACCGGATTCCATATTTTCCCTCAAAATACAATCCCGGTTCATCAGAGGTAATCATTCCGGGCACAATAGCTGTCATGTCAGCTTTCCCTTTTCCTCTGTAAGTACGGAACGCATTGGGTCCTTCATGAACGCTCAAAATATATCCTACTCCATGCCCTGTTCCATGGTTAAAATCCAGACCTTCCGCCCACAAGGGTTCTCTTGCCAGAGTATCCAGACTGTTTCCGCAGACTCCTTTTGGAAATTTTGCCGAAAGCAGAGCCAGATTTGCTTTTAACACAAGGGTATAATGCCGCTTTTCTTCCTCTGATAAAGAACCTGCTGCCAGAGAAATTGTCCTGGTAATATCCGTCGTGCCATCCTTATAATGACCTCCCGTATCCGAAAGCAGAAATCTTTCCGCCTTTAAAGCCGCATCCGTTTCTTTAGCAGCAGAATAATGGACAATGGCTCCATGTTCTCCGTAAGCCATAATAGGATCAAAGCTGGGACCTAAATATCCATCCTGCTTCTTTCGAAAGCCTTCCAGAATTTCCGCCGCTTTGATTTCCGTCAAAGGATCTCCTTTCCATTGCCCCGCCGCTAAATCCTTTTTATATTCCTTCATATAATAAAGAAATTTTGTTACGGCAGCGCCGTCCTTTATATGAGCATTTCTCATATTGCATAACTCGGTTTCATTTTTCAATGCTTTCAAAGCAGTTGTAAAATTTCCTGAAGATATTAGACTACAATGAACAGAGAGATTATCAAGCAACCTTTGATTCACTGTTTTGGGGTTTAATAAGACTTTTTTAGCACTCAGTCCGGCAGTAAACTCATAAACATCTTTATAACATTGCAATCTGACGCCATCCTCTGACAAATGCTGCCGGATATCCTTTGAAAAAACCTCTGTATCCCTCTCCCTGTTGCCTGCAAATAAAATGCAATCATCCTTTGTTATATAAAGATAAGACAAAAACACCGGATTGCAATGGATATCTTCTCCCCGCAAATTCAGCAACCATGCAATATCCTCAAGGGTAGTCAATAAATGGGCATTCGCCCCCTTCTCTTCCATCTTCTCTCTTATTAAAGCCAGCTTCTCCCTTCTGGAAATCCCGCTTTGGGATAATTCCAATTCCCAAACAGGATGAAAAAAAAGCTTCGGGCGTTCACTCCAGAATCTGTCCACTAAATCATAACTTCCTTCAAAGAAAATCTCTTTTGAAGAAAGCTTCTCTTTCAGTTCTTTGACAAATCCGCCGTTTACGCATCTGCCGTCGAATCCTAATATGTCTCCCGGTTTCAAATTTTCCGCCAGAAATTCTTCCACGGTAGGTACATCCGGTTCGCCCATTTTCATCAATTCAATTTCCGTATTCTCCAACTGCTGTTTTGCCTGAATAAAGTACCTTCCGTCCGTCCACAATCCCGCAAAATCATGGGTTACGACCAAAACTCCCGCCGAACCTGTAAATCCCGATAAATATTCCCGGCATTTAAAATAACCGCTTACATATTCCGAACCGTGGAAATCATCTGTTGGAACATAATAAGCTGCCATATTTTCCTTTTTCATTTCCTGCCGCAGGGAATGGATCTTTTCATTTGCTGTCATAATTGCATACTCCTTTTTCCATCAGATAAAATCTCCCTTTTCTCCAATCCGCATGTCCTACTATTTTGTATTCCGCTTTTTTATACATACGGAGAGAATAGGGATTTTCTGTAAAAGCATCCAGCCGGATGGACTGAATCCTCATTTCCCTTACAGTTTCCTCAATATACCGAACCGTTTCCCTCCCGACTCCCCGGTTTTGAAATCTGGGATCTACGCATAATCTGTGAACTACCTTATAGGAAGCATTTGGATATTCCCAGTTTCCGTTTTTATATTGTTCGTCGCATTCATTATTTAATACATAAACCGAAGCAATTTCCCCATCCAGAATGCCTATGTACAATTCTTTTTTTAAAATATCTTCTCGAAGATCGCTTTTTTGCGGATAAAGTTCATCCCATTGCAGGATATTCTGTGAAATCATATTTTTTATGGCTGATTCAAAGACTTGAAAAACTTTGTCTAAATCGGAAAGTTCTGCTAATCTAAAGTGTAAATTCATTTATATTCTCCTATAATCATATATTTGCATTTCATAATTAACCTATTATGTTTTTATATAATACTTATACCATCCGCTTAAACATAATTTGCGATTATTTGAACATATCATGTTTGTCCTTCCTCTCTTACTTTAATAAAAAATAGGATGTTTTGTTATTATAAAATGTGAACATATGTTTGTCAATATTCTCATCTATAAAATAGAAGTCCTTTCAAAATTTCATCATATACCGAACTTCCATCCAATATATTCCCATAAGTAGTTACAAAACAAGGCATAAATCCGCTTCTATGGGCAACCGCCTGAGAACTGATATTTGTAGTGGACGCACAATAAAATGGTATCACACCTTTTTCCAAAATAGCATCTGCTAAATTGCTGATCAATATGGCGCCTAATCCGTTTCTTCTATATTCAGGCTTTACATCAATACCTAATTCCCACATTTTTTCATTATCCATAGATGCCCCTGCCAAAGCGACTATTTCATGATTTTTTATTGCGTAAAACACAATACAGGTTGATGTATTTCCATCTTTATCAAACGCCAGGGAATTTTCAAAACCGCTTATTCCGTTTAATTTTTGAATTTCCTTCCCTTCCAGTAATTCATATTGAAAATTGTTATCCAAAGCTAACTTTTTAAATATCTTAAAATCAGGAATATAATATATGGACTGACCATATATAAAAGGATTTTCAAATATTTCATCCCTGCTTTTATTTTCCAAGAGCTTTTGTATTTTTGGAATAAGCGTACCAGATGCAGAGACAAGGACTGCCTGTCCCATAGTGCAGATTTCCAGAAAAGGAAATTTCCTTTCATTGTTCTCAACAAAAACCGCACCTTCTTTTTCAAAATCCTCCGGTTTGCAATTTAAGCGATTTAATAAATATGATTTAATAGTTTCATCTATGTATTTTTTATCCATAAAATTTTTTCTCCAAAACAAACTTTTTATTATTTTATTACTGATTCCTTATCTGGTTCTATTGCCATTTTTCCACTCTATTCTAATCTTAGCATTGCATCAATAAATAAAAAAGTATTTTTCTAAACACCTTTAGAGAAATTTTAAAGATACCTCTGCTATTATATGAAAATATCCGGTCCAAGTATTTCCAGACCGGAAATTTTAACAACAACAGGAGGTTTACTGAATGAAAAAGAAACTGAAGAAAATGATTTTACTGTTAACCCTTACGTCCATACTCTGTCTGGCAATGATAGGATGCAGCTCTTCCCCCGCTTCCAATCAAAACCCTGAACCTGCTTCCACAGAAGGCCAAATACCAACTGATGAACCGGAAGATGTACAGAATACCGAAACGCCAACAGATAAACCGACAGCTACACCGGATACCGAAACGCCAACAGACGAGCCGAAACAAATAACCGGAACTTCCGACACTGAAAACAATAACGGTAAATGGCATGTCCTTGATCCGGAACTGGCAGAATACCTTGATGCGGATTTTGAATGCATCGTATGGAAACTGGATGAAGGTTCTTTTTATGCGGCGGAAGTCCAAAACAAATTTCTTGAGGACGGTTCAATTGTCAGCAGCAGCCCTTCCAGTGAATCAACTCTCGATGATTCTGAACTGTTTCAAGTCGTTTATGACGATACTACTTATTTTTACATCAGAAACATATATGATAACGGCAAACGTCATGAGGATACGGATGCCGGTTCAAAAGATCTGGAGGAACATTTGGATTGTCAATTAAAGGGTTATTTTGAAAATGATATTTTTTATGCTTCTGAAATACGGATTATAAAAGTACATTAAAATACTTTATTGATACAAAAAATCAATCCGGTAAAAACCATAATCTTTACCGGATTGATTTTTTTCCTTTAGCGCATTGTACAGGTCATATAATACAGAAATAAAGAATAAGCTGTATTCAAATAAAAATGTATCATCGGGAATATTAGTGGGCTTTACAAATACATTGGCTGATATCTTGCCCTCTTTTGTGAATCTGTATAAATATAATATCCTGCCCCTTTTGGTGTCGCAGGTCTGATACTCTGTTTCCCGGGGTAAGATCATTAACTCAACAATTTTGAGAATTTCTTGAGATTTTTAAGTTATAATAGAAATGATCAGGATTGGAGTGATAGATATTGAAGCATAAAATTTTAATTGTGGATGATGAGCCGGGCATTGTTGATATGATGAAAAGCTATTTTGGAAAGCAGTACGAAGTGCTGACTGCCTATAACGGCAAAGAGGCTCTTTTAAAAGCTGCTCAACATCCCGATTTGATATTACTGGACATTAATATGCCGGATCTTGACGGCTTAACCATATGCCGTCAGATACGGGATTATATTTCCTGTCCCATTCTTTTCCTTACCGCACGCATAGAATCCTCGGATAAGATCAACGGCTTTACGGCAGGAGCTGACGATTACATTTTAAAGCCCTTTGATTTAGACGAGTTAGGCGCAAGGGTAGCCGCCCATTTACGGCGGGAATCCAGACAACAGAAAAATATGGCGGTCCGCTTTTTTGGCGAACTCGCCATTGACTATTCCGCCCGGACAATTTCCGTAAACAGTAATCCCGTCTCCCTTTCGAAACGGGAATTTGACATTGTGGAACTGCTTTCCCAAAATGCAGGACAGGTTTTCGACAGGGAACGAATCTACGAATCCATATGGGGCATTGACGGAGACGGAAACAGCGATACCATTATGGAACATATCCGGAAAATCCGTGCAAAGCTATCCGCTCATACGCTTCATAATTATATTGATACAGTCTGGGGGTGCGGCTACAAATGGAACGGTTAAAAAACATGAGCCTGAAAAAATCTCTTTTTTTGCTTACCCTTTTATGTCTTTCCCTGTCGCTGGTGTTAGTGGCTATTATCTGGATGACTTGTAATCATATCCAGTCCAAATATCATGACAGCGGCATAATCTACCGCATAGGCGAACCCGTGATACAAAATGTAGAAGAGCCTACGGAAGAACAACAGCTCCTATTGCAGACGCTGTCCTTTATTCAGATATTATCCTGTATTCTTCTTCCTGTAGGCAGCCTGATCATAGCCGGGGCTTTTTTTTACCGCCTTAAATGTAAGACCCCTATTGAAATTCTGCAAAACAGTGTGAAGCGTATTGAAAATCAGGATTTGGATTTTTCCATTCCGGTTGGTTCCGGGGATGAATTGGGACAGCTCCTTGCCGCTTTTGAGACTATGAGGAATGAATTATTAAAATCCAATCAGGAAATCTGGCGGCAGGCGGAAGAACGTAAACGCCTAAACGCCGCTTTTTCCCACGACCTTCGCAATCCGGTTACGGTTCTGAAGGGAACCGTAAAACTATTACGGCAGGATATTCATGACGAACGGGCCCTGGAACGTATGGAAAATTATACCCTGCGTATTGAGCAGTATATAGAATCCATGAACAGCATCCAAAGGTTAGAGCAGCTTCCCATCCGGAAAAAAGAAACCGCCGTTTCTTTATTAAAGGAAGAATTAACCCATACGGCAAAGCTGTTAGCGCCTTCCCTTTCTGTTTCTGTTTCGGCACGCGCTAAGATACCCATTCCGGACAAAAAAGCGTCGAATTTTTGTGAACATGAAAGAACGACTGTCAATTTGGATCATGGACTATTCTTAACAGTTGCGGAAAATCTTATCGGAAACGCCGCACGCTTTGCCAGACGCAATTTATCCATTACATTAGCAATTGATAACTCCTTTGGTAATTTCCTTATTCTTTCCGTTACCGACGACGGTCCGGGTTATCCTGAAAAGCTGTTGCAAAAAGGTCCTAAGCCCTTTGGAAAAACAGAAGAAAATCCCGTCCATTTCGGCATGGGATTATACAGCAGTCAAGTTATATGCACAAAGCACGGCGGAAAATTAGTCCTTGAAAATAAAGAAGGACTTGGCGCATCGGCAACAGCTTTTTTTCAAATTTAATATGATCCTTGAGGAATTCTTGAGATTTACAAAGTAAACTCTCCTTATAAAAACAGACAGATTTTGTCTGGTAAAAAGGAGAGTTATTTTTATGCAAATTGAAGCAAAAGAATTATCAAAAGTTTATGGCAATGGGGAAAATACCGTTACCGCATTGAATAAAGCAGGCCTGAAAATAGAAGCAGGAGATTTTATTTCTATTATGGGCCCTTCCGGTAGTGGGAAAAGTACGCTCCTCCATCTTTTATCGGGATTAGACCGGCCAACTTCTGGCAGTCTGACTTATGACGGCAGGAATATCTATGATTTTAACGACAAGGAGCTTTCCGTTTTCCGGCGCAGGCGTATCGGTTTTATCTTCCAGCAATTTAATCTTCTGCCTGTTTTGACGGCAAGGGAAAATATCATTATGCCCCTTCTCTTAGATAAAAAACAACCGGATGAAGCCTACCTTTCACAATTAACCAAACTGTTAGGCATTGATAACCGCCTTACACATCTGCCCCATGAGCTTTCCGGAGGACAACAGCAGCGTGTCGCCATTGCAAGGGCGCTGGTTACTCAACCGGATATTGTATTTGCTGACGAACCCACAGGAAATCTGGACAGTAAAAGCGGCGGCGAGGTTATGGAAATGCTGCAGAATATCTGGAAAAAAATGGGTAAAACCCTGGTTATCATCACTCATGACAGCCGGGTGGCATGTATGGCCAAAAGACAATTCACAATCATTGACGGAATACTTTCGGAGGTAGATGCATCATGAAATCTTACACAGCTTTAGCATTCAAGGAGCTTTTTGCCCAAAAAGTTACTTCTATATTAATACTGATTGCAATTATATTATCCACCATCGCCACAACAGTCATCGGCCAATCCATAGGAATCCTGCAATCTATGAGAATCGATCAGGCAGCAGGATTAAACGGCGACCGCTATGTGACAATATACGAATTAGATGAAGAACAAAATGCCGCGCTTTTTTCGGATCCCCGACTAACGGAAGTGGGAAGTAAGATTCATCTGGGCATTGCAGAATTGGAAAACAGCGGACTTACCTTGAATTTAACGGAATATCAGGGAGATACGCTTGAAAAATATCCCTCTATAAAAAAAATAAAGGAAGGACGTCTTCCCACTTCTTCCGGAGAAATTGCAATTCCTGAAGATTTTTTAAAATATTTGGGATTTGAAGGAAAAGTCGGCGATAAAATTACTCTGCCCGTTAAAGCCTCTTTACTGGTGGATGAAGGCGTTCCTTATAAATTTAATGCGGATTTTATTTTGACAGGCATTCTGGAAGATAATCATATAGGATATGTTTCCGGCAGTGCAACAGGCATTGTAGGAAACGGAACAGCCGCCGGACTTTTACCGGAATCTTATTATTTGTATGCAACGGATTTTAAAGTGCTGGATACAAAAGAATTTCAATCCACCGTTTATGATATTGCCAATAAGCTGAATATAGAAGAAAGATATATTCAATACAACTGGGTACTCTTAAATGCTTTGGGAATATCCTATGATGATAATGAAAATCTTGGTAACGATTTAGGTTTTCCTTTTATGATGGTTGCCTGCATACTGGTAGGCGTTCTCATCTTATCTGCAGCCGGTCTTGTTATTTATAATATTTTAAAGGTTGCCATTACAAAACGGATTCGGGAATACGGAACTCTTCGTGCCATAGGATGCGAACGAAAACAGCTTTATCGTCTGGTAACCGCGCAGCTTTTAATTCTCTGCGGGCCGGGCATTCCTATTGGAGTATTGTTAGGAGGAATCTCTGCAAAGGGAATTCTTTCCATCGCCACAGGCTTGTTAAATCCAGAATTGTTTCTTGTGGAAAATACAAAGGAATTAAATGCCGTCATCGCCGAAAACAGCGCATGGAAACTGATGCCCTTATTAATCAGCATTATCATTACACTTTTATTTGCCATATTATCCTCATTCCCTGCTGCCCGTTATGCTTCTTCCGTCTCTCCCGTCACTGCCATGAACGGAAAGAATGTCACTATAAAACGGCGGAACCGGAAACAGAAAAAAATAAAAAATTTTGAAGCCTTTTACGCCCGCCTGAATTTAAAACGGAGCAGGGGACGTACGGCTATTACGATTTTATCCATGGTAATGAGCATTACGGTCTTTATTGCACTCCAAAGCTTCAGCAGTTTGTTGGACACAAGCCGGGATATACAGGATATGCATTTAGGAGACTATGCAATTACCAATGAAACCGTAGGCTTTTCAAGAGACGATATAAAGGAAATCATGAATCAGGAAGCCGTGGAATCCTTATCTACGGTAAAACTGAGCGTTTATTCCCAGGATAAAAACGGAGAGTTCCCCATAGAAACGGATTTTATACCAAATCCTTCGGAAACCTTACAGATCGGGGCAATGGATAACGACAGCCTGAATTCCTATGTTCCGGGATTATCACAACAGGATCTGGAAGATTTGCAAAAAGGAACCGCCTGCCTTGTAAAAAATCCCATTCCTTTTGCTTTTGAAGGAGCTTCCTATGAATTCACGGAATTTAAATCCGGCGACACAATAACCGTAAACGGAAAGAGCCTTCGTATCATCGCCGTTACGCAGAAAGCTATTACAATCGGTAACAACGGCTTTATGAACGGTGTACAGCTTATAGTATCCGATGAGGCTTATGACGAAATAACAGGACAGAATACTTATTCCGAGATTTATCCTGTTTTAAAAGAAGAAGCCGATGCAGAAGCCTTTGAGTCCCTGCTTGATGAATGGTGCGGCGGCATTCCCGGCTCATACTGGCTTTCCTACAGGGAAACAGATACGGAGCTGGCAGAAAGCTATGAACAGATCCGGCTTCTTTGTCAGGGACTGATTTTGTTCATGGGACTTATCGGTATATTAAATATTATCAATACCGTTTATACAAATATTCATACCAGAGTCAATGAAATCGGTATGCAGCGGGCAATCGGCATGAGTACCCCTGACCTTTACAAAACATTCCTGTGGGAAGGCGCTTATTACGGTCTGATTGCTTCCGCAGCCGGTGCAGTCTTAGGATATGTATGCACTGTTTTTATTGAAGCAGCCATTCATGAGAGCTTACAGCTTACGGCATTTCCGCTGTTACCCATATTGGAAGCAGCGGCTGTATCCGTAGCCGCCTGCCTCGCTGCTACTGCAATCCCATTGAGATTTATTGCAAAAATGAGTATTGTGGAATCTATAGAAACCGTAGAATAAAGAAGGGGCTGTTGTAAAACATTCATCTTTTGCAGCAGCCCTTTAATAAAATACTATTTTTAAAAAACGATTTCAGAAAAAGATATTTATGACCGGTTTTTAAACGGAGCCAGCAGCTTATCACTCCAATGTATCCTGAAAAACTGAATCAACGGACCAGTGCAGAATGCCAGAATGACCGTTCCGATACCGATAATCTTCCACTGAATGCCTTCCTGTATACCGGTAAGAAAAGCGACCGCCACACAAATGATATCCAGAATGATTCTGGCAATTCTAAATTGGATTTTCCCCTTTGTAAGGGTTTCTACGATATAGCCTGCGGCATCATAAGGAGACATTCCCATATCCGCCGAAATATAAAGGGCGTCTCCGATACAAATCAAAAGTACGGCAATTACCAGAATCATAATACGGATTGGCAGCGTATGAAAAGTAATCTGCCATTTTGCCATAAGCCACATGACAAAATCCGCCGTATAACCTACAAAAACCATATTAAAAATAGTTCCGAACCCGATAAATTGTCTTTTAAATATAAATACCAGAACTAATATCACAGCATTTACAATAAGCTGCAGCGTACCAAACTGCATTCCGATCATGGAACTGATCCCCGTATTCATTGCAGTAAAAGGATCTGCACCCATTTCGACAATTTTAAAAAATCCCACGGCAATTCCTACCATAAAAATACCGATCACAACGGCCAATCCCCTTAAAAGACAGCCTTTAAGATTTATTGAATTTGGATTTTTCATTCCTCTTTCCCTCTTTATTGAAATATTTTATTAGTAATGCTATACTAAGTCTAATTAATTTTTGTCTATTCTATGAATAACCTTTTGAAAGTGTGGTATCATATGGAAAATGCATTTTTTGTAGAATTCCCTACTATGGACATTGAAGATCTTCACGTAAACAACTTCGGCTATTCTGTTACCAAACCCTGTCACAAATTCGGACCTGCCGTCCGTAATTTTTACTTAATCCATTATATTTTAGACGGAGAAGGCGAATTCTTTGTCAATAACAACTGCTACAAATTGAAAAAGGGGCAGGGCTTTCTTATAGAGCCTGATTATCAGACTGTTTATATGTCTGACGCTACAAATCCCTGGACTTATGTCTGGGTTGGTTTTTCCGGAAAAAAGGCTACGGAAATTTTGAATAATATCGGCATTTGTCAGGACTTTCCTATCTTTACCTGTGAAGAAGGCCAGCATCCCGAAAAATATGTCAAAGATATGCTGGAACATAACAATGCCAGTTCCGGAGATACTTACCGTCAGATGGCAATGCTTTACCTTTTCTTTTCCTGCCTTACAAAATCCAATAAGGATAACTCTGCTTTTAATTCCAATGATAATGTTTATATTATGCATGCAATCCGCTATATCCAAAATCATTACAGCGAACCTTTAAAAATTGAAGAAATTGCAAAATATGTGGGATTAAACAGAAGCTACTTAAGTACCTTATTTAAAAAATATACCGGTCTGTCTCCTTTAAAATATTTGCAGACATTCCGCATGACAAAGGCTGCCCACCTGCTTTCCATGACCCAGCTTTCTATTGCAAGTATTGCTTTTTCCTGTGGTTATCAGGAGCCGGAATCCTTTCACAAGGTATTCCGGCAGACCACCGGACTTTCTCCCAGTCAGTACAGAATACAGGAGCAGTCCAAAAGTGATGATAACCGACATAAATCTGATCTGTTTCCTTTTGCCAAATCGAACTTATCAGAATTATAAAATTTTTACTGTTTCCCAACACGTCAATCTTTACTTTTGTTAAAATCATTGACTTAATTTCAATTTCATATTACTTAGCCGTAATCTCATACATAACGGATAAAAAGTCCTTACATCCGCCGCTTCCGTCAATGATCTGGCCGGAGGATTTATCCTCCAACATGAGCCCGTATTCCATTAGCTCATCTCCATAAGCGTCGTAGGATAAAAATTTACTTTGAATATGATATTTCCGGTTTTCTATCAGTCCCCGAAGAGGCAGGCGTCTGTAAGGTCCGTTAATTTCGCTTAACATTCTTGTCACTGTTATCAATGCCTTACTGCCTTCCGGATTTACCACTTCCCATGCGGCAAAATTTCCCTCGAAAGGGCTGAGCAGACGGTAAAAATCTCCCTTTGCAAGGAACCCTCTGTTTTCCTTATAAAATGCAACCTGTTTTTTTACAATCTCAATTTCAACCTCACTTAATTTATTCAAATCAAGTTCATATCCGAAAGCTCCTGTACAGGCAACATTTCCTCTCGTTTCAATAGGGGTAATGCGTCCCACCTGTTCATTAGGGCAGGCCGATACATGGGCGCCCATAGAACTTAAGGGATAAACAAAACTGGTTCCGTATTGGATTTTCAAACGTTCCACTGCGTCGGAATCATCAGAAACCCATCCCTGAGGAGCATAATAAAGCATACCTGCGTCAAATCTTCCGCCGCCGCTAGAGCAGGACTCTATTAAAAGCTTTGGAAACGCCTGAATCAAACGTTCATGCAGATCATACACTCCGAGAATATACCGATGAAAAATTTCTCCCTGTCTGTCGGCTTCATAAGAAGCAGAATAGCACTCGCTGATGGAGCGGTTCATATCCCATTTGATATAACTGATTTTTGCATTTGTAAGCAGCTCATGCATTTGTTCATAAATGGCATCCACCACTTCTTTTCGTGAAAAATCCAAGACAAATTGATTTCTTCCGTGAGAAGCGCTGCGTCCCGGAGTCTGTAAAATATAATCGGGATGGCTGCGATAAAAATCGCTGTCTTTATTGACCATTTCCGGTTCAAACCACAAACCGAATTTCATTCCCAGCTCTTCTATTTTTTCCGAAAGTCCTTCTATGCCGTTAGGAAGCTTTTCCCTGTTTGCTTTCCAATCCCCAAGACCGCTTTTATCATTATTACGGCTTCCAAACCATCCGTCGTCCAAAACAAACAATTCAATGCCGCATTCTTTTGCTTTTTTAGCAAATTTTATTAAATCTTCTTCCACATAATCAAACTGAGTAGCTTCCCAGTTATTGATTAAAACAGGTCTTTCCCTATCTCTCCAATATCCTCTTGCCAGTCTCTGTCTGTAAAGGCGATGGAATTGAAGGCTCATACCGTTTAATCCTTCTTTTGAATATACCATAATGGCTTCCGGCGTTGTAAAGGCATCCTCCGGTTCCAGTTTCCATTGGAATCCAAAGGGATTAATGCCTAACATAACACGAAGCACATTATAATTGTCTACCTCTGCCTGAGCAAGGAAATTGCCGCTGTAAATTAAACTAAAACCATAAGCATCTCCCCTTTGTTCCGTAGTATCCCTACGCTTTAAGGCAATAAATGGATTATGCTGATGAGAAGAATTTCCTCTCATACTGGATACCGCTGTAATCCCCGGCTCCAAATCCCGTATTTTAACGGAACGCTCTCTGGCCCATGCGCCGGATAATTGAACGCTTTGATAATCTCCGTCCGGCATATCTATACTCATACTCATAGCTCTGTTTATCAGTAAATCTTCTTTTCCGCAATTAATATATTTAACACTTCTTGCAACAGCGTCCACATCCCTGAAAATGCTGTAAGAAAAAATAATTTCCAGATTTCTCCATTCATCCCTCATGGTAATTTCCAAAGTATCGGCTTCAGCCTCATCCTCCGTATAAGTAGCGGGAAGGCCTTGAAGCGCTTTTTTTCCCTTTATGATTTCATAACCTTTATATTCCGGCTTGCAGATACGGCTTCCGTCCCCGCCCTGGATTTCCAGGGCAGGATAACGATAGTCCGAAGTTCCATAGGAGGGATATTCCTGACGTAGATGCTCGTAGGATGTATATAAATCTCCTTCATTGATATACGTTGTCATGGGACGATGGGCTTTTTCTACCATATGTAGATAGCTTCCTTCAGGATTTAAAGCCTTCCCAAAATACAGATGCCCCAACTGACCGCTTTCCATGACATAAAATAGATAACTGATTCTTCCGTTATTTAAATGAAATACTTTTTCCTTTTCATTTACTGTAATCATAAGCCTACTCTCCTTAAATACTGATTTTCAACTGACACTCTGGCAGATTATTATAAAATTATCTCTTTGTATCGGTAATGATTTTCGAACATTTT
The DNA here is from genome assembly GCA_910574745.1 of Lachnospiraceae bacterium. GTDB lineage: Bacteria > Bacillota > Clostridia > Lachnospirales > Lachnospiraceae > UBA2882. Next base: position 105,065 of record CAJTCE010000007.1, on the reverse strand, counting down.
TTAATTCTGTGCATGCAATTTGTTGACGTCTTTTGTCAGCTGCGTTAATCTCTGACCCTTTAATTTATATCCGAATTTGAAGATAATAAAGCTTAAAACCGCAAGGATGATAGGAAGTACAAACATCAGGATACGGATACCGGTTATCGTGGAAGCTGCCTGATTTCCTGCCATTTCAGGGTTGTAGCCTACTAATTCCAATCCTAAACCGGTAAACAATGCTGCAAGAGCAGACGCCATTTTCATCAGGAAAGTCTGTGCAGAACATGTTACGCTTTCATTTCTCTTTCCGAATTTAATTTCGCCATAGTCGATAACATCGGCAATACAGCAGGTAGTTGTTCCGATGGATAATCCCGAACCGAAGAACAAGAGACAGCAGGATACAATAACGCCTGCGGCGCTGGTGGGCGCTACAAACCCAAAAATGAGAAGCATTACAAGTCCTGCAATAGGTAGACCGCATGCTAAAGCATACACCTTTTCACGGTCAATTTTCTTTGCAATGATAGGGAAGCAGAACAGACCAAGCATCTCCGCCAGAATTGTAAATCCGAACACGGAATACAAAGTTGCGCTTCCGCAAACCTCTTTGAAGTAATAAACAGCAAAGGCTTTTAATACCTGGGTGCAAAGGTTAAAAGTAAGAAGAAGCCCGATAAATGCCACCAGCTGGTCATTTTTGATAATAACTGCAAAAGCTTCTTTCAAATTGGTTTTCTGTACCTTCGCACTTAAAGTAGATTCTTCCTTTACATTAAATACAGTAATTGCAATAGTAACAATAAACAGGATTGCAATGGCAATTGCACAGTATGTAAAACCTGTTTCACTGATATTTAACATAGAACCGTTCTTCTGTTCCTGAAGAATGGTCTCATCTCCCGCCATACGGTTAAAGAAATCAATGATATTCAATCCGAATGTACAGATGATGAATCCTCCAAGGCTTGCAAAAATTCTGGGGATAACGGAAATCTTTTCTCTTTCCCTGGGATCCTTGGAAAGATTGGGCAGCCAGGACCAGTAAGGAACATCCATAATGGTATAGGTCATGCCGTACAAAATATACATAACGGATACATAAATACATTTTGTTTTCATATCTGTAATTCCGAGAGTAGTAAATAATAAAACAAACACAACAGCATTTATCAATGTTCCAACAATTAACCAGATTCTGAATTTTCCGTATTTTGTCTTTGTATTGTCAACGATCATACCCATTACAGGATCATTAACAGCGTCCCACATCCTGGCAACAAAGAACAAGGTTCCAACAAAGCCTGCAGCAATACCCAAAGTATCTGTCAGATATAGCATCAAAAATGCACCAACAAGGTTACAAATTGCATCTTTTCCGATAGCTCCGATACCAAAACACCATTTTTCTTTTGGCGATCTTTTTAATTCGTTCATAACGAAAGCCCTCCTTGTAAAAAATTTTGTTGAACCGGTTCTTTTCTATAACCAAAGTTTATCATTTTTTATAAGAAAGGCTTATGTTATATTTTTTTTACCATCTGTCCATTTGTTGGTTTTACTTTAACATATCTGTTCATTTTTCCAAAGAGACTGTCCATTTGTTTGAATGACATCCTGATACCAGTAAAAGGATTTTTTACGGTATCTCTCCAAGGTTCCGGTACCGTCATCATTGCGGTCCACGTAAATATATCCGTATCTCTTTGCCATTTCCGCTGTGGAAGCGCTGACAATATCGATAAATCCCCATGATGTATAACCCATCAGCTCAACACCGTCTTCAATAGCTTTCGCTGCTTCCTTTAAATGTTCACGAAGATACGCAATCCTATAATCATCATTGACTGTTTTCTCTCCGTTTTCCAGAGTAATCAATTCATCCTTGGCGCCCAGACCGTTTTCTACAATAAAGAGAGGAAGCTGATACCTGTCATATAATTTATTTAAGGTATAGCGCAATCCCTGAGGGTCAATCTGCCAACCCCATTCGCTTGCTTTTACATAAGGATTTTTATATCCCTTAATCAGATTTCCTCCCGTTGGCGTACTCAATTCAGGATGAGTGGTAGCGCATGTACTGGAATAGTAACTGAAGGAAATAAAATCTACTGTATTTTTCAGTATTTCTTCATCTTCGGGCGTAATATTTATCTGAATGCCCTGACTTTTCCAGTACTTTTTAATATATTCAGGATATTTTCCTCTTGCATGGACGTCTGCAAACAAAAGAGTTTCCCTGTCCTTTTCCATCATGGCTATGACGTCTGAAGGATCCGGCGTCAAAGGATAAATGGTAATACCAAGAATCATACATCCTATTTTTGCATCCGGCATCATTTCATGCCCGATTTTAGTAACCAATGCGCTGGCGACTAATTCATGATGAATCGCCTGGTACAGATCAGCCTCTGATAACTGATCTTTTGGAGTATTGATTCCTCCGCTCATAAAAGGCGCATGCATTAAAGAATTGATCTCATTAAAGGTCAGCCAGTATTTTACTTTTTTGCCATATCTCTCAAAAATAGTACGACAATAGCGTTCAAAAAAAGTAATCAACTTTCTGTTTTTCCAGCCGTCGTATTCCTCAGCAAGATATAAAGGCGTTTCGTAATGGGAAATAGTTACCAAAGGTTCAATGCCGTATTTATGACATTCATCAAATACCTTGTCATAAAATTCCAGCCCCTTCTCATTGGGTTCTTCTTCATCCCCCTTCGGGAAAATCCTGGACCATGCAATAGAAGTACGGAATACTTTAAATCCCATTTCAGCCATAAGGGCAATATCTTCTTTATAATGATGATAGAAATCAATTCCTTTTAGTTTCAGGTTATCCTCCGTAGGAGCTGCGGTTCTTTCGCCCCGCAGCCCCCTTGGAAGAACATCCTGTACAGAAAGGCCTTTTCCGTCTTCATTATAGGCGCCTTCACATTGATTTGCCGCAACTGCGCCGCCCCATAAAAAATTTTCCGGAAATTTCAAATTCTGCATCTCATTCTTCCTTTCTTTTTGTTTAAAAATAATCAAATATTATCAAAATATCTTTCATAAACGGATCATCATGCAAATAATATAAGATCTTTTTCTATAATATTCAACTAATAATTACTTAAGAAAACACAATTTCATTTTACCTTTATAAAGGAATCTCCTATAGATAAGGAACCTTTTACAGTATCAAAATCCGAATAATCGTCAGGATTGGTCACGACCACGGGCGTCACAATATCATAACCCTCTTTTTTAATTTTATCCATATCAAAAACAATCAATTCCTGGCCTTTTTTGATTTTATCTCCGTTAGATACTTTAGCATCATAATGCTTTCCGTTCAACTTTACCGTATCCAGTCCGATATGAATCAATAATTCCAGTCCATCTGCCGATTGCAGTGCAATGGCATGTTTTGTATCAAATACGGAAATAACTGTTCCGTCAAAAGGTGCGGACACTTTTCCTTCAGAAGGAATGATTGCAGCGCCTTTTCCTAAAATTTCTTCTGCAAAAGTGGGATCATCCACTTCGCTTAGTTCAACTGCTTCTCCTTTAATGGGAGAAAAAATTTCAATCTCTTTTCCTTGTACGGATTTTTTTTCGGAAGCAGCACTATCATCTTTTTCTTCCCTTGTTGTTTCTTCTTCATCCTTAAAAATGACCAAAGTAATTACAAATGCCAGAACTACGGAAATAACAGCGCCGATACATGCAAAGTAGAAGCTTGTTAAAGTATCGTCTCCGATGTAGCTGGGCAGTGTCAAAAATCCCGGAGAACCGCCGGAAAAGTTTTTAACTCCAAAGATTCCCATAAATAATCCGCCTATACCGCCGGCAATCATGGATGCATACAAAGGTGTTTTAAATCTTAAGTTAACGCCGTATAATGCAGGCTCTGTAATACCGCAGACCGCTGTTATACCTGCAGAAGATGCAAGAGATTTTACATCTGTTTTTTTACTTTTAATACTTACGGCAAGGGCTGCACCGCCCTGTGCAACATTGGAAGCTAACATACCGGGATAAATCAAAGTATCATATCCCATCATCATTCTGTTATTGATACCGATAGGAACAAGACCGTAGTGGGTACCTGTCATAACCAGAAGCGGTGTAAGAGTACCTACTAATACAGGTACTAACCAGCTGCAATAAGTGTTGAGGGCATTAACGCCGTCTGCAACATAATTACTGATAATATATCCGATCGGTCCGATTACAATCAGTCCTACAAGACCTGTTACAAAAATCGTGATCAAAGGCTTTGTAAAGAATTTAACCGGTTTCGGCGAAATCTTATCTGCAATCGGCTCCACATAAGACATAAACCAGACAATCAAAATAATAGGAAGTACGGAAGACGAATAGCTTGCATTGGTAATCGTCAGAAATCCGAATTTGATCGCTTCTCCTGTTTCCTGTGACTGTGCTACCATACTGATCAGGGTAGGATGCAGTAATATACCTCCCAACATCATTGCCAGATAAGGGTTACATTTGAATTTCTTGGCTGCACTGCTCGCTAACAGAATCGGCAGGAAATAGAACGCCGCATCAGCCATAAAATTCAATACCTGATAAACGGTAGTTTCATTACTTACCAGCTTAAATGCCACTAACAAAGCCAAAACAGCTTTAATCATACCGGCTGCGGTAATTGCCGGAAGAATAGGAGTAAAAATGCCCGACATGGTATCGATTACAACATCCAGGATTTTTTTCTTTTCTTTCGGTCCCTCCCCGCCGGAACCGTCCTGAATGTTTGTCATACCGTTTATAGCCTTATAAACATTTGCTACGTCAGAACCGATGACTACCTGATACTGACCTCCTTTTTTTACAACTCCCATTACTCCGGGAATTGCCTTTACTTCTGCGTCAACCGGGATACTATCGTCATTTAAATTAAACCGAAGTCTGGTTGCACAATGGTTGAGAGCTGAGATATTTTTCTCTCCGCCTACTTTTTCAAGTATTGATTTTCCCAATGTCTGATAATCCATAGCTTTCTCCTTTCTGCAGTTTCATACTGCTATACATTGTTTATATTTTCTGCAGTGCAATTGCTGCTTGCATTCTTTATATAATATGAAAAAATAAAAAATACCCGAAAGCACAAAGTGTCTCCACTTTCTCTTCCGGGTATAGCCTGCCTAAGATTTCTCCATTCCAGTAACAATCCCAAATTTTATCTTTAAATTACATTGTAACTCGCTTAATATGAACTGTCAGATAAATCAATTCCTCATCTGTCATTGTTTTGTCAAATTCTTTTTATATATATTCTCCTATTTTACAGGCGCAAATATATTCTTCTTTATATTTGCTTTGTATCATTTTTACAAATTCTTCATCATCCGGTTCTATTTCCTTATCGGTTAATACCCTCTGGGCAAAAAATTTTAAATGAGCCAGAAACCTTTCATAATGAACACTGTTTTCATTTAATTCCTTATGAAAATGATACTTTACAATCTGGATGGAATTTTACACCAGCTTTACGGCATCCATAGTCTGTGTTGTATTAATAAGGCGTTTTTTAAACATATGCCGTTCTTTGCCCGTTCAATGGCATAATTAATATGATCCGTCAATGATAAATAGATACTGTCATTGATTTTAATTTCCATTTCATTTCTTGCATATTCTACAATGTTATTTGCAATTCTGATATGCTCCGGAGGAATACTGGAAAGAAGCTCTTCAAACTTATTTTCTTCCTTTTCATCAATAATCTTATAGACCTTTTCAATTAGTTTTTCATAAATAGGGTCCCCCGGTTTTTTCTTAAACCCAAGACCGCATCCCATAATCAATACTTCTACTTTTTTATCGTTTAATGCCCTGACAAGATTATTATTGATTACTTTATCTACTACCATGTCAATCCCCCAATTAACGATATCTATATTCCCAAAATTTTATATAAAATAAAAGACCACACCCTCGACAAATCTAATATAAGTATCAAGTGGTATAGCCTTCTTGGTCAAAAAACAACCTTCAGTAACAATCCAAATCATTATAAATTTATTTATAGACATATAGTACCAAGTCATAAAAAGCTTGTCAATTACTTTTTAATAATTTGTACATTGATTACTATATTCTTATATTGAATTTGTACAATATACACAATAATGTATTGAGTTTTAAAATTTAATGCCAGATTTATTTACACTTTTAATGATATTTCAATGATATTTTTAATCATATTTTTTAGATTTTCTTGACATATATAAAATCAATCTTCAAAATGTAATTATGATTAATTCATTTAAACCTATCAAATTACTTGTGATCTAAAGAGCACTTGTACTCTTTAGATTACTCGTACTCTTTAGAGTATTACTTGTAAAAATAAATATATAAGGAAAGAATAACATATGGATAAATTATCATTCTATGAACCTGCCGATATTGAAATATATATAAAAGATCGGGGAATTGTATTAAAAGAAAAATCCCTGATTGCCATAGAAATGGAAGAAAAATTACAAAAGATTTTAGCTATTGGAAATGAAGCAGAAAGAATGTTTGCTCATTTTTTAAAAAAACTATAAAACAAAATTTATTTAGAATTCCTTCTATTTCTTTATGCATTCCTTTTCAAATAGATAAAATTAATTTAAAAGCCTATGAAGAGATTATTTACATGTCAGGAAAATCAAAAAAAGTGAAATTTATTTTTAAAAGTCTGGAAGAATTTCTTCAAAATGCTTCTCCTAAAGAATTAAATGAACATAAAATAATTATAAATATTACAAAAGATAATCCTGTTGAATATATAAAAGAACGTGCAAAAGAAACTATTCAATACGCTAATCAATATGGAGTTACAAAAGACCAGTTACTTGATGTTATAAAAGAATTATAGAAAACCATTTAGGTTTTCTGGACTTAATGAAAATTTTTCATTCTTTTATAATTCATTAATATAAAATAAATCAGAGGAAATCCAAAATAAGATATCCTCTGATTATTATTATTAAATATTTCTACTCTTTGCTTTCATCAGAAAATTCCTCGTCTAATTCTGCTTCTTCCGAATCTTCTTCAATCTCCAATTCCCCATCTTCCCCGGAAATTTTTTCCCTTACCTTGGCAATCTGGGCAATTTTCACATCCTCATCAAGATTCATCAGCTTTACGCCGGAGGTATTTCTTCCCTGAATGGAAACATCGTCCATGGCAATCTGGATAATTATGCCTTCATCAGTGATCATCATAATCTCGTGATCATCATTTACTGCCTTCACGCCGATCACATCGCCTGTTTTCTCGATAATTTTATAACATCTGACACCTTTACCGCCGCGGTTCTGGACATGAAACTCACTTAAATAAGTTCTTTTTCCCATTCCTTTTTCGGATACGATCAATAAAGTTTCTCCCTGATGTTCAAGCTGCATTCCCACAATTTCATCGTCCTTGGAAAGATTCATGCCGATGACTCCCATGGAACTTCTTCCGGTAGCTCTTACATCCGTTTCTTTAAAGCAGATACACATTCCTTTTTTGGTAACTAAGAAAATTTCACTGGAAGCATCTGTACTCTTTACTTCAATCAGTTCATCATCTTCTCTGATATTAATAGCCGCCAGTCCGTTTTTGCGGATATTCTTAAATTCATGAAGAGGTGTTTTCTTAACGATACCGTTCTTTGTAACCATAAAGAGATTTCTTTTGGCTTCATAATCCTCAATCGGAATGACAGCCGAAATTTTTTCTCCGGGATTCAACTGCAGCAGATTTACAATCGCAGTTCCCCTTGCATTCCTTCCCGCTTCAGGAATCTGATATGCTTTTAATCTGTAAGTGCGTCCGTAATTGGTAAAGAACATAATATAATTATGGGTTGTAGTCATAAGAAGATCTTCTATATAATCATCTTCTATGGTCTGCATACCTTTGATGCCTTTCCCTCCACGGTGCTGTACTTTAAAATTATCTACAGTCATACGCTTTACATAGCCTAAGCTGGTCATGGCAATTACTGTATTTTCCAAAGGAATCAAATCCTCCATGGAAATATCAAATTCATCATAACCGATTTTACTTCTTCGATCATCGCCGTATTTATCGGATATAATAATGATTTCTTCTCTGATAACCTTTAATAATTCATTTTCATCAGCAAGAATAGATTTTAAATAAGCGATTTTTTCCAGTAATTCTTTATGTTCATTTTCCAGCTTTTCTCTTTCCAGACCGGTAAGAGCACGTAAACGCATATCTACAATAGCCTGAGCCTGAACTTCGGTTAAGCCGAATCTCTCTATTAAACTATCCTTTGCAGCCTGGGTATTGGAGCTGCTTCTGATGATTTTAATAACTTCATCAATATTATCCAGGGCAATTAACAATCCCTGTAAAATATGATCTCTTTCTTCTGCTTTATTTAAATCGTATTTTGTTCTCCTGGTTACGACTTCCTTTTGATGATTTAAATAATGCTTCAGCATATCAAGAAGATTTAACACCTTCGGTTCATTGTTAACCAATGCTAACATAATAACACCAAAAGTATCCTGCAGCTGTGTATGCTTATACAAATGATTTAATATGACATTTGCATTTACATCCTTGCGAAGTTCAATAACAACTCTCATTCCTTCACGGCTGGATTCATCCCTTAAGTCTGTAATGCCGTCTAATCTTTTATTTTTTACCATTTCGGCAATCTTCAAAATCAGATTTGCCTTATTAACCATATAGGGAAGTTCCGTTACAATAATACTGCTTTTACCGTTAGGGAGAGTTTCTATATTGGTAACCGCGCGTACCCTTACTTTACCTCTTCCCGTTCTGTAAGCTTCTTCACTTCCGGCAGTTCCCAAAATAACGCCGCCGGTAGGAAAATCAGGGGCTTTTACGATTTTTAACAGTTCTTCTATATCCGTTTCCCTGTTTTCTTCTATTTTATTATCAATAATTTTAACAACAGCGGATATGACTTCCCTCAAATTATGAGGAGGTATATTTGTTGCCATACCTACGGCAATACCCGTAGTACCGTTTACCAAAAGATTGGGATAACGGCTGGGAAGTACAGAAGGCTCTTTTTCTGTTTCATCGAAGTTGGGAACAAAATCAACAGTATCTTTGTTAATATCTGCTAACAGCTCCATGGAAATTTTGGAAAGCCTTGCTTCCGTATAACGCATGGCAGCCGCGCCATCCCCATCGACAGAACCAAAGTTTCCGTGACCGTCAACTAAAGGATAACGGAAAGACCATTCCTGAGCCATATTAACCAAGGCTCCATAAATGGAACTGTCTCCATGAGGATGATATTTACCCATGGTATCGCCGACGATACGCGCGCTTTTACGATGCGGTTTATCGGGACCGTTATTTAATTCAATCATGGAATAGAGAACTCTTCGCTGAACCGGCTTCAGACCATCCCTTACATCGGGAAGGGCACGGGAAGCGATAACGCTCATGGCATAATCAATATATGATGTTTCCATGGTTTTCTTCAAATCCACATGTTTAACCTTGTCATATTCCTTATCAAAAATCTGATCGTCCATTTTTTCTCCGTTTCTGAAAATAGAAATTTAAAAACTCATATTTTCATACTAATTAAAAACTGTTGGATAATATATTTTTTAATAAAGCTTCTATTATCTTTATTAAAAATCATTCATTAATAATTATTGATTAAACATCCAGATTTTTAACAAACTTGGCGTTTTCTTCAATAAATATACGTCTCGGTTCAACCTTATCCCCCATCAGGGTTGTAAAGGTCAAATCAATTTCCGTTTCGGCTTCTTCATCCATGGTAACCTTTAATAAAACTCTCTTTTCCGGATCCATGGTAGTTTCCCAAAGCTGGTCTGCATCCATTTCTCCAAGACCTTTATAACGCTGGATTCTGTTATTCTGATCTCGTCCTACTTCGTTTAAAATACCGTCTAGCTCTTCATCGCTGTAGGCATACCATACTTTTTTATTTTTCTCCAGTTTATAAAGAGGAGGCTGCGCTAAATATACATAACCCTGTTTTATCAATTCCGGCATAAACCGGTAAATAAAGGTAAGCATCAAGGTAGCAATATGAGCTCCGTCCACGTCGGCATCCGTCATAATAATGATTTTATGATAACGAAGCTTTGTAATATCAAAATCCTCATGGATTCCCGTACCAAAAGCGGTTATCATGGACTTTATCTCTTCATTTCCATAAATCCTGTCAAGCCTTGCTTTTTCTACATTTAATATTTTACCTCTTAATGGAAGAATAGCCTGGGTTGCACGGCTTCTTGCAGTTTTTGCGGAACCGCCGGCGGAATCTCCCTCTACAATATAAATTTCACAATTTTCAGGATTTTTGTCTGAACAATCAGCAAGCTTTCCGGGAAGGCTCATACCTTCCAAAGCAGTTTTTCTACGGGTTAAATCCCTGGCTTTTCTTGCCGCTTCTCTTGCCCTCTGGGCAAGCAGGGATTTTTCACATATTATTTTTGCAATTGAAGGATTCTGCTCTAAAAAGTAAGTAAGCTGTTCGCTGACTACGCTTTCCACTGCACCGCGGGCTTCTGAATTTCCAAGCTTTTGTTTAGTCTGACCCTCAAACTGAGGATTTTCTATTTTTATGGAAACAATCGCCGTCAATCCTTCTCTGATATCTTCGCCTGATAAATTTGCTTCACTTTCTTTTAAAAGCTTGTTGGCTCTGGCATAATCATTAAAGGTTTTGGTAAGAGCATTTCTGAAACCGGTAAGCTGTGTTCCTCCCTCAGGCGTATTAATGTTATTTACAAAGCTGAATATACTTTCGTTATAAGAATCATTATGCTGCATCGCCACTTCAACATAAACATTATCCTTTGTTCCTTCAAAGTACATAACATCATTATAAAGAGCCTGTTTGCTATTATTTAAATAGGTAACAAATTCTTTGATACCTCCTTCATAATGAAATACTCTCTCAACAGGTTCTTCTTCCCTTAAGTCATAAAGCTCGATTCTTAAATTCTTGGTTAAAAATGCCATTTCCCTGAGACGCTGTTTTAAAATATCAAATTCATATACGGTTGTTTCAAAAATTTCATCATCAGGCTTAAAAGTTACCTTTGTCCCTGTTTTTTCTTCAGAGCAGCTTCCCACTACTTCCAAAGGATAAGAAACATCTCCTCTTTCATAACGCTGTTTGTAGATATTTCCCTCTCTGCATATTTCCACTTCCAGCCATTCCGAAAGAGCATTTACAACAGACGCACCTACGCCATGGAGACCTCCGGATACCTTATATCCTCCACCGCCGAATTTACCGCCTGCATGAAGAATGGTAAATACTACCTCAACAGCTGTTTTTCCGGAATCATGATTAATACCTACAGGAATACCCCTTCCGTTATCTTCAACCGTGATGGTATTCCCTTTGTTAATACTTACTTTGATGGTATCACAAAAGCCTGCCAAAGCTTCATCCACGGCATTATCCACAATTTCATATACTAAATGATGAAGACCTCTTACAGATGTGGAGCCTATATACATACCCGGTCTTTTTCTTACTGCTTCAAGACCTTTTAAAATCTGAATCTGATCGGCGCCATATTCAGCATTCTGCTCCTCATTTTCATAATCTGTACCCATTATCTTCCTCCTTCTATTGTTCCATCCACAACTTTAAAAACCTTATTAATTTCGAATCTGTTGTTTACAAATTCATCTAAACCGGTACAGGTAATAATCGTCTGAATATCTCCTATACTGTTTAATAAATAATTTTGTCTGTTGCTGTCCAATTCACTTAAGACATCATCAAGTAATAATACAGGATTATCCTTTGCTATCTGTTTTACCAATTCAATCTCAGCCAGCTTCAATGATAAAGCAGCTGTCCTCTGTTGTCCCTGGGAACCGAATTTGCGTATATCGATATCATTTACCAGAAAAGCAAAATCATCTCTGTGGGGACCTACACCGGTAAATTTTGATTTAATGTCTTTATCCATATTTAAAGAAATTTTATGTTCAAAATCTTCACAGCTTACATCCGGTTCATATATAATTTTCAATGTTTCTACTCCACCGGAAAGATTTTTGTGAATCTGTTCTATCATGGAATTTAACTGGTCTATAAATCTGACCCTTGCTTCTATGATCTGCTTTCCATAGGAAACCAGCTGGCTGTCCCATATGGTAATTGTATCTTTTAAATCAGAATTAAAATAAAAATCCTTTAAAAGCTTGTTTCTCTGGTTAATAATTTTATTATACTGATTTAAATTGTATAAATAATACTTATCAAGCTGACAAAGCTCCATGTCTACAAAGCTTCTTCTGCCTGATGGACCGTTTTTAATAATGGATAAATCTTCCGGAGAGAAAAAAACAACATTCAGAAGGCCAAGCAGTTGAGCAGCTTTTTTTAATTTTTGCCCATTCACTGCAATTCCTTTGGATTTGCTTTTTCGAAGGTGCATATCAACGCGATAGTCGATATCACCTTTAGAAAGAAAAGTCCTGATATGAGCTTCTTCTTTAGAAAAATTAATGATTTCTTTATCTTTGCTTCCTTTATGGGATTTCGTCGTAGCCGAAACATAAATGGCTTCTAACACATTTGTTTTTCCCTGAGCATTATTTCCGTATAAAATGTTAGTACCTTCATCAAAATTGAGATGAAGAGAATCATAATTTCTGAAATTTTCTAATTCTAATGATTTTATAATCAACTTTTTTACCTATGTATTACAATATTGTAAATTTACTTTTCAATCATAATTGTTTCCCCATCGTAGGAAACAATATCCCCATCATATAATTTTTTGCCTCTTTGAAGTTCTGTATTTCCATTAACACAGACAAGTCCGTCCAAAACAGCCATTTTAGCATCAACACCTGATTCAACAAGACCTGCAGCCTTCAAAGCCTGACCAAGTTTTATATAATCATCTCTTAATTTAATTTTATAAACCATAATAACCTTCTTTTTATTAATTTGAAACCGTAAAGTTAACCGGAAGAATCAGATAAAGATAACTGTTATGGTCATCTCTTATAATACAAGGAGCTTTCGGATTGACCATATAAATGTTAATTTCTTCATCATCTATTACTTTTAAAGAATCAATAAGGAATTTGGGATTAAATCCAATCATAATATCCTTACCTTCTTTTACAATATCAATGTTTTCATTCATGGAACCGATAGTGGAATTAATTTTAAGTTCCACATCCTCATCAGTCACATTGATGATAATGGGCTTCTTTTCTCCTTCTTTTACTAAAAGAGTAGCCCTGTCTATACAATTTAAAAATTCTTTTTTGTTAATGATCATTTTTGTCTCATAATCCGTAGAGAGCATTTGTTCGATTTTAAAATATTCTCCTTCAATCAGCCTTGATAATACAACAGTCTCATCAAACTCAAATAAAATATGCTTGTCGGTAAAATAAATTACAACATCCTTATCTGCTTCCCCTATTAAAATCTTACTGATTTCATTTAATGTCTTGCCGGGAACTACAACCTTGATATGATCGTAATTATCCTTTAATTCAATATTGCGCAATGAAATACGATGTCCGTCAAGAGAAACAACCTTCATGTTGTTATTTTCTATTTCAAATAATTCTCCGGTCATCAGTTTGTTATTTTCATTATCAGCAATGGAAAATATAGTCTGCCTGATGACTTCTTTCAGAGTAAACTGACTGATAACGACGCTGTTATCTTTTTCAATTTCGGGAAGATAGGAAAAATCTTCTCCACTTTTGCCCACAATATTAAACTTAGCTTTCTCACAGGTAATGACAACATTTAAATTACTGTCTGTTTCAATTGTAATCATGTTATCAGGAAGCTTACGCACGATTTCAAGAAAAATTTTGGCATCCAGTGCAATAATACCCTTTTCTAAAATATCGCCATCAATTTTGGTTTCTATACCAAGTTCCATATCATTTGCAGTTAATTTTATTTCTCCTTTGGATGCATCGATCAGAATACACTCGAGAATAGGCATGGTTGTTTTACCGGGAACGGCTTTGCTTACTATCTGAACTCCGTTTAAAAGATTTGCTTTTTTACAAATAAGCTTCATAATGTGTATAACTCCCTCCATGGAAATATAACCGGTTTTTACACGCGCGATGTTATATAAAAATATTAATTTTAAACGTAATAATAATAATAGATGTGAATATGTTCATAACCTTATCTATTATAGCATTTTTAAAGTTAAATTACTACGCATAACTATGTGAATATAAAATATTTTTTTGTGGAAAATGAAAAAGTTATACACTTATCTTCTTTTTAATAATATCCACTTTATTTTTTATATCACTGTTTTTATTCATTTCTTCTTTTATTTTGTTGATACCGTGGATAACCGTGGTATGGTCTTTTTTATTTAGTATCTTTGCTGTGGATTCCAAAGAGGTAGCGGTATATTCTCTTATCATATACATACAAATCTGTCTGGGTATAACAAATTCCGTGTTTCTCTTCTTAGATACAATGTCGTCGGGAGAAATACCAAAATGATCCGCAACTACTTTGATAATAAAAGATGGCGTGATTTCTTTCGGAGCTTCGGGATAAATGATATCCTTTAATGCATCCTCCGCAAGCTGTAAATTTAAATCTGTATTGTTTAATCTGGAAGCGGCAATTACTTTTCTTAAGGCGCCTTCCAATTCACGAATATTGGATTTTACATTTGTAGCGATGTATTTGATGACTTCATCATCAATGCTTCTTTCATAGACTTCGGCATTTTTGCGCAATATTGCCATACGGGTTTCATAATCAGGGGGCTGTATGTCCGCTATTAATCCCCATTCGAATCTGGAACGAAAGCGTTCCTCTAAGGTTTCCATTTCCTTAGGAGGTTTATCGGATGAAAGAATAATCTGTTTTCCTGCTGTATGTAATACGTTAAAAGTATGAAAAAATTCTTCCTGGGTGCTTTCCTTTCCTATTATAAATTGTACATCGTCCAGCAAAAGGACATCTACGGTTCTGTATTTTTCCCGTAATTTAGTCATGGCGGCAGCGTTACCGCTTCGTATGGATTCAATCACTTCGTTAGTAAATTCTTCACTGTTAATGTAGAGTACTTTTTTGTCAGGATTCTGCTCTAAAATAAAGTGTCCGATGGAATGCATTAAGTGGGTCTTGCCCAGACCCGCTCCTCCATATAAATAAAGAGGATTGTAAGCTTCTCCCGGAGACTCCGCTACAGCCAGGGCAGCGGAATGGGCAAATTTATTATTGCTTCCTACAACAAAAGTATCAAAATTGTATTTTGGATTCAGATTTGCATTTATATTGTTAATATTGTATACATTAGATTTTTCAATTAAATCATCTTTTTTTTCAACATCCTTTTCTAATAAGAAGGAAACCTGATATTCTTTATTAAAAATTTCGGATATGGAAACCTGAAAAAAATTTTTGTACTTATTTGTAATGTAATTTACTGCATGAGCCTGATCAGAAGGAATCAGAATGATAACAGTATTATTCTCTTCTTTATAAAACTTAAGAGGCTTTATCCAGGTATTGTAGGATACATCTGTTAATTCATATTCCTTTTTTATGATTTCTTTAATTTCTTCCCATTTTTCTGATATTTCACTCATTCTTAATAACTCCTTTTATGAAAAACATCCAAAAAGATATCCCTTATAATATTAAACGAAAAACTTGTAAATTTCAAACTTCAAATTTTTCCACAAATAATTGTTCAAAATTATGAACAGTTTACATATCTTTTATAATTGATGTGGAATATGTGAATAAGTTTTTTTGAATTATAAACAATGAAAAGATTGATTTTATAGGACTTGTTAAAAAAAATTAAAGGATAAAGAGTAAAAATGAATAGTTATCCACAAAAAATTCACAAAATGTGGATATTTTATGTAAAGTAAATATTTATGAACATTGAAATTTATTTTTTCAATATCTTGATATTAAGAAAATTATTTACACAAAATGTTGAAAAAAATTATTTCGAAAAAAATTGTATAAAAATTGTACTTTTTAAAAATAGGAAAAATGCGCTTAAAACGGCTTGACTTATGGGATTTCTTCCAATATAATCGTAATGATTGTTTCTAACGAAGAAAGGGAGGTGTATTGTTTATGAAGATGACATTTCAGCCTAAAAGAAGACAGAGAAGTAAGGTTCATGGTTTCAGAGCCAGAATGAGTACTCCGGGCGGAAGAAAAGTTTTGGCAGCCAGAAGAGCTAAAGGTAGAAAAAGATTATCCGCTTAGGCCGCAGTTTTGTGGCCTATTTTTCTCTGAATATACATTAAGGAAGAATTTAATTATGAATTTTTCGGAGTCACTCAAAAAAAACGGACAATTCCGGGAGGTCTATAAAAAGGGTAAATCCTATGCGAATAAATATTTGGTAATTTATGTGTTAGAAAACAATCAGGATAAAAATTACCTCGGGATTTCTGTTAGTAAAAAAGTCGGAAACAGTATTGTAAGGCATCGCCTGGCAAGATTGATCCGCGAAAGTTACAGACTACATGAAGATATGTTTAATAGTGGTTTAAACATAGTAGTCATAGCAAGAAACAGCGCTGCTTCTATTTCTTATCATGAAATGGAAAGTGCTTTATTACATCTTTTAAAGCTTCATGGTGTTATGAAAAAAGAAGCTTCGTCAGAAATTTGATATGAAGAAAATTTTTATTTTAATTATTAAATTTTACAGAAAATATATTTCTCCAATGAAATCTACCAAATGTCCTTATACTCCCACCTGTTCCCAATACGGTCTGGAAGCTATAGAAAAATACGGGGCATTAAAGGGCGGTATGTTGGCCGCATGGAGAATATTGAGATGTAATCCTTTTTCAAAAGGCGGGTATGATCCCGTTCCATAATAATCCAGGAGGAAAAAATGTCAGGAATTTTATTAACAAAAACCTCTACATTTATTATAGGACCTGTTGCTACTTTGCTTGGATATTTGATGAGTGGCATTTTTACTGTTTTAAATAAGATAGGCATTCCTAATATCGGTTTATCCATTATTATATTTACATTGGTTATTTATCTTTGTATGATGCCTCTTACTATCAAACAGCAGAAATTTTCCAAGCTTCAGGCAAAAATGAGTCCTGAATTACAAGCTATTACAAAAAAATACGAAGGTAAAAAAGATAATGATTCCATTATGGCCATGAATGAGGAGCAGAAGGAAGTCTACAAAAAGTATGGCGTTTCTCCTACAGGAAGTTGTGTACAGCTCTTGATTCAGTTTCCTATATTACTTGCATTGTACAGAGTGGTTTATAATATTCCGGCTTATGTACCTGCAGTAAAGGATGTATTTATCGGTTTAGTGGATAAATTATCATCTTTGGCCGGTTCATCGGAATTTTTGCAGACTTTCAGCAATGCTTCGTATTTTTCAAAGCAGTTTTCCAACGAGGGCTTTGTTGCAGGAAGCGAAATGATGAAAAATACCTTTATAGATGTTTTGAATAAAGCTTCTACAGCAGAATGGATGTCTTTAAAGGACCAATTTCCGTCAGTTTCGTCTTTAGTGCAGTCAACCTACGATACTTTAAATGAGTATAATAACTTTTTAGGATTAAATATTGCAAATTCTCCATGGTATACCATGAAGGAAGGGGTAAGTACAGGGCAGTATCTTTTAGTAATAGGAGCGGTACTTGTTCCTATTTTGGCAGCTTTATCTCAGTTTTTAAGTGTGAAATTGATGCCTCAGGCTAATACAAACCAGAGTAGTGGAAATGAAACAGCTAACACTATGATGGCTTCCATGAAGATGATGAATTATACCATGCCTATCATGTCGGCAGTTTTGTGTTTTACTTTACCTGCAGGTATGGGAATCTACTGGGTGGCAGGTTCTGTAATCAGATGTATTCAGCAGATTGCTATCAATAAGCATATTGATAAAATCGATTTTGATGAATTGATTAAAAAGAATCAGGAAAAGGCATCTAAAAAGGTTAAAAAAGAAGTTGATTCTTCAGTTGTTATCAGAAATGCAGGCATCAGGACAAAGGCTCTGGCGAATTATGATAACGGTATGACTCAGAAAGAAAAAGATGAATTAATTGAAGAAGCAAAGAGAAAAAATTTAAGTGCAAAGCCGGGAAGTATTACGGCAAAAGCAAATATGGTAAGAGAGTATAATGAAAAGAATAGTTCAAAGTAGGGAGGATATGCTTTATGGAATTTGTTGAAGTTTCCGCAAAAACAGTTTCTGACGCTATAACAGAAGCATGCCAGAAATTTTCTGTTACCAGTGATAAGTTGGAATATGAAGTAGTACAGGAAGGTTCCAGCGGATTTTTAGGTATTAATGCAAAGCCTGCTATTATTAAAGCAAAAATAAAGGAAGAAGAAAAAACGATCGATATAAAAGCAAAGGATTTTCTTTCCGATATTTTTAAATCCATGAATCTTGCTGTTGTGATTGATGCAAAGTATGATGATATTGAAAATACTCTGGATATTGATTTATCCGGAGATGAAATGGGCGTATTAATAGGTAAAAGAGGACAGACTCTTGATTCTTTACAGTATCTTGTTTCTTTAGTAGTAAATAAGGATGTAGATGATTATATCCGTGTAAAGATTGATACGGAAAATTACAGGCAGAGAAGAAAAGAAACACTTGAAAATCTTGCAAAAAATATTTCCTATAAAGTAAAGAGAACCAGACGTCCTGTTTCTTTGGAGCCTATGAATCCTTATGAAAGAAGAATTATTCATTCGGTGTTGCAGAATGATAAGTATGTGACAACCCATAGTGAAGGGGATGAACCTTATAGGAAGGTTGTTGTTACTTTGAAGAAGTAGTTTTAAATTGATTATTTACTTCTTGGTGTGGAGGAAAATAAAGAAAAGGCTGTCGCTGTAAATAATAAGAGGTCGGCGTAAAGCTTATATTTATTTCAGGGATGAGTTTATACCCTTTGGGTATTTGCGCTTGGCTAAAAACGCAGCAGCAGGTAAATCTGCAAAGGACGAAGATCAGACGCTGACGTTTTTAGATAGTCCCTGAAATAAATATAACTTTACTGTGACCTCTTATTATTTGCAGCGACAGCCTTTTCTTTATTTTTCTCCTGCCAAGGAGTAGATAATAATTTATTTTTCGTATGTTTTTTTGATTATTGTCTTATGATTGTTATTTTAGTTTCTTTTTTAGTACTGATTTTTTAGTATTTATTTTTAGTATTGATTTAGGGGTATGTATTATGAGAACAGATACGATTGCAGCTATTGCTACGGGGATGTCTAATTCGGGAATTGGAATAGTCAGGATTAGCGGACCGGAAGCAGTGAAAGTTGCGGATAGGGTTTACCGGTCAAAAGGTGGAAAGAAAAAATTATTAAATCAGAAAACACATACTGTTCATTATGGATATGTTTATGATGGTAGTGATATGATAGATGAGGTTATGGTTCTCATTATGAAGGGACCTAACAGCTTTACGGCAGAGGATACCGTAGAGATAGATTGTCACGGCGGTATGCTTGTGATGCGAAAAATTTTAGAGGTTGTATTAAAAAACGGAGCAAGAGCTGCGGAGCCGGGAGAGTTTTCAAAGAGAGCTTTTTTAAACGGAAGAATTGATTTGACAAAAGCAGAAGCGGTCATGGATTTGATTCAGTCTGAAAATGATTATGCTTTGAAGTCTTCTGTTAATCAATTGAAGGGAAAGGTATATGAAAAAATAAAAGAGTTACGTGAAAAGATTATTTATGAAATTGCTTTTATTGAGTCGGCATTGGATGATCCGGAGCATATCAGTACGGAAGGGTATCCTGATAAGTTGAAGGTTATTGTGGACGAATTGCTGCAGGAATTATCGGAGATGATTCGTACCTTTGATAATGGCAGAATTATAAAAGAGGGTATCCAGGTTGTTATTTTAGGTAAGCCCAATGCGGGAAAATCTTCTTTATTGAATAAGCTGTTGGGGGAAGAAAAAGCAATTGTTACGGATGTCGCAGGAACTACCAGGGATGTTTTGGAGCAATTTATTAATTTGGATGGAATCGGTATTCATATTGTGGATACTGCGGGAATCAGGGATACGGAAGATGTTGTTGAAAAAATCGGTGTGGACAGGGCAAGAGATAAAGCGCAGAATGCGGATTTAATTCTTTATGTAGTGGATTCTTCTAAAAATCTGGATGAAGATGATTTTAAGATAATGGATTTGATGTCTGATAAGAAATCTATTATATTATTAAATAAATCAGATCTGAATACAGTTGTTTCTTTGGAATACATGGAAGAAGTCTGTAAAGATTTTAAAGAGGATTATGTGATATTAAATACTTCCATGACGAAAGACAGCAGTTTAAAGGAATTGGAAGATACTATGAAAGAAATGTTTATTCATGGTAAAATAGATTTGAATGATGAAGTAACGATTACAAATGTCAGACATAAAGAAGCTTTAACGGAATCAAAGGATTCTCTTATGTTAGTAAGGCAAAGTCTTTTAGATGAAATGCCGGAGGATTTTTATTCCATTGATTTGATGAATGCTTATGCTGCTTTAGGAAAAATTATCGGGGAAGAAGTGGGAGAGGATTTGGTTAATGAAATTTTTTCGAAGTTTTGCATGGGTAAATAAATTAATATTTTCATAATGTATTTCCAGTGTAAGAATTTTAAAGAATAAAATAATATTTCTATTTTTGAAAAGTTATTGGGTTTTTTATTGTAAGTAATACAATTAAAAAGTATAGGATTCATGATGATAGAAGGAAAAAAGATGTCAGATTTGCAAAAGGATAAAAAGTATATAGTAGAAAAAGTGGATGTCTGTGTGGTAGGTGCAGGTCATGCAGGCTGCGAAGCGGCTTTGGCATGCGCAAGGCTGGGACTTGAAACGGTTATTTTTACAGTGAGTGTCGACAGTATTGCTTTAATGCCTTGTAACCCAAATGTGGGCGGTTCTTCTAAAGGACATTTGGTCAGGGAGCTGGATGCCCTTGGGGGAGAAATGGGCAAAAATATTGATAAAACATTTATTCAATCCAAAATGTTAAATGTTTCAAAGGGTCCTGCAGTTCATTCTTTGAGAGCGCAGGCTGATAAGGCGGAATATTCCAGGCAGATGCGTATAACTTTGGAAAGTCAAAATCATCTTACTATTAAACAAGCGGAGGTTTGTGAGCTTTTAACGGAAACGGATGAGGAAACAGGAAAGAAAAAAATAACCGGAGTAAAAATATTCACAGGCGGAATTTATGAATGTAAAGCTGTTGTTTTATGTACCGGAACTTATTTAAGGGCAAGATGTCTTTGCGGAGAAGCTATTACTTATACAGGACCTAATGGGTTGCAGGCTGCTAACTATTTAACGGAGTCTTTAAAAGAATTAGGAATTGAAATGCGTCGTTTTAAAACGGGAACCCCTGCAAGAATGGATGGAAGAACCATTGATTATTCCAAAATGGAAGAGCAGGTAGGAGATGAAAAAATTGTTCCTTTTTCTTTTTCCACAAATCCTGAAGATGTTCAGATAGATCAGGTTTCCTGTTATCTGACCTATACAAATGAAAAGACTCATGAAATTATTAAAAATAATCTAGATCGTTCGCCTATTTATGCGGGTGTGATAGAAGGTACAGGGCCAAGATATTGTCCTTCTATTGAGGATAAGGTTGTTAAATTTGCGGATAAAGACAGACATCAGGTTTTTATTGAACCGGAAGGAATCCATACAAATGAAATGTATGTAGGGGGAATGTCTTCTTCTCTTCCCGAGGATGTCCAGCTTGAAATGTACAGAACGGTTCCCGGTCTGGAAAATTGTAAGATTGTGAGAAATGCTTACGCTATAGAATATGATTGTATCAATCCAAACCAGCTGTATGCTTCTTTGGCATTTAAGAATATTTTGGGACTTTATTCAGGAGGACAGTTTAACGGAAGCAGCGGATATGAAGAAGCGGCTGCCCAGGGATTGGTTGCGGGAATCAATGCCGCTATGTTTATAAAAGGAAAAGAACCTCTTATTATTGACAGAAGTGAAGGATATATAGGGGTATTAATTGATGATTTGGTTACAAAGGAAACTTTTGAACCATATCGTATGATGACTTCCAGATCTGAATATCGTCTGCTTCTTCGTCAGGATAATGCGGATCTTCGTTTGAGAAAAAAGGGTTATGAAGCAGGCCTTATCTCAAAAGAACAATATGATTATATATTATTGAAGGAAAAATTAATTAAAGAAGAAGTGGAGCGGCTTCAAAATACAATGATTGGTGCAAATAAAAAAAACCAGGAATTTTTAGCGGCTCATGACAGCGCTTCTTTAAAAACGGGAACAACCTTGGGGGAGCTTATGTGCAGGCCTGAGCTTTCTTATGAAATTCTTTCTGAAATTGATCCTGCCAGAAAGCCTTTATCGGATGATGTTATAGAGCAGGTTAATATTAATATTAAATATGACGGATATATCAAGCGGCAAATAAAGCAGGTTGAACAGTTTAAAAAAATAGAAAACAAAAAAATTCCTAAGGATATAAATTATGACGATGTAAACAGTCTGCGTTTGGAAGCGAGGGCGAAGCTTAAAAGTCTAAAACCTCTTTCCGTAGGACAGGCCTCCCGTATTTCAGGAGTTTCTCCTGCGGATATTTCCGTGCTGCTTATTTATCTGGAACAGGTTTATAAATATAAGGATTAAAATTACTTTTTGTATGTTATATTCGAAATTGTATAAGTAAGGAAAATAAATATGTTTTTGTGGATATTTGACAAATGCAGTGACAGTTACATAATCTGTTTTTTAATATTCATAAGCTTAATATTTATTTCCTGCCTTATTTTTGTTTATAAATAATATATTGAAAGTAATTTGTTAAAAAGGAAATTTTATGAAATATCAGATGGAACAGTTTTATAAAGATTTAAAAGAACTTCATATTGAATTATCAGATATTCAGATCAGTCAGTTTATTACTTATTATGAATTATTAACGGAATGGAATTCTTTTATGAATTTGACTGCCATTACGGATTTTGATGAAGTCTGCAAAAAGCATTTTATTGACAGTATTTCTTTTATAAAGGCAAAAGAAGAAATTTTTCGTATAACAGGAAAAAATCCGGAAAGAGATGTTTTAACTGTTATTGATGTAGGAACGGGAGCAGGCTTTCCCGGAATTCCTTTAAAAATTGTTTTTCCGAATCTGAAAATAACGCTTTTGGATTCTTTAAATAAAAGAGTTAATTTTTTAAATGAAGTAATAGAAAAATTGCACTTGGAAGGAATTAATGCTGTTCATGGAAGAGCAGAAGATTTTGCCAGAAAAGAAGATTATAGAAATAGTTTCGATTTGGCATTGAGCAGGGCTGTTGCCAATATGAGCACTTTATCCGAATATTGTATTCCCTTTGTAAAAATAAAGGGTTTGTTTATTCCCTATAAATCTGAGAAAATATCAGAAGAGTTAGCAATTGCTAACAATGCTCTTTCCATTTTAGGAGGAGTCATAACAAAACAAATAGAATATACATTGCCGGAAAGTAATTATTATAGAAATCTGGTAATCATTCAAAAGAAAAAGGATACTCCCAAAAAGTATCCCAGAAAAGCGGGGCTCCCTGCTAAGGAACCCCTGACTTGATTTATGCATTATGTAAGTTTATTTTATATACAACAGGAAAATGTTTTTGCTTGAAGATATTTGTAAATTTATATATTTTTAAAGATATATGCTGCATTTTTCTGCAACTTCCTCCGCTTTTTCCAAATGAGGAAGTTTTTTAGTTTCAGGAATTTCATACGCTTCAATCGCACTGTTGCAGGATAAATATCCATCCTTGATCATATCTGCATTTTCATATTCTTTTCCTAAAATGATCATAATGCTGTGGTCAATATTTTTAAGAGCCTGATAGATGTTAATATTTAAATATCTTCCTTCTGAGCTTGCATAAGTATATTTGGAATTGTAGTCATCTAAATGTGATGATTCCAGATATGCATATATTTCTTCTAATTTACTGTTTGTAAAATCATAATAATAATTTTCTTTAAAATTTTTTATAATATTTTCTTTATTACTGATCAAATTATATATAAAGGTTCCAAAAATAGGAGATTCGATTATATATTTTGTTATTTTGGAACGTTTGTTGGGTATCAGATTATATTTGCTGATATTTTTTGGATTGATAAAAATCAGATTTTGAATCAATTCAGGATCCGCATGACATGACATAACGCCGATGGAAGCAGAATCCCCGGAAGTAATAAGAGTTGTTTTTCTTCTGATAATATTTTTAATAAAATCATTTATCAGTTGGACATATAAAAAATTTGTATAGGTAAATGCCGGTTTTTCAGATATTCCATAACCAAGAAGGTCAATAGAATATACTTCATTTGTTTTTGCAAGTTCATCAATTAATTTATAAAATTCATAAGAAGAGCTTCCTATTTCAAGATCATGAATAAGAAGGACAGGATTTCCGTTCCCCTTTTTTTGATATCTTATTTTACCAAAGCGCCAGTCATAAAAATTGTTTTCTGTTCTGTTTAATATTTCTTTAGATTTGGCATAAGAATAATATAATCTGTTTATTACATGTAATCCGGTAATTGTAGAAATTCCCAACAATGCAATTGTTTTATAATTTTTTTTCATAAAATCAAATCCTTTTCTTTTTATTATAATTGATTTCTTCTTTTCTTACAATAATTTTGATTTTTTTAAGATTTATCTCTTTTCTTATCTTTTATTATATTATATTATTAATATTAGGAGATGATTTTCCATGAAGAGTGAAAAGTCTGAAGTGTATAATTTACCTCTTACTATTTTGGAAAATGAAAGAGCCAGAATTGCTCATGAGTTACATGATACGATTATACAAAACCTTGTACACACAATTTATCAGTCAGAATTAATTTTACATTATATAGATGAAGATTCCATTAAAGCAAAGCTGGAATTAGCGGCTTTATCCAAAAACATAAAAGAAACAATTGCGGATGCCAGGAATATACTTTATGAATTAAAACCTATGATAATTACAGATTTAGGTTTTAAAGAAACGTTAGATGAATATATATCGCATTTGAAATCTTTTTCCAATATAAAGTTTACTTATGATATAGAAGACAAGCTGGACGCTTTAGATGATAATAAAAGATTAGCTATTTTTAGAGTTATTCAGGAAGCATGTAATAATATATTAAAACATTCAGAAGCGTCTCATGCTGAAATTAATATTAAAAGATACAAAGAAGATTTTTATAAAGTCTCTATTGATGATGATGGCATAGGGTGCAATAAAGAAGAATTTTGCAAAATACATCATTTTGGTTTGGCGATAATGAAAGAAAGAGTCAGAATGATCTGCGGCAGCATTGATATTCATTCGGATTTGAATAAGGGTTTTCATATCACTGTGATAATTCCGGCGACAACATAAGGGGGCGACAGATTTATGAAAATTAACGTAGTGATTACAGATGATCATAAAATGGTAAGGGAAGGGATTAAACAATTATTGGAATTAAAAGATTCCATATCGGTTGTAGGTATGGCATCCGATGGGCTTGAATGTATATCTGTTTTAAAAGATAAAAAGCCGGATTTATTGTTGTTGGATATTAATATGCCGGTAAACAATGGTTTACAAACCTTGGAAAAAATCAAAAAAATGAATTTGGATGTTAAGGTAATTTTATTAACGGTTCATAATGAAGTAGATTATCTTTTGAAGGCTATTGAAGTAGGAGCTGACGGTTACGTTTTAAAGGATTCCGGTTCTGCTGAATTGATAAACGCCATTGAAATTGTAATGGGCGGAGAATCTTATATACAGCCGGATATGATTCCGATGTTGAATTCTAAGATGATTTCCAGAAACAGTGATAAGGGAAAAGTGAAGGCTTTGACAAAGAGAGAATTGGAAGTTCTGGTTTTGGTTTCGGAAGGAATGTTTAATAAAGAAATAGCAGATAAGCTTTCTATCAGTGAAAGAACTGTAAAAAATCATATTTCCAGTATTTTTAAGAAAATTGATGTTGCTGATAGAACACAAGCTGCGGTATTTGCAATTAGAAATAATTTAATTCATATTTAATCTCAATGAAAAGTATTGAATGTATATTATAGCTTTATAGAAATATTTTTAATAATGTTATATTTAGAATATTATATATAAAATATAAATTTTAAATCACAAATAAAGTAAAAGTGTTTCACGTTTCACGTGAAACATTTTTGTTTTTTAGGACAAATTTCATTATCTCGTGTTTCACGTGAAACATTGACCACTAAATCTTGTAAAAATATCGTGAAACATTTTAAATAGAAGGGTGTGAAACATTTTTTATGAAATAATCAGAGAAAAAGTAAGATAAATAAAATAATATTTCATGTGGAATATCTAAATAATTGGTGTTATAATCAAAAATGAATGTGAAAAGAGAGAATAATGTCGGTTAGGATGAACCGAAAGGAAGGAAACATATGGGAAGAATTATTGCAATTGCGAATCAAAAGGGCGGTGTTGGAAAATCAACTACCTCCATCAATCTGGCAGCATGTCTTGCAGAAAAGGATAAGAAAGTATTAGTAATTGATTCTGATCCACAGGGAAATACGACCAGTGGATTTGGAATTGATAAGAATTTTCTGGAGAATACCATTTATGAATTAATTTTAGGAGAATGCTCTATCGGAGATTGTATTATAAAAGAGGCAATTAAAAATGTTTCTGTTTTACCCTCTAATGTCAATCTTGCTGCTGCAGAGATTGAATTAATCGGTGTAGATGAAAAGGAATACATATTGAAGAATGAAATTGACTGGATAAAAGATAATTACGATTACATTATTATTGATTGTCCTCCTTCGCTGAGTATGCTGACAATTAATGCAATGACAGCGGCAAATTCCGTATTAGTGCCGATTCAATGTGAGTATTATGCTTTGGAAGGATTGAGCCAGTTAATCCATTCTGTAAATTTAATTAAAGAAAGACTGAATCCTGAACTGGAAATGGAAGGCGTTGTATTTACTATGTATGATTCCAGGACGAATTTATCCAGTCAGGTAGTGGACAATGTAAAAAATCATTTAAGTGAAAATATATGTAAGACGATCATACCCAGAAATATCAGACTTGCAGAGGCGCCCAGCCATGGGATGCCCATTACAATGTATGATCCGAAATCCGTTGGGGCGGACAGTTACAGACAATTGGCAATGGAGATTATGAATAGGAAAGGTGAATAAGCTTATGGCTGCAAGGGGATTAGGAAAAGGACTGGATGCATTAATACCTGTTTCTAATGATGTAAAAAATAGTAAAAAAGCAAATGGTTCTTCTGAAAAGGAAAAAGGGCAGGAAACTCTTGTTAAAATAACAATGGTAGAACCCAACAGGGAACAGCCTCGTAAATCCTTTGATGAAGAAGCATTGAATGAATTAGCGGAATCCATTAAACAATTTGGATTATTACAGCCTATTTTGGTACAGGACAGGAAGGATCATTATGAAATTATTGCCGGCGAGAGAAGATGGCGTGCGGCAAAAATTGCAGGATTAAAGGAAGTTCCTGTTATTATTAAAAATTTAACAGAGCAGGAAATTGTAGAAATTTCTTTAATTGAGAATATCCAGAGAGAAAATCTGAACCCCATTGAAGAAGCATTAGCTTATAAAAAACTGTTAAATGAATTTCATCTGAAACAGGAAGAAGTTGCGGAGAGGGTATCTAAAAGCAGAACGGCCGTTACTAATTCCATGAGATTATTAAAGCTGGCAGAAGAAGTACAGGAAATGGTAGTGAAAGAAGAAATAACTACGGGACATGCCAGAGCTTTATTGGGAATTGAAGATACAGAACAGCAGATTTCCACTGCCAAAAAAATAATTAATGAAAAATTAAGCGTCAGGGATATAGAAAAGCTGGTTAAAAATATCAATAAACCGGCTAAGGAAAAGAAATTATCTAAAGAGAAGAATTTTGATTTCATTTATCAGGATATAGAAGAAAAATTAAAATTATCCCTGGGAACAAAGGTTTCCATTGCAGCAAAGGAAAACGGATCAGGAAAAATAGAAATTGAATTCTATTCCGGAGATGATTTGGAAAGACTTTTGGAAATATTAAAATAGGATTAAATAGAAATAAGATTAAATGAAAATCTGAATAGAATTTAAATGACATTACAACAAAACAAAAATTTCAAATGAAGATACAAAATCAGTTTTTGAATATTACTTTGGAGGAAAAATATGAGCAGTAATTTATTAAACAGCATTGGCCTTGGCGATTTGGATATTGCATATATTTTTATCGGTCTTATTGCATTCATTTTCATTCTCTTTATTATTATCATTGTTTCGCTTGTGAAGCAGAGTAAATTGAAAAAACGTTATGAAGCTTTTATGATCGGAAAAGATGCCCAGAGCATGGAAAAGGAAATTTCAAATTTGTTTTCAGATATTGATTATCTGAAAAAATCTGTAGATAAAAATGCAAAAGAAATTCGTCATATATATAAAAGGCTGGAAACAACCTATCAAAAACTCGGTATTGTTAAATACGACGCTTTTCAGCAAATGGGTGGTAAGCTGAGTTTCAGTCTTGTTTTGTTAAACGAAAATAATGACGGATTTGTTTTAAATTCTGTTCACAGCAGCGAAGGCTGTTATTCTTATACAAAAGAGGTCAAAGATGGAAATTGTGAAATTTCTATGGGAGAGGAAGAAGCAAAAGCGTTAAGAATGGCAATGAGAGAAGGATAATTTTGAAACTGACATTTGTAGATTTGTTAAAAGAAAATGATATTATCGCCGAGCCTGTCATGTCGGATGATCTTCAGGTACTTTTGGGAAAAGGAACTTTGTTAAAAAATGAATATATTCTTAAATTGAAGGAATTGGGAGTTTCCGAAGTTTATATTGAAGACGGCATAGAAGGAATCAGGGAATATTCCAAGGGGGCATCGGCACAAAAAATCGAAGAAAAGAAAATAGAAATCAGGGAGGCCTGCGCAAATCAGGTCAGAAAAATCTTAAAACGGCATATTTATAAAAATGAAAAAGAATTATCTGGATTAAAACAATCTGTAAACGAAATATTAGATGTTATTTTAAGTGAACCTGCAGTTGTAAAATGTGTATATGAAATACAGCAGCGGGAACCTGATATTTATGAACATACTTTGAATGTCTGCAGTATGTCTATGATTGTAGCTCTTAAAATGAAACTGGAAAAAAGTAGTATAAAACAACTGGGAACGGCAGCCATGCTCCATGATTTAGGTCTTAGGTATACGACAGTTAAATATGAAAACAAGGAATTAAGCAGCTTATCAAAAGAAGAGCAGGAAGAATACAAAAAACATACTATTTATGGATATACCGTGTTATTTAATGAGGAATGGCTTTCTGAACAGGAAAAGAGTATGATTTTATGCCATCATGAAAATCTTACAGGCGGAGGATATCCCCTGCATACGGAACAGCTTTCCGTTTTATCACAGATTTTAGCGGTATGTGATATTATGGATGAGATGATATGCGGTATCGGCTATAAGAAAAGAAAAATCTGGGAAGTATTATCTTATCTGGAAGAAATAAAGGGGATTTATTATTATGATTTGATCATAGAAACAATATGCAGTTTTATAGCCGCTTACCCTAAAGGAACGAGACTGATATTGGATGACGGATCTGTAGGGCTTGTTGTCAAACAGAATGAAAACAGTCCCAGAAGACCGGTTATTCAGATTGTGGTAAAGGGAAGCAGGTTAAAAAATATTTCAAAAGAAGCTGTGACTTTAGTTGATTTAGAGAAGGAAAAGGAATACTATATTTTAAAGGTGGAGGAACACTGATAATTTCAGGTTCAAATATATGATTTTAAGTAATCGCAAGGAGGAAAACTTTTATGTTAGACATTAAGTTTTTGAGAGAAAATCCTGATATTGTAAAGGAAAATATCAAAAATAAATTTCAGGATGCAAAATTGCCTTTAGTGGATGAGGTAATTGATTTGGATGCAAAAAAGAGAGAATGTCAGAAAGAGGCGGATAATCTCAGAGCGGAGAGGAATAAACTTTCCAAACAGATTGGCGCATTAATGGGACAAGGCAAAAAGGAAGAAGCGGAAGAAGTAAAGAAGCAGGTTTCTGCATCCGCCAACCGTTTGGCTGAATTGGAAGAACAGGAAAAACAGCTGGATGAAAAAATTCTGAATATTATGATGTCTATTCCCAATATTATAGATCCTTCCGTACCCATTGGTAAGGATGATACGGAAAATGTGGAAGTTACCAAATACGGGGAACCGATTGTTCCTGATTTTGAAATACCATATCATACGGAAATTATGGAAAGATTTGATGGTATAGATTTAGATGCAGCAAGAAAGGTTGCCGGAAACGGTTTTTACTATCTTCAGGGAGATATTGCCAGATTGCATTCCGCAGTTATTTCTTATGCAAGGGACTTTATGATTAACAGAGGCTTTACTTATTGCGTTCCGCCTTTTATGATTAGAAGTAATGTAGTTACAGGCGTTATGAGTTTTGCGGAAATGGATGCCATGATGTATAAAATTGATGGAGAGGATTTATACTTAATCGGTACCAGCGAGCATTCCATGATCGGAAAATTTATTGATACAATTATTCCTGAAGAGAATCTTCCTAAAACTTTAACCAGTTATTCTCCCTGCTTCCGCAAGGAAAAGGGAGCACACGGTATTGAAGAGAGAGGTGTTTACCGTATCCATCAGTTTGAAAAACAGGAAATGATTGTTGTTTGTAAGCCTGAGGAATCCCCTATGTGGTTTGAAAAGCTGTGGCAGAATACGGTTGATCTATTCCGTTCTTTGGATGTTCCTGTTCGTACTTTAGAATGTTGTTCCGGGGATTTGGCTGATTTAAAAGTAAAATCCTTTGATGTAGAGGCTTGGTCTCCCAGACAAAAGAAGTATTTTGAAGTTGGAAGCTGTTCTAATTTGGGAGATGCTCAGGCGAGAAGATTAAAAATCCGTGTGAACGGGGAAAAAGGGAAATACTTTGCGCATACATTAAATAATACCGTTGTTGCGCCTCCGAGAATGTTGATTGCATTTTTGGAAAATAATTTAAGAGCAGATGGATCAGTGGCAATTCCGGAAGTGCTTCGTCCTTATATGGGAGGCATGACTGAATTAAAGCCCAAACACGAATAAAAGCATTTATGCGGAATGGGGCATAAAATTTTTATGCCTCTATTCCCTTTAGTTGAGGTGTCATGTTGCATAAATATTTAAGAGCAATCGGATTTAGCAAATTAAAGAGTAAAAATAAGGAAAATGAATTGATTTCCATAGTGGTAGAAGATGCAGACGAAAGATTGTATACATCTTTAGATTATGACGCCATGCTGGCTGAATACAACAAATATTTTGGAAATAATATGGGTATCAGCGTCAGAGGAGAGTATGATGAGAACAACCGCTTTGTAGTTGATTATTATATTCCGTTTTTCAGAGGAAATCAGATTAGCTCCTATGCTGATATTTCTGTTGAACGTCATGCAGAAAAGGAATCCTATGCAGGAGTTTGTGATGATGTTAAAATAGGAGTTTCTTTAATCTTTTATGTACAGAATATTATCGGTTATTTAAAAAGAGAACACGGAAGCAGGCTCCCGGCTCTCGGAACATCTTTAAGTCTATCAGGTTTATCCACTCAGGGAAAAATCATTATGCCAATTTATAAAAATGAGCATGATTTAATGAGAAGAAAACGATTTTCAAATAACAGAAACCGTTTACTTGCCCAGGCGAGAAAAGGCGATGAGGATGCTATAGAAAATCTTACTTTAGGAGACATGGATACTTATACCAGTATTGCCAAAATGATAGTAAAAGAAGATATTCTTTCTTTGGTGGATACTTATTTTATGCCCTATGGAGTTGAATGTGATCAGTATGCAATTCTGGGAGAAATTATGGATGTCGCAAAGGTAAGAAATCCTTTGACAAAAGAAGAAATCTGGCAAATGACGATCGAATGTAACGATTTGCTGCTGGATATATGTATTAATTGTGAAGATTTATATGGCGAACCGGCTGTGGGAAGAAGATTTAAAGGTTCTATCTGGCTTCAGGGAACGATTCATTTTCCGGAATGAAAAATTGATGCAAGATACATGCTTTAAATACTTGACTAATTTTCCATAGAATGATAAAGTAATTTATGTGTGTTTCCTTAGTTAAATGGATATAACAGCCCCCTCCTAAGGGGCAGTTGAGGGTTCGATTCCCCCAGGGAACATTAACTTGCCGGATTTTTCCGGCTTTTTTTATGCATACAGTGATTTTTATCTTACTTAAGGGGAAGCTATGAATTACATTGTTTTTGATTTAGAGTGGAATCAGTCTGCTTCGGGAAAAAGGTTTGTCAATAAAAAAATACCCTTTGAAATTATTGAAATCGGAGCGGTAAAATTAAATAGGAATATGAAAGAAATTGACAGATTTAATGAACTTGTAAGGCCCAAGGTATATAAAAATATCAATAAAATTACGGGCAATATTGTTCATCTTGATATGAATCAGTTAAAAAATGCCAGACCATTTTCAAAGGTTATGGAATCTTTTTTGGATTTCTGTGGTAAAGATTATGTATTTTGCACATGGGGAAATCTGGACTTAATTGAACTTCAGAGGAATATGAAATTCTATTCCATGCCGTCTTTGTCACAGAAACCTATTAAGTTCCTGGATGTGCAAAAGCTCTTTGCTTTACAGTTTGAGGGGGAAAAGAGTCAGCATACCTTAGAGTATGCGGTGGATGTTTGCGGTATTTATAAGGATATCCCCTTTCACCGGGCTTTTGCAGATGCTTATTACACGGCAAAGGTATTGAAATACTTAAAGCCGGAATACAGAGAAAAATATTCTTTTGATACCTATGTGCTTCCCAAGGAAAAGAAAGAAGAAATCAGAATTTTATTTGAGGATTATTACAAATATATTTCCAGAGGATTTGAAAGTAAGGCAAAGGCATTGGAGGACAAAGAGGTTTTATATAGCGGATGTTATTTGTGTAAAAGGCCGGTTTCCCGTAAAATACCATGGTTCACAAATAATAATAAGCATTATTATTGCGTGTCCTACTGCAGGAAGCATGGATTGATCAAAGGAAAAATACGTTTGAGAAAAGCGGAAAACGGAAAGATATATGTGATAAAAACCATGAAGCAAATTTCCGAAGAACAGAAAAATGAAATTGTGCAGAAGCAGGATAAAATGAAAAAACAGGCACAAGCGGATTAAGATGCTTGTGCCTGTCTTATGTTAAAAATAAATTCTATTTAAAATTCAACCGGTTGTCTGAATTCTTGTTTCTGCCAAATCCGTAAGTATGACTTTTTCTGCGTCGTTTTCTATTTATACGGCTTCTTCTTCGTCTGGCGAAATTATAATTTTTACAGAATGCATAGGTAAAAATAGAAATTATAAGCAGTACCAGAATTAATATGATAATGCCGATAACCTTTAAAATATTTATAAAAATGATTTTTCCTCCTCCGAAAGTATTTTCGGGAGCGTCAATGGCGTTGGCAGAAACGATTTTCGCATCAGATTCAAATTGCGAAGAATTAACAGCAGGGGTTAATGTAATAGAAGCTTTTCCCACATTCTGTCCCTGATATTGGTATTGTATCGTTGCCAAAAGAGAATCCGAGCCTTCCAATCCGGCAGTTTCGTAGGATAAGGTGGAAGTCAGATCCGCAAAAGTAATGGTATTGGGAATGATAACATTATCAGAGGGGTCAATCTTGATAATGGGATCGTTGCTGAAAAACAGGTCGCTGTCCGTATTAAACAAATCGGAATCACTGATCGTATAATTTGTTTCATTTTCCGCAATATTTACTTTTTGGAAATTGTTAAAGCCATAATCAAAAAGGGCAATGGTATCTAAGAACTGATTGGGGGACTCTTCCTGCATGATAACGCAGATCAGCTTGATCCCATTACGCTCCGCACAGGATACAAGGGTTTGTCTGGAATCGGAAGTAAATCCGGTCTTTCCCCCGATATATCCGTCGTAGGGATAAGTGCCCGCCGTCAGGGAATTATGGGTCCATAAGTCGATATCGTCCGGCTGGGTAGCGGTAGGAGGAATATAGTAATGGTTGGTATTTGACATTTTAGTTAAGGTCTGGTTGGAAAAAAATGCACAAGCGATTGTGGCAAGGTCCCTTGGAGTGGTATAATGATTCTCGTCATGAAGGCCGTTGGTCGTTACAAAATGGGAGTTTGTACAGCCTAACTCCAGGGCTTTTTGATTCATCATATCCACATAGCCTTCTATGCTGCCTGCAATATGCTCGCCTACGGCATTGCAGACTTCGTTTGCCGAATAAACAAGGATGCCATAGAGGCACTGTTCCATGGAAATGGTCTGTCCTACGTCCATCCCCATATTGGAGGTACCCTTTCCGATGCTAAACACCGCTTCCTGGGAAAAGCTGACGGTTTCATTCATTTCGGAATTTTCTATGGCAACTAATGAAGTAAGTATTTTAGTGGTACTGGCGGGATAAAACCTGTCGTCTATATTTTTGGCGTAGAGAATCGTGCCGGTATTAGCTTCCATTAAAATGGCGCCTCCCGCACCGATTTGAGGTCCCTGAGGCCAGTTTTCAATCTGGTTGCTTTGTATGGGAAGAGATTTGCGGTTTTCCGCTTCTTGTGCATAATCAGTATCCGCATAAACGGGTTTTGCCTGTATAAATAAATTTGTTATGCACATGATGATACATATGCCGATCATACCTGTTTTTTGTAAGAGGTTGTAACGCATGTGGATTCTCCCTAATTTCTGAAAAATAATAAAACCATGTTTTATGATACACTAAAATGAGTAAAAAACAAAGTAAAAAAAGGAGAAATTTATGAGACTTCGAAATATTACCGGTTCCAGGGAAATTATTGCCGATTCGTCCTATGTTATTCATAATCCAAAGGAGTATAAAGGGGCTATGAAAGAGCTTTTTGAAAATGATAATCCCCTACATATAGAAATCGGAATGGGAAAAGGCAGGTTTATTATGGAGCTTGCGGCTCTGCATCCTGAAATTAATTATATCGGTATAGAAAAGTACTCCAGCGTACTTCTTCGCGCCATACAAAAGATGGAACAGAATGAGCTTCCCAATTTAAAATTTATCAGAATGGATGCAGAGGATATTTTAGAAGTATTTGATAAAGAAGAAGTGGATAAAATATATCTGAATTTTTCCGACCCCTGGCCCAAAGACCGTCATGCCAAAAGAAGACTTCCCTCTAAAGAATTTCTGGCAAGATATGATGTAATATTAAAAAAAGAAGGAAGGCTGGAATTTAAAACGGATAATAAGGATTTATTTGATTTTGCATTAGAACAGCTCCCTTTAGCAGGTTGGGAAGCAGAAAAAGTTACCTTTAACTTACATCATGATGAAGAAATGATTCAGGGAAATATCATGACAGAATATGAGGAAAAATTTTCCGCTTTGGGAAACCCCATTTGTAAATACATTATATATAGGAAAAAATGATATGAAAAAAGAGGCTGTTGCATTAAATTAATCAGTACGACAGCGCTTTTTTAAAAAATATTGAATTAGCTCTTGACAAACAATAGCGATGTAGTTATGATGATGACAGAGTGTTACTGGTAAAGCAGGCATGACTTAAGAATGTATAAAATACATTTTTGTGTCATGCCTTTTTCTATTGCCAGAATAAACACAAAAACGAGAAGGGAGAAAAACTGTGAAACTGATCAAGGCATTAAATAATAATGTAGCGCTTGTAAAAGACAAAAACGGACAGGAAGCAGTTGTGATGGGAAAGGGCGTGGGCTTTGGAATAAAGAACGGCTGTTCTATTCCCGAGTCCCTGATCGAAAAACATTTTATACTGAACGGCGATAGTGGTAAAAGAGATTTCGACAAGCTTTTGCGGCGCATTACTGTAGATGATATCGAACTGGCCAGCGATATTATCAGGGAAGGCGAAAATATGCTTGGTTACCGCTGTAACGACAGTATTCTGCTGACACTTTCAGACCATCTGGGTATGTTACTTGAGAGAATGAAAGAGGGTATTCATTTTGGAACACCTCTGGAGTGGGATATCAGACTGATTTATCCGAGGGAATATCAGTTTGCAAAAAAGGTCGTTGAAGATTTGAGAGAAAAAACCGGTTATGAAATTCCCGAACAGGAAGTGGCATTTATTGTGTTACATTTCATAAATGCCAATTCCAGCCAGAAAGGCATGGAAGAAACCATGATATATACAAAAATTATTCAGAATATTTTGAATATCAGCAAGTTACATTATGGAAGGGAATTTAAAGAGGATAACTTTGACGTAAGCAGATTTGTTACCCATGTGCGTTATTTTGTAAAGCGGCAGATGAATGGAGAGAAACTTGAGATGGATAAATCTATTGCTGAAGTCATTGCTCGGAGATGTCCTGAGGATCATAAATGTGCGAGAAAAATTACTCGTTTTTTGAAACAGGCTTACGGATGGGAAGTGAGCGAGGGCGAAGAACTTTATCTGACACTCCATTTAAACCGAATGAATATTCAATAAGATTAAAAAAAAGGAGAATACAACATGAAATATAAGGAGGAAGCAAAACAGATTTTGGAGCTGGTAGGCGGCGAAAAAAATGTTAACAGTCTGGTGCACTGTGTGACAAGATTGCGGTTTGAGTTAAAAGATGAGGGAAAGGCAGATAAAGAAGCGCTGAATAAACTTTCATATGTATTACAGGTGGTAAACAGCGGTGGACAGTATCAGGTAGTAATCGGTCCTGCAGTACATGATTATTATGAAGCGATTTTGTCTGTTAGCAAGATTGGAAACAATGGCTACAACGCTAAAAAAGAGGATGGTAAGAAGCTGAATATTATGAACAGAATCATGAAAGTGTTATCTGGTGCTTTTTTACCGCTTATTCCGGCACTGGCAGGGGCAGGTATGATAAAAGCACTGCTGACGTTTTTTACGGAATTTGGCATTATGGGCTATGAGGATTCTACATACCTGATTCTTTCAGCAGCAGGCAATGCAGTATATTATTTTCTGCCAATATTCCTTGGAATTACGTTATCCAAACAGTTCGGAGCGAATCCATTTGTGGGAGGCACCATCGGAGCGGCACTTTTGGAACCAAACTTTGCGGGGTTATTAGAGGCGGAAAGTGTGAGTTTCCTTGGTATTCCCGTAACGCCAATTGATTATGCGACAACAATCTTTCCGATTTTTATTGCTATCATTATCTATAGTTTGTTGGAGAAGGGATTGAAAAAAATCATCAAACACGAACTGCAGTTATTCCTCGTACCAATGATATCTTTAATGTTAATGGTACCTTTTACAGTAATTTTATTTGGACCGTTTGGTACAACAGTAGGAAACTGGGTATCAAATATTGCTGTGGAGTTGTTCAATTTCAATAGCTTGATCGCGGGATTTATTTTGGGGGCAGCTTATCCGTTTATAACATTATTGGGATTGCAGTGGGGCTTTACACCGGTATCGCTCCAAAATTTTGAAATGTTTGGCGTAGATATATTAGAGGGTGTATTTGTCTGCGCATTATATGCCCAGTTTGGCCTTGCAATTGGCGCTTTTTTGAAAGGTAAGAAGCACTCTAAAGTTCGTGAGGTGGCAGGACCGGCGCTTATTACCGGAGTCTGTGCCGGAGTAACTGAGCCTATTCTTTATGGTGTTATGATGAATTATAAGAGGTTGATGGCGGTGGTAGCAATCGCAGGAGGTATTGGTGGAGCTATTAACGGTGCCTTCCATGTGACCGTTAATGCTTATGTATTCCATAATATTTTTGCGGTAGTCATGGGAGTATATTCTCCTTTCGGAGGTTTTTTGCTGGGGGCATCGGCAGCTCTTGTTATTGCGGTTATACTGACCTATTTTTGGGGAATTACCGCTGAAGATATGGCGGACTTTATACCGGAGAAGAAAATAGAAAAAGAGACTGTAGTAGAAGAAACCAAAGAAGTAAAAATGGAAGGTAAAAAAGTGGAAGTTCAATCGCCACTGACCGGAGAAGTCATTTCCTTGGAGGAAATACCGGACGAGGTATTTGCCAGTGGTGTGGCGGGAAAGGGAATTGCGGTAAAGCCTTCCGTGGGTGAAGTAAAAGCGCCTTGTAACGGTATGATTTCCATGCTCTTTCCCTCTGGTCACGCGATCGGAATAGTGGCGGATGATGGAACGGAGCGTCTGATTCATATCGGTCTGAATACGGTAATGCTGGAAGGAAAAGGTTTTGAGGCGCTGGTAAAACAGGGAGATAAAGTAAAGGAAGGACAGTTACTTTTGAAATTTGATATAGAATATATTGAAAAACAGGGGTACTCACTAATCTCTCCGGTACTTGTAACAAATATGGAAGAGTGTAAAGAAGTCAGAGTAAGTGATAAAAAACAGGTAAAAGCAGGAGAAGCGATTTATCAGGTCGTTTGTTAATGGAGGTAGAGTTATGAGAAAAGATTTTCTTTGGGGCGGCGCAGTGGCCGCCCACCAGGTAGAAGGAGCATATCAGGCAGGAGGTAAAGGATTGAGCATTGCAGATGTGATGACTGCCGGAAGTCGTGAAAAGGCACGGGAGATTACAGATGGAATTGTGGAGGGAAAATATTATCCCAATCATGAAGGAATCCGTTTTTATGAGCATTATAAAGAAGATATTGCCCTGTTTGCGGAAATGGGTTTCCGATGCTTACGTACCAGTATTGCATGGAGTAGAATTTTTCCAAACGGAGATGAAGAGACACCGAATGAGGAAGGGCTTCATTTTTACGATGAGTTGTTTGATGAACTCCTTGCCCACGGCATAGAGCCAGTGGTAACATTGTGCCATTTTGAAATACCCTATCATCTTGTAAAAAAGTATGGCGGATTCAGGAGTCGAAAAATGATCACTTTTTTTGTCCGTTTTGCAGAGACAGTAATGCGGAGGTATCGGAATAAGGTAAAATATTG
Organism: Lachnospiraceae bacterium; assembly: GCA_910574745.1. Classification (GTDB taxonomy): domain Bacteria; phylum Bacillota; class Clostridia; order Lachnospirales; family Lachnospiraceae; genus UBA2882. The sequence goes on along the minus strand of CAJTCE010000007.1, from coordinate 66,029 downwards.
GATGACTTTTAATGAAATCAATAATCAGATACTTCTATCTAATGACATCTATGCTTTCACAAATTCTGGTATTCTGTTTGAGGAGGGTGAGGATCGTTTGAAAACGGTTTATCAGGCAGCACATTATGAATTTGTGGCAAGCGCCATGACAGTAAAACTGGGGCATGAGATTAATCCGGATTTTATGATTGGCTGTATGATGGCGACAACGCCGGTCTATCCGATGACATGCAATCCAAAAGATATAATGCTTGCCTTACAGGAAGACCGGAAGAATCTGTATTTTTCGGATGTGCATGTACGTGGATATTACCCGTCTTATATCAGGAAGGACTGGGAGAGTCGGGGCTATCAGTTTGATATAACACAGGATGATCTAAAGATTATGAGAGAAGGTTGCGTAGATTATATCGGGGTTAGTTACTACCTCAGTAGTGTGATAAGTGCAGACGCTTCTGTAGAAAAGCTGGGAAACAATTATGCAACGAGTTTAGATGCTGTGGAGAATCCTTATTTGGAAATGACACCATGGGATTGGGCGATTGATCCGAAAGGACTTCGGTATGTATTGAATCAGTATTACGACAGATATCAGGTACCGCTGTTCGTGGTGGAGAATGGTTTTGGATATGATGATGAATTGGAAGAAGGCCAGATTCATGACCAAAACAGGATAAAATATCTGGGAGATCATATCCGTGAGATGGTAGAGGCAGTGGACAAGGATGGAGTGGATTTACTGGGTTACACGGTATGGGGATGTATCGATCCAGTTTCCTTTACTACTGGCGAGATGAGAAAACGCTACGGATTCATCTATGTGGATAAGGATGATGATGGAAACGGAACTTATCAGAGGAAACGCAAGGATAGCTTTGCCTGGTATAAAGATGTTATTGAAAAAAATGGTAAAATTTAAAAAGCAAATGAAATGGGGCTGTCGCACTAAAGTGAATTAGTGCACAGCTCCTTTCATTTCATTTGGCGGATTTATCCGTATTTTCAGACCTTTAATGTGATTTCTGTTTGTCGGACCAAGAGTTTGTCAAGCGCTTCCTTTAGATTCCACCTCACAACGGACAACCTTGCAGTTTAGCTATACATTTCTCCGTTGTCCAGATATATTCGGGACTTTTTCCAAACTGTAAAGTATTACTGCGTTACCACCGGTTTTCCTTCTTCATTAATCTTGATAAAAAATATGTCTTGTCTGGTAAATTCCTATCAACATAAGAATAATGGCAACAATTTGAAGAGAATATTTTATATAGGAAGAAATGCCGTCATCAATCAATATTATACAGGAGTTTAACAATAAGCCCGACGCTAAAAGGGGAGAGGCTTTGCTATTTTTACATCTGTCGGAAGGTTCTCCTTTTCTTTCTTTTAATTTGTCAATTATTTTATTGATCGTAGTGACTTCTCTTATCATAAAAAAAATAATAATAGCCAGAAGAATGGCACAGGCAACCGGCCAGAAGCCATTTATATTAGTTGCACATATACATTCTATTATAAAAAGAATCATTTCAAAAATTGCAGCAGCTTTAAACAATGTGCGGATTTTTTTATAATGAGCGATAGAAGAATCTATATCTGTATACAACTGAAATTCCCCTTCACTGGCTTTTTTACGTAGAATTATCCAGAAAAACCATTGCTGCACAATTTCGATATTCATTTCTTTCATAAATTCCCGGTAATCTGTGCCAAGGGCAAAAAGTTTTTCGGAAAAATCAACCTGGTATCTGTATTCTCCCGGTTCACATTTTTCAAAGGTATAAAAGCCTGCAAAAAATCCGGTCATGGCATATCCTTGATCAGCCATTTCATTTAACCAAAGGGTTTCCTTATCTTTATCATAATATAGACGAAATTTGATCATTTATTTTCCCTCCTTCATTAATTCTGCGTTGTGCAATAATTCTTTAAGGCGTTTTACTTCCTCATTAAAAATAAGCCTGCCTTCTTCTGTGATCAGATACTCCTTTTTCTTTCGGGATTCGGTATCCTCACTGTAAATTTGAATCCAGCCCTTTTTTACAAGGGACTGGATGGCGCCGTATAGGGTTCCGGGTCCTAAAGTAACTCTGTTATCAGTTAACTCTTCTACTTCCTGAGTGATACCGTATCCGTGATTAGGTTTTCTTACAGCAAGCAGAATATAAAATAATGCTTCTGTAAGAGGAATATTTTTTTCCAAAATAATCATTCCTTTCTTTGAATTATAAATGTCATATAATGATACATCGCTTTACGATGTATCTTAATAAGAATATATCATCTAACGATATATCTGTCAAGGATATATTTAAAAATATATTATAAATTTTATTGTTATAAAGCGCTTTAAAAAAATTATGAATAGAATGTCTTTAAGTACATGTTCAGAATACTTGGATATTTACGTATTTACTCTGAAAAAATAGAAGGATATAATAAAAAAGCATCATATACCGTATGCAACCCATAATTGCAATTTAAAGTTGCGTAGTTGAAACCGTATTTTGGTAGTGTGTTATCAATAAAAATAGTAGATTTTGAATTGAAAGGAGAAAAGAAAATGGAAAGAAAGCTATTGTTGAAAGATGATATTGTAAAAGCATTAAGAAATGTCGGTGTTTGTCCGGGTCAGATCATTATGGTACATACTTCATTAAGTAGTTTGGGATTTGTATGCGGGGGAGCGCAGACCATAATTGAAGCGTTGATCGAATGTGTAGGTAAAGACGGAACCATTATGATGCCTGCCCAGTCATGGAAAAATTTAGATCCGGAGACAGGAGTACATTGGGAAGAACCCAAAGAATGGTGGCAGATGATACGGGATAACTGGCCTGCGTACAATAAGGACATCACGCCCACAAACACCATGGGGGCGGTGGCAGAAATGTTTCGAAAATGGCCGGGAGCCTTACGAAGTGATCATCCCGCCCGTTCTGTTGCGGCATTTGGAAAATATGCTAAATATCTGACAGAGAATCATGATCTGTCAGATATTTTCGGAGATGACTCGCCCATTGGAAAACTGTATGAATTGAATGGATGTGTGTTGCTTATGGGAGTGGGATATGACAAAAATACATCCCTTCATCTGGCAGATGTAAGAGCGGAATATCCGGGAAAACATCTATGTACGGAACATAGTGCGGTTATGGTAAATGGAATAAGGGAATGGATAGCTTATCAGACGCTTTATGTTGACGGTAATGATTTTGAAGAAATTGGAGATGCATTTGAATCACAGGGAAAGGTATCAAGAGAACCTTTGGGAAATAATAGTATTTGTCTGATGCAACAAAGGAACCTGGTAGACTTTGCGGTAAAATGGATTGAGAAGAATCGAAAATAGGTTCCTGAATTTATATCATACTAACTACTATTTCCCGGTTTTTATAATATGGATCCCATTATTTTGTGGAAGTATTTTCCAAAACCTCTGATTTTTCATTTGAAAAAAGAAGCTTCAAAATAACAGGTGTTAAAACTGAGGAACAGATAATTAAAAGAATAACGGCTGTGAAGTATTCCGCAGTGATCATACCTGCTGCCAAGCATTTCTGGGTAACAATTAAAGCAACCTCTCCCCGGGTCATCATGCCCACGCCGATTTTTAGAGAATCGCTCCAGCTGAATCTGCATATTTTTGCCATGAGGCCGCAGCCGATAATTTTGGAGATCAAAGCAACCAGAACAAAAGCAAGGCAGAATAATACCAATGTTGCATTAATACTGTCGAAAGTAGTTTTTAATCCAATGCCTACAAAAAATGTAGGGGCAAAAATCATGTAAATACTGATATGGGTTTTTCTGTTTATATAATCCGCATCGTCTAAGCTGCAGAGAACAATACCCGCCACATAGGCTCCCGTAATGTCTGCAATGCCGAAATATTTTTCTGCCAGATAGGCAAGGGCAAAACAGAGAACGAAGCCGAAAATAGGAATTCTCTGGGTATGAGGATTGCGGTTATCCAGCCATTTAAAAAATTTGTATGCAATCATGCCGCCTAGAATGGCAACAATAAAGAAAAGAATCGTTTTTATAATAACCATGGACGGCTTTACATCGGGATTTTTAAAGCCGATAACAACGGTTAAAACAATAATGCCGATGACGTCGTCTATAATGGCGGAGCTTAAAATAGTAGTGCCTACGGTTCCCTTTAATTTACCAAGCTCCTGAAGGGCGGCAACCGTGATGCTGACGCTGGTGGCCGTCATAATGGCGCCAATGGACATTGCCGCATAAAAGCTTGTGGTTCCGATTCCTTCGAAGCCGTAAAAAGCAAAGTATAAAAGCGCTCCGAGAGCAAAGGGAACAAAAACACCGCTGCAGGCAATGGCTAAAGCTTTTGGTCCCGTTTTGATCAAATCTTTTAAATCAGTTTCCAGACCTGCGGAAAACATAACAAGGATAACGCCGATTTCCGCCATTTTTGTAATAAAATCAGAAGGCTGGACCAGACTTAAAAAGCAAGGTCCGATTATAAGACCGGCCACAATCTGTCCCGCTACCTGGGGAAACTTTAACTTTCTGGCCGCCATGGCACAGAGCTTTGCAGACAATAAAATAATTGCTAAATCTCTAAGTATCTCATATGTTTCCATATTCTCAAGTCCTTTCATATCCTCTCAACACAAAATTTAGCAGAGTATGGAGGATACTGCAAGGGAAAAATTGCTTTTTTTTCCGTCCAAAGTGAATTTTTCTATAAAATTTGCGGTAAAAAATAAAAAAATCATTGAAAGAAAAATATTTGTGTTGTATATTAATATATGTGCCCCGCATATAAGGGGAGTTTCATTTTAATTTAATAGCGAAGCGTGGCTCAGCTTGGTAGAGCGCTGCGTTCGGGACGCAGAGGTCGCAGGTTCAAATCCTGTCGCTTCGATTTTGAGGAGGGCTGACTTGATAGGAAATCGGGTTGGTTCTTTTCTATTTTCTAAAAAAACGGTTACACAAAATAACGGTTAATGATAAAGTAAGATTTTTAAATTACGATTTAAAAACCGGACGGTTTTATTTAATTCATGAGGGTAAAGGTATGGAACAGTTTGTAAACATTATATTGGCATCAGGTTCTCCCAGGAGAAAAGAACTGTTTAAACAGGCGGGAATTGATTTTACAGTCATCGTAAGTGATGCGGAAGAAAAAATTACAAGTACCGAACCTGATAAGGTCGTCATGGAGCTTGCATCCTTAAAGGCAGAGGCAGTCAGAAAGTCATTAAAACCGGAATTATTAAACAAAGAAACCTTGATTGTGGGAGCGGATACGGTGGTTGTTTCCGAAGGAAAAATCTTGGGTAAACCTAAAGATGAAGAAGAAGCCCTGGAAATTCTTATGTCTTTATCGGGAAAAGATCATTATGTTTATACGGGAGTCTGCGGTATTTATCTGGATAAAGAGAGAAAAGTAATAAAAGAGAAGTGTATTTGCTTTGCAAAAGAGACCGTCGTAACCATGGATTCATTCATGGAAGAGGAAGCCAGGGCATATATTAAGACAAAGGAACCGATGGATAAGGCAGGAGCTTACGGCATTCAAGGAATCGGGACCTTGCTTGTTAAGGGAATACAAGGAGATTTTAATAATGTGGTGGGATTCCCTTTAGGAGCGTTTTTCCGTCTGGGTTGTCAGAAGAAATTCTTTCGATTATAATGAAAACAACTATAAAATACGGGGACAGTTTATGACAAAAGAAAGATATGTGGAACTGGATCTTGCCAAGGGAGTAGGTATACTCTTTGTTATTATGGGACACATCCAGTACATCAGTGATAATTTCCGCAATTTTATCGTCGCATTTCATATTCCCCTGTTTTTTATCATTGCCGGAATGTTAATCTGCATTCATGAGGAAGACAAAAAGAGTCTGGCGAAAACGGTTATGAAAAAAGGCAGGTCTATTTTGCAGCCATATTTTATTTTCAGCCTGATTTTTATTATTGCCCAGTATGAGGCTTACCGTATAGGAAGTTCTATTACGTTGGAACTGGTAAAGCAGAATATATATCTGACTCTTATTTTTTACGGAATGTCCGTTATATGGTTTTTGGGAGCGCTTTTTGCCGGAGAAATGGCATTTCTGGTTGTGATAAAAAGCTTCAAAAAAAAATGGACGCCTCCGGTCCTGGTTTTGTGGATGGTCATAAGCTGCATAGCCAACAGAGCTTTGCAATATTATAAAGGTGTTTATGGAAATTTTTCTTGTATGAATTATCTTGCATATTTTTTGCAGATGATAATCCGGATCGGAATTATTACGTTTTTTGTAGGACTGGGATTTTATTTCTGGATATTCAGGCAGAAGGTAAAGATTTCTACTCCGGCAGCAGGTCTTTTCGGTGTGGCAGCCCTTTTGGTAACTGTTTTTATCAGCCGGCTGAACGGAGGAGTAGACCTTCATTATATGGTCTTTCATAATGAGCTTTTATATTTTTGCGGAACGATTACAGGCACCATAGGAGTTTTGGGAATCTGTTACGGATTAAAGGATTTTATAAAATTTCCTCTTTTGAGAATACTGGAGTTTTATGGTAAAAATTCCCTCATTGTTATGCTTACCCATGTTGATACTTATCTGATGTATGCTTCCACCATTGTTGTTATGCATTTTAATAAGGATATTTTAGATTATCAGGGAAATATCAGATTTTGTACGGAGCTGTTTTTATTGGTTGCAGCTGCGGAGGGAGTAATTATCTTTGTGATCAACCGTTATTTCCCTTGGATGGTGGGAAAAAGGCGAAGGAGAAAATAAATGGATATTATACGGAAGTTTAATGATTTTGATTTAAAGAGAGTCATGCGCATTTGGTATGAGGGAAATCTGGAAGCCCATGATTTTGTTGATAAAAATTACTGGGAAAAGAACTTTGGATTTGTGAAACGGTCTTTACCGGAATCCGAGGTATATGTATATGAAATTGACGGATATGTGGTGGGATTCGTAGGAATTGACGAAGGTTATATAGCGGGACTCTTTGTGGATAAAGAGTACAGAGGAGTTGGAATAGGAACGAAGCTCATTGAATATGTGAAGGAATTATATGACTTTTTTACCCTCCATGTATTTGAAAATAATTATGGTGCGGTAACTTTTTATGAGAACAGAGGTCTTATAAAAAAGGAAGAAAGTGTTCATGAGGATTTGGGCGAGGTAGAATATCTGATGTACTACCGCAGGAAAAAAGAGGAGTAACCTATTGGCGAAGAAAAATGACGGATTTATCATGCAGGCGGGTATTCTCGCCATGGCGGGTATTATCTGCAGGATTATCGGAATTTTATATAGAAGCCCTTTGGCGGCGGTTATCGGAGATGAAGGAAACGGGTATTACGGCTCGGCCTTTAATATTTATACCATTATTCTTTTGATAAGCTCATATTCCATTCCTTCGGCAATCTCTAAGGTAATTGCGGGGAAGCTGGCATTAAAGGAATACAGAAATGCCCAAAGGATTTTCCATTGTGCTTTTATTTATGTAATTGTTGTAGGCGGCGCTGCAAGTCTGTTCGCATTTATTGCGGCGGGTATTCCGGGATTACTGGTAGAAGAAAATGCCGCTGATGTATTACGGATCTTTGCCCCTACAATTTTCTTTTCCGGTCTGCTGGGTGTATTGCGGGGATATTTTCAGGCCCACAAAACCATGGTTCAGACATCCATCTCCCAGATACTGGAGCAGATTTTAAATGCGGTAATCAGTATTCTGGCGGCATATCTTTTAAAACAAACGGTAATCGATAAGGATCTGACAACCCAGGCGATTTATGGAGCCATGGGGAGTGCATTGGGAACCGGGGCCGGGGTTTTAATTGCCCTGGCATTCATGTGGCTGATTTATGGCATGAACCGGAAGGTAATTGCAAAAAGACTCAGACGGGATAAGTCCGGAAATACCCTGAGCTATTCGGAAATATTCAAGATTATTTTCTTTCTGGTAACGCCTTTTATATTAAGTACTTTCATTTACAATTTCAGTACCTCCCTGGATGAAACCATTTACAGGAAGATTTTAAAGCTTGTAAAGGATGTGGATGTTTCCCAGATTGCCACATGGTACGGAATTTATTCGGGAAAGGCCGTTGTTATTTCCAATATTCCCATTGCCATCGCATCCGCCATGTCGGCCGCTATGATTCCCAGTATTTCCGGCAGATTTGCAACGGGAGACATAAAGGGAACAAGAGCAAAGGTGCATACGGCTATTTTGACAACGATGCTGATCGCCATTCCTGCCGCTGTGGGAATCGGGGCTTTGGCAGAACCGGTAGTAAGCTTTTTGTTTCCGGGACAGACATCCTTGGAGATGGCAGCAGGATTGCTCCGTGCTTTGAGCATAACCGTGGTTTTTTATTCTCTTTCCACTTTGACCAATGCTGTTTTACAGGGAATCGGAAGAGTATATATTCCAGTTATTAATGCGGCTGTTGCTTTGGCAGTACAGACCATAGTGTTAGTTCCCTGTTTGTGGTTTACGGAGTTGAATTTATACAGCCTTGCCATTGCGGCCATTGTGTATTCCCTGTTAATGTGTATTCTGAATGGAATTGCAGTGCGAAAAAGCCTGAATTATAAACAGGATGTTTTAAAAATATTCATTTTGCCGGCAGCAGCGTCTGTTGTTATGGGTGCGGCGGCTTACGGAACCTATACGGGATTATTTAGTCTGGCAGAGAGCAATGTAATTTCCCTGATAGCCGCAGTTATTGTGGGAGCGGTTATTTATGGAATATTGATTTTGAAGATGGGTGTGTTGAAAAGAGACGATATTCTGGCAATGCCAAAAGGAAATAAACTGGCAGGGATGCTGGAAAGGCTGCACTTAATTTAAAGAAAAGCTTTAAATACAGATATGTGGGAAGGGAAATTAGAAATCCTTTTCCACATATTTATTTTGGAATAGCGGAAGTGTAAATTAATTAATTTATTGACATACAAAAAAATGTATATTAAACTTAATAAAAATAAGGATAATAAGAAAGAATGAGTAAAAGCGAATTGATAAAGGAGGAACCGGCCCATGGGAAAAATAAATGAAAGAGGCGCAGGAAGAAAGCCTGCTTTATCCAAGGAACAATTACATGAAATTAAAAAACGCCGTAACAGTGGAGAAAGTGTTACGGCGCTAGCGAAGGAATATGGAATTTCCAGACAGGCCCTCTCCGGTTATCTGAATAAAAAAAATCCCGACGAGGAGCTGATCTGCCGGACTATACGCAAATGGGCGCAGTTAAATCAACGCTTTCGGAATATCAATATAAGGGATTATACCATGCGCATGGATTTTATGTGTGGGAATGAATGTTGTACGGAAATTTTAATAGATTTCCGGGAGCAGAAAATTGCGATTCAAAATGAAACGGATAATTTACTGCACAGAGCATTTGGAATAAAAGCAAAACCCACGTGGGAAGATTTTGAAGAATTTTTGGAAAGCCGGTGCTTTCCCAGAACCAGAGAGGGGATTTCCCTTATTTTGGAAGATTTGGAGCTGGATTTTTATGACCCGCTTTCCATTATAGAAAAAACCCAGGGCAGAATGGCAGAGGATGCGCAATGGATCAAAATCTGGTATATGGTTCCGGAAAAAGAGCAGAGTGAAAATGATTAATATAATTTTGCAGTTCAATGAACTCTTACGTAACAAAAAGGGCTTTATAAAAATCGGAGTTGAACATGGATGTAAAAACAATAGAAATAGAAAAAGAGCATATTTTAACCGGAACCGGTTATTCCTCTAAAGGAAATCAGTTAAAATGGGAGATAGACGGTTATTGGTACAAAGCGGATGCCTTTGGTTTTGAAAGTTTAGCGGAAATCATAGTCTCCCGTCTGATGCGGTATTCAAACATAAAAGGGTATGTAAATTACGACCCGGTTACTATTATTTATAAAGGTAAAAACTATCGTGGCTGCAGGAGCAAAAATTTTCGAGGGGAACAAGAAGAGCTGGTAACATTGGAGCGTTTATCGAGACAATATACGGGCTTTAGTCTGGCAAAGGAGCTGGGGCGGATTTCCGATGTAAAACAGAGAATTTTATATGCGGCTGAATTGGTAGAAAATGTGACAGGATTAGAGGGATTTGGGGAATACCTTACGAGAATGCTGGAAATAGACGCATTCTTTTTAAATGAAGACCGGCATACAAATAATATTGCACTCCTCTATAATTCCCAAAAAGAAGAATACGGCTTCTGTCCTTTTTTTGATATGGGGTTGTCTCTTTTTTCTGATACCAGAGAAGCTTACCCCATGGAAAAGGATTTTGAAGAGTGCAGGAAAATAATTTCGGCAAAACCATTTAGCCGGGACTTTGATGAGCAGACGGATGCAGCAGAACAGCTTTTTGGCAGCCATCTGAAATTTCGTTTTTCAAAAAAGATAATGACTAATCTTTTAGACGAAATCAAGGCCTTCTACAAGAAGGAAGAAATAGAAAGAGTAGAAGGCGCGCTGGGGGAACAGATGAGAAAATATCAATATATGTTTGCTCTATAAGCTCCTTATTTGTAAAGCTGTAGTTCCTTCTGCAGCCAGGAAGCCAGGGGGCTGTCGGTTAATACCGATTTTAGCCCCTGATTCCTAAGAAAGAGAGAATCCCATGAGATTCAGGCTTTTTTTCAGTTACCCCTTTCCCAACAGACTCTCTCTTGATAGTATGAAAAAATGATTGATACAATCACTCCTCAGGTATGGAAAAAGTGAAATCTGCCATATCACCGAGTGTATCAGTAGGGCGGATATTTTGGTCTGTGATATCAAAGACAAAATAAAGAGCATGTTCGCCAGAGACCGGTTCAGTGGTGCAGGTAAGAGTGCTGAATGCCGAACCTGCATCGGTGGCTTCTACAGACAATTCGCCAATCTTTTTACCATCGGTATCGTTTGGAGCATCCAGATACAGAGATATCTTTCCATTGTTTCGTGCTGCACGGAATTGGACCGAGAAGGCGAGAGGCTGTTCTTCCTTACCAAAGTCAAAATATTTGAAACCGGCAACACTGTTGTCCGTCAGATTGGAAATGCCATGGAGATTGGTTGCAAATTGTTTTGCATAAGGGCCATAAGCATTATCGCTGGTCTGTGCTTCATCTTCCGGCTTTAAGTAACAGGCAATGAAAGAGGACCATGTATTTCCAATAGCTGGAAGAGGACCATCGTTTAGTCCCTGGGATGTCATGGATACACGATCAATGGAACCGTCTTCATTGATGGAAATACGTTCTGCACATGCCTGGCGGGCAGAGAAGAAACGATTCTGTATACCGTTGGTCTGTCGATGATAGAAAAGCCAGTAATCTTTGCCATTTCCAAGGTCGAGAATACCGCCATGAATGTTACCGTTAGGGTAGCAGGCCTCTTCTTCATCAGAAAGCTTTCCGTCATTAGACATAAGGATTCCGCGGAAAGTATAGGGACCCATAGGGGCATCGCTTGTGGCATAAGAATATTGACAAATTTGTGCATTAGCCCATACAAGATAGTAGGTTCCATTAATTTTGCGAATGGAAGAGCCTTCATAGAATTCATATCCTTTCAGGTCTTCCGGGTTTGTGATGCAGCCGACGGAAGCAGCATCTTCATCATCTCTTGGAACCAGTCTTACTGGTTCGCCTATCACAGTGATCATATCGTCTGCAAGCTCAACAACAGAGCTTTCTCCACCACTGTATAAATAATTGCGTCCATCATCATCTACCAGGATTGCCGGATCAAAGGTAGGGCCATAATTTGTGCCGTCTTCGTAGGCAACTTTCCCATAATAGTGAAAAGGACCTGCCGGGGAATCGCTGACGGCAACAGCAATTTTATCCTCATCCGTATTCATGACCGGAGAATAGTATAAATAATACTTGCCGTCTTTTTCAGCACAATCGGAAGCCAGCATATTCATGCCCGGCTGATAACCGGGGTCTTCTGTTTTGTCATATAAAACACCCTCATAAGTCCAGTCCGCCAGATTATCGACAGGAGCAGAATAGGCCTCATAGTTTCCGGCACATCCACCGCCGTAATAATCTATCACATCATGGGAACCATAGATATAAACGCGATCGTTAAATACATGGGGTTCATCATCTGCAAAATATTCGTCAAACGGAAGATAAGGATTTTGAGTTACCAAAGATACCGGTTTTGCTTCTGTATCAGAAGGAGTACTTTCTGATTCATCGGAATCCTTTGCTGTATCCGTAGTATCCGTAGTTTCAGTTGTATCAATAGTTTCTGTAGCAGCCGATTCTTCTGTGGTTACGGTTTCAGGAGCTTTGGCCGCGTTATCGGATGTACCGCCGCAGGCGGTCAGGGAAATACACATTATTCCCGCCAGTAAAACTGCTGTCTTCTTTTTCATGGTAAGTCTCCTTTCAATTTGTCTATCATATTTTTTCTTCTGAGTTCTATACGTAAGCTATGCATAACCAATATCAAAACTATAGAATATAAAAAAAAGGAAAGCAACAGTTTAGGGTAAAAGGTCACTTTTTTGTTGTAAGCGGATTTTCAGAATGCTATAATGTAAAAAATTTGGTAAAAATTTTGAGTAAGGAAGTGGAGAATGATCCGGGCAGCTATTTGTGAAGACGACAAATTTTTTATAAAACATGTATATGCCAAAATAAGAACAATTTTTGACAATTTTCAAGAAGAATATATTTTGGATTGTTTTGTGAGCGGTAAGGATTTTCTTGAAAAAATCCGGGAACGAGTTATCTATGATTTGGTTTTTTTAGATATTGATATGCCTGAGATTGATGGGATATCTATTGGCGTTGTTCTTCGGAAAAATTTTTCCGATGTGAAAATTATTTATATTTCAAGCAGAGAATCTCTGGTTTTTGATTCTTTTAAGACAAATCCTTACTCTTTTATCCCGAAAAGCCGATTGGATCAGATGCTTCTCCCAACGTTGTCTTCCCTGTATCATTCCATGCATGCGCCTGAGCAATTGATTATCTTTTCGGCAGGGGGGATTCAGTATCGGTGGAATGCTCTAAAGTTGATTTATGTTGAATGCATAGACCGGATTTTGTATATTCACTTTGAAGATAGGGTGGAAGAAATATATTATACATTAAAAGAGATGGAACAGATTCTTGAACCGCATGGATTTTTAAGAACACATAAAAGTTTTTTGATCAATTACAGATTTATTTACAGTATTGGAAAGAATGAAGTGGTTTTAGATACAAAGGAATGTCTGCCGCTTTCTAAACGACGCGCCAACGAGACGATACAGAAGTTTCATAAACTGATGCAAGGATAAGATATTTGATTTAGGTTGGAAAATATGGAAATAATTGGTATTATACTTTGTTTTTTGCAGGCGTTGCTTTTAAACTATGTTCTGGTTAAAAATTTTTCCTATAAATTTGAGCCGGTTCATAAATGGATAATTCAGATTGGTTTTGCAGCAGCGCTTGGCAGTGCAGATTATTTTTTATTTCATTCAGGTCAGGGATTTGCTAAATATTTTTTTGCGTTGTTGCTGATATATGAAGTATATATGCAGATTTGCATGAAAGGGAGAAAGAGCACAAAATTTTTTCTCAGTCTGATTTTGCTGGTATATAAAATTTTGCTGGTGGCAATTGGCGATATGGCCGCTATCCGCCTGATTGGTGGAGAACAGCCGTTAAATGGCCTTGCACATGTCTTTTCTCAGACAGTAGTTGTGTTGCTCTTAGTTCCGATCGCTGTATTTTTGGTACATTTCCGTCTTCCTGAAAGAGAACAGCAGCTGCATAACTGGAGTGCACTTGCATGTGTTATCTCGTTGATCATAATGCTGAGTCTTTTGTCTTTGGTGTTGACAATACCGGATTCCGTATCAAATCCAGGATATAATGTGTGTATGATTCTGATTATGACGGCATGCTATTATTTGCTTTACCGCCTGATGAAGAGCTTCTGTCAGGAATTGGATTATCAAGTAGAATTGGAATTGCATCAATATGAACAGGAGTATAATAAGCAGATACGAACTGCTTATGAAAAATTGCGCAGCCTCAGGCATGACTTTAAAAATCATATTCTTTATATGGGGGCGATGCTGCAGGAAGAAGAGTACGGAGAGCTTCAATTGTATTTTAAAGAACTGGCAGACTGGACAGAGGATGCAAGAAATATGATTGATACGGGGAACCAGCTCGCAAACGCTGTTTTAAATGTGAAAATGATCTCTGCGGCAGAGGAAAATATACCGGTTACGATAAATGCTTCCTTACCGGATAAGATGGCGGTTTCTGATATGGAGTTCGTGTCGTTGTTAGGAAATTTATTTGATAATGCATTGGAGGCATCCAGAAAAGCAGCGACACCGTATATCAGAATTCAAATGGAACCATATAAAGGATTTATTCGGATGGAGTTCGAAAATAAAATGGATAGGCAGTTCTTAAATACCAAAAACGGATTGCAGACAGACAAGAAGGATAAGGAAGAGCATGGTATGGGCATGGGTATTATGCGGGATATTGTTGAGCGCAACAAAGGGAATTTTTATTGTTTGGCAGAGAATGGGAGTTTTTTGGTACGAATTCTTCTTCCACGAGAAGAAAGAGGTGAGACTTTTATATAGGCATTATATTCGCTGTTCTGAATATAATGCCTTTTTATAAGTTTATGTCTGATCTTTACATCCGCTTTTATAAAGCATCGGCTTAATCGCACATAATTTCCAGATAACCCTTGATATTGGCTTTGTCAATTTCCGGCATAATACCGTTATTGGGATCATAGTATTTGCCGTCAAAGCCTACCAGATAGTGGCTGAATCTTCCCAGATTTTCCATAATAATGCAGCATTTAGGAAGTTCAACATCCTTTCCCCTTGTATAAATGATTTTGTTGGAATGTCGGATTCCCACATAATCTAAGGAAGGAACAATTTTTGCCATATTTGCCTGCCATTCCCGGCAATGCATAACATTGCTTGCCTCTTCAATGGTAATGCCGGCGATCATGGCAAAGCAGGTTTGTCCGCACAAGCCGTCCCAGGGTTGGATAATAATATTCATGCTGTCAATTTTCCGAATGGGGTTTTCATAGGAATAAGGGCTGGAATCCAGTTCACAGCTTTCTTTTCCGTTTATGGAAAAGGTAACGGGATAATATGTATGCTCTGTAAGTCCCTCTGCCTGTTCGTCGGTTAAGGGAATGTTGTAATAACCGTTTTTCAAAGGAGAAAGATTACAGTCAAAGGTCATGCTGTTGTTAATCATAACATGTACGGGAATCCTTCCCACATTATCCTCGCATATTTCCCATACGTTAAAGGGAATGGTAATGTAATTCTTTTCATTTTCGTTTAAAAACTTACCCTCAAAAATATACTCCATAACGAATACCTCTCTTAAATTAATATCATAGGCCAGTCTATAAAAATAAATATACATCTGATAAAAGCACTTATACAGATTACTTCCGATAAACAAGCGGCTGCAGACAGCTTGTATAAATATTTCCGTATGACTGTGTTATTTTAGATTATAACAAGATAGAAAAACAAGTTCCAGTACATTTTATAAAATTAAGTATTCTATAAAGAAAAAATTAGAGCTTTACATTCTAAACACAAAAATATTTATTAGCTTTCTGTATTCGTAAAATCATCTACATTATCAATTGTGACTTTAAAATAAGGAAGATAAATGTATTTTTCATTTTGAAACTCGATTTCTTCCAATCCGTCTCCGGAAATAATGGCAACAGCCAGCTTTGCCATGGCTGCAGCTTGTCCTTCCTTGTCATTATATACCGTTCCCGCCAATTCGGAATCCGTTACTGCCTGTAATCCCACATCCGTGCCGTCAATTCCGAAAAATAACGGCAGGGCAGATTCCGTATAATTCAGCTTTTTATAAGCGTCGATTGCACCGAGAGCCATATCGTCATTATTTGCCAAAACAAGTTCAATTTCATTCTGATGCTGGCCGATTATCTGCATCATCCGGTTCTGGGCCTGGGCGCGGTTCCAATTTGCAATGCCATAGCCCAGTTTTTCAAGCTGGATGCCGTTATCTTTCAGGGTATTTACAGCGCTTTCCGTGCGAATAATGGCATCCTGATGTCCCGGCTCTCCTTCCAATACCACATATTGAATCTTTCCGTCTTTGTTGCGGTCTATCCGGCTGTCTGCAAGTATGGCATCTACAGCCAATTCTCCCTGAAGGGTGCCGGATTGTTTTGCATCCGCGCCTACATAGTATAATCCATCCCAGCGCATCATGTCTTCGGCAACAGGCTCACGGTTAAAAAATATGATTGGAACATTATTTTCTTTGGCAATGTCAATGATTTCTGATGGATCTGTTCTGTCTACCAGATTTACAAAAAGTATATTGCAGCCGGCATCGATCAGTTCCTTTACCTGGTCGTCCTGCGTTCGTTGTGAACCTGCTGCATCCCGGACTGCAATGATAATTTCAAAATCATCATTTTCCAATTGGTCAAGCTGTTCTCTGATACAGATATTTAGCTGGCTCAAAAAGGTGTCGCTCTGGTTGTAATAAGTTATCCCCACATAGAGCTTATTTTTTGCTGCGGACTGCTGCTTTTCGCAGCCACATAAAAAGCATATGCACAGTAAAAAAAGAATACATGATATCCGGATTTTTTTTGCATTCATAAGAAATCGCTCACTTTCTTTTTATTTAAAGATTTTACTGGCTCATTGTAAAAATAATTTCCTGGTTTTGGGGCGAAAACAATTCTTCTCTGTGGATTACGAAGTAGGAAATGGTTTCACTTTCTATTCTATAAAAAGGATGTCCAAGACTTTCTACTGCCGCTTTCAGGCTTTGATAACCTACATTAAATTCATCGGGAACAATGAGACATTGGGTAATACCTGTATCCAGATAATAAATTGCCTCTGTAGAATTTCCGATTCCATAGACTAAGGCTCCATGAAGATCGTTATGTACGGAATATTCTCCGGCGACTGTCAGACTGTTATTATCAAGGGCAATGACAATATCCACCTTAGTCTGTTTGTCCAGGGTATTTTCTTCAGTTTCCCTGAGAGAACCGGAAACAAACCAGAGAATATCAGCACCGGTATCCTTTAAAGCATCTTCCACACCGCGCCTTCGGCTGACAGCAGCTTCCGAATCAGGGTTTTCTGTAACGATTCCCAATGTCTTTCCCTTTAAACTGCCGTTATAATCTATTAACAATTCTTCTGCCAATGCTTGTCCCATGGCATAGTTATCGGGTTTTACCGTCGGAATACCGGATGATTCCCCGTCTTCTGAAGCAGCACATTCTACCAGTATAACGGGAACCTTATTTTTGATTTTCTTCAATGATTTTTCTGCGTCAATTCCCGGGACAGGCTGTATAATTACGGCGTCAGCTCCGTTTTCAATCTCATCTTTTATGAGGTCTATTTCTTCGTCAACAGTCAGAATTTTTTCTGTATTGACAATAAAGACTTCCACCCCTTCATCCTGTGCAGCCATTTTGAGACCGTATTTGAATGCAGACCATTGACTGTCGTCGGAATGCTGTACGATTACGGAGATTCTTTTAAGGTCTCTGCCGTTTTTTTCCCGGATCATGATAAATGCCAGTATGATTACCATGATTCCCAGAGCGATTTCAGTTAAAATAAATACTTTTTTATTATTTTTCATTCCTGCTTATCCTGTATTTCTTGATCAAAAATTTCTTTCCGGCTGAATATATAACCTTTTTCAAGTATCTTTCTGTTTTCTTCGGTATAGGCTACTGCCGGAATACAGATGGAAACAGTGGTGCCTTCATCCAGTTCGCTTTCAATCATAAGGCCGTAGTCTTTTCCGAATAGAATCTGAATACGGTTATTGATATTTATAAGACCGACTCCTGAACCGTGTTTGTGTACCCGGTTGCTATCCGTCAATAAAAGGCTTACCTCTTCTTCAGACATTCCGATACCATTATCCGATACGGAAAGAATGATATTTCCCTCTGTCAGCTTTCCGGTTATTTTGATTTCCCCACAGTCATCTAAACTGTTGATTCCGTAATTAATGGCATTTTCAAGTATCGGTTGTAAAACCAGCTTTACGGTGCAGTAAGAATAAATGGTTTCGTCCACATCAAAAATAAAGGAAAATGCGTTTTTATAGCGTATTTTTTGTATGTTCATATAACTTTGGGCATGCTGCAGTTCATCCTTTACGCTAATGACGGTGTGTCCTTTGGAAAGGCTGATACGGAAGAGCTTTGCCAACTCGGATATCATAAATACCGCATCGTCATTTCTTTCGCCTTCCACCATCCATGTAATGGAATCCAGTGCATTATATAAAAAGTGGGGATTGATCTGGCTTTGCAGTGCGTCCAGTTCACTTTTTCTTCTTTCGTTCTGCTCCAGAACAATTTCATGCATAAGGGTATCGATTTGTTCATAGGAATGCTGTATGGAATAGCCAAGATGTCTGATTTCCGGAGAACCGCCAATATAAATCTCCGGTTTTTCCCCTGCTTCGTATTCCCGTACCGAATCATCTAATTTCAAAATCGGGCTGGAGATTTTTAAAGAAACAATGCGGTTAACCACTGCTAACATCATTGCCATTAAAAACATGAGCATAAGAATAAAATACCGGACATTAAACATATCGTGGGTAAATGTGGAATTGGGAATTACCCCTACCAGTTTCCAGCCAGTATAGCTAATGGTATTAACAATGATTGTCCGACGTTCTCCGTCAAGGCTTTCATGATAAACGCCATCTTTGTACTTGGCAATTGCTTCACTGTTTTCATTAAAAGTCCCATTGCTGATCTGCAGCTGCCGCATATGATAAATAATCTGTCCGTTGCTGTCACACAAATAATAGTACTGACCGTTATTTGATGTATTGATTTGTTTCATCATACGTGAAATGCTGCTATAGTCCATGTCAACAAGTAAGACACCGGATAAAGGAATACCGTTATCCGTAAGCTCGACCACACGGCTTAAGGATATTACCCAATAATAGCGTCTTGTGGTATCATCGAATAAGTTCTGGATATGAGGTGTGGAAAAATGCATATTCTCCACCTTTCCTATAGCCTGCTGATACCAGTCCTGTTTGGTAACATTGGGATCCTCCTTTTGCAATGCCACCGGTTCCGCCGCCATGAGGCTGCCGTAATTATTGTATATGGCAATACTTCGCAGATTATCTCTGTTTGCTTCATATATCAGATTCATTCCCTGCTGGATGTTATTATCCTGATAGGAAAAATCCTCTTCTTTTATGACATTATAATAAACGGCATCGGATATCTGCCGCATACTGATAAGATAATCCTCCAGATTTTCCTTGGTCTGTTCCATCAGCTTTTCCGTATTCTGTATGATTTCCTGCCGGGATAAAGCGGAAAAGCGGATATACATGACAATTCCCAAAATTAACATAACAGAAATAGATATTGCGGAGAAAGCGATCATGATCAGAGACTGCATTCCCCGGGGTTTTAATTTTTCTATATGCATAATCATTTTTCACTTTCCGCATGTCCTTCTCTGTATTTAGAAGGAGATACGCCAAATTTTCTCTTAAATACATAACTGAAATAATTAGGGTCGGTATAGCCTACATGTTTTGCAATGATATAGCTTTTTTCATTTGTTTCGATCAGCAGTCTGGAGGACTGTTCCATACGGTAGTCTGTCAGATAAGTAACAAAGGAATGTCCGGTTTTCTTTTTAAAAAGGGTGGAAAAATAAGAATTCGACACCCCCAAAACCTTACAGATGCTGTCTAAGGAAAGCTCTTCTTCGGTATAGTGGTTGTGAACATATTCTTTGGCGCTGTCTATAAAGGATTGTGCTGATCTGTTCCGCACGCTGATTAATTTTTCCCGGAAGGAGAGACAGATATCGATAAGCCATCTGCGCAATGCGTCCGGTTCCAGCTCAAGAAGACTGCTATAGAGCGCTTTAATATCTCCTGAAAAATCTTCCGAAGCAATATCGTTATTTATTGAAAACTGGTATAAGGTACTGATCAATTCCATAACGTCTATGTTGTGCTGAGACAGGGATTTGTCCGGAAACAGAGTATGATTTAAATATTTATCCACTGCCTTGATGACTTCCTGTACGGAACCTAAACGAATCATTTTAAAAATACCGGATAATTCCGAATCATTTGTCAAACCGGATTTATTGATTTCCCGGGGAACGATTTCTTCCATATTGATTGCTTTTGAGGGGCCGTAAATTACCCTGTAGGATACAGCCTCTCTTGCGCCGGTGTAGGACTGCGGCAGTTCGAGGATGCTTTCGCAGACTCTGCCGATGCCTATGGTAACGACTGCCCCGATAATAGAATTGGCATATTTACAAAATTTGTCGCAGTCATCCGTTAATTTTGAAACTTCGTTTTCATTTTTTAACTGCGGAATTAAAATAGTATTGCCAAGATAGGAAAAACATTTTGCCTGCCATTTTTCAACCAGACGTTCCTTGGCCTGTTTTTCTACTGATGCGGATAAAAGCAGAGGATTCATATCTTTGGGAATCCGGCTGGATGATGTATGAATAACAAGGCAGCAAAAAAAGGGTCCTGAAAAGGAAATCTGGTAATCGGAAAGATATTTTGAAATTTCATCTTCATGGATTTTTCCCTCAATCAGTGAAGTATAAAAATTAATCTGTAAAAGGGGCAGGGATTCCATATAATATTGCTGTAAAATTTCTACATTGCGCTTTTCAGCTATTTCCTGGTCTAATTTCATTTTAAGCTGCGTAAATACATTAGTTAATTCGACGGAATTGACAGGCTTTAAAATATAGTCCTCCGCTTCAAGGTGGATGGCTTCCTTTGCATATTCGAATTCATCAAATCCTGTAAAAAATAAAATCTTGATTGTGGGAAATTCTTTTTTCAGCCGATTGGATAATTCCATGCCGTCCATAAAGGGCATTTTAATATCTGTCATCACAACGTCAGGCTGGAATTCTTCTACCATTTCAAAAGCCTTTACGCCGTTATTGGCATATCCCACTACGGAAAAGCCTAGCTCTTCCCAACAGATTTTTTTCATGATAACCTGTATGACCTCTTCTTCATCGTCTACCAGAAGCAATTTGTATTTATCCATATTTTTTCTCCAAATGCTGATAATTCCAGTCTGTTTTGCATTATTATAGCAAAGGCGTTCTATGATGTAAATATCAGCAAAAGTAAAAGAGCCAGAAGAAAATCCGGCTCTTTTGATCATGATTTATAACTATTTTTTCTGTACATATTTTAAGCAGTCAAGAGTTACGGCTACCAGAATGATGATACCTGAAAATACAAACTGAAGGTTTGTATCGATACCGAGGATAGTCAGCGAGTAGGTAAGGGCAGTAAAAATAAATACGCCCACAACTACGCCTGAAATCTTACCAATACCGCCGGTAAACGATACGCCGCCCACTACGCAGGCTGCGATTGCATCCATTTCCCAGCCCTGACCGTAAGCAGCGGAGCCGGAACCAACCATTCGCGCACATTCCAGCCATGAACCGAAGCCGTAAAGAATACCTGCCAAAACAAAGGCGCCTACGGTTACACGGAATACGGAAATACCGGAAACTGCTGCGGCATCCGGATTTCCGCCTACAGCAAACAGATTCTTACCAAAGGTGGTTTTATTCCAGATAAACCATACAATTGCAATTGCCGCCGCCGCCCAGAGAATGATGGTGGGAAATCCGTTTATCTTAGGAATGATCATATTGGGGATTTCCGATTCAATGGCGCCGAATGACACGCCCTTTGTAGCGTAAGTAACAAGTCCGAAGATTACCAGCATGTTTGCCATGGTGGAAATAAAGGGATGCATTTTAAATTTTGCGGTAAAGAACCCTGAAATGGTAGTAAAGAATGTACATAGCAGCACGCATACCAACAATGCAAGGATTACCTTTGCCACAATAGGCAAACCTGAAAAATCAAATATATGTCCGAAAACAGCACCTGTATTGATTCCCTTGTGCATAATGATGGTGGCCGCCGTCATACCCATACCTACCATACGTCCGATAGAAAGGTCCGTACCCGTAAGGAGGATCAATCCTGCTACCCCGAGGGCAAGGAACATACGGGGCGACGCCTGTTGTAAAATGTTTAAAACATTATTATAAGTAAGCAGCGGGGAATTTTTTACAATGGGGGTAATAATGCACAGCATGATAAAAATTAAAATGATGGCAATATATAAACCGTTTTGCAGAAAAAAAGCCCTGCGGTTAAAGGTATATTTGTAATTTTCCCATTTCTGCGCCCGTGTTTCCATAAAGGTAAACTTTGACATGCGTAAAAGGTCAATCAGATGATATTTATAGGCATATGCCGCATGTTTTCTGTCTTTTATTTGCTGGAGTTCCTTTTCCAGCTGCATTTTGGCGTCAAAGAGCCGGTTTTTGTAAACATATTTTTCATCTTTAATTTCCTGGTGGTCGGAAAGCTTTGAAATTGTCGCCTGATGTTCTCTTTCCAGTTCGGCGGTTTTTTTGCGGTATTTCTCCTTTGCGGCTGTCTTTTCCCGGTCGCAGCTTTTCTTTACATGCTCATAGTAATCCTGGTTGAAATGCTGCTTTATGTAGGTTTCCGCATCGGCAATCAATTTTGAAATTTCATCTTTGTTTTTTGCTTCTACGGCCTTTGCCTTTTCCAGCTCGGCTCTGTCTTCTGCAATTTTCTTTGTCTTCTCTTCCTTTGTAAGAGCAGCATCCCGCTTTACTCTTTCAATATGACTTTGAAGAGAGAGAACTTTTTGCGTTCCATCCGTCCTGAGATTGTCAATCTCTGCCTGAATCTTACCAACGTAATCTTCAATGGGCCGGCGCAGTTGTACCTCTTGTTCCGTCGTAAGAATTACATCGTTGCTATTTGCCATATCCTTTCATCTCCCTCTTTATAGGTATTTTGCGCTAAGTCTTAAGAGTTCTTCCTGATTTGTTTCTTTCGTATTGACAATGCCCGAAAGACGTCCGTTTGACATTACGCCGATTCGGTTTGTAATGCCCAGGATTTCCGGCATTTCGGAAGAAACAACTATGATTGCATTTCCCTTCTTAGCCATATCAATAATTAATTCATAAATTTCATATTTTGCGCCTACATCAATTCCTCTTGTGGGTTCATCCATCATGAATACCTGCGGATTGCGTTCCAGCCATTTACCCAGAATAACCTTTTGCTGGTTTCCGCCGGAAAGACTGGATATCATATCGTCCGGTCCCATACATTTGGTATGCATAATTTTGATTTCCTCTGAAGTCGCTTTTATCATCTTAGAATCCGAAAGAGCAATTCCTGATTTATATTGTTCCAGATTTGCAATGGTGGTATTAAAGGTAAGATCCCCCTTTAAGAAAAGGCCGTTTGCTTTCCGTTCCTCCGTAACCATGGCAAAGCCATGTTCCATAGCCTCTCTGGCATTAGTAAAGTTCATCAGCCGATTGTTAAAATATACGCGTCCCGCCGCTCTGGTCCTTACGCCGAATATGGTTTCCAGAAGCTCTGTACGTCCGGCGCCCACCAGGCCGTAAAGCCCGAAAATTTCTCCTTTTCTTACATCAAAGGAAATATCCTGTAAGTGAGGTTCAAATTTTGTGGACAGATGCTGAACGGATAAAATAACTTCAGCCGGCGTGTTATCTACCGGGGGAAAACGATTTTCAAGGGAACGGCCTACCATAGCCGCGATCAGCTCATTCATATCCGTTTCTTTACTGTTTTTTGTCATGACCAGATTGCCGTCGCGGAGAACGGATATTTCATCACAAATTTCAAAAATCTCATCCATTTTGTGTGAAATATAAATCAAGGAAATTCCCTGCGATTTTAACATGCGCATCATTTCAAAAAGCTTATCAACCTCCTGCACTGTCAGCGAGGAGGTGGGTTCATCAAGTACGATCACTTTTGAATTGTAGGAAATCGCTTTGGCAATTTCACACATCTGCCTTTGAGATACGGACATATTCCGCATTGGCTGGGTCAGATTTACGGTCATGCCCAGTTTTCTAAAGAGTTCAAAGGCTTCCTTTTTCATCCTGCCTTCATCAACAATTCCCAGAGAATTTACAGGATAACGTCCGAGGAATAAATTATCAATTACATTTCTTTCCAGACATTGGTTCAATTCCTGATGAACCATTGCAATACCGTTTTCAAGAGCATCCTTGGGACCGGAAAAAGTGATTTCTTTTCCTTCAAGAAAGATTTTACCTTCATCTTTTTGATAAGTACCGAAAAGGCACTTCATCATTGTTGATTTTCCTGCGCCGTTTTCGCCCATAAGACCCATAACCGTCCCGCGCTTCACATCCAGGTTGATGTGGTCTAAAACCCTGTTTCTGCCGAAGGACTTGCTCAAACCACGTATTGATAAGACGATGTCATTTTTCTTATCTGCCATATTTGCCTCCATGGGTCAAGCGAACATGCCTGCATGTTCATTTGACTCTCAAATCAAGGTTGAAAGATTTTCTTTTAACCTTTACTCCTGTATTTATATTGATGTGTTTTCGTATCTATTAAGAATTACTATTTTTCAGCTATACGCCATTAGGATTCAGGTGCCGGAAGAAACCTCCCGGCACCTGATGGAATTACTGACTCAGTAAAGCTGTATAAGAAGCTGCGTTGTCGGTCTTAACCATGTTGATAGCAAACGCGTCATACTGGTTAGGATTTCCGAGACGGTTGGTAATATTGGATTCTGTCTGTCCGTCGCCTCCGATGTAATCAATATCCAGATTCAGAAGGTCGTCATAATTCTGAAGCAGCGGCTGGTAGGTTGAGCTTAAGAAGTTATCAGAAGCATTGTAAATATTCAGCCAAACCTTCTTTGTTGGATGTGTGCTTTCATCAAGCTGTGCCGATACAGGCTCATAAACCTTTGTAGAATCTGTGAAGTCCTGATAGTTATCAGCAGTAACCGCAACATTCAATGCATAGTAGGAACGGTCGTCTGCATTGTATACATAAACATCGCTGGATAAAACATTGCCTGCTTCATCTGCTGTACCGATACCTGTATCAATGTCAACGCCGTCAAGTGCGTTACGAAGAACACGAAGAGTCAGATAAGCCTGTACATCCGCATGCTGGCTGATGGTTCCGCCGTAGCCTTCTGCAATCGCTGCAACGGCATCGTTATTTGCATCATAACCGAAGGTAGGAACGTTGTTATCCTTGGACCATGCGTTAAACATTGACATTCCCATTCCGTCATTATTGGATACAACGATGTCAATATCATCGCCAAAGGAAGAAGACCATGTACCGATAGCATTACCTGCCGTAGCCGCATCCCATGTAGCGCCTGCGGAATTTTTCATTTCCTGGGAAGCAAGTTCGCGGACTGTATATTGTTTTCCGTTGATTTCCAAGGTTCCGTCCTGTACGGCCGTAGCAGATCCGTCTGTGTTTGTACCTACGGGATCACTGTTGATGTTGCCGTCTTTGTCAACGGCTGTGCCAAGGGCTTTGCGGACGCCTCTTGTACGTGCGATGGAATCGTTGTGTCCGATATCGCCGATAGCAAGAACATAGCCGATAACGCCGTCGCCGTTGCGGTCAATCTGATCGATGTTTGCTTCGATGTATTCTTTAACCATTGTTCCCTGAAGCTCTGCACCTTGATTTGCGTCAAATCCTACATAATATGTATTGCCGTTAAATGTAAGGGCTGCCATATCCAGTTCTCCGGTAGAGCTGTTAGAGGGCTGGCGGTTAAACCATACCAGAGGTTTATCTTTATTTGCCACTTCTGATGATGAACCACCGTCCGTCGTGGGAGTTTCTTCCGGTGCGTCAGGAGTTTCTTCCGGTGTCGTACCTGCATTGTCAGGTTGTGCAGTGCCTGCATCTGTTCCGCAGGCAACAAGTGAAAAGCTGAGTATTACTGCCATTGTGGCTAAAGCTAATTTTTTCTTCATAAGTTTCTCCTTTCTGATGATGCGCATTTAGCACATTTATTGTTCATATTGACAGTATATGCAGGGTATAGGGGAAATAACATAGAAATTTTTTTGCTTGTCATTGAAATTTTTAATATTTTATTGGGTATATTTGACAATATTTAACAAGGTTTTTGTTTTTTATTGGCAGTTTTACCCTGCATTTGTCAGATATATGGATATTTCATATAAAAAAGGCAGTGGACAGGCAGAGGTAAGTGAAAGAAATCAATGGAAGTAAGAGGAGGAAAGATTGTTGAAAGATAAAGAATAGTAATGTTATAATAAATTTGTATATATAAATTTACTAATGATTATAAAGGGGGTAACAAACAAAATGGAAATGAAAATTATGGTTGCTGTCATTGTGCTTGCGGTTGTTCTTCTGGTCATTTTATTAGCCAGCGGATACGTAAAGGCACCGCCGGATATTGCCTACATTATTTCGGGTTTTAAAAAAGAACCCAAAATCTTGATCGGGCGGGCCGGCATCAGGATTCCTTTTTTAGAGAGAAAGGATAACCTGATTGTAAAACAGATTAGTGTTGATATTAAAACCAACGGTTACATACCTACACTGGATTTTATCGGTGTGGATATTGATGCCGTTGCAAAAATCAGGGTAAAAACCGATGAAAACGGTATTAAGCTAGCAATGAAAAACTTCCTGAATATGCGGGAAGAACAGATTGTGGTAGCCCTGACCGATTCCTTACAGGGCAATATGCGTGAGATTATCGGTACGGTAAAATTAAAAGAGTTATGTACAGACCGTAAGAAATTCGGCGATGAGGTTCAGGGAAAGGCCCAGAATGATATGAATGCTTTGGGTATCGAGATTATTTCCTGCAATATCCAGAGAATTGATGATGAAAAAGGACTTATCGT
Organism: Lachnospiraceae bacterium; assembly: GCA_910574745.1. Lineage (GTDB taxonomy): Bacteria > Bacillota > Clostridia > Lachnospirales > Lachnospiraceae > UBA2882. Next base: position 39,179 of record CAJTCE010000007.1, on the reverse strand, counting down.
AGCCTTAGGTCAGGATAACATGTCCCAGATCCAAAAAGACGCATCCATTGCAAAAGCACAGGCGGACAGGGATGTTGCCATTGCAGAGGCAGAGGCGAAGAAGGCTGCCAATGAAGCAGAGGTTCTTGCCAATACGGATATTGCCACCAAGCAGAATGAACTTCGTATCAAGCAGGCAGAGCTTAAGAAAATGTCCGATATTAAACAGGCTGAAGCGGATGCGGCATATGAGATTCAAAAGGAAGCACAGCGTAAGACCATTGAGGTAACCAGTGCGGAAGCTAACATTGCAAAACAGGAAAAAGAAATTGAGTTAAAGAAAAAAGAAGCGGAAGTAAAAGAACAGGAGCTTTCTGCGACGATCAAAAAACAGGCAGACGCCGATAAATACAGACAGCAGCAGATGGCGGATGTAGAGCTTTACAAGAGACAGAAGGATGCGGAAGCCAAGAAGTTTGAAATGGAAAGAGAAGCCGAGGCCATGAGAATCAATGCGGAAGCTAAGAAATACCAGGCTGAACAGGAAGCGGAAGGTATCAGGGCAAAGGGTATTGCAGAGGCGGAAGCCATTAAAGCAAAAGCCATTGCGGAAGCGGAAGGTATTGATAAGAAGGCAGAGGCTATGGCTAAGATGAAGGACGCTTCCATTCTGGAAATGTATTTCAATATCCTGCCCGATATTGCTGCCAACGTGGCGAAGCCTTTGGAGAGTATCGACCGGATTACCATGTACGGCGAAGGCAATACCGCTAAGCTGGTAGAGGATATTACAAAATCTACGACACAGATTACGGAAGGTCTGACCCAGAGTCTGGGATTTGATATAAAATCCGTGCTTGCGGGAGCTTTAGGGGCGAAGATGCTGGATAAGGAAAGTAAAAATGAAGGCGGAAGTGAAAATACTGCTGTTGAAGAAGATTATTAATGATGCAGCATAAAAAACATGCGGATATAAAAAAATAGATTAGTCTTAAAAATACCCGTAATATGACAGACAGATGTCATATTACGGGTATTATAATACATTTATAAACCAGTCGGTCAATACGGATACCGGAAAGATATTTCTTATCTGTAGAAAAGACAAAGGACGGCTATGATTATATAATGTAGGAGGAAAATTTAAATGGGCAGACCAACGACGAAATCGGATTTAATAAGTGCGGCAGGGGAGAAGTACGAAAAGCTGAATGCTTTGATTACTACATTAACCGTGGAAGAATTATCAACTCCCTTTGATTTTTCAGGAGACGAAAAGAAAAAAGAGGCTCATTGGGAAAGGGATAAAAATCTCAGGGATGTCTTGATTCATCTCTATGAATGGCATAAGCTTTTACTAAACTGGGTTCATGCCAATCAAATGGAAGACCGGCAGCCTTTTATTCCTAAACCCTACAACTGGAAAACATATGGAAAATTAAATATGGAATTCTGGAAAAAGCATCAGGCTACATCTTTAGAGGAAGCAAAGGAGCTGCTTCATAATTCCCATAAAGAAGTAATGGATTTAGCGCAAAGCTTTTCAAATGAAGAATTGTTTTCAAAGGGAATTTATGACTGGGTGGGAGGAAGTACATTAGGCTCTTATTTTGTCAGCGTCACAGCCAGCCATTATGAATGGGCTGTGAAGAAGCTGAAAGCCCACCAGAAAAATTGTAAAAACGGGTAAAAAGCTTGAGCCGAATGTATGCACAACGGCAAAGCAATTTGAAGTATTTGAGAAACTGCATGATAGAAAAGAGCCATAACGATATGAAAAATTTTTTTAGCGTTATGGCTCTTGTTTTTATGTTCTGTTTTTATAATATCATTTATTAATTATTGTCTGCTTTTACGTTTTCTCCGGCGTATTTTGCAACCGTTTCTTCAATCAGTCCGAGAATCGTTTTAATGGAATCCTTCTGATGGGAACGACTCATGGCTTCAATAAAACTTTGCCTTCTGAAATACATGTCATGAACGGTATCAACTAAAAGCTGAGTAGTAATATCATCTTCGGAAATTACCAGGGAATATCCCTGGGATTCAAAGGATTTGGCATTTAAAATCTGGTCGCCCCTGCTTCCTGCCATAAGGGGAATCAGGATATTGGGCTTTTGCAGCGCCAAAAGCTCACAAATGGCGTTAGCCCCCGCTCTGCTAATAACAATATCCGCCATGGCAAAAATATCCTTTAATTCCGCTTTTACATATTCAAACTGCTTGTAGCCCTTGGTAGTTAAAAGGAGATTGTCAACTTTATCCTTGCCACAGATATGCACTACCTGAAAATCCTCCAACAATTGAGGTAAGGCATCCCTGACTGCTTTATTCACATTTGCGGCGCCGGAGGAACCGCCAATTACCATAATAACCGGCATATTTGCATGAAAACCGCATAAATCCAATGCGGATATTTTGTTGCCTTTTGCTAATTCTGCACGGATGGGAGAGCCGGTCAAAACCGCTTTTTCTTCCGGCAGATATTGTAAGGTTTCGGGAAAATTACAGCATATTTTTTCAGCAACGGGGAGACAAAGCTTATTGGCAAGTCCCGGAGTCATATCCGATTCATGGATAATACAAGGGATTTTTAGGGATGCTGCTGCTCTTACTACCGGAACGGAAACAAAGCCTCCTTTGGAAAATACCACATCAGGTTTTATTTTTTTCAGTATTTTTCTTGCCTGCCCATATCCTTTTATAACCCGGAAAGGGTCTGAGAAGTTTTTGGGATCAAAGTAACGGCGGAATTTTCCGGTGGAAATGCCGTAATAAGGGATTTTGTAATCCTCGATCAGCTTTGATTCAATACCGTCATAGGAACCGATATAATGAATATCATAATCCAGCTCCTTTAATCCGGGTAAAAGCGCTATATTTGGTGTTACGTGTCCGGCTGTACCGCCGCCTGTCAAAACAATTCGTTTCATAATATTCTCCTACCAACCTAAAATTTTTCATGGAATTTCTGATTTTTCAAGGGTATTAATTTATCATGGACTCCAGTGCTTTTGCTAATTGATCAGGGCAGGAGGTAGATTTGAATCCACATTTGATTCCCCGAAGCTTTTCGATGGCATCTGTTGCTTTCATTCCCTGTACGAGGGCGCTGATGCCTTGCAAATTGCCGTTACATCCGCCGGTAAAAGATACGGAGCGAATGATATCTCCGTCTAATTCAATCTTGATTGCCTGAGAACATACGCCTGTAGGTTTATAAATCATATATATTCCCCTTTCTTCTAAATTGTACATAATAATAAAAAGCGTAAAAATTCTATTTTGATGCATAATAATCAAAAGCAATTTTATATACGGACAGATTATAGCAGAAATATAGTGGTTTTTCCAGTATTTGCTTGCAAATAAAATATTATTTTGCTAAACTTATTTTGGTTAAAAACATGGTTTTTCAGGAACCGGTAAAAAGGAGAGAATGCAATGAGCAAAAAAGTAACCTTTGATTATTCCAAAGTTGCCCCGTTTGTAAGTGACAACGAAGTAGATTTGATGAAAAAGCAGGTCATGGATGCAAAAGATTTATTGGTATCCAAAACCGGCGCAGGTAATGATTTCTTAGGATGGATTGATTTACCGGTTGCCTATGACAAGGAAGAGTTTGCAAGAATTAAAAAGGCAGCAGAAAAAATCCAGAGCGATTCAGAAGTTTTAGTAGTAATCGGCATCGGAGGTTCCTATCTGGGAGCAAGAGCCGCAATCGAGTTTTTGAGACACAGCTTTTATAATGTAATTTCCAAGGATCAGAGAAAAACCCCTGAAATTTATTTTGTAGGAAATTCCATTTCCTCAACTTATTTAAAGGATTTATTGGATGTAATCGGCGACAGGGATTTCTCCATTAATATGATTTCCAAGTCCGGTACAACAACCGAGCCTGCAATCGCCTTCAGAATTTTCAAAGAAATGGCTGAAAAGAAATACGGCAAAGAAGGCGCAGCAAAGAGAATTTATGCTACAACCGATAAGGCAAGAGGATCTTTAAAGAATCTTGCAACAGAGGAAGGATATGAATCCTTCGTAGTTCCCGATGATGTGGGAGGACGTTTCTCCGTACTGACAGCCGTAGGTCTTCTTCCTATTGCGGTATCCGGTGCGGATATTGATAAATTAATGGAAGGCGCAGCCAGCGGAAGAGAAAATGCTTTAAATCTTCCTTATGAAGAAAACGACGCATTAAAATATGCAGCACTTCGTAACATTCTGTTAAGAAAGGGAAAAGCTGTTGAAGTATTGGCTAACTATGAGCCGAATGTACACTATGTTTCCGAATGGTGGAAACAGCTTTACGGAGAATCCGAAGGAAAGGACCAGAAGGGTATTTTCCCGGCAAGCGTAGACCTTACAACAGATCTTCACTCCATGGGCCAGTTCATTCAGGACGGTGCAAGGATTATGTTTGAAACGGTTCTCAATGTGGAAGCATCCAGAGAAGAACTGAAAATCGGCACAGAGCCTGTAGACCTTGACGGATTAAATTATCTGGCGGGCCAGACGGTTGATTTTGTAAATAAATCCGCTATGAACGGAACTATTTTAGCTCATACGGACGGACAGGTGCCCAATCTGATGGTTAAGATTCCGGAAGAGACAGAGTTCTATTTAGGACAATTATTCTATTTCTTCGAGTTTGCATGCGGCGTCAGCGGTTATTTACTGGGTGTTAATCCTTTTAACCAGCCGGGTGTGGAAAGCTACAAGAAGAATATGTTTGCATTGCTTGGCAAACCGGGTTTTGAAGAGCAGAGAGAAGTTTTACTGGAAAGATTAAAATAATTTTGTGAAGGAAATCCCATACAGATTGCGGATGGAATCTGTATGGGATATTTTATTTAAGAAAGAGGAAAGCATTATGAACATTGTTGTGTTAGAGCAAAAAAGCATCGGAGAAGATATTGACCTGACGATTTATGAAAAATTAGGAAATGTTACCTATTATGGAAATACTCTGACCCCGGAGGTTGCAGAGCGGGTTAAGGATGCAGATGTTATTGTTGCAAACAAAGCCGGAATGAATGAAGCTACATTAAAGGATGCCCCCAATGTGAAATTAATCTGTGAGTTTGCAACAGGTTATGATAATGTGGACCTGGAGTATTGCAGAAACCGGGGAATAGGAGTGGCAAATGTGGTTGATTACTCCACGGCAGCAGTTGCCCAGCACACCTTTGCTCTGGCGTTATATCTGTCGGAGCATCTCCCCTTTTATGATGATTATGTAAAATCCGGTAAATATGGCGCCCAGGATCGGTTTTCCAATTTTGACAGACCATTTATGGAACTGGAAGGGAAAACATGGGGCATTATCGGTTTGGGAAATATCGGTAAGAGAACGGCAGGGATTGCAGAGAGCTTTGGATGCCACGTGATTTATTATTCCGTTACAGGCAAAAACAGCTGTAAGGAATATGAGAGAGTGGAATTTGACGATTTATTAAAAAGGTCGGATTTTGTTTCCATTCATTGTCCCTTATCCGATTTGACAAAGAATTTAATTGATTTAGAAGCCATGAAGAAAATGAAAAAGACGGCTATTCTTATTAATGTGGCAAGAGGACCGGTGGTAAACAATAAGGATTTGTATACCGCTTTAACGAAAGGGGAAATTTTTGCTGCCGGACTGGACGTTCTGGAGAAAGAACCTATTACACAGGATAATCTGTTAGATAAAATCAAGGATAGTGAAAAGCTCATTATTACGCCTCATATGGCATGGGCAAGTACGGAAGCCAGAACAAGGCTTGCGACAGAAGTATACAAAAATATTGAAGCTTTTCAAAAGGGAGAAAGAAGAAATATTGTAAATTAAAGAGAAAACTTTCAGTGCTTTTACAAAAAACAAATGGGCTGCTGTATTCAGAAATCAGATGATTTCAAATACAACAGCCTTTGTTTACTAAGGTTTTTGGTTTGGTAATTGATTGAATTTGGTTTTCAACTTTTCTGTATCATAATACTTTTTTAAATAAAAGGCAAATTTTCAAAATGTGGAAAATCACGTCGAATTATAGACATTTTGTATAAATGTAAAATCATTTTTTTCAAAGTTTTTTACGTTTATTATGAAGCGTTCACGAGCACAAAATATTTCTTGTTCATTTTTACAAGAAAAAGTAAAAAACATTTAAAGAAATTAGTAAAATTGTAAGAAAATATAATCTTTTCCATATTATTTTGCAACAACGACCAAACCGATTCCCATGGCGCCGGGGCCTGTGTGGGTGCCAATGCTTAAAGAAAGCGGATTGTAATAAACATCAGCTCCGTTAAAGGCCTCTGATACAGTGTTTCTCCACTCTTCGGCTTCTTCCGGACTCAAAGCAGTTCCTGCGGTACACAGCTTTATCCGGCTTTTATCCACATCTTTGAACCGGGTACTTAAATCCTGCTGCAAAGCTTCAATCATTTTGGCCTTGCATTTTTTCATGCCTCTGACCTTGGCAAAAGCATCCAGTTTTTCCCCCTGAATGGAAAGAATAGGTTTAATATTTAAAACGGCTCCCAAAGCTGCTGCCGCAGGAGTAATCCTTCCGCCTTTTTTAAGAAATTCCAGAGTATCCACAGCAATATAGATGCTGGCGTCAAAAGCTGTTTTTTCCAGATAATCTTTGATTTCGCGGGCAGACAAACCGGAATCAGCCAGCCTTTTTGCTTCAAAGACGGATTCCCGCATGGTTACGGATATTCTGTGATTATCAGCTACCATGACCTTACCGTCAAATTCCTTGGATAATCCGATAGCGGATGCGCAGGAGTTGCTTAATCCGCTGGACATGGGGATATAGACAATTTCATCATAACCGGATGATAAGATGGATTTCCACATATCTATTACATCTCCCGGGGAGGGCTGGGAGGTAGATATATCTCTCCCGTCTGTAAGGTCTTTATAAAAGCTTTCCTGTGTCAGATTAACGCCTTCAAAGAAAATTTCTTCGTCAATAATAATGGGCATCGGAATGAGAAATATGCCGGAAGCATCTGCCTCCTGTCTGGTTATTCCACTGTTGGTATCTGTCATAATTGCTGTTTTCATAATTGAATGATCCCCCGTAAAAAAGTAGACTTCTAAAAATTTCTATAAGAATATATGAAATGAAGTGTAACAAATTGTAACATTATTTAAAAATAAGCGCAATCCTTTTCTGTATTTTGTAGTTTTCGGTTTTATTGCTTTTCGCTTTCATTGCAGGTTGATAAAATCTTATATTCCTCGACATTTTCCAATCTATCGTATTACATACATGAACAAAGAGCCAATGGTTCTTGATTTTAAAAGAAATGTTTCAGGAATGGACAAAAGGACTTGTCAGCACGAAAAGTAAAAGGTAAACTAATAATTAGTAAATTTACCGGCAGGAAATGAATTATAAAATTATAATGTATGGAGGAAAATTTATGAGCAGCGAAATCAGAGACATTAATCTGGCTCCCAGCGGAGAGCAGAAAATCGAATGGGTAAAAAGGAATTGTGATCTTCTTAGGACTTTGGAGGCGGAATTTGAAAAGACAAAGCCTTTTGCAGGCAAGAAGATTGCCTTATCCGTTCATTTAGAGGCAAAGACAGCTTACCTTTGTAAGGTATTAAAAGCCGGCGGTGCTGAGATGTATGTAACAGGTTCCAATCCCTTGTCCACACAGGATGATGTGGCGGCAGCTTTAGTGGCAGCAGGATTGGAGGTTCATGCGTGGTATGACGCTACGGATGAAGAATATAACCACCACATCCGTCAGGTATTAAAGGTAGGTCCCAACATTATTATTGATGACGGCGGCGATCTGGTAAATATGATGCATACGGAGTTTGCCGATTTGATTCCCCAGGTTATCGGCGGATGCGAGGAGACTACAACCGGCATTATCCGTTTAGAGACTATGAACCGTGCAGGAAAGCTGCAGTTCCCCATGGTACGTGTAAATAATGCACAGTGTAAGCATTTCTTTGACAACAGATACGGTACAGGTCAGTCTGTATGGGACGGCATTAACCGCACAACCAATCTGATCGTGGCGGGCAAAACCGTTGTTGTGGCGGGCTATGGCTGGTGCGGCAAAGGAACTGCCATGAGGGCAAAGGGACTGGGCGCACAGGTAATCGTAACGGAAATCGATCCGGTAAAAGCAATCGAAGCGGTTATGGACGGCTTTGATGTTATGCCTATGAAAGAGGCTGCAAAGTATGGCGATTTCTTTGTTACCGTTACCGGCTGCGACAAGGTTATTGACGAAGAAGATTTTATGGAAATGAAGGACGGTGCAATTCTCTGTAACGCAGGTCATTTCGATTGTGAAATCAATATGGCAAGGCTTCGCGAAATTGCAGTTTCCTCCAAAGAAATGCGCAAGAATATTATGGGTTATGAATTATCCAACGGAAATACCCTCTGTGTTCTCGGCGAAGGCAGACTGGTTAATCTTGCCTGCGGCGACGGACATCCTGCGGAGATTATGGATATGAGCTTTGCGATTCAGGCATTATCCGCTAAATATCTGGTAGAAAAAGGCGATACCTTGACAGAGAAGCTTATTGATGTTCCTGAAGAAGTAGACCGGGATGTTGCCATCAGGAAATTAAACTTCCTTGGAAAAGAAATTGATGTGTTAACGCCTGAGCAGGAAAAATATCTGTACGGCTGATAAAAGCATTTTATATTGTAAGTAATAAAGGTTGAAGGATTTTCTTTCAACCTTTATTTTCATGAATAATGCCCTAAAGGGCACAAGTACTCTAAAGAGCACAAGTACTCTAAAGAGCACAAGTATTCTAAAGAGCACAAGTACCCTAAAGGGCACAAGCTTTCATTTGTAGAATGCTGCGAGAGTAAAATAACGGCTCAGGCAGATTTGTTCGGCCTTGGAGATTGTATATGAAATTATCTTCTTTTGCATACTTTGCCGGATTTGGGATTAAAACCGTCCTTTTTCGGAAAAAGGACCCCATCCTCGGTACTATAATCCTTACGGATAAATGTAATTTAAAATGTAAACATTGCTCGGTCAATAACATTACAGCAGTCGTCCATCCCTATAAGCAGATTAAAAAAGAAATGCGGCAGCTGTATGATATGGGCATTCGCATTCTTTTTTTCTGCGGTGGGGAAACCTTTTTGTGGAAGGATGGAGAAAAGTCCTTACGGGATTTGGTAACGGAAGCGAAAAAAATGGGATTTCTGATTGTAAATGTGGTTACAAACGGCACATTCCCCATTGATTTACCGGAAGCTGATCTGATTTTGTTAAGTCTGGACGGAAACCGCCTGCAGCATAACAAAATACGGGGCGATACCTATGATATTATTATGGAGAATGTTCAAAATGCCACTTCGGATAATATATGCTTTTATATGGCAATTAATCAGATTAATAAAAACGGAATCCGTGATGTGTGTTTAAAGGCAAAAAATATGCCCAATGTCCGTGCGGTTTCCTTTAACTTTCATACTCCTTATCCCGATACAAAGGAGCTTTTACTAAGCCCGAGGGAAAAAGCAGTCTGTTGTAATGTGATTGCAAAGATGATGAAAGAGGGTGCGCCGGTCTTTAATTTGAAAAGCGCTTTTCCTTACCTGATCAGGAACAGCTTTCCTACGCCATGCCATCAATGTGTGGTAATGGAAAACGGTAAATTAAGCACTTGCGGGAGATGCATTGAAGTAGAGGGCTTGTGTGAAAAATGCGGCTATTTCTTTGTGGCAGAATATACCCTTTTATTCCGTGGCAATATCAAAATAATTTTTGAAATGCTGAGGACATATTTAAAATACATATAGGAGAATTATGAGCACAATTACAAATCTGACCAGAATGTGGCTGACGCGTTCCATAAAGCCATTTATTTTTACAAATGAATTTGATGAACAGCTTTCTTTTGCAGAATGCCGGAATCTGGGTTTATATGTTCATATTCCTTTTTGCAGCAGCATTTGTAATTTCTGTCCCTATTGTAAGATTGTTTATTCCAAAGAAGCCTGCGATAGATATATTGATGCTTTAATAAAAGAAGTCCATATGGCGGGAAGACAGATAAAGAGCAGGAAAGCGGTAACCAGTCTGTATTTTGGCGGCGGAACGCCTGCTCTTGCCGCGGGTCGGATAAAAGAGATTATTGAAGCGATTCAGAAACATTTCATGATAACGGAAGGCATAGGCGTAGAGCTGCATCCGGATAATGTAAATGTTCCTCTTTTACAGACCTTAAAGGACGCAGGCGTGACGAAAATCAGCATTGGAATCCAGTCTTTTGGGGAAAAGCATCAGGCGGTTTTAGGACGAAAAAATGTTGATATTTCCGCCATAAAGAATGCCTTAAAGGCAGTCTCTTTTGAAACCGTTTCCATGGATTTTATCTTTGCGCTGCCGGGACAGACCTTTGAGGATTTAAAGTCAGATATTGATACCGCTTTTGCAAACGGAGCCAATCATATTGCCATCTATCCCTTTATTGATTTCACATTTACGGAAAGTCCTGTCCGGACCATGGCAAAAAGGGAAAAGAGGAAGCTGTTGGATGACATTACCGATTATTGTCTGGGCAAAGGTTATATCCGTGACTCTATCTGGACTTTTTCCAAGGGAGAAAACGTCCGGTATTCTTCCATGACCAGAGATAATTTTCTTGGTTTTGGCTGTTCGGCAACCACACTTTTACAGGAGCAATTTAAGATCAATACCTTTTCCGTAGAGGAATATTGTGGGCGGATTGATAAGGGGCTTCTTTCCACATCCTTAACAATCCGTTTTACTTTGCGACAGAGAATGGTATATTATTTGTTCTGGACTGCTTACAGTACGAAAGTGGATCCGGCTGATTTTGAAGAGTTTTTCAAAGTTCCGTTAAAAAAGATGTATGGGTTTGAGTTTTGGATTGCGAAATGTCTGGGATTTCTCAGGGAAGAAAAGGGCGTTTATCATATGACGTTAAAGGGTGCATTTTATTATCATTACTATGAGAATTTCTATACCTTGTCCTATATAGATAAGATGTGGGGGCTTATGCAAAAAGAGGCGTTTCCGAGTGGGATGGAGCTATAAAAATATGGAGGTATTGGATTGAACCCTTATTCCCCAATCGGAGAAATACCCGTCAACAATATTCCGCAAGCCAATCTCCCCACAATAAACGGAAGAAAACCATATATCAGCACCGAAACCAATCAATCCACATCACAGGAGGGAAAAGTCCATGAAAAAAAGCAGGAACAGCAGATTTTAGATTATTACAGCGCCACCGACAAATATATCCGTAACAAGACACATTCCAATGCGCATCAGACCGTATTTACCAAAGAAAACGACAAATACCAATGGCTTGTGTTGGAGCAGAAAAGCCAGTGTGAAGTCGAGGTAAGGCAGACCAACAGTCATGGAACAATCACAGCGAGGGATAATTACGAACTGACAAGAAATCTCCCTAAGTGCGTGGGCGTGGAGCGTTTAGGTAAGGGCGCAAATTTTCAGATACCTTTTAACGCTGATAAAATCAACTTAATCTATCAGTTTGGGGAGCAGAATAAAGCGGAAACGTGTGCGGAACAGACCGCTACCTTCTACACAAGGGATAAAGCGGTCATACGTCAGCTACTAAAAGCCAAGGGCGGTCAGCACCGAGCAGAGGGAACGGGTAAGGCAGATGATGATTGCTAATAATATGGCAAAGAGAGATTGAGTGAAATTTAATGTAATTGTGAGTGCATTTGTGGTAATATAACAAAGAGCAGATTAACAGATTGGAATAGTGGAGGAAATAGGTATGGCTTTTTCAAACATAAAAGCCGTATTTCGTTACAACATACAGGACGTGAGGAATAATAGTTACCTCATTAGAAAAATATCAATGGCGCAGTGATTTAAGTAAAATAGACACGATAAGTGAAACATAGTTTGTTGAATATACAAAGGACGGATATGCAACTACATTCACTGTCACTGCATTTGAGCCACTCAAGCGTTGGGAGTTTGATATGGAAAACAGTAACATGAAAGGACATTGGACAGGGATTTTCGTTTCTAAAGGCGAAGAAACGGAAGTTGATTTTACGGAAGATGTTACCGCAAAAAAATTATAATGAAACCGTTTATAAAAGCTTTTTTGAAAAAACAGCAGGGCTTATTCATAAACGATTTAAGAAAGGAATTGGAGAGGATTTATGGATTGCAGAAAAATAATAAAAGAATTACAATCACAGGCTTCGGAAAAATACAAGGCAAACGTGATGAAAATGGGTATACCGGGGGAATATAGTATTGGCGTATCGACAGGAGAAATAAGAAATATTGCAAAAAGAATAGGCAAATCTAATGAACTTGCATTTGAACTATGGAATACCGGTTACCATGAAGCGAAGCTTTTAGCAGTTCTTATATTCGACAGAAAAGACATAATACATTCAGATATTGAGAAACTTATGAGCGAAGTTGTTTCGTGGGATTTGTGTGACCATTTATGCAAAAACCTGATAGCCAAGATGAAAGGCTACGAGGAATTTATTTATAAATGGATTACTTCTACTCATATTTACAAAAAACGTGCTGCTTATACTCTGATGGCTACATCTGCAATACATGATAAAAAACTCCCCAACGATACTTTGGATAAGTATTTGAGATTGATAAGGGAAACACAGGACATTGAGCATGAGCATATAAAGAAAGCTGTAGCGTGGGCATTAAAAGAAATTGGAAAAAGGGATTTCGATTATAACGAAAAAGCTCTTTTGGTTGCGCATGAACTGTTAAACAACGGCAATAAGACACAGGCATGGATTGCAAAGGACGCAATAAAGGAATTGGAAAATATGGTCAAGGTTGAAGGAAGAACTCGTTTGATTTCAACAAAGACACAAATGGGTAGTGAAGTTTAAGCTTTATATGTAGGGAACGATACACATAAAAACTGAGTATCGTTTACCTTTAGGCAGCGATTATCTTAACAGACAATCAGCTACCTTTTAAGGAAATCATTATTGGCTCTGGAGATACCGGAGATACATCAGGAAGAGACAGGGCTGGTCTCTACGGAATTGCAACTCAGCCTGAATATTGCTCCAGAAGGTTTTTTCTTTTCAGTAAAAGATGTGTCAATAAATACTTATCGTAAATCAATAAATATTTATTGACACTTTATTTTATTGGTGGTATATTATGGAAAACGTTAACTTGCAAGGTAAAGTGCAGCAAGCAAAATGCAATAAAGCAAAACAGGAGGTCTATTATGAGTCAGAAAGGTTTGGCAAATTCATTAAAAGCCGTTATCATCGGAATAGGAATATGCGGCTTGATTATTTACTTTTATTTTCTTCCCGTATGGGGCAGGGTTATCATTAACAGTGCAAAAGGCTATGAGGATTGTTATCTTCCCTGGATGATTTTTTTGTGGATTACAGCAATTCCCTGTTATCTGGTCTTGATCTGTGGGTGGAAAATTGCTTCAGAAATAGGAAAAGATAATTCCTTTTCAGATATCAATGCAAGGCTGTTGAAATATATAGCAGGCTTAGCAGCATTTGATTCGTTTTTTCTATTTGTGGGGAGTATCATTTTTTACTTTTTGGATTTAAGCCATGTGATGGTGGTATTACTGTCCATAGTCATAGTTTTCGTAGGAATAACCGTAACAGTAGCGGCAGCAGCTTTATCCCATCTGGTTTATAAGGCTGCAGTATTGAAAAAAGAATCGGAATTGACAATTTGAGGTGGAAAATATGATTGTTATAAATATTGATGTTGTATTGGCTAAACGAAAAATGAGCGTTACCGAATTATCGGAAAAAGTGGGAATCACTATGGCGAATATATCCATTCTGAAAAACGGTAAGGCAAAAGCCATAAAAATTGATACTCTCAATAAAATTTGTAAGGCATTGGAATGCCAGCCGGGCGATATTCTGGAATGGCGGGAAGATACGGAAACTTTAGAGGAGGTAACTGATAATGAATAATGAGTTTTCAACGGGCACGCCGGTAATAAATAATTCTAGAATAAATGAGCCGGTAATGAATGGAACTACAATGAATGAATCAGTAATGAACGGGTTGTCAGTAAATGTTCCTGTTACAAATACTTCAGGTGCAGTCATACAAAATGGAATATCACAATCAAAAAGAATGGGGCAGAGGCTTCGGAAAATGCTGGGCGATTTCCGATATTTCGGAATGGGATGCCTTATCTATGGAATTTTCTTTACAATCTGTTTGTACAAAGGCTTTCACGGAATTACCCTGCCGGTTCTTTCCCTTGTAACCATAGGCTTCCTTTTAGGCGGGTTTAAACGTCTGGACATAAAGACAGGAAAAAATGCCTGGTTTTATCTGGCTGCCTGGTTTATTTTAAGCGTCGGCAACTGTCTTACAGGAAGTCTGATACTCATCATTTTTAATACCTGTGGCATGTTTTTACTGCTTTTAAGTTTTCTTTTAACTCATTTTTGTGATACGGAAAGGTGGAGCTTTGGAAAGTTCTGTGGGGAAATATTTATACTTCCCTTTGCTGCAATCGCTTATATCGGCTATCCTTTTCGGTCGGCGGGAAAGTTCCTTAAGAAAAATGAAAGTGAAAAATCGGGTATTACAAAATATATCTGGCTCGGTGTTTTTATTTCAATCCCCCTGCTATTGGTTATAGTTGGCTTACTGGTAAGTGCGGATGCAGTATTCAGGGATTTATTTATAAGACTGTTTTTTGGTATCAGACTGCCCGAAAAACCTGTTTGGCTGTTTGTATTGCTGGTAGCAGGTATTCTCGGTTCCTATGGTATAATAGCGTATCTGGCAGATGGTACAATGAACAGTGTTGTCTCCGAGAAAAGCCGTTGGGAGCCGGTGGTAGGAATTACATTTCTTTCCATTATAACAGTTGTTTATCTGGTTTTTTCCATAATACAGATATCCTATCTGTTCTTGGGCAGCTTTGATTTACCGGAAGGATATACTTATGCTGCCTATGCAAGGGAAGGATTTTTTCAGCTGCTCTTTGTCTGCATGATTAATTTAATCATTATTTTAATCTGTATTTCCAGATTTCGGGAAAATAAGATATTGAAAGGGATTTTAAGCCTATTTTCCAGCTGTACTTTTATTATGATTGCTTCTTCAGCCATGAGGATGATTCTGTATATTGAAAATTACCAGCTTACTTTTTTACGGATTCTGGTGCTTTGGGCATTGGCTGTTATTACAGTTTTGCTGGTAGGTTGTATTGTTACCATATATAAAAACAATTTTCCGTTATTGCAATTTGTAACAGTGACTGTTACCATATTCTATATCATCTTTTCCCTGGCAAAACCGGATTATTTCATTGCCAAATATAATCTGACCTATAACAGGGAGGATGTGGATTTAGGTTATCTTGCACTTTTAAGCACTGATGCCATACCGGCTATGGAAGAAGCGGGAATCATAAAGGAGATTCTGGATGAGGATGAAAGGATAAAAGAAGACCTTTTTAAAGGGGAAAGTCATCCGGGACCATATAGTCTCTATGGTCGGAATTTAGCGTATAAAGCGGATTTGTCTAATGAAATGGGGATACTTGATTTCAATTTTTCCTATTACCGTGCAGGAAATATTCTGAATCAATATAAAGCTCTGTCGGAAGAATGATTGCCCGCAAAGAGGGAGGCGCCTTTTTATCAATGAGCAAGGAATTTAATTTGTATATTGGCATTATGATATGCGGAAGTATTATAATGGCATGGTATTTTATTACAAATAAAATAGAGAAAAATGTAAGATATTTACTAATCAGTATTGTAGTTATAATCAATATTATTAAATTGATTCAATTGAGACAATGGGGGTTAGCAGGTGTTTTCTGGCTGGTCATCAGTGCAGCATTTTGTTTTTCAGAGCGATTTCCCAAAAGTACGACGACCCTTCAAAAAGTAAAGGAACGCCGTAAAAGAATAACTTTTTGGGAAGATTATTTGTTTGTAGTAGGATTAATAATGATAGGAATTGAAGAATGGATGAGGGCTTTGATTTCCAGTATAACATATAATTGAAGATTAACAGAAAGATTAAGAGAGTATGAAAGAAATCCGTTTTTGAAGAATTAATGACAGAAGAATCGGAGGGTATTTATTTTGGGAAGGATAAAAAGAAAATCAACTAAAGGAGTAAGCGCCGTTACAGTGATCAAAGGAAACGACGGTCCTACAAGCGTATTTATTGCAGGAAAGCCCATGGATCAAAATGTATTTGCCCGTATAAAGACGGCTTACCGGAAAAGAAAATACCATAGGAAAAGGGCTGCCACTATAAAGAGAATTAAGGCAGAGTCCCATACTTTAGATGAAGTAATTGATTACATGATCAAACAATATGGAGCAGTAGAGCCGGATAAAAACAGCCGTCAGGTTAAAGAGGGCTATCGCAATGTAAAAGGAGCTTTGGTAGAGCGGTACGCTCCCCATTTACCGGGCACGCCTTTAAAGGAATTGAGGCCCAAGGATTTTTCTGATACAAAGGCAGTGGAAGAGTATATAAAGCTTTGCGAAGAGTATCAAAAAAAAGCGGCAGATGTTCCGGAAGAGCTTTTTCCCATGGATTATCATTTGTATGTGATAAAAATAAAAAACATGGGGGAGATTCAGGTGGAAATAGAAAAGAACCATCAGTTTTTCGGAGCAGGTTTCAGCGGAGCGCCGGGAAAGAAAAAATATCTTGATAAAATTTTGAGGGATATTTATTCTTATTATGGCGTTACCAAAGAGGACATTGCCGACAATACGGATAGAATGAAGGGACTGGTTGCAGTGCTTTCTTCGTAGTATATGTAAATGAATCCGAAAAACGGAATAAAATGTCGGAAATAAAATATTCAAAGGGATAAAGATAAATGAAAGTAAAATTTTATGATAAAGTGGAGGATCGCTTATTAAAGTTTACGGTGATACTTGCAAAATATCAGGGGAGTTGGGTATTTTGTAAGCACAAGGAAAGGGATACTTATGAAATTCCCGGCGGACACAGGGAAAAGGGAGAAGATATTTTATGTGCGGCAAAAAGAGAATTGATGGAAGAAACAGGCGCACAGGATTTTGATATAAGTCCCATGTGCGCTTATTCTGTAACCGGAAAAACCAGAGTAAATGAAAAAGAGGATGAGGAAACCTTCGGGATGATTTTTACGTCGGATATTAGAACATTTGAAAAAGAACTGCATAGTGAAATGGAAAAAATCATCATTACAAACGAGTTGCCGGATAACTGGACTTATCCTCTTATTTATCCCAGAATTTTTGAGGAAGCAAAAAATCGGAATGTTCTGTAAGTTTATGAGAAAGAAGCCTTATGGCATATCACATCTTATTTTTCATAATCTCAATAAATAATTTCATCTGCGGCGTTACCCATTTGTTCCTATGATAAACAAGCTGGCTCCACATCTGAAGCTTCGGGCATGCGACATCCAGTATGGCAAGACGGTTTGCTTTCAGATGATCACGGATTGTATATTCGGGAAGATAAGAAATACCTGCATTTTGCAGGAGCAGTTTGGTAATAACCTCTGTATTTCCGGTTTCTAAAAAAGAATGGATTTCCATGTTGGCGGCGGCAGCCATTTGTTCTAAATCATATCGATAACTAATGCCTTTTTCTGTCAGTAAAAATGGTTCTTCAAATATTTTTTCCAGAGAAATGTTTCGGCATTTAGTTAGCGGGTGCTTACTTGATGCTGCAAAAACAACGGGCTCTAAATGTTCAAAAACTTTGGTCCATTCCGGGAAATTAGTCTTTTTGTCCAGAAAGAATAACAGGTCTACATCATTCTGCTTTACCATGTCAAACAGTTCTCCGATCTTTCCGGTTTGAATGCTTATTTCCACAAGAGGATATTTTTTGCGAAATTCCATAATAATGGGAGGTAAAACACTGATTAACAGAGACTCGGCGGTTCCGATGCGCAGTGTGCCGGATGGACTTTCCTGCTTGTGGGAGATTGTTTTTGCCGCATCCACTGCATTTAGAATATCTAACGCCCGGGAAACAAATTGGGCGCCGTCTTCTGTCAGCCGGATGTGCTTCCCGATACGTTCAAATAATCTTGTATTTAACTCCTGTTCCAGTTGCCTGATTTGTACGGTAACGGCAGACTGGGAATATCCCAGTTGTTCTGCCGCTTTAGAGAAACTGTTTAATTCTGCAACCCGCATAAATGTGGTAATATTTCTGATTTCCATATCTTTTTTCACTCTTTTTAATATTAAAAAAATTCAACAATATTATAAAATCTATTAATTTAACAAGGGTTTATGTATATGATATGCTAATACTGTATAGGCGTCAAGTTGGAATGTGTTCTTGCTCTGATGTCAGAAGAATAAAACGAAAAGAGAAAGAGAATATATTATGAAACATAAGAATGGAAATTTCAGCAGCGCTTTTGCTTTTATTTTGGCAAGCGTAGGTTCAGCGGTAGGTTTGGGAAATATCTGGATGTTTCCTTATCGGCTGGGGCAATACGGAGGAGCGGCATTTCTGGTGCCCTACTTTTTCTTTATTGTTCTGTTTGGGATAACGGGCCTGTCGGCAGAATTTGCTATTGGCAGGAAAGCCCAGACGGGAACCTTAGGATCCTATGCTTTATGCTGGGAAGGAAAATCCCCTATCGGAAAAGCCATGGGATGGATTCCTCTTTTAGGCTCTATGGGAATCGCGATCGGATATTCCATTATCATCGGCTGGGTACTCCGTTCTTTGGGCGGTTCGGTTACAGGAGCGCTTTTAAAGGAAGAATCCGCTGTATATTTTGCTCAGGCCACAGGCAGGCTCGGAAGTTTTCCATGGCATACCGCAGTAGTTTTGATTACCTTGATTCTGTTGATAACCGGTTCAGCGGGAAACATCGAAAAAGCCAACAAAATACTGATGCCGGTATTTTTCCTGCTTTTTGCGATTCTGGCGATTCGTGTTGCTTTTCTGCCGGGGGCATCGGAAGGATATCGATTTTTATTCGTACCCCGCTGGGAGCTTTTGGGAAGGGTGGATACCTGGGTCATGGCAATGGGACAGGCATTCTTTTCCCTGTCTATTACCGGTTCCGGTATGATTGTGTATGGCAGCTACTTACATAAAAAGGAAGACATTTTAAAGTCCTCTCTTTTGACGGCAGGATTTGATACAATGGCGGCATTGCTGGCGGCGCTGGCAATCATGCCGGCAGTATTTTCTTTTAACATTGAACCGGGAGCAGGGCCTTCCTTAATGTTTATCACGATTCCCGGGATATTCCAACAGATGCCTATGGGAAGGCTCTTTGCCGTTATATTCTTTCTTTCCGTTGCATTTGCAGGAATTACTTCCCTTATGAATATGCTGGAGGCAGTTATTGAAAGCTGCCAGCATCGCTTTCATATAAGCAGAAAAATTGCTGTTACCGTAGCCTGCGCAATATGCCTTTTTATAGGACTGTTTTTGGAGGAAGAAGCGAAGGTAGGAAACTGGATGGATTTTGTTACGATTATTATCGTACCCTTTGGAGCAGTATTCGGGGCGGTTTCTATTTACTATGTTCTCGGGTTTGATAAAATTTCCGAGGAATTGAATACAGGACGAGAGAAGCCTTTGCCTAAATGGTTTGGATTTGTGGCGAAAAAAATTTACGTACCCCTTACGATCATTGTGTTTATACTGGGAATTATTTATAAGGGAATTGGATAAAAGTAAGCGTTACGGCTATAGTATTTGTTTAAATACAAAATGCAGCGTAAATCTTCCTATTGGTAGAAAAGATTAAATTGACAATTCCATAGGAGAATGTTAGAATAACCCTATCTTAGGAAGAGAGGTGTATCCATTGAGGAGATAATTTACTTTTGATTACATGAAACGTTTTATTACAGCATTGCCATCGATACATATGTTGTTTTGTCATGTTGCCAAAAGTGGATTATGTTCTCATAACCTCTCTTTTTGTATGCTTTTATAGGTAATGATAAATATTTTTAATTGCTTGTTATGTAATCATTTTATATAATGCGGCATTGATGATATTGCTTTCTTTAATGGAGAGGATTGAGTATGTAAAGAAACTGTTTGGCAGCAAGCGGTTTCTTTTTTTGTGAGTAAGGAAAACCAGGCGCATAAATATTTTTCTTATTTGCAAAATGAAGGAATCTCTAAAAGGAGGAATGAATATGGCACAAATCAGTGTAAACAATCTGACATTTTCTTATGAAGGAAGCTATGATAATATATTTGAAAACGTATCTTTTTCCGTTGATACAGACTGGAAACTGGGTTTTATAGGACGTAACGGAAAGGGAAAAACAACCTTTTTAAATTTGCTGCTGGGGAAATACGAATACAGCGGAACCATTACCACGGCAACCGTGTTTGACTGTTTTCCCTATCATATTACAAAAGAGCAGATGGAGCTGTGTGCGGCGGAGTTTATAGAAGAGTTAAAGAGCCGGTGTGAATTGTGGCGGGTTATATGCGAACTGGAGCAGCTGCACGAGGATGCGGAAATTTTGTACAGACCCTTTAAAACATTAAGTCCCGGAGAGCGTACAAAGGTTTTGCTTGGGGTTTTATTTTCAGGGGAAAATGATTTTCTGCTGATAGACGAGCCTACCAATCATCTGGATCAGGAGACCAGAGAAAATGTAAAGCAGTATTTGTCATCAAAAAAGGGATTTATTCTTGTTTCCCATGACAGGGACCTGCTGGATGCCTGTGTGGACCATGTTCTGGTATTGAACAGACAGACCATTGAGGTACAGAGCGGGAACTTTTCCGGCTGGTGGGAAAATAAACAGCGCAGGGATTCTTTTGTGAAAGCAGAAAATGAAAAGCATCTTAAGGAAATAGGAAAATTAAAGCAGGCATCGGAACGCATCGCCGCATGGGCAGATAGAAACGAAGGGACAAAAATCGGCTATGACCCTGTAAAAGAGCATGACCGCAGCCCTGCAACAAGAGCTTATATCGGGGCGAAAACCAAAAAGATGCAAAGCCGCGTAAAGCAGATGGAAAAACGGATAAACCGGGAGCTGGAAGAAAAAGAAGGACTTTTAGCGGATTTGGAACAGCCGGTGGATTTAAAGCTTATGCCTCTTTCCCATCATAAGGAGACCCTTGTGAATGTCAGGGATTATTCCGTTACCTATAGCGATGCAAAAAACCCTGTGTTCTCAAATCTGACATTTTCCATAAAAAAAGGCGAGCGGATTGCCCTTCATGGGGAAAACGGCTGTGGAAAGTCAACGCTTATTAAAATAATTCTGCAAAAGACAGGATTTATGGAGGAATTTTATCAGAGGTTTCCGGATGGTAAGCCGGTTTTTACGGAAAGCGGAGTATGTGAAACGGCGTCGGGACTTATCATTTCCTATGTCAGTCAGGATACGTCTATGCTAAAGGGCGGAATTTCCTGCTTTTGTAAGGAAAACAATTTGGATGAAAGCCTGTTCTGTGCAATTCTCAGGCAGCTTGATATGGAGCGGGTGCAGTTTTCCAAAAATATGGAGGATTACTCTGCAGGACAGAAAAAGAAGGTGCTTCTGGCGGCAAGCCTGTTGACATCCGCACATTTGTATATATGGGACGAACCTTTGAATTTTATTGATGTATTTTCCCGTATGCAGATTGAGAAGCTGCTTTTGGAATATCAGCCCACAATGCTGTTTGTGGAGCATGATGTAAAATTCCGGGAGAAGGTGGCAACCGGAGTAGTTGAGCTGTAAAACCTGTTTTGTTCAGAGCGTATTTTTATATTCCGTGCCCCATTGGTACATGGCGTCTAAAATGGGGCGCATGGATTCTCCTAATTCGCTTAAGGCATAGCTTATGTTGATAAAATAATTTTGTAAAAATAAAAACAAAGAGGTGGTAAAGGCTAACAGTAGGGCCTATTTGTTATAACGGATTAAATGACGGGCTTCGTCAGGATTTGCATAACTGTTATGAAAATGTTCTAAAGTGCTGTGTGGAAAACAACATTAAATCGGTTGCATTTTGCTGTATTTCCACAGGGAAATTTATGAAAACAGCGTTGTCGGATAAGCCGGCAGCGCTGTTCTTCGGTTTATCTGAATTGCTTAAAAGGCATATGAATGATAAAATATGTTTAATAAGGCGTGAGTAAGCCGAAAGGAGTTCATATATGGAAATCAGAGTTTTACGCTATTTTCTGACTGTAGCCAAGGAGGAAAGTATAACAAAAGCCTCAGAGGTCTTACATATTACACAGCCGACGCTTTCCCGACAGCTTGCGCAGATGGAGGAGGAAATCGGTGTTAAGCTGTTTGACAGAGGGACCAGAAAAATTAAACTAACCAATGAGGGTATTCTGCTTTGCCGCCGTGCAGAAGAAATTTTACAACTTGTCGATAAAACAGAAAAAGAACTGGTTGAACAGGAGGAGCAGGTGGAAGGCAAGATTTCCATCGGATGTGGGGAAATCGCTTCCGTGCAGCTGCTTGCTGAGATATTTGAAGCCTTTCATCAAAAATATCCTCATATTACTTTCGATATCTTTACAGCAACTGCGGATCTGGTAAAAGAACAGATGGATAAAGGCCTTCTTGACCTGGGCCTGCTTCTGGAACCGATAGACATGGGAAAATATGATTTTATCCGCATGGATATAAAAGAAAAGTGGGTAGTCTTGATGCAGCCTGACGACCCCCTTGCAGAAAAAGAATTTATTACGGCAAGCGATTTGTCAAAATTACCTTTGATTCTTCCAAGGCGTATGCAGGTACAGAGTGAGCTGGCAAGCTGGTTTGGCGATTATTATCAAAATCTGGACGTCCTGTTTATCAGCAATCTGAGTACCAATGGTGCAGTAATGGTAAATCAGGGACTGGCATATTCGTTGGTCATTGAGGGCGCGGTTCCTTTCTGGGATTCGTCGAAGGTAATTTACAGGCCGTTATATCCGCAACTATATGCAACGAGCGTTTTGGCGTGGAAACGGGGACAGCCATTCAGTATGGCCGCAACAAAATTTATTGAGCATTCAAAATGCTTTTTAGGCAAAAATAAGGCATAAAAATTAAGTATATGAAAAAGCCTAAAAACAGGAAACCAAGCCATGCGTTAATTTTCATAAAAATCCTGTTGTCAAATAGAATCGTCAGCCATTCAATCGCTCTCTTTGCTCAAAATGAAATCTTCGGCTTATTATAACGTATTTCTTTCATTTTATCTGAGAAAGTCACTTGTGTATTGCAAAAATATGCGAAAAGGAAAATAAACTCCTTTATCAATCAGCATAATAACCCGTCTGACAGATTAACGTCTAATGACTTGTCCGGTAATTTTCCCAAAAAAAGAGGACAGGTAAGTAAATCCTGTCCCCACATTTTTTAGTTGTAATTATCAATGCACGGCTGGAACATATCTTTTGTTACGCCGCATAAAGGGCAACACCAGTCAGCAGGAAGATCCTCGAATGCTGTGCCGGGAGCAATGCCATGCTCGGGGTCGCCTTTTTCCGGATCATATGTATAGCCGCAAGGATTACAAAAATATTTCTGCATAATGTTAACCTCCATAATTTGAAATTTATTAATATTCTTTATAGTTTGAAATATCGATCTTTAGCCAAAGTATCTCTTGAGTAAGCCTTCAAACGCTTTGCCGTGACGGGCCTCGTCTCTTGCCATTTCATGAACAGTATCATGGATTGCATCAAGGTTAGCAGCTTTCGCACGTTTCGCAAGGTCAAATTTACCTGCTGTTGCGCCGTTTTCTGCTTCTACTCTCATTTCAAGGTTTTTCTTGGTGGAATCTGTTACGACTTCGCCAAGTAATTCTGCAAATTTAGCAGCATGCTCTGCCTCTTCATAAGCAGCTTTTTCCCAATACAGACCGATTTCGGGATAGCCTTCTCTGTGGGCAACTCTTGCCATTGCAAGATACATACCAACCTCACTACACTCTCCGTTGAAGTTTGCTCTTAAATCCTCAAGAATATCCTCGGATACACCCTGAGCAACACCTACAACGTGCTCTGCCGCCCATGTTCTTTCATCGCCCTGAGCAGTAAATTTTTCTGCGGGAGCATTACAAACAGGACATTTTTCCGGTGCAGCATCCCCCTCGTGAACATAACCGCATACGCTACATACAAATTTCATCTTGTCATTCTCCTTTTCTTTATTATTATTAATGGTATAAATACCATTTTACACTGAGTTAATACAGCAATCCGGACAAATTCCCTGAAAATATGTAATATGACCGGTAATTTTGCCGTCAAAAACGGAATTTGCCTGCTCGTCCAGATGAAAATCATTATCTGACTGAAAATCAATATCCAGAACGGCGCCGCATTCCGTACATAAAAAATGATTATGAGGACGGGTATCTGCATCAAAATGGTCAAGACCATCTTTAAAATGCAGCTTTTGGATTTCACCCATATCGGATAAAAGGGTTAAGTTGCGATAAACAGTGCCCAGACTGATATTGGGATAGGTCTTCCGTACATTTAAATAAACGGTTTCTGCCGTCGGATGATCTTTTCTAGTCATAAGGAAATCCTTAATTGCCTTCCTTTGCCGACTATACTTTATAACAGCCATCAGATACCTCACAATCAAAATCAGTAATTATTACTGTTTTAAATTATAATGAGATTAAAAAAATTTGTCAATATTATCAGGTAGGATTTTGCAGAAAATATTATGTTTTTTAAAATGTAACTTTATTATATAAGGAAAGCGCGCAGAAAGGTTCTTAAATTTTTATAAAAATTATGATAATACCCTTAATTACATAGACATGGTTTTCAAAAAACGTATATAATATGAATATCAAAAGGATATGTAAGCATGTCCCTTTGATCCATGGAGGCAATAATGAAGAAAAAAAGAAAAGAAACGTCGCTGCACTCGAGGATTATCATCGCATGTATGATTATGGTCATTATCCCTATTATTCTTACATGGATTTCCCTTCTGGGGATTAAAACCTATTTTGAAAATACCTTGGGTGTACAGTCTTTTCAGGCAAAGATCGATCCGCAGATATTAAGGCTTTTCATGACGGATATTTTAATTGCTATCGTCGTGATTTTACTGATATCTGTTTTTGTCCTAAAACAGTGGATTCACAAAGGAATTGTAAATCCAATCTGGGAATTGAATATTGCCATGAAAAAGATAGCGGAAGGAAATTTGGATTACCGTCTGGATAATCACTATGCCGGAGAAATCGGGGAGCTGTTTGAAAATTATGAAGATATGCGGCTTCGGTTGAAAGAGTCTACCGATGAAATCGTGGATAATGAAAAAAGAAACCGGGAGCTGGTCAGCAATATTTCCCATGATTTAAAAACGCCTATTACCGCTATCAAGGGATATGTGGAAGGCATTATGGACGGAGTGGCGGATACGCCGGAGAAGATGGACCGTTATATTAAAACCATCTATAATAAAGCAAATGACATGAACCGCCTGATCAATGAACTGACTATTTATTCCGGTATCGACAATAACCGGATACCCTACAATTTCCAGAGAATCAATGTCAGCGAATATTTTAATGACTGTGTGGAAGAGGTCGGTCTGGACTTAGAGTCCAAGCGTATAGAGCTGAATTTCTATAATCTGGTTTCCGATGATACCATGATCATTGCCGATCCGGAGCAGATGAAACGGGTTATTAATAATATCGTGGGCAACAGCATTAAATATCTGGATAAAGAAAACGGAACCATAGAAATACGTATTCTGGATGAGGTGGATTCCATACGTGTAGAGATTGAAGATAACGGGAGAGGAATTGCGGCGAAGGATTTAAGCAGGATTTTCGAAAGATTTTACCGTACCGATGAATCCCGAAATTCCTCCAAGGGAGGAAGCGGAATCGGGTTATCCATAGTAAAGAAAATTGTGGAAGACCATGGGGGATATATCTGGGCAACCAGTAAGGAAAGCGAAGGCACTTGCATGCACTTTGTAATCAGAAAATATAGAGAGGTTGATGGCGATGAGTAAGATATTGATTGTAGAAGATGAGGAAGCAATTGCAGATTTGGAAAAGGATTATTTGGAAATGAGCGGTTACGAGGTTATTATTGAAAATGACGGGATCAAGGGATTGGAATCTGCCATGAACAGTGATGTGGATTTGATCATATTGGATCTTATGCTGCCCGGAATGGACGGATATGATATCTGTAAACAGCTTCGGGAAGAAAAAAATATTCCAATCATCATGGTTTCGGCAAAAAAGGATGATATTGATAAAATCCGTGGTCTGGGTCTGGGTGCTGATGATTATATGACGAAGCCTTTCAGTCCCAGCGAGCTTGTGGCAAGAGTAAAGGCGCATTTATCCCGATATGAGCGCTTAATCGGCTCCAACCAAAAGAGTAATGATACTGTGGAAATCAGAGGGATTAAAATTGATAAAACAGCCCGCAGGGTATATATTAACGGAGAAGAAAAAGTATTTACAACCAAGGAATTCGATTTGTTGACTTTCTTAGCGGAAAATCCCAACCATGTATTTACAAAAGAAGAGCTGTTTCGTGAAATATGGGATATGGATTCCATCGGGGATATTGCAACCGTAACGGTTCACATCAAGAAAATCAGGGAAAAAATTGAATTCGATACTTCCAAGCCGCAGTATATTGAAACCATATGGGGCGTGGGATACAGGTTTAAGGTATAATCCGAAAGATACTCGTTCCGGGATCGTATCATTGATTTAGCTGCGGCATTATCAGATCAAGGAAAAATTTACGGAAGAATTTGTGAGGCATTATGGGGATAAGAAAATGGAATATACGCATCATTATAGCTCTCCGCTTGGAGACATTACCCTTGCAAGCGACGGAGAGGCTTTAACGGGTCTGTGGTTCAATGGTCAGAAATATTTCGGGGAAACGCTGGGAAGGGAATATGAACAAAGGAAGCTCTCTGTTTTTGAATTAACAAATCAATGGCTGGATAGTTATTTTAGTGGAAAAGCCCCTGGCTTTACCCCGCCATTGGTCATGAAAACAACGCCATTCCGCAGGGCTGTGTGGGAAATTCTGCTTGCCATTCCGTATGGGAAGACGATGACTTACGGGGAAATTGCGGACAGAATTGCAAAGCAAAGGGGTCTGCAGCATATGTCTGCCCAGGCGGTAGGCGGAGCAGTAGGACATAATGCAATTTCTTTGATCATACCATGTCACAGGGTTATAGGAGCAAACGGCAGCCTGACGGGTTATGCAGGAGGAATTGATAAAAAAAGAAAGCTACTTATTATGGAGAAAGCGGATATGTCTGCTTTCTCCATTCCTGTAAAAGAGACGGCATCGGGAGGTAAAAGTGGAAATCAGCAATGTTTATGAGGAAAACCGAAACGCCAGAAGCTTTTATGAGAAAATGGGTTTTAAGAAAATGGAAGTATATCTGGATGATAATATCGGGGGAAAGGATTTTTCTGCTTGCATGGAGTCTGGGATATACGGCACTTTTTATAATTTGTTTTTTAGATATGTGAAGGAGTACATAAATGGAACAGCTAAGTCTTTTTGATAACCGGGAGAAAACGGCGCCTTTAGCCAGCAGGTTAAGGCCGGAAAGTCTGAATGAATATGTGGGGCAGAAGCACTTGCTGGGAGAAGGGAAAATTTTGCGGGGGCTTATTGAAAAGGACCAGATTTCTTCCATGATTTTCTGGGGGCCGCCGGGAGTAGGAAAAACTACTTTGGCGAGAATTATCGCAAAACAGACAAAATCCCAATTTATAGAGTTTAGCGCCGTTACAAGCGGTATAAAAGAGATAAAAGAAGTGATGAACCAGGCGGAGCAGAACCGGATGATGGGCATACGGACCCTTTTGTTTACAGACGAAATTCATCGTTTTAATAAGGCACAGCAGGATGCTTTTCTTCCTTATGTGGAAAAAGGAAGCATTGTTCTGGTAGGAGCCACGACGGAAAATCCCTCTTTTGAGATTAATTCAGCTTTGTTGTCCCGTTGCAAAGTATTTATTCTAAAAGCCCTGGGAGAGGATGAATTAAAGGAACTGCTCATTCATGCCCTGAAAAGCCCTAAGGGTTTGGGTAACTTAAATGTCCTTATAGAAGATATACAAATTGAAACCATTGCCAGGTTTTCAAACGGGGATGCCAGAACGGCCTTAAATACTTTGGAAATGGCGGTTTTAAACGGAAAGATGGATGAGAACGCCTGCATCCGTGTAGATGAGGACATGCTGGCGCAATGTATGAACCGCCGTTCCCTGCTTTACGATAAAAACGGAGAGGAGCACTATAATCTGATTTCCGCATTACATAAATCCATGAGAAACAGCGACCCGGATGCGGCTGTTTACTGGATGCTGCGTATGTTAGACGGTGGGGAGGAGCCCTTGTACATTGCAAGGAGACTTGTTCGCTTTGCCAGTGAGGATGTGGGAATGGCGGATTCCCACGCCTTACAGGTTGCCATAGCCGCATATCAAGCCTGCCATTTTCTGGGA
This sequence comes from Lachnospiraceae bacterium, assembly GCA_910574745.1. GTDB lineage: Bacteria > Bacillota > Clostridia > Lachnospirales > Lachnospiraceae > UBA2882. The sequence goes on along the minus strand of CAJTCE010000007.1, from coordinate 10,739 downwards.
ATGCCGGAATGTGATGTGCATTTGACCCATGCGGTAGTTTATCTTTCCATGGCGCCTAAATCCAATGCCCTTTACATGGCATGTGAAAGGGTAAAGGAAGATGTGAGGAATCTCCCGGCAGAACCGGTGCCTTTGCAGATTTGTAATGCGCCTACGGGGTTAATGAAAGAACTGCATTATGGAGAGGGTTACATTTATGCCCATGATACAGAAGAAAAACTGAGCAGGATGCAATGCCTGCCCGATACATTAGCGGGCAGAAGATATTACCTGCCCACTGATGAAGGGGAGGAAAAAGGAGTAAGGGAACGTTTAGAAAAAATCCTTGAATGGAAAAGAGAGGACCAAGAAGGAGAGAAAAGTATTGCAGAATGATGCCTGTGTGGGATTAAAAGGATGGATATTTGTCATGGAGAGATTCAAGATATTTAAAATCTAATGCCGATTGAATATAAGATGCAAAGAAGTTATTTGTTATTTTTTGCTGATACAAAGTATGTGCTTTTTTAATAATCATTTCCTGATTTTTACGAATATACCGTAATTCTGAATATATAAGATTTTTATAATCCGGGGATGCTTCATTAAGAAATGGGTCCGGGATATTTACGGGTATGATTTCTGTGGTGTACTTTGTTGGAATAAACTTTTGGGACTTTTTGCCGCAAAAAGTCTATGTAGGAATCAGAAATGGTGTATAATTGCATAGAAACCTCCTAAATACATAAAAGATGAGATCAATAAAGACCTCAACTTAAAATTTTCCACTATGGGGCAGGAATTTCCCGATGTTAAACTTTCCACTGTAGGGCAGGAACTCCCCCGAGGTATTGCTTTCCACTATAGGGCAGGAACTGCCTCGAGGTATTGCTTTCCACTGTAGGGCAGGAACTCCCCCGAGGTTGAATATTAATTGATGGGCAGTATATTTCATTTTTATTAAATTTACAAGAGGAAAATGGAATTTCAGATAAAAAGATTCGTCAGATCGTCAGGAACTTAAAAAGTAATTGAAGCATAGCAGAGAAAGGACAAGGAGTCAATAACATATGAGAATTATAATCGAATCCTATGATAGATTAAACATAAAAGAAGCAATTGCTATCTGGAATGAGGTAGTAGAGGAAGGCGTTGCTTTTCCCCAGAAAGAGCCGTTGACAGAAGAAAGCGGACATGCGTTCTTTACCGAGCAGTCTTTTACAGGACTTGCAGTCGATGAAAGCAATGGCGAAATCGTAGGCTTGTATATTTTACATCCTAATAATGTAGGACGGTGCGGACATATCTGCAATGCCAGCTATGCGGTAAAAGGCGGCTTTAGAGGTCAGCATATAGGAGAAAAGCTGGTTATCCACTGTATGGAAAAGGCCAAAGAATTGGGATACGGGATTTTACAATTTAATGCGGTGGTAAAATCCAATGAGTCGGCGCTGCGTCTTTACAAAAAACTGGGATTTGTACAGCTTGGTACAATTCCCGGAGGATTTTTGATGAAGGATGGGACTTTCGAAGATATTATTCCTCATTATCATTTGTTATAGAGAAAAATATTTATTATAAACGGAAATTTTCATTAGCAATCTTTCAGAAAGAATATAAACATACCGGAAGGCAGATAAATTTTACAGGAAAAAGTCTCCCTTTATCGTTTAAAAGAGTATAAAAATGAAAACTAAAATAATTTATGAAGATAAACATATATTAGTTGTATATAAACCGGCGGGAATCGCGGTGCAGGCGGCAAGATCCATGGAAATGGATGTAGTATCCGAATTGAAAAATTATTTGAAGAGTTCTTATGTGGGACCGGTTCACAGGCTTGACCAACCGGTAGAAGGGATTCTTGTTTTTGCAAAAACATCTCCTGCGGCGGCGGCATTAAGTAAGCAGAATGCAGAAGGAACCATGGAGAAAGAATATCTGGCAGGAGTTTTGGCAGCAGGAGAGATACAGACAAAAGCAACCTTAACAGACTATTTGTTAAAGGACGGTAAAACCAATGCTTCAAAAGTCGTGGAGGCTTCGGTAAAAAATGCCAAAAAAGCAGTTTTGTCATACGAAGTGCAAAAAATGATCTCATTGGATACAATAAAAGGCGGATTACAAAGTTCGACAGAGACAGGGATTTTACCAAAACCGAAAACAGATAAAATTGCCCTTTTAAAAATCCGTCTGGAGACAGGCAGGCATCATCAAATCCGAGTTCAGTTAGCGAATGCTAATTTGCCTTTGCTGGGAGACTTAAAATACGGCACTGAGCAATCCGGAAAACTCAGCAGCTTGTTAGGAATAAAGGATGTGGCGTTATGTGCCCGCAGACTTAGCTTTAAACATCCAAAAACAGGAAAAATCATGGAATTTTGCGTTTCTCCCCAAAAGGAAATCTTGCAGAATTTAACAGTATAAAGGAGCATTCTTTCTTTCATACTATCAGAAGGTGATGGTATGGGATGCTTTTATAAAGATGTTCAAAAATATCGAAGAGAAATTTTGTTCGGGCTGATTGCGGCAATAATATTTGTTGTAATTAAATATGTAATTGTTTATATTCTGCCCTTTTTGTTTGCAGGTATTTTTGTGTTTCTCATTCGTAAGCCAATTGAATTCATCCACAAAAAGACAAAAATCGGCAAGGGTTTTTTGGCAGGCATGATTTTGCTGATTGTGATGCTTATTCTGGGAGCGGTAATCTGGTACTGCTCCTGTTTTGGAATTGCAAAATTAAAGATGTTGATTTCTAATATTAATTTTTATGAAAATCAGCTGTTTGCATTGGTTCACAGCTGTTGCGAAAAGGTGGAAAGCAATCTGGGGCTCAATTCCCTGACAATAGAAAATATGGTTGTAGACAGGGTCAATATTTTTATAGATAATTTAAAAATAGACGTAGTGCCCAAAATGCTTGACTGGACCATGGTATATGGGAAGGCTTTGTTTGGTGGAGTAATGTTTCTTCTGGTAACTTTGATCGCAGTTGTATTGTTAGCCAAAGATTACCAGATGATGCTGGAAAAAGCGGAAAAGATTGAACTGTTTAAAGAATCCGTTATGTTGTTAAAAAAGCTGATTTGTCTGGTGGGCGCCTATATCCGGGCGCAGATTGAAATTATCCTGGTTGTCAGCTTCATCTGCTTTATAGGATTTATGTTGTGCGGTTATGATTATCCCTATCTATGGGGAATTGTAACGGGTCTTTTAGATGTACTCCCCTTTGTGGGAACGGGAGTGGTTTTACTGCCCATAGCGGTTTTACAACTGCTTATGGGAAATGAGTGGAGCGCAGTTGTTCTGGTAATCACTTTTATTGTCAGCGCTCTTTCTAGGGAAATTCTGGAACCCAAATTGATCGGAGCTAAAATGGGTGTGATTCCCATTGCCATATTGCTGTCGGTCTATGTAGGTGCAAAGGCGTTCGGTCCGGCAGGCGTTATTTGGGGGCCTCTTTATATGCTGATGCTTTATGAAATATATAAAAAATTATATCGGGAAAGCGAAATTCCCGAGGCGGAGAGAAATTGAAGAAAAAAGTATTGTATACCTTTTCGATGATCTTTATTATCTGTATAGCAGCTGCATTCATTCTGCTGCGGCCCTATCTTAAAACAGCTTTGGGGCTGGGAAAAGTATTGACTGCGGATTCCCTGGATTTTCATGCCACAGTCCGTTTGAATCCGGATTCATTATCTGAAAATGAAAGGGGTCTTTTGGATACCCTTGAATGGATTTTTCAGGCAAAAGAAGAAGACCTGCTGAATCTAAAATTTACAGGCCGTAGTTCTGAAAATGAAATGACTGTCAAAGTATATTGTTATGCTGTGGAGTATCCTCTGACAGAAATCCATTGTACGGATAATCAAAAAACCATTAATATAAAAATGTTTTACGAGGCCATAGAGAAAAGTCTGCCGGATAAGCTTTGGCTTTTGAAAATGATTTTACCGGAATGGAATCTGGAAGAGGAAACCGTTAGCTTTGAGCAGCTTAAAGCCCTGGGCATAGATATGGAAGCTTTGATTCCTTTAGAAAAAGTTCAGGACTTAGAAGCTCCTTCTGCGATAGAGTGCTTTTATCTGCTTTCTCGACTGGAAAAGGAGAAGGATGAAAACGGTCATATCTGGTTTCGGGGAAACTATGAAAATTATTCCATAAGATTTTGTGTAAAGGAAAAAGAAGATGGTACAGTTATTCTTTTAAAGGGGGAAGGATTGGAGGAGGATCGAAAGGCAGAATCCTTTGAAGCAGATATTTCAACGGCTTTATGATAATACTTTTGTTATGATATTTGTAAGGTAAACGAAATGAGGAAGGGAGAGATGCAGGATTATATTCTGATTGTGGAAGATGATAATGAGATTAATCATATGCTGAAGGAGCTGCTTCAGGGTAGGGGCTATGGAGTAAAGTCGGCATATTCGGGAACGGAAGAGCTTCTTGCCAGATTGGAAGCGGCGCTGAGAAGATGCGCAAATGGCGGAAGACAGGAAGGCAGGAATAAGGTGCTGGCCTTTAAAGATATTGTAATGGACACGGATCAACACAGGGTAACCGTGTCCGGTCAGGAAATTTCCCTGACGAAAAGAGAATATTTGATTCTTGAACTGCTGATTTCCAATCCCAATAAAGTGTTTACGAAGAATAACATTTATGAATCGGTGTGGAATGAGGAATTTGTTGGGGAGGATAATGCTGTAAACGTACATATCAGCAATATCCGTCAGAAGCTGGCTAAAGTAAATGACAGACAGACCTATATTCAAACCGTTTGGGGAATCGGATTTAAGATGAAAACTTTATGATTTCTTTAAAGGAATAGCATTTTTTCGCATTCTCAAAAATAAGAAATCCAGAGTTTATGCGGGTTTCACTGATATGGTGTTCTCGTGAAATATGGTGTTTTGTACTCTACTAGTGACAAGCTAGTGACAAATTTTAACCCCTGTCCGGTGTCTCCGGCGGGGGTTAAATCAGTTCTATGGCCTGTCTCAATTCTTCTATGGTCTTGTGGGTATATGTTCGTGTTGTGATTGATTTAGAAGCATGACCTATTAAGCGGTCAATACATATGGGATTAGCTCCGGCGCTGTCTAACAGGGATGTGAAGGTATGCCGGCAGTCGTGCGGTGTGTGGTAGGTTGTGATGCCGATAGCTTTCAAGGTTTTCTTAAACAGCTTTGTATATGCCTGGGCGCTTAAGGGATGCCCGTCTATGGCGAAGAGGATTCCGTTATTTGCTTTTACACGTTTTTCTACAAAGCCCCTTATCCTGGAATGAATGGGCACTATGCGGTCTTTTCCGGCAGCAGTCTTTAGCCCGCCTTGGAAGGTGCCGGCATTAAGGTCAATACCTTCCGGCGGCATGAGGATCAGTTCAGATACACGCCAGCCGGAATATATATAGATCAGGATGCTGTCCACCCATGGAACGGTAACATTATCCCAGAGGGTTTGCAGCTCTTCACTGGTAAAGGGAACGCCCGGCATATCATCTTCCGATACCGTGATCGTGGCAAAAGATGAATAGCTTTTCTTTATGATGTCATTCTGCAGGGCGAAGCGGTCCATCTGGCTGAACAGGTTCTTGATGTGTTCCTGCAGGGCATGGGAAAGGGGCTTTCCCTTTTTGCCGTCCTGTGCCAGGATGCTTTTAAAGTCGGGTACCCGTAAATCCCTGTAAGGGCGGTCATAGATAGCTGAACAATAGTTATAGGCGGCCCTTGTACAGTCCTTTGTGCTCTGGGAATAGGTTTTCCCGCTGTCTATGTATTTATCCTTGTAGAACTGTTCATAAAGGGCCGCAAAGCTGATGTTCTGCTCTGAAAGGCTGTAAGGCTCTTTGTTATATTCTGCAAGGGCGATCATGGCGGCTTCCCGCTGCTCAAAGCGCCCCAGAACGTCATAGATCGGATAATAACGCTCATCCATCCGGGTATTAACCCGAACTTCATAAGGGCGCCTTCTCCGGCCGGAGAGCTTCACGACGGAACCATAGCCGTTCCTGGCTCTCATGGGTCTGCTCCTTGGCATTATATATCATCTCCTTTCAAGCGACGTTGCAAGGGGTAAAAATGGGCATAAAAATGCCCGGTAACTTGTGTTTTTACCGGGAAAATGATATAATCTCTTTGTCCTAGGGGGTTATATCGGGTTTTCTCGGTGTAGTCCTGCCGCCGCCTCTGGTACGCCAATACCGAAGGCGGTGCTTCTGTTTGACAGATTGAAGTATATTGGTTATAATATGCTTAACAAGGAGCCGGTACGATAGAACACACCTATCCGTTTCCGACGCAATAATTAGCTAAGAAATAGCGCCTTACTTTTGTCAGAGCAGGGGCGCTATTTCTTATTTTTCATGTTCAGAATGGAGACTATTAACAGCGCAGCTGTCAGTATAATCATAAATTCCTCATATGTATTCATAAGCTCCACCCCCTTCCGCAAGTTCGGAATTGGATGGTATGAACGCCCTACCGGCTCCCTGGTAAGCATATTATATTTTCATGGTGCGGGAATAGGTAATCCTACGGTGGTTAGATGTCGGGTGCTATTGGTTCATCAGTAATATTATAGTCGTCATCATATTCAATGGTAGGTGGTTGGGTAGAAATTTTTTTTAATTCTTCTAAAGCACCATCTAACCACGTATCTATAACACGTTGCTGAATTTTACCACTACTGTATAAAGCATATAAATCTTTATATGTTTCAATAAATTTTAGAAATTCTGGTTCTTGTGGGAGACTGAGTACATGAACTTGTTCTGGATCTTCAAATGCTTCGTGGTATCTTGTAAATAATTCCAAATAAAAACCATAGCAATAAATATCTGCATTTAAAAGCTCTAATACTCGTACCGCAACATCTTTGTAATTGTTTATTTCTGGTTTCAATTCCTTTTCTTCACTCAATCCACAAAGCCAATCAATAGAAATACTGCACTTTTCAGCAATGTTCATTACTATTTCCAGAGAAGGATTTTTTGTGGCATTTTCGTAAGCTGATATAGTTGCAGATGTACTTTCTACCATGTTAGCAAATTCTTTTTGAGTCATCCCAAATTCTAATCTTATATCTCTTAAACGTGTAGAAAAAGTGTCTTTACTTCTCATTTATCATAACCTCACTTTCAATATAGGATTATGATACCACCATATTATAACAAGTTCTATTAAAAAGTCAATACAATACAAAAATTTATATAAAATAAATAATTGTATTAAATTCTATTGACAGTGAAAAAATGGTACTGTACTATAAATGATAGTAGAATATTCTACCAAACAAAAAGAAAGGAGGTAAACAAATGCGCATAGACAGAATAAAATTAGTCACAGAGCTTACGAAGCGTGACATGACCCAGGCAAGACTTGCGGAACTGTCCGGCGTGTCCAGGGCAACAATTAACTACATAAAAGCAGGAAAAAGCTGCACGGATGAAGTCGGAAATAAAATAGCAAAGGCCTTGGGTGTACCTGTAGAAAAATTGATTGAAAAGTAGTTGCACCGGTGCAACAGAAAGGAGCGGTAAACATGAGACTGAACATAAATAGTTATCGGTCTATTTTAAGCAAAAAGGGGTTTGATGATGAAGAGGTGTGTAAAAGGACGGGTTTAACCTCTAAAAGCCTTTTATGGCTTTTGAACGACAATTACACAGAGCTTGAGACTTTGGAACGTATTGCGGATGCTCTGGAGGTAGAACCATCTGAAATGATCCTTCCTGATCATCTGGGAAGTACCGAGAATGTAATCGAGTGGACAAGGAACCAGAAACAGGCATCAGTAACACTTTGCCAGGGCAGAGTAATAACAAGGGTAAAGGAGCTTGCGGAGAAGTACCCGGAGGAGTGCCAGATCTTAGCCCAGAACAAAGACGGAAGTATATTTGCCCATATCCCGACAGAATGGATCAGGATTAACCCGCCTATGGATTTATCAGATGAACAAAGAGAAGCGAGGGCGGAACGGATGCGCAGAAATGTTTTAAAGACCGATTAGTATCGGTGTGCTTTTCTCAAATTTCAGCGAAAAGCCCTTCAAGGTAGAAATACCAGGGTAAGAAATTTAAAATGCAAAATTCATTGTAATTTATTAAAAAAGGAGCTGATAGCAAATGGAATACCGCATTGAATACTGTGAAGGAAAATGCTGTAACTTTGCCAGCAGTAGCAAGGATTTAATTGAATGGCTGAAGCTATTAGGGGATGAAACCATAACCGATATCAGGAAACTGTATAAGAGTGGTGTATCTGATTCTGTTATGGACACCTATAAAAAGTATATTGCAGAAAGGAGCTGATAAGATGCCAGTACCAAAGGATAAGACCATGCTTAAGCTAAGCAGCCGGAAACTGCTCATAGCCATGGCAGAAGCCCAGACGGAACCCGCCAAGCTGGCCGAAGCGTCGGGAGTGTCAAAAAACATTGTATATACCATGCGCCGGGGATGTTATACCAAGCCTAAATATGTGGGAGCCGTTGCAAAGGCTCTGGGTGTGGCTGTGGCTGATCTGGTGGAGTAGGAAGGAGCGATATAGATGTATGAGAAAAATAGAAGGAGGTCACGGAATGGTCTCAAGAAATGTTTTAAGAGATCCCCAAATACCAATAGGAGTTAAGGGGTTATATGCTTATCTTGCTGGATTTGCCGGAGATTCTGATGAATGTTTTCCAAGTATCAACACCATACAAAGTGAGTTGTCGCTAGCAAAGGACACGTTGTATAAATATATGAATTTGCTAGTATCTATCGGGGTGGTTGAACGAAATCAGACTTACAACGGAAACCTAAAGGGTAAGGTTATATATAGAATAACTGATAATGAGTATATTCTTAATAATCGGATTCCAAAAAATACGGAAACCGAAAATCAGTGTTCTATGGTTTCCGAAAATTTAGGAATCCAGAAGGCACGGATTCCAGAGTGTAAGGAAACTAATATTAACAGTTTAAATATTAACAGTTTAAATAATAACAATAATAAAGATAGGGAGTACATAAATTATCAGCAGATAGCTGATCTTTACAATGATACCTGCGTATCATTTCCCCGGCTGACTAAATTATCAGACAGCAGAAAAAAGGCAATTAAGGCAAGGATGAAAACCTATTCCTTGGAAGATTTTAAAAAGCTCTTTCAAATGGCAGAGGAAAGCAGCTTCCTGAAGGGAGAGAATGCCCGAAACTGGTCAGCTACCTTTGACTGGTTAATAAAGGATTCCAACATGGCTAAAGTGCTTGACGGTAATTATCAGGACAAGCAGCAGGTGGAAACAGCTCCGGACACAGAGCATAACAGCTATTATGACATCATGGAAGAATATGCCAATCTGCCCAAAAGCCCGGATGATCCGTGGCAGTAAGGGAGGTGTGACGCAATGAACGAGCCAGACGGAAAAGCCCTTGCAGTATTCAGGGTATACAGAGAGGGCGGCATGAAATACTATGCGAAGAGAATGACCGAAGAGGAAAAGAACGTAAGGCGGATGTACCTTAGGAAGGAGCTGTTAGATCATCCCTCATGGGCAAACCTGTCAAATAATAGGCTGGATGATATACGCTTGTTTAATGCTGGCAATGCCCAGATGCTTGAAGATGAAAACGGCTATGAATTCCTGTTGCTTTCCCCGAAAAGCAGGGCTGAAAAGGAATTCCGAAAAGTAAGGGCTATGATGCCGTTTGAATTCATGGATCTTACTGCTAAGGATTTCAAGTGGAATAAGTACAGGGCAGATGTTACGAAGCCGAAGGATATGGTAAATAAATATATCCTAAATTACACGAGGTTCAAAGATAACGGGATGGGCCTATATATCCATTCGGGGACCAAGGGAAGCGGTAAGACCATGTTGTCCTGCTGCCTGGTCAATGAGATCAACAACCGGTATGCGGGAGTATCGAAGTTCGTCAATATACTGGATTTCCTTGAAATGACAAAGAAGGGCTTTAACGGGAATGACGAAGATATAAAAGCTCTCTATCAGGCAAACCTCCTGGTACTGGATGATATAGGCGTGCAGATGTCAAAGGAATGGATAGACACCGTACTGTACCGCCTGATCAATGAGCGCTATATAAACCGCCTGCCGACGATCTACACAAGTAACGTGCCCGTAGACCGGTTGAAGATGGATGACCGGATAACGGACCGTATCGAAAGCACTACATACCCCGTAAGCCTTCCGGAGGAATCCATCAGGAAAGAGACCAGGAAGCAGGACAAGCAGAAACTATTGGATGAAATTAAAAACGCCCCGTCTGATACCGCAAATACCAGACAGGGCAATGCATAGCGGAAAACCATGCACAAGTACATCACACGTACATGATAGCATGGCTTTTCGGGAAAGGAAAGGGTTTTTTATGGACTGTAAAAAATTATCAATTGATGAACTGGAAGTTCTGGAAATATTGGTTGCTTTGGTAAATATGTCTGATAAACATTTTGAGCAATGTGTTGAATATGCAAAAAATACAGAAATGCATCCAAGAACACGGAAATTTCTTGAAAAGTGTTTAGATATTGCAAGTAAGAAAAGGGAGGTAGTAGCCCATGAATGAAATCATTGAAAAATACGGAACCATTGGAACGGTAACAGCAGGGGGGCATGAGTTCCCACTTGTCAATATCCCTATGATTTGAGTTTCCCCATTTTATGAGACATCATGTTGCACAATCAGCTATTTTAAAGTATTCAAACAGGGTTATCTGTTGTGACCGGACTTTTGGCGGCAGGAAACG
>CAJTCE010000006.1 GCA_910574745.1 Lachnospiraceae bacterium | reverse complement strand
CCCGTGCCTTTATCCATAAAGCAGAATGAAGGAATGTCAGGGCACAGACCCAGCGAGAACTGATAGGGTAAGCATATGGATATACATCGTCAGAACATTATTTACCAGTAACTACATCCATTTATGGATGATGATATAAAAATTTAAAAATATATCGGGAGATGTATTGACAAATTTCAAATTTTGAGATAGGAGGTAATGAATATGAATATTCTTGAAGTACAAGACCTGTGCAAGACCTATGGTACAGGGGAAACCGAGGTTCATGCACTGAACCATGTTTCATTTTCCGTTCGCAAAGGCGAATTTATTGCCATCATTGGCGAGTCGGGTTCCGGCAAAAGTACCTTGCTGAATGTGATCGGCGCTCTGGACAGCGCCACTTCCGGCAAGGTATGGATTGATGGACAGGATATTTTTTCTATGCCGGAGAAAAAACTAACTGTGTTCCGGCGTCAGCACATTGGATTTATCTTTCAGTCGTTCAATTTGATCCCGGAACTGAATGTGGAACAGAATATCACTTTCCCGTTGTTGCTTGACTATAAGCGACCGGATCAGAAATTTGTCAATGAGCTGCTGAATGTGTTGGGGCTGACTGAACGACGCCACCATCTGCCCAGCCAGCTTTCCGGTGGTCAGCAGCAGCGTGTGGCGATTGGCCGGGCATTAGTCACGCGCCCAGCCCTGATTATGGCAGATGAACCGACTGGAAATTTGGATAGCAAAAATAGTCAGGAAGTTTTGGCTTTATTGCAAACCATGTCGGACAGGTATCAACAGACCATTTTGATGATAACCCACAACAAAAATCACGCCAGCGCAGCAGACCGCGTGTTCCGTATGACCGATGGTGTGTTAAAGGATTTGGGGGTGTCGTCGCGTTGAAAAGCTATCTTGGATTGGTGCCGCAGTATGAAAAGGTACACCGCAAGAACAATCGAATTTCGGTTCTCTGCATTGTACTTTCGGTATTGCTGGTAACTGCTATTTTCAGCATGGCCGACATGGCGCTGCGCGCACAGAAAAATTATTTTATCAAAACAAATGGGGAATACCATATCAGTTTGACCGATATAGATGAACAGACGGCAGAACTCGTAAAAGCGCGGATAGATGTTGCCCTGTGCGGATGGGCCTATCAAGGAAGTGCTGGTTCTATCGGCTCCAAAGCGGTCAGCTTCGCAGGTGCGAATGAGGACACCTTTTCCACTTTGACAGAAATGGACATGGAAAGCGGCTCATATCCCACCCAGCCCGATGAAGCATTATTGAATAAATCGGCTTTGGAACAGTTGGGCCTTGCGGTTGGCGACACAGTGACCGTTACAGTGCCAGACGGTTCCAGCCGGGAATACCGCATTACCGGCGTCCTTGCCGATATGGGAAGTCTGCTTAAAGCGGATGTATATGGCATGGTATTGGCCGAGGACGGTTTTCGACAAATTGCGGATGAAAACGCCAAAAACGGAACCACTTTCCGCGTCCAGTTCAAAGATGGTGTAAACATTCAGGAGGCCATGAATGAAATAAAAGTGCAATATGGCCTTTCAAACAGTCAGGTAAGCGAAAATACGGCGCTCCTTGGATTGATGGGACAAAGTAAAAACAGCACAATGCAATCCCTATACCTCGTTGCAGGCTTTCTTGTCCTTTTGGTGCTGATTGCCGGTGCAGTAATGATTGCCGCCAGCTTTAACACAAATGTTCTGGAACGGGTTCAGTTCTATGGCCTTTTGCGGTGCTTGGGAGCATCCAAAGCACAGGTACAGCATTTTGTCATTCTTCAAGGGCTGCGCCAAAGTATGAAGGGTGTACCGATTGGTCTGGTTGCCGGACAGATTATTACATGGTGTGCCTGCCTTTTACTGAAATCCATCAGCGGGGAACGCTTTTCAGAGATACCTCTTTTTCAGTTCAGTGTAAGCGGTCTGATTGCTGGTGCGGTAATCGGTTTTCTGATTGTACTACTGGCATCACTGTCCCCGGCGAAAAAGGCTTCTAAAGTATCGCCAGTAACTGCAATCAGCGGCAGTACGCAGCTTACGCAAAATAAGAGGGCTGCAAATACAAAGCTGTTTCACATTGAAACCAGTATGGGGATTTTCCATGCACTATCCGGCAAAAAGAATGTATTCCTTATGACCTGCTCGTTTGCTATCAGTATTATGATGTTCTTGTCGTTTCAAGTAATGGTAGTCTTTCTCAATCAGGGGATGCCTGCACTCTCTCCATCGGCAGCAGATGTGTCTATTACAATGGGAAATACGCTTCTGGATAAGTCGCTGGTGGAACAGATTGGTAAAATGGAAGGTGTTGACAAGGTTTTCGGCCGTATGGAAATGGCTGGCCTTTCTGTCTCGTCTAATACAGGAGAAGGAACCATCACGCTCATTTCTTATGATGATAACCAATTCGGATGGGCGAAAGAAGAATTAAATAAGGGTAGTATCACGCCTGCTATGGAAAATGCAGATAATGTTTTGATTACTTATCAGGATGGCGTAAACTGGAATGTCGGAGATACCGTAGTTCTTCATACATCTTCCGGCGATAAGCAGATAACGATTGCCGGAATACTGGCAACGGCTACGGCCAGTGGGGTCAACAGTGCTGGCAGTAGCGGATATATGATTTGCTCGGAACAGACATTTGCCGCTTTGGTTGGCGATTTGGGCTATACAGCGATTGATGTTCAAATTTCTTCTGCTGGTGGGGATGATGCTGTTTCCACAATACGGAGTATGATTCCATCCGACAGCACTGTTTCAGATAAGAGGATTACCAATTCCGAGTCCCAAAACTCCTACTATACAGGCGCAGTGTTTATTTATGGCTTTCTCATTATAATTGCACTTATCACAGTGTTTAACATTTTTAACAGCATGAACGCCAGTGTAGCGTCCAGAACAAGACAGTACGGGATCATGCGTTCTATTGGAATGGGAGCAAATCAGCTTTACAAGATGATTGCAGCAGAAGCCTTTACCTATGCAATACTTGGCTGTATTGTTGGATGCGTCTTGGGGCTGCCTTTGAACAAGCTGATGTTTCAGTTTTTGATTGCAGATAAATGGGGGATTGCATGGCAAATTCCTGTGGGTTCACTTCTTTTGATCGTGTTCCTCTGCCTTGCGTCTGCGGCAGTTGCGATTAGACGCCCCATCCGGCAAATTAGCAGAATGGCAATCGTGGACACAATTAAGCTCCAGCAATAATTTTATCGAATAACAAACGCCAAAGGCTGGCCTTCTATTTCTTCGGAGGGCCAGTTTTTTGGTATTCATCTTACTAATGAGTAAGATGGATGTCACTTGAAAGTAAGATTGAATTTATAAAATAAAGGCAATAGAAGTGTTTCTGCCGGACGACGGCAAAGAAAAAAAGCCGTCGTAAAGCAGACATATTCACGCGCCTATGAAGCGGCGGCTTTGATTTGCAGAGCCGCCGTTTCTTTTCGTCTATCCTAAACCAACGACGACCTAACACCGTGTAAATCCACGGCGGCATATAGGAGGATTGCCGCCGTGTCTATTTTTGTCTTTTTTCACAGTACCCATGACCTGCACCAGCTAAAAAAAGCGTAGCTCCCCGCCGCCTTCGTTTCGGTCACTCGTCAACCAACAACCGAAACGGAGGTCAATATGGCTATTATCAATTTGCGGGACTATTACCCATTCTATACATCGAATTGCTTCATGGAAGTATCGGAAGAAGTTGCAGAAATGTTCAAAGAGTTTGATCGTAAAGAGGCTGCTTATCGTCTGCGTACATACCGCCACAAAGCCTACTATACCCTTGATCGGGATGACGGGCTGGAGCATGAAGCTGTCTTTGTTGCCTTATCTCCCCATGAACTGTATGAGCGGAAAGTGACCATGCAGGAGCTTCACGCAGCGATTGCCAGTCTGCCGGACAAACAGGCAAAACGGATTTACGCCCATTTCATTCTCGGCATGACCAAACAGGACATTGCCCGGGCAGAGGGCGTCCATGAAAAAGTGGTTCGTGTCGCAATCGAGCGAGGTCTGCGGCGCTTAGAAAAAATTTTGAAAAATTCTTTGTAATAAGTACCGATTTGGGCCGGAAAATGAAATGGCTTATGAGAGGCAAAACACTTCGGGTCACAATGGCCCGAGGTTCAGACAAGCCTCATGCAGATTGAAAATTGAATAAAAAGACACCCGGATACGAAGGGGAACGCGCTGTGTGACAGACCCGCCATGACCTCGGATTTCAGAGAATACAGTCTTTGTAAAACTGAGCGAGCGAACAGGTCCATGCCATAGGTGGGGCAAGGCTGGCTCCACCGGAACAGGCGCAGAACCCGGATACTTGCGTTTAGTCACAGTCCGAGCGTTGAAGCGGCCTTGCAAGCCGTGAGCCGTCGCAGGCAATGAGAACGCCTTGCCATCAGAATGGGGAGAGGTGAAATACTATGGGGCATGAAGCCTATGCCCGTCCGGTGTGTCTGAAATGAAGTGAAAACCTATGGGGAGCCCCCGGCAATGCTGTCTGATGATAGGCCAACCGATCCGGCGTGGCTCCCCATCTTTTCAAAAAAGGAGCATTTTATGGGAAATGCGTTTGGAATGATCCCCGGCTTGGAACCGGACGAATGGAGCAATGACGCCTGCCGTGGTTATGTCATTATGGCAATGGAGGACTGCGGATTTTCAAAGAAGGATATACGGCGTGTTGTGGGGCAACTTTATGAAGTATTTGACCTCAACAGCGTGGAGGACGCCAAAGAAAAGTACCATTCCAGTCCTTACTGACCTCGGGCCACATCGACCCGAAGTGGAGAAAGCTCAAAGGGCGGCACCTGCTGGGTGCCGTCTTTTGACATTTCCCCACGGGACAAGTGGGAAAGGCTGGCATATACACGCACTTTCGCAAAGGAGGTTTTCAATGACGCAAGCTGTCACTTATGAACGAGAAACAAAGTCTGTCGCATTTCAAGGGAAGATCATTGTGCTGGAAAGCCTCACGCCGGTACTTCCCCCGAAGGAGAAAGAACAGCGCAAAAAAGAAATTGAGCGTTGTCTTTACGAGGTGTTCAGCAAATATGGGGACAGATTTCCCTAATCATTCGCAACATTGTTGTCCGGGGCTGCTGATGGTATAATATAGTTGTAAGGTTGGTAGCTCCATTCCAACAAGGAAAGGAGCCCAATATGGAATTTATCAGAGAAGATTGTATTTACGCAAGACAGTCAGTAGACCGCAAGGACAGTATCAGCATTGAAAGTCAGATCGAATTTTGCAAGTATGAATTGAAAGGTGGGAGCTGCCGGGTATTCAAGGACAAAGGCTATTCCGGCAAGAACACGGACAGGCCGGAATTTCAAAAGCTGCTGGGCGAAATCCGCAAGGGAAAGGTCCGGCGGGTCATTGTGTACAAGCTGGACCGTATAAGCCGCTCTATTCTGGACTTTGCAACGATGATGGAGCTGTTTCAAGAGTACGATGTGGAGTTTGTATCCTCACGGAAAAGTTTGATACTTCGACCCCGATGGGCCGGGCCATGCTGAATATCTGCATTGTATTCGCCCAGCTTGAACGTGAGACAATTCAGAAGCGTGTCACAGACGCCTACTATTCCCGGTGTCTGAAAGGCTTCCACATGAGCGGGCAAGCGCCATACGGTTATCAGTTAGAGCCTACTGTGGTAGAGGGTATCCGCACAAAGAAAATGGTTGCCGACCCCGTAGCCGCCGACCATGTTCGGCTGATGTTTGAAATGTACGCTGAACCGGAAACCTCCTTCGGAGATATTACCCGATACTTCGAGGAACATGATATAAAAATTTATGGCAAATCCATGTTCCGTACATTTCTTTCCCAGCTTTTAAGAAACCCCGTTTACGCACAGGCCGATTTGGAGTTGTACGAATTTTTTAAGAGCCAGGGCGCAGTGATTGTCAATGACGCTTCCGACTTTGCCGGAACAAACGGCTGCTATCTCTATCAGGGGCGGGATGTGAAGGAGGACAAGGACAGGTGCTTAAAAGACCAGATACTTGTTATCGCTCCACACGAAGCACTCATTTCCTCTGACACATGGCTTAAATGCCGGAAAAAACTTATGGCAAATACCACCTTCCAGCAGGGACGGAAACCGAAAAATACTTGGCTGGCCGGAAAAATCAAATGCGGGCATTGTGGGTATGCTCTGAAAGCCACCCATGTACCAAACAGCACCGGATATTTCCGCTGTACCAAACGGACGGAAAACAAAGGCTGTCCGGGCTGCGGGAAAATCCGTAAAGAAGAATTTGAGCAATTCATTTTCTCGGCCATGCAGGAAAAGTTCAAAGACTTTCAGATACTCCACGGCAGAGAGGAAAAAGTCAATCCGAAACTGACCGCCTATCAAGTGGAGCTGGCACAGGTGGAGGCAGAAATTGAAAAGCTGCTGGATACGCTGACCGGAGCCAATGCGACCTTGCTTGCCTACGCTAACAAAAAAATTGAAGAACTGGACACCAGACGCCAGACCATTTCAAAGGCAATCGCCGAATTGAGCGTTGAAACCATGTCGCCCCAGCAGATAAAGAAGTTATCCTATTATCTCTACAACTGGGACAGCATAGATTTTGACGACAAAAGAAAAGCCGCCGATGGTTTGATCTCTACGATCAAGGCCACCAGCGACCGTGTTCAGATAGAGTGGAAAATCTGACATTTCCGCTCTATCGCCCCTCATTTCTATTTTATCTTGTTTGTACCCCTTGTACACCGATGTTTATTCAGGTGCTGATAAGGCTTTGGAGGATGTCATAGGAGACAAGCCTACGATGGTATTTGATTTTGCCGAAAACGGAATTTTACCGGGAAAGATGACTATTCGAATTAAGGCAGCTTATGCGTTACGAGAATATGTCGGAGTAACCGGGATTTATGTTTACTATTTTGATACAAGTACGGGAAAACTTGAGCCCATAGCATTGGATATATCTTTGACAGATGATTATTATTTTGAATTCTCTATCGAACACTGTAGTGAGTATATTCTGACACAGGGAGCAATTCAGGAGACGAGCATTAATCTGACAGATGGAAATCAGAATTCTATAGATGATTCTAACTCAAATGCAAATAGTACAGTTAATGATGATGTTGTAAATTCCGGCAATGATAATCATAATACGGTATCAGGAGCAAACCTGAATCAAAACACGGATAATACTACTTCCGGGCAGAATGTATCACAAGCGCCTAAGACAGGAGATGATTTTAAGCTTAATCTGGTACTGTGGATATTTTTTATATCATTAACAGGGATGGCGGTAATTTTTGGAGTCATGGCATATAGAAGGTATACTCAGGAGAAATCACAGTAATATAAAACACAAGGAACAGGTAATTAAAAGAGGCTTGAATACCGCATAGTTCGGGGATTCAAGCCTTTTTAACTGTCAAATGGTAATATAGATGAATTTTGAGTGGTCTTTGTTTTTTAGTATTACGTTGATAGAACATGACGAAATCTGAAGGCAGAATATGAACTTCCGTAAGAAAACGGATTTGTGTTTACTTAAGGGAAAGAAATGATACAACAATAAAGCGTATATTGACATTCAACAAATCAGATGATAGCATCTACAGTAATAAAAGGACTGTTATGCCCAATCCGAACTTTGTGGTGTTTTATAACGGAGTGAGGGAGCTGCCGGAGCAGATGGAGATGAAGTTGTCGGACAGCCTTATGGAGCAAAAGGCGGAGGTAATCAAGATGAGCATTTATGAATTTGATGAAGAGAAGGAAATGGCGATTATCAGAGCGGATGAGCGGGAACTTGGACGAGAAGAAGGCGAACACCGTATAACGGAATTGCACAAGCGTCTGTTAGATGATGAGCGTATGGAGGATTTAAGAAAAGCGGTTGAGGATGATTCCTATCAGAGCGCATTGTGTAGGGAATACGGTATTTGATAGGGCTTCCATTCCACATATCATGAGAATTTAAGCCCTATTTAAAATAAGTTCTAATGAATCATAAAAGGTGCATCCGCATCATCACTGAATTCCTGCATGCTTTCCTGAAGCTTCTCTTCAGTCTTAACCATTGCTTCCGACGCCAGATCCATATAGCGGATAAAAACATCCTCGGTGGATGCCCCTGATTCCTTGGCAATTTCCTTTAAAATCGGCATTAAACGTTCAAGCTGTACGCTGATCTGTGTTTTTTGGGGGTCGATATCGGCGCATACTTCATTGGCATAGCCGGTAATCCTGTCTAAAAAATCTTTATCCTGTTCTGTCATTTTCATTCACATCCTTCCCTGCCAATTTTAGCATGTATATTCCATGCTGTCAAAAATAGCAGGCTCCAAAAGTCCGGTTTGTGCAAAAAACTTATGATATTATGTATAATTGTGTTCATGATTACGTCGCTCCAGACATTTTCCTTGTTTTCATTCTGTATATTTGGTAGAATAAATTATTATAACAAATGATATGGGAGGTAACTATGGCGGATATCAGACCCTTTCCGGCAATCAGACCGGCAGAAGGCATGGCGGAAAGGATTGCGGCGCTGCCTTATGATGTATACAGCAGGGCAGAGGCAAAGGAAGTTGTAAAGAATCATAAGGATTCTTTTTTGAATATTGACAGGGCGGAAACGCAGTTTCCCGATGAGGTGGACACTTATGCGGACTGTGTTTATGACAAGGCCAGGGAGCTGCTCTGGAATATGGTAAAAGATGGCAGGTTGATCAGGGATGAAAAGCCCTGTTATTACATATACCAGTTAGAGATGGACGGCAGATGCCAGACGGGACTTGCGGCATGCTGCAGTGTTGATGAGTATAACAGTCAGATTATTAAGCGCCATGAAAATACAAGAGCAGATAAGGAACTGGACAGAATCAGGCATGTGGATATTACGGATGCCCAGACAGGTCCTATTTTTCTGGCATACAGACATGATGATGAGCTTCGTAAGTTGATAGAAAAATGTCAGAAGGAACAGCCGGTATATGATTTCAAGGCGGAGGACGGAATTTCACACCGCATATGGATAATCAAAAAGGAAGAGGATGTCCATACTGTTTATGAAGCCTTCGGAAAGATGGAAAGTATTTATATTGCGGACGGGCATCACCGCTGTGCTTCGGCGGCAAAAGTTGCCATGGACAGAAGGAGCAGGTTTCCTGAAGATGGGAAAAATGAGGCGTATAATTATTTTCTTTCGGTACTGTTTCCCGATGATGAGCTTGCTATTTTTGATTATAACAGAGTATTGAAGGATTTAAACGGCATGACCGACGCAGAGCTTCTTGGGCGTTTAACAGAGCATTTTACGGTGGAGGAAGCAAAGGAAGCGCCATACAGACCAAAGAAAAAAGGCGAATTTGGTATGTATCTGGGAAATAAATGGTATGTGGTAAAGGCTCTGAAGGATATCCTGAGCACAGATGCGGTGGAAGGGCTGGATGTATCCGTTTTACAGACCTATGTGCTGGATGAGCTTTTTGGAATCAAAGACCCCAAAACAGATAACCGCATTGAGTTTGTGGGGGGAATCAGAGGACTAAAAGAATTGGAAAAAAGAGTTGGGGACGGCGCCGCATGTGCGTTTTCCATGTATCCCACCTCTATCGAAGAATTATTTGCAGTAGCTGATGAAGGCAGGTTAATGCCGCCGAAATCCACATGGTTTGAACCGAAGTTAAGAAGCGGGTTGTTTATCCATGATATTACAAGGGGAGTGAAACAATATGACGAATAAATTATACAAATTAATGGACTGGGCAGCAATTGAGGCAATTGTATATTCAGAAGAAGACAATCCTCATAAGATATTGGGAATTCATTCGGTGTCCGGCGGTAAACTGGTACAGGTATTTTATCCGGAGGCCATTGAAGCGGTACTTCATACCAAGGGCAAGGACTATCCCATGGAACAGGCGGATGAGGAAGGCTTTTATGCGGTGCTGATTCCCAAGAATACTTCCACAGATAATTACAGCTTTACGGTAACAATGGAAGACGGAACCAAACATGATTTTTATGATCCATATGGTTTTGAACCGGTTATAGACAAAAAGGATGCAGAAAAGTTCAACAAAGGCATCAACTATGAAATTTATCATCTTTTAGGAGCACATCCCTATGTTATTGACGGCATCCACGGCGTTTTATTTGCCGTATGGGCGCCTAATGCCATGCGTGTCAGCGTAGTGGGGGATTTTAACCACTGGGACGGCCGTGTGCATCAAATGAGAAGACTTTGGGACTCCGGTATTTTCGAACTGTTTATTCCCATGGCAAATATAGGGGATAATTACAAATTCGAAATTAAGGCAAAGGGCGGGCTGACATTTTTAAAAGCCGACCCCTATGCGTTTTACAGTCAGAAGAGGCCGGAAAATGCTTCGGTTGTTTATGATCTGGCCGGTTTTTCATGGAATGACGATAAGTGGATGGAGCAGCGGAAGGAAGTAAATTCCCACAAGACTCCCATGAGTATTTTAGAGGTGCATCTGGGATCTTTTGCAAAGCCTGATGACGGCAGGGATTTCTATAATTACAGAGAGCTTGCCCCTATGATTGCGTCCTATGTAAAGGAAATGGGCTATACCCATATTGAACTGATGCCCATCATGGAGCATCCCTTTGACGCTTCCTGGGGGTATCAGGTTATCGGATACTATTCGCCTACTTCCCGTTACGGTACGCCGGATGATTTCAGATTTTTCATGAATTATCTTCATCAAAACGGAATCGGTGTGATTTTAGACTGGGTTCCCGCTCATTTTCCCAGGGATACCCACGGACTGTCCAATTTTGACGGCACCTGCCTTTACGAGCATGAAGATCCCAGACAGGGCTTTCATCCTCATTGGGGCACTTTAATCTATAATTACGGGAGACCGGAGGTCAAAAACTATTTAATCTCCAATGTTTTATATTGGGCAAAGGAATTCCATGCAGACGGAATCCGTATGGATGCGGTGGCGTCCATGCTGTATCTGGATTACGGCAAAAATGACGGCGAATGGATTGCCAATATGTATGGCGGAAAAGAAAATCTGGAAGCTATGGAATTTTTGAAGCACTTGAATAGTATTATGAAGAAGATGGAGCCTTCCGTTCTCATGATTGCGGAGGAGTCCACCGCGTGGCCTAATGTAACCGGCGAAATCAAAAAAGACGGTCTGGGATTTGATTATAAGTGGAACATGGGCTGGATGAATGATTTTCTGGATTATATGAGATGCGATCCTTTATTCAGGGCAGGAAGACACGGCGAGCTGACCTTCAGCATGATTTATGCATATAGTGAAAAATTTGTTCTGGTATTGTCTCATGACGAGGTAGTGCACGGCAAGGCGTCCCTCATCGGTAAAATGCCGGGAGAAGTTCCCGAAAAGTTTGCAAATCTTCGGGCCGCATATGGTTTTATGATGATGCATCCCGGGAAGAAGCTCTTATTTATGGGGCAGGATATTGGCGAATTTAATGAATGGAACGAAGAACGCAGCGTTGAGTGGGAGCTGCTTCAATATGATGATCATAAGAAATTAAAGGGGTATGTGGCGGAATTAAATAAATTTTATAAGGAGCATCCCGCTTTATATGAATTGGACGAAAAGGCCGAAGGGTTTGAGTGGATTAACAATATTTCCGCTGATGAAAATGTTGTAATCTTCCTGAGAAAAACAGGAAAAGAAAAGGAAACCTTACTGGTGGCATGTAATTTTTCGGGAGTTGACAGAGAGGATTACAAAATCGGAGTTCCCTTTGCAGGCAAATATAAGGAGATTTTTAATTCCGATGCAAAGAAGTTTGGGGGAAGCGGATTTGCCAATACCAAAATTCTTGTAAGCAAGGATGATGAATGTGACGAAAGGGAAGAATCCATCAGGATCAAGCTGCCGGCGTTTAGTGTGACTGTCTTTTCTTATACGCCTTTTACAGCAAAAGAAAAGGCTGAAATAGAAAAGAAGAAAGAATTGGAAAGGCAGCGTCGCTTGGAGGAAGAACGCTTAAGAAAGGCCGTTGAAGCGGAAAATGTGGCAAAGGCTGCCGCTGAGGAAGCGAAGGTCAGGGCCCGGGAAGCTGAGAGAATGGCAAAGGAAGCTTTAAAGAGAGCCGAAGAAGAATCTCAATATGCAAAAGAGCTTGCAGAAAAAGCCAAAGAGTTGGAAAAACAGCGCAAAAAAATTGAGGTGGAAAAAGCATGAGTTTTTTGTATGAGATTTTAGCTGCGGATAATATATCTCCTGAAGATGTGGAAAAGGAAATCGGTATCATCAAGCAGTATTTAGAAGAACTGCCCCAGAAGGCATTGAATTTGGGAGTCCGGATTCTGCTTGCAGTGGTGTTTTTGTTTATAGGCGTTTCGTTGATAAAAATCATCCGAAGGATTGTAAAAAAATCCTTAAAAAGAGCGGGCGCGGATGTAGGAGTTGTCCAGTTTTTGGATTCTTTTATCAAGGTAGGGCTTTATATCATCCTTGGCTTTATGGTAGCCGGCGGATTCGGGCTGGATGCAGCCAGCGTTGTAGCAGTAGTGGGTTCTGCAGGCGTGGCTGTGGGCCTGGCTTTGCAGGGCAGCTTATCCAATTTTGCAGGCGGCGTATTGATTTTGTTGCTTAAGCCGTTTAAGGTAGGCGATTATATCAAAGAGGATTCCCAGGGCAACGAGGGAACTGTTACGGAAATACAGATGTTTTATACCAAGCTTTTAACCTTTGACGGAAAGACTGTTGTGCTGCCAAACGGGACATTGGCAAATACCAGTCTTGTCAATGTGACGGCGGCCAATTTCAGGAGACTGGACGTTACCGTGGGAATATCTTACGATTCGGATATCAAAAAGGCAAAGGCTGTTTTGACTCGGCTTATTAATGAAAATCCTCTTGTTTTGCCGGATAAGGATAAGGTTGTGGTAGTAGACGATCTTGCAGACAGTTCTGTGGTTTTGGCGGTAAAATGCCATGTAAAAACAGAGGATTACTGGACCTTGCGTGGGGAGCTCTTAGAAAATATCAAGTTGTGTTTTGACGAGGAAGGTATTATGATTCCCTATCCTCAGTTGGATGTACATATGGAAAAGGAATAGAAAAATTGCGAAAGAAATAAAAATTTATTGTTGCACAAAAGGGAAAGTTTGTATATAATTACATTTGGTATTCATGCCAAGCTGAAATAGCTCAGTTGGTAGAGCACTTCACTCGTAATGAAGGGGTCGTGGGTTCGAGTCCCATTTTCAGCTTTTGACTGGAGAGCACATCTTTTATTAGATGTGCTTTTGTGTTATATTGTTAAATGAATAAATATTTAGCAGGAACAGTAAATAGTGGCTGTGAAATTGTGATACAAGGGAAACTATATGATTAAAAGGTATTTTGTAAGAATAGCGGCAATTCAGGAAGGAATGCGGATAGACCAGAATATAAAGGATCGGTTAGACCGTGTTTTGATTGCTAAAGGGACACATCTTAATGCATATCAGATAGAGGCGCTTTCGCGCATGGGCATAACGGGCGTCTATGTTTCGGAAGGGGAAGAGGAGCCGGAGCCGTTAAAGGAATCGGAGCAAAAGCCCGTTTCTGCAGTCGCAAGGAATCATATATCCAAAATGCGTACGCCGGACCCTGCCAAAGTCAAGCTTTCTGAAAGCATTAAGAAGAGGGTGTCGGAAGGAATCCAGTTTTTATATAATGACACGGATTCTCCCGCCTTTACTTCCACATCTGCCAATATTACAAAAAATCTGTTAAAGGCTATTGATGATAACGCGGCCATAGCCGTGGACATTTCTGCGCTGAAAACCAGTGATGAATATACTTTCAAGCATAGTGTGGATGTGGCTACCATGTCCATGATCGTTGCCAAGAAAATGGGAATGGGCAAGGAGGAAGTTTACAATATCGGTATTGCGGGGCTGCTCCATGATATGGGGAAATCCAAGATTCCTCTGGAAATCTTAAATAAGCCGGCGAAACTGACTGATGATGAGTTTGAAGTAATGAAGCTGCATTCGGTATATGGATATCAGATTCTAAAGGAAAAAGACGATTTTAACATGCCCATAGCCACGGCTGTATTGCAGCATCATGAAAAAGTAAACGGAACCGGTTATCCCATGGGAGTAACAGCAGAAAAAATAATTCCTTATGCAAAGATTTTATCTGTTGTAGATGTATATGATGCTCTGGTTACTGAGCGGCCCTATAAAAAGGGTATGTCACAGCGTGACGCCATTGAAATTATCATGTCCATGACAGCGGAATTGGATATTACCGCAATGCGAAGCTTTTTAGGAAGCGTCATTCTGTATCCGGTGGATACCGTAGTACAGCTGAGTAACGGAGAGGATGCCTGTGTGGTGGAAAACCACTCGGAGGCGGTATTAAGACCCACTGTGGTGGGACTTGAAAGCGGCAGGGTATATGATTTAACCAATGATTTGTCCTGTGCCAGTATTATTATTTTGTAACAGTCCTTTCATGGCAATAGAGATATGCTATAGTTTTGTGCTATAGCAAGCTGTAGAAATATACGATATCCGGATTTATTGACAAAGGCATATTTACGTCATATAATCCTATTATTCCGATAGGAATACAAAAAACAGGAAAGGAAAAGCAGAAAGTTGGATACGGAATTTATCATCAAATATATTCCTTTATATGTAAAAGCTGCAGGTCTTACCATTGGCCTGGGAATTGTGGGAATTTTCTTTTCCCTGCTGATCGGGTTATCTGTCTCGCTGATTCAATATTTCAAGATTCCGGTCTTAAAAAGAATTGCCGGCATCTACATAGAACTATCGCGAAACACTCCGCTGCTGGTTCAGCTGTTTTTCCTGTACTTTGGATTGCCGAAGGCCGGCATCCGTTTCAGTTCCCAGGCCTGTGCCATAATAGGTCTCAGCTTTCTGGGCGGAAGCTACATGGCCGAGGCGTTTCGAAGCGGTCTTAATGCCATTGATAAGGTGCAGGAGGAATCGGCATTGTCCATAGGCTTAAAACACGGTCAGGTTATGAGATATGTCATACTTCCCCAGGCGCTGTCACTTTCTGTTCCGGGGCTTTGTGCCAATATGATATTTCTGATCAAAGAAACTTCGGTATTCAGCGTTTTGGCATTGGCGGATTTGATGTATGTGGCAAAGGATTTGATCGGTCTGTATTACAAGACCGACGAAGCGCTGCTTATGCTGGTTATAGCATATCTGGTTTTGCTGCTTCCTATATCCGTAGCCGCGTCGTTCCTGGAAAGGAGGCTGCGCTATGCAGGATTTGGGAATTAGGGTTTTATTTATGGGCAATAACTTTATCCGGCTTTTAAAGGGACTTGGCGTAGCCTTAAAGATTTCCCTTACGGCAGTAATCCTGTCGGTGGTTTTAGGAATTCTGCTGGGTATGGTAATGACGCTAAAGAATCCGGTTACAAAATGTATCACGAAGATTTATCTGGAATCCATGAGAATCATGCCCCAGCTGGTGTTGCTCTTTCTTGTCTACTTTGGACTGACAAAAAGCTTTGGCATTAATCTTTCAGGCGAGATATCGGCGGTCATTGTTTTTACCCTTTGGGGGACGGCGGAAATGGGAGATCTGGTCAGAGGAGCGCTTATATCCATTCCAGGGCATCAGTATGAAAGCGGTGCGGCCATAGGATTGACGAAGCTTCAGATATACAGATACATTATCATTCCCCAGACGCTGCAGCGCCTGACGCCTTTGGCAATTAATCTGACCACCAGAATGATCAAGACCACCTCCCTGATCGTTTTGATCGGAGTGGTGGAGGTATTAAAGGTTGCCCAGCAGATTATAGAGGCAAACAGGTATACCGTGCCGGATTCGGCGCTTTGGATTTATGGAACGATTTTCTTCCTTTATTTTATCGTATGCTGGCCGATTTCCACCATGGCGGGATGGCTGGAGAAAAAGTGGAAGAATTAAAGGAGGCATAAAATCTTGAAGGAAAAAGAAAAACTACTGGAAATAAAACATTTACATAAAGATTACGGAAACGGCCCCGTTTTAAAGGATGTTTCATTGAACGTCCATAAAGGCGAAGTAGTGGTCATAATCGGACCGTCGGGATGTGGAAAGAGCACATTGCTGCGATGTATAAACGGACTGGAACAGATTCAGTCCGGGAAAATTCTTTTAGATGGAGAGGTCATTACGGAAAACAAAACAAAATGGAGCGAAGTCAGACAGAAAATAGGCATGGTGTTCCAAAGCTATGATTTGTTTCCCCATATGACAGTGACAGACAATATTTTGCTGGGGCCAACAAAGGTGCAGGGAAGAGATAAAAAGGAGGCAGAGGCAGAAGCGGAAAGGATTTTGGAGCGTATCGGACTTCTTGATAAAAAGAATGCTTTTCCCAGACAGCTTTCGGGAGGACAGAAGCAGCGGGTGGCAATTGTCAGGGCATTGATCATGAAACCGGAAATCATGCTTTTTGACGAAGTGACCGCGGCTTTGGATCCGGAAATGGTCAGAGAGGTATTGGACGTTATGCTGGAGCTTGCCAAAAGCGGCTCCACAATGATGATTGTTACACATGAGATGCAATTTGCAAGGGCGGTTGCAGACCGGATTGTGTTTTTAGACGGCGGAGAAATCCTGGAAACAGATACGCCGGAAAAATTTTTTACAAGGCCAAAAACCGACAGAGCAAAACGGTTTTTGAATACATTTTCATTTCATATGGAAAGAGAAAGAGGAGGAAAAGCTATATGAAAAAATTATTAACACTACTGTTGACATTTGTATTTGCTATAGGAGCTTTAACAGGCTGCGGCAAGCAGAATGTTGTGGTAATGACAAACGAGGCAGATGGAGACAGTGCAAAGGCAGATGGCGCAGATGCCGTCTATCGTACCTTGGATGAGATCAAGGAAAGCGGTACCATTAAAATCGGCGTTTTCAGCGACAAAAATCCTTTCGGATACGTAGATGAAAGCGGAAATTATCAGGGCTATGACGTTTATTTTGCAGAACGTCTTGCGAAGGATTTAGGCGTGGATGTGGAATATGTATCCACAGAAGCTGCAAGCCGTGTGGAATATCTGGAAAGCGGAAAGGTAGATATCATTCTGGCTAATTTCACTGTCACGGAAGAAAGAGCGGAATCCGTTGATTTTGCACTGCCTTACATGAAAGTGGCTCTGGGCGTCGTATCGCCTGATAGCGCACTTATTACTTCCCCGGAGGAATTAAACGGCAAAACATTGATCGTTACAAAAGGAACTACGGCAGAAACATTCTTTACAGAAAATTATCCGGATGTAAACCTGCTGAAATTTGACCAGTATACGGAAGCCTATAACGCATTATTAGACGGCAGGGGAGACGCATTCTCCACAGATAATACGGAAGTGCTGGCATGGGCAATCCAGAATGAAGGATTTACTGTAGGAATTGAATCCATCGGCAGCCTGGACACCATTGCACCGGCGGTATCCAAAGGAAATACAACTTTACTGGATTGGATCAATGAAGAAATCAAAGCATTGGCAGAAGAAGAGTTTTTCCATGCGGATTATAATGCAACTCTTGCGCCTGTATACGGAACAGAAGTGGATCTTGACAGCCTTGTGGTAGAAGGAGGCGTTGTTTCGGAGGCGGCATCAGAAGCATCAGAACCTGTTGAGATTAAGGGAAAGATTACCATAGCAGCTTCCGCCACGCCTCATGCGGAAATTTTAGAGCAGGCAGAAGCGCTTCTGGCAAAACAGGGCTGGGATTTGGAAATAAGGGTATTTGACGATTATATACAGCCTAATCTTGTTGTGGAGAGCGGAGAAATTGATGCAAATTATTTTCAGCACATCCCTTATCTGAATGAGTTCAACGAGGAGAGGGGAACACATCTTGTGAATATTGGCGGTATTCATTATGAGCCTTTCGGAATCTATCCAGGTACAAAAAGTGTTTTGGACGAACTGGAGGATGGGGATGTGATTGCAGTACCTAACGATACAACAAACGAGGCAAGAGCATTGTTACTGTTAGAAGCTAACGGAATCATTAAATTAAAAGGCGGCGCAGGTCTGACAGCTACGGTAAATGATATTGAAGAAAATTTTAAGAATGTTAAAATCCAGGAATTGGAAGCGGCACAGGTTTCCCGTGTAAAGGATGAGGTTGCTTTTGTGGTATTAAACGGCAATTATGCGCTGGAAGCAGGTTTTTCCGTAGGAAAGGATGCAGTTGCTTATGAAACATCAGATTCTGAAGCGGCAAAAACCTATGTAAATGTCATTGCAATAAAAGAGGGTAATGAAGAAAACGAAGGAATCAAGGCCCTGGTAGAAATTCTGAAATCCGATGAAATCAAGCAGTACATTGAGGATCATTATGACGGAGCAGTCATTCCTTTTGAGGGCTGAATGCTATATAAATAAGCCGCTGCTATCTGTTTGATATGCAGCAAAAAGAATATATCCGCAGGGAAACGGCTTGCGGATATATAAATATGCTCTGGGCTTTGCGGCAGAGAACAAGTCAACCGGCAGGAGGAGAGTTTATGGAACCGATTATCAGGGTTTCCCATGTAAGCAAAACATTTTATGCAAAAAACGGAGAAGTGGAAGCGGTAAAGGATATAAACTTCGATATAGAAAAAGGAGATATTTTCGGCATCATCGGACTTTCCGGCGCAGGAAAAAGCACTCTGGTACGGTGCCTGAATTTATTGGAAAAGCCTTCCGGAGGAAAGGTTTTTGTCAATGGAAAGAGTCTTGGGGATTTACCGGAAAAAGAGCTGAGAAAGGCAAGGCGGAATATAGGTATGATTTTCCAGCATTTTAATCTTCTGATGCAGCGCAGCGTGCTGGATAATGTCTGTTTTCCTTTAGAAATTGCAGGAGTCAAAAAGGCAAAAGCCAGAAAAAGGGCAATGGAGCTTTTGGAAACGGTGGGACTTGCAGAAAAGGCAGGCGCATATCCGGCGCAGCTTTCGGGCGGGCAGAAGCAGAGGGTGGCAATTGCCAGAGTTCTTGCCAACAACCCGGAAATACTTCTCTGCGATGAAGCCACCAGTGCATTGGATCCCCAGACAACAAAATCCATTCTGAATCTGTTAAAGGAAATTAACCGGGAACGGGGAATTACCATAGTGGTCATTACCCATGAGATGAGTGTGGTACAGGAAATATGTTCCCATGTGGCTGTTTTGGATCATGGCAGGCTGGCAGAGAGCGGCGCTGTGGAGGAATTGTTCCGGACGCCGAAAACGGAGGCGGCGAAAAAGCTGCTGCTCAAAGGATTCGCCCATATCAGCCGTATGAAAGGGGAACGGAAAATCCGTGTGACCTTTGCAGGAAAATCGGCTTTTGAGCCTGTAATAGGAAACATTATTCTGGAATGTAAAACGCCCGTCAATATTTTATATGCGGATACAAAAACAATTAACGGAAATGCGGAGGGCGAAATGATTTTACAGCTGCCGGATTCCGTGGAAATTGCGGATAAGATAGTAGAATATTTCCAAAAAAAGGGTTTGGGAGTAGAGGAGGTGGACAGCTATGTGGGATAATACGATTGTAAAGATGCTTCTGGAAGGAACGGGGGCAACTCTTTATATGACGCTTGTTTCCACCTTGTTCGGATATGTGCTGGGACTTCCCATGGGAATTGTTCTGGCGATTACGGATAAAGAAGGAATAAAGCCTAATACTTTTATTTATAAGATACTGGATTTTATCGCCAATATTGTCCGCAGCATTCCCTTCCTGATTTTGCTGATACTGGTCATTCCCCTGACAAAGGCCATCGTGGGGAAAAGCTATGGTTCTTCGGCCACGATTGTGCCTCTGGTCATTGCAGCGGCTCCCTTTATTGCCCGTATGGTGGAATCTTCACTGAAGGAAGTTGATAAGGGAGTGATAGAGGCTGCACAGAGCATGGGTGCAGGAACCTTTACCATTATATGGAAGGTGCTTCTTACGGAAGCCAGAACCTCTTTGCTGGTCGGCGTTACCATTGCCATAGGAACCATTCTCGGATATTCCGCCATGGCGGGAACAGTGGGAGGAGGCGGTCTGGGGGACATTGCCGTCAGATATGGCTATCACAGATACCAGACTGATATTATGATTGTTACCATCATTATTCTGGTAGTATTGGCTCAGATATTGCAGGGACTTGGCATGATGTTTTCCAAAAAACTGGATAGAAGGCATGTATAAAATAAATAATAGAAAATCCGATATAGAAAGTGAGTCATAATTATGGAGTATGGAATAGAAACCCGATGTCTTCACTTGGAGGGAGACGATGGTAAAAACAGATATGGCGCTGTCAGCTTTCCTATTTACCAGACGGCAACCTTTGCCCATAGGGGAGTAGGAGAAAGCACGGGATATGATTATACAAGATTGCAAAACCCCACAAGGGAGCAATTGGAGAGGATTGTTGCATCCATGGAAAAAGGAACTGACGCTCTGGCATTTTCCAGCGGTATGGCTGCAATCGGAGCAGTCATGGAATTGTTCCGCCCGGGAAATCATATCATTGTGGATTCGGATTTGTATGGCGGAAGTGTCAGGCTTTTCCGAAATATCAGCGAAAAAAACGGAATATCCATAACGGCTGTGGATTGCAGCAGGGAAAATATCAGTCGATCCATAACAGAAAAAACCAAAGCAGTATACTTAGAAACGCCTACCAATCCCATGATGCATGTAACAGATATCAGAAAGCTTGGGAAAATTACAAAGGAGCGGGGAATTCTTCTGATTGTGGATAATACCTTTCTTTCTCCTTATCTGCAGAATCCTCTGGAGCTGGGAGCGGATATCGTGGTTCACAGCGGAACCAAATACCTGGGAGGACATAACGATACCATTGCAGGATTTGCAGTTACAAACCGGGAGGAAATCAGCCGGCAGCTGCGATATATTATTAAAACAACCGGAGCAGGCCTGTCTCCTTTTGACAGCTGGCTGATCATGAGGGGAATACAGACCCTGGCAGTCAGAATGGACAGAGCCCAGGAAAATGCGGCGGGAATTGTGGAATGGCTTCTGGGACAGAAAAGAGTGACGAAGGTAATCTATCCGGGGTTAAAGTCCCACCCGGGATATGAAATTATGAAACGACAGAGCAGGGGATTCGGAGCGATGATTACCTTTGATGTGGACCATAAGGAATTTGCTCAGTATCTGCTTCGAAATGTTAAGCTGATCCGGTTTGCGGAAAGTCTTGGAGGGACGGAAACGCTTCTGACTTATCCCCTGACCCAGACCCATGCGGACGTACCCGCCAACGAATTGGAAAAGAACGGCATTACCGACAGAACCTTGAGATTTTCTGTCGGAATTGAAAATATAAAAGATCTGATAGGAGAACTGGAAGCATTATTTAAAGCGGGAGAGGAGAAATATCATGGCTGAGAAAAATCTGGATTTTGATGCGGTAATCGACAGAAGGAATACAAATTGCCTGAAGTATGATTTTGCGGCTGCAAGGGGAATGCCGGAAGACATTCTTCCCCTTTGGGTGGCAGATATGGATTTTAGGGTTTCCTCCTATATTCAGGAGGCGCTCCATAGCCAGGCAGAGCACGGAATATATGGCTACAGCGAGGCAAAGGGAGATTATTTTGCCGCGCTTTCGGCATGGATGGAGGAGCGGCACGGGTGGAAGGTTTATGAGAAATGGCTGGTTAAAACCCCCGGGGTGGTATTTGCCCTCGCAATGGCAATTAAGGCTTTTACGAAGGAGGGAGACGGCGTTATGATCCAGCAGCCGGTTTACTATCCTTTCAGCGAAGTTATAAAGGATAATGACAGAAAAGTTGTCAATAACAGTCTGGTGCAGAATAAAAACGGAAAATATGAAATGAATCTTGCGGATTTGGAAGAGAAAATTGTGAAAGAGAAAGTAAAATTGCTGTTTTTATGCAATCCCCACAATCCTGTAGGAAGGGTCTGGACGAAAGAAGAGCTGGAGCGGCTGGGGGAGATTTGCCGGAAATATGATGTGATCGTAGTCAGCGATGAAATTCATGAGGACTTTGTTTATGAAGGAAAGCATCAGGTATTTGCAGATATAAAAAAAGAGTATCTGGATTTTACCATTACCTGCACATCTCCCAGCAAGACTTTTAATATTGCGGGACTTCAGGTATCCAATATTTTCATTGCAAATTCTCAATTGAAAAGGAAATTTAAAAAGCAGATTGACGCATCCGGTTACAGCCAGATTAATGCGGCGGGGCTGATAGCTTGTCAGGCTGCTTATGAAAAGGGAGGGGAATGGTATGAGGCAATGCTCGCCTACATTAAGGAGAATCTTGCCTATATCAGGGAGTTTTTGGAAACAAGGCTTCCGGAAGTAAAAATGATCATGCCGGAAGGCACCTATCTGGCGTGGCTGGATTTTAGGGCGCTTAAGCTGGCGGATAGTGAATTGGATGATTTCATGATTCATAAAGCCGGCTTGTGGCTGGATGGCGGCAGCATTTTCGGCGATGAGGGAAAAGGCTTCCAGAGAATCAATGCAGCGTGTCCCAAAGAGACCCTTAAACGGGCGTTGACACGGCTGGAAAAAGCGGTAAAGGAAAAAAGGCAATAAAAAGAAAGCTTTGGCTATTTACAGCCCTGCCGGGTTTTTGCGGGACTGTAAATAGGCAGAAGCTTTTTTATGTTTCATTTTGGCTTTTCTACACATCCATATTCACGCATTTCTCAAGCTTCTGGATACCAAAGTATAGACCGTATGCTATGATACACAAAATAATAATAGACGAGATGACCATATCCAGCTTAAATACCTGGGTTCCATAAATGATCAGATAACCCAGTCCCCGTCTTGCGGCAAGAAATTCCCCGATTACAACTCCTACCAGGGAAAGTCCGATATTGACCTTCATGGAATTGATCAATGTCGGTATGGAAAAAGGAATGACGATCCTTCTATATATGTCCCACTTGTTTCCCCCAAGTGTTAAAATCAGTTTTTCCATTTCGGGATTTGTCTGATGAAATTGTGTATATAAGCTGATGATCGAGCCGAAGATCGCCACGGAAATTCCGGCTACAATAATGGTTTTCATGCCGGTTCCAAGCCATACAATGAATAAAGGCGCCAGTGCGGATTTGGGCAGGCTGTTTAAAATGACAAGGGTCGGTTCAAATATGGCTGCCATGGACTTTGAAAACCATAAGAGGGACGCGCATACTACACTCAAAAGCATAACAAAAAAGAAGCTCAACACAGTTTCCGCAAGGGTATATCCGATATGTGTAAAAAGTTCCCCTGTTTTTCCCATGGAAAAAACACTGCCGACAATGCGGGAGGGGGAACTGAAAAAGAAAGCGTCAATCCAGTTCAAATTGGCGGCTGTTTCCCACAAAATAAGAAAAATGGCAAAGACCAGAAAACGGAAAAATTTGATTTTGCGGTGATATTTTTTGAGTGAAATTAAATATTCTTTATGCTGTTCGCTCATCAGGGGGATTCATCTCCTTCCATAATATTTGAAAATACTCCCCAAATGCAGGATGTTTCCTGACAGCAAGAGAACCTTTTTCTTTACAGGGAATATTGATATCCATGATTTTTACAACTCTGGACGGCCTGCCGGACAATACGATGATTTTGTCGGAAAGGCTGATTGCTTCAGAAAGGTCGTGTGTAACTAAGATGGCGGTTTTGTTTTCCTGTCTTATGATTTTGCCGATGTCGTCGGCAACTAAAAGTCTGGTCTGGTAGTCCAGGGCGCTGAAGGGTTCATCTAAAAGAAGGGTATCGGGATTTAATGCCAGGGTGCGGATCAGTGCGGCGCGCTGACGCATACCGCCGGACAACTGACCGGGGAATTTATCCTTAAACTGGGATAAACCGTATTTATATAATAATTCCTCAAGCCTTTTTTTTGTTTCGGAATTCAATGATTTATGAATGGCAGGGCCTAAGGATATATTTTTCCAGATAGTGTTATACGGAAGTAGTAAATCCTGCTGAAACATATAGCCGAAGGAAACATCCCCGTTTATGGTAATAGTGCCCGCTTCGGCCGCATTAAGTCCCGCCAGAATGGACAAAATGGTGGATTTGCCGCATCCGCTGGGACCTACCAGGGAAACGAATTCGCCCTTTGAAACGGTAAAGGAAATATCGGAAAGCGCTTCGATTTCTCCATCAGGACGATGATAGGAAAAGGAAACGCCTTGTAATGAAATATAGGGTTCCATGAATTATTTGACCTCTTTTTTACTAATGTATGTAGAAAAAGAGACTTTGTGAGGGGTTTTTGTACTGTATTTCTTGAAAAAACAAAGTCGGTATGATATTATCAAGGTTAGTTTTAACTTTAAATCTGGAGGATGAAAATCATGGCACAGCTATGGGGAGGACGTTTTACAAAAGATACGGATGAGCTTGTTTACCGCTTTAATGCGTCCATTTCTTTTGACAGCAAATTCTTAGGACAGGATATCGAAGGCAGCATTGCACATGTGGTCATGCTCCACAAACAAGGTATATTGAAAACAGAAGAAAAAGATGCCATTGTAAAAGGACTGACCGGCATCCGTGAGGATGTGGAAAATGGTAAGCTTGAGATTACGGAAGAATATGAAGATATCCATAGCTTTGTAGAGGCGAATCTGATTGACAGAATCGGCGATACAGGCAAAAAACTTCATACGGGACGCAGCCGTAACGATCAGGTTGCACTGGATATGAAGCTGTATATCCGAAGCGAAATTATCAATATGGACGAGCTGTTAAAGGAACTGCTTACAACGCTTCTTTGGGTTATGGAAGAAAACACGGAGACCTATATGCCGGGCTTTACCCATTTACAAAAAGCCCAGCCGGTTACATTAGCCCATCATATGGGAGCATACTTTGAGATGTTTAAACGGGACAGGCTGCGCATGCGGGATATTTACCGCAGGATGAATTATTGTCCTTTAGGTTCCGGCGCCCTTGCGGGTACAACCTATCCCCTTGACCGGATATATACGGCGTCTCTTCTGGGCTTTGAAGGCCCTACCTTAAACAGTATGGATTCCGTGGCTGACAGGGACTATCTCGTAGAGCTGTTAAGCGCCATGTCCACCGTTATGATGCATTTAAGCCGGTTTTGCGAGGAAATCATTATCTGGAATTCCAACGAGTATCGTTTTGTGGAAATTGATGATGCCTATTCCACGGGAAGCAGCATTATGCCCCAAAAGAAAAATCCTGATATTGCAGAGTTAGTCAGAGGAAAAACGGGGCGGGTCTACGGTGCGCTCATGTCCATGCTTACTGTTTTAAAAGGGATTCCCCTTGCATACAATAAGGATATGCAGGAGGACAAGGAACTGACCTTTGACGCTATTGATACGGTAAAGGGATGCCTTGCATTGTTTAACGGTATGATTGCCACCATGAAATTTAGGAAGGATGTTATGGAGAGCAGCGCTATAAACGGATTTACCAATGCCACCGATGCGGCGGATTATCTGGTAAACCACGGAGTGCCTTTCAGGGACGCGCACGGTATCGTTGGTAAGCTTGTGCTGACTTGCATCGAAAAGAATAAAGGGATTCTGGATCTATCCATGGAAGAGTTCAAGGAAATCAGTGAAGTTTTTGAGCCAGATATTTATGATGCCGTCAGCTTAAAAACCTGCGTGGAAAAGAGGCTTACCATGGGAGCGCCGGGAAAGAGCGCCATGGAAAAGGTCATTGCCATGGAGAAGGAATACCTTCAAAGCGACTGGAAGGACAGAGATTTGATTTATTAAAAGGCTATAAGCCGGTATTCTTCTGCAGCAGGCAGTAGGTTATCGGCTCATATAAATAGTTACAAAACGAGTGAGGAGAATGAAAAATGAGTGAGAAATTAAAAGTCGGCATTTTAGGCGGAACGGGTATGGTAGGACAGAGATTTATTTCTTTGTTGGAGAACCATCCATGGTTTGAGGTAACTACCATTGCGGCTAGTCCCAGATCTGAGGGAAAGACCTATGAAGAGGCTGTAGGCGGCAGATGGAAAATGGATACCCCCATGCCGGAGACAGTTAAAAATATAATCGTTAAAAATGTTAATGAAGTGGAAAAGGTTGCTGCAGAAGTTGATTTTGTTTTTTCCGCCGTTGACATGACAAAAGAAGAAATCAGGGCAATCGAGGATGCCTATGCAAAGACGGAAACACCTGTTGTTTCCAACAACTCCGCCCATAGATGGACTCCGGATGTACCCATGATCATTCCGGAAATCAATCCCGGACATACAGAGGTTATTGAGGCACAAAAGAAACGTTTAGGCACTACAAAAGGATTCGTGGCAGTAAAGCCTAATTGTTCGATCCAAAGCTATGCGCCGGTTCTTTATGCATGGCGTGAGTTTGAGCCTTATGAAGTCATTGCAACTACTTATCAGGCGATTTCCGGTGCAGGAAAGACATTTAAGGATTGGCCGGAGATGGTGGAAAATATTATCCCTTATATCGGCGGCGAAGAGGAAAAGAGCGAAAAAGAGCCTTTGAGAATTTACGGTAAAGTGGAAAACGGAGAGATTGTTCCCGCATCGGAGCCTAAGATTTCCTGCCAGTGTATCCGGGTTCCCGTATTGAACGGACATACGGCTGCCGTATTTGTGAAATTCAGAAAGAAACCTTCTAAAGAACAGCTGATTGAAAAGCTGACAGCTTTCAAAGGCATTCCCCAGGAATTAGAACTGCCTTCCGCACCCAAGCAGTTTATCCGGTATATGGAAGAGGACAACAGACCACAGGTAAAGGCTGATGTGGATTATGAAAAGGGAATGGGAATTTCTATCGGACGATTAAGGGAAGATACCATTTATGATTATAAGTTCGTAGGATTATCCCATAATACCGTAAGAGGCGCTGCAGGCGGTGCCGTTTTGTGTGCGGAATTATTAAAGGCACAGGGATTCATTTCTAAAAAATAATGATCTTTCTCACACTGTAAGCAGTGGAGGGGGTTAAGCAGGAAAGGGAAGGTTGAACAATGGACGGTTTACAATTTCAACTTGACATGGTTCGTGCATTAAATCAGCAATTGAACAATAAGGAGAAAATGTATCAGTTGGTTTGTTCAACTTCCCAGAATGCATTTCTTTATATTGATTTCCAAAAGAATAAGATTGATGCATTGGGAAAATGGAAAGGCTTTTTTGATTTTCAGGCAGATACGCCGCAAGATATGGGAAAGCTGCTGGATTTGGTAGAGGATAAGGATAAAAGTGAATTAAGAGAGATACTTTTTCTGGAAAAGTCCGGCGAAAAGAACAAAGGAATGGAATGTTATGTTCCTTCGCTGGGAAAATGGTTGGAATTTGAATGTACGGTTCAATATGAGAATGGCGTACCCGCTGAAAAGGTACTGCGTATCAGAGATATTACCAAGTTTAAAAAGCAAAATGAAGAATTACGATATATGGCATATTATGATGTGCTGACCGGGCTATATAACAGGAACTACTTTGTACGTGTATTGAGCGAGTGGATCAGAGACGCTCAGGATAACGGGGAAATTGTTGCCGTTATGTGTGTGGATATCGATAACTTCAAAAAAATAAATGACGGACTGGGTCTGGTTGCGGGAGATGAACTGATTCAGACCTTTGGTTTGTTTTTAAAAGAGTTTATGGATGATCGGACCATTATTGCCCATGTAACGGACGATACCTATTATATGGCGGTAAAAAATCCGGTAGGAAGTCACAGTATCGAAAAACTTTTTGATAAAATTGTACAAAGGGTAAATGAGCCCTTCTATCTGATGGGCGGACATGAGGTATCCATTTCCGTATGTGCGGGAGTTGCCGAATTTCCGGAGTCGGCAGGGAACAGTCTGGAGCTGATTAACTGTTCGGAAATCGTAATGTTCCGTGCCAAGGAACACGGTCCTAACAGCATAAGATATTTTGAAACACCGATTTTCCAGGATTTTATCGACAATATTAATATTGAAAACAAATTAAAAGAGGCCGTTAATATGAACCGGTTTTTATTATATTACCAGCCTCAGTATGATTCCAAATCCCAGAAGCTGCGCGGTGTAGAAGCGTTAATCCGCTGGCAGGATGATTCGGGAAAAATGATCAGTCCCGGCGTGTTTATTCCCATTGCAGAAAAAAGCGGGATGATTGTTCCCATAGGCACATGGGTATTGGAGGAGGGCATACGCAAATATGCCGCATGGAGAGAAAACTATAATTGCGATATGGTGCTATCCTTAAATATTTCCTCCATACAGTATAAAAGACCCGATTTTGTCAGCAATCTATTGGAAATTCTGGAAAAATACAGAGTGAATCCCAAAGATATTGAGTTGGAAATTACAGAAAGTGTTTTAATTGATGATTTTGACCAGGTCGTTGCAAAACTCCGCATGTTAAAGGAATACGGAATTAAAATTTCCCTGGACGATTTTGGAACGGGTTATTCTTCCTTGTCTTATTTGAAAGGTCTTCCCATCGATACGCTCAAAATTGATAAATCCTTTATTGATACGGTCATTCAGGACGAGTGCACCCAGGTAATTACGGAATCCATTATTTCCATGGTTAAAAAGCTGGGCTTTGAAACGGTTGCCGAAGGTGTGGAAACAGAGGAACAGTATGAATATCTGAAGAAAATCGAATGTGATAATATTCAGGGATTTTTACTGGGAAAACCCATGCCTGCAGATGAGATTGTGGGCTTATTAAGACAAAACAGCGCAAGCGTTTAATTTAGTCAAAAGGAATATACATGGATAAGAGTTTATATATTGCGGAAAAACCCAGTGTTGCCAGGGAGTTCGCCAAAGCCTTAAAGGAGCAGATGAAATCCTTTGACGGCTATATGGAATCGGAAAGCGCAGTTGTAACCTGGTGTGTGGGGCATTTAGTTACCATGAGCTATCCTGACGCATACGATGAAAATTTGAAAAGGTGGTCTCTTAAGACTTTGCCCTTTTTTCCGCCGGGAGATGAATTTAAGTACGAAGTGATCGGCGGGGTAAAGAAACAGTTCCAGATCGTAAACGGATTATTAAACAGAGCTGACGTCAAACGGATTTATGTATGTACCGACTCGGGAAGGGAAGGAGAATACATATACAGACTGGTGGAGCAGGAAGCCCATGTAACGGGGAAGGAAAGACGAAGGGTTTGGATAGATTCCCAGACGGAAGAGGAAATCCTACGGGGAATTAAGGAAGCCAAGGACTTGTCGGAGTATGATAATTTAAGCGCTTCTGCTTATCTTCGGGCAAAAGAAGATTACCTTATGGGTATTAATTTTTCAAGGCTGCTTACCTTAAAATACGGCGATTATATCAAAAATGCCCTTTCATTGGAGAAAAATGCCGTTGTTTCCGTAGGACGGGTTATGACCTGCGTGCTGGGAATGGTAGTTGACAGAGAAAGGGAAATCCGGCATTTTGAGAAAACGCCTTTTTACCGCGTAATAGGCGGAATGGATTTGGAAGGAAGTTCTTTTGAAGCGGAATGGAAGGCTGTGGAGAGCTCCGACTATTATAATTCCCCTCTGCTCTATAAAGAAAACGGCTTCAAAAAGGAAGAAACTGCCAAGGAACTCATAGAAAAGCTACAGCCTCATGATAAAATGACGGTTTCCAAGGCGGAAAAGAAAAAAGAAAAGAAAAATCCGCCCCTCTTATACAATCTGGCGGAACTGCAGAACGATTGTTCCAGATTGTTTAAAATCAGTCCGGATGAAACTCTGCGGATTGTGCAGGAGCTTTATGAGAAAAAGCTGACCACCTATCCGAGAACGGACGCAAGAGTGCTGTCCACAGCGGTGGCAAAGGAAATCTATAAGAATATTAAGGGGCTTTGTTCCTATGCTCCCATGGCAGACCGTGCGGCATGGATTTTAAGCAATAAATCCTATGAGAAAATTGCAAAGACTAAGTATGTTAACGATAAGCTGATTACAGACCATTATGCCATTATACCCACAGGACAGGGATTTGCGGCATTAAACAGCCTTCATCCCACGGCGGCAAAGGTCTACGAATTAATCTGCGGCAGATTTTTAAGCATTTTTTATCCCCCTGCCGAATATGAAAAATTATCACTGATCTTACAAAAGGAGAAGGAATTTTTCTTCGCCTCCTTTAAGGTCATGGTAAATCCCGGTTACTTAACAGCTGTAAATTACAGCTTTTCCAAAAACAGGGATTCTGATAAAAAAGAGGGAGAGAAGGAAGGGGACGAAAACGGAGAGAACGAGGGAGGCCAGCAGGAGGCCCGGGTGGACGATGCGCTTCGTCTGAAACTTGCCGCATTAAAAAAGGGAAGCGAGATTTCCATAGCAGGACTGAGCATTAAGGAAGGCGAAACATCTCCTCCCAAACGATACAATTCCGGTTCCATGATTCTGGCCATGGAAAATGCGGGCCAGCTTATAGAGGACGAGGATTTGAGGGAGCAGATTAAGGGCAGCGGCATCGGTACATCCGCCACCAGGGCGGAAATTCTCAAAAAGCTGGTGGCAAACGGGTATCTGAACCTGAATAAAAAAACGCAGATCATTACCCCTGCATGTCTGGGAGAGGTTATTTATGAAGTGGTAAACTGTTCCATTAAGTCCATGCTGGATCCGAAACTGACTGCCAGCTGGGAAAAAGGACTGACGCTAGTAGCGGACGGGGATATTACTTCTGACGAATATATGGTAAAATTAAAGGGGTTTATTACCAGAAGGACCGACTATGTAAAACAGACGGACAACAGAGGCTACTTAAACCGGTGTATGTCCTATGTGAAAAGCAATTATGCCGGAACTAATGGTAAAAAGGGTAAAGCAAAAAAATAAAAAAGGGAGAGAAGCGTATGTTACAAATGTTCAAAATCGATAATTATCTGGATGTCAACAAAACTCTGGCACAATTTTTATTTGACGGGATAGATTATCCATGGGAGGTTCTGCCGAGACTGGAGTCTTTTATTATGCAGTTAGGACCCATGCTTTCCGCTGATGACTTTGACCAGATAGGAGATAACATATGGATTTCAAAATCCGCATCCGTTGCGGACAGTGCAAGCATTACAGGGCCCTGTATCATTGACGCCGGTGCGCAGATCAGACATTGTGCATTTATCCGCGGCAATGCTGTTATCGGGAAGGGCGCTGTTGTCGGAAATTCCTGTGAAATTAAAAACAGCCTGTTGTTTGATGAGGTAGAAGTTCCCCATTACAATTATGTGGGCGACAGTGTATTGGGATACAAGGCGCATTTGGGGGCCGGAGCCATTACATCCAATATTAAAAATGATAAGAAAAACGTTATCATTAAGTTTCCTCTGGGGCAGATTGAAACCGGTTTAAGGAAGCTGGGAGCTGTAGTGGGGGATGGCGTTCAGATCGGATGCAATACGGTTTTAAATCCCGGTACCGTAATCGGAAAAAATACAAGAATCTATCCTTTAAATTCCGTAAGGGGATGGGTGGATGAAAATTCCATTTATAAACAGGAAGGCAATGTGATTGAAATTATTTAATGAAAAATAGTTTTTTAAAGTGTCATTTATCTGAGGTTCATAATATTCTCTCTATTGACGAATCATGAGAAGTATTGTATATTTTATTAAGTTGAAGTGATAAAGAATTCAACAAATGTCATGTAAATGTCGTATATCCGGGAAAATCATCCCGGCTGCGGCAGAAGAAAAGGGAGGAAGAAATTATGAAAAAACTCATGGCAATGCTTTTGGTCGGCGTTTTATCTGCATCCTTATTAACAGGCTGCGGTTCTGCACCTGCTGATGAGACAAACGCTCCGGCAGCTGAAGATGGCACCAGCGAAGGAACAGACGCTGAAGGCGCCGGCGCAGACGGCGAAACCTACAATGTAGGTATTATTCAGCTGGTTGAGCATCCGGCTCTTGACGCGGCAACAGAAGGGTTTCAGGATGCCTTAAAGGACAAGCTGGGCGATAATGTTACTTTTGATTATCAGAATGCACAGGGCGAATCCACAAACTGCGCGACTATTTCTACAAAGTTTGTAAATGACGGCGTTGACCTGATCATGGCAAACGCTACACCTGCACTTCAGTCCGCTGCGGCTGCCACCAATGAAATTCCCATTGTGGGAACAAGTGTAACAGACTTTATTACGGCAGAAGTAGTCAACAGCAATGAAGCACCCGGCACAAATGTTACCGGTGTTTCCGATCTTGCACCTGTTGACGAGCAGATTGCATTATTACAGAGAGTGTGCCCTGATATTACAAAGGTAGCTGTTGTGTACTGCTCATCCGAGGCAAATTCTGTATATCAGGCTGATCTGGCCGCACAGTATCTGGGTGATGCAGGCATTGAATATGAAGTATATACCGCGGCAGATTCCAATGAG
The DNA here is from genome assembly GCA_910574745.1 of Lachnospiraceae bacterium. Classification (GTDB taxonomy): domain Bacteria; phylum Bacillota; class Clostridia; order Lachnospirales; family Lachnospiraceae; genus UBA2882. The sequence goes on along the minus strand of CAJTCE010000006.1, from coordinate 127,592 downwards.
GTTCAGGCGGTTATTACAACAGCAATCTCAGAATGTGACTGTGTATACATTCCCACGGATAATACCTTTGCAGACAATATGGAAATTGTTAAGAATGTAACGCTTCCTGCAGGAATTCCTGTTATCTGCGGAGAGGAAAATATGTGTGGTTCCGGCGGACTTGCAACTTTAAGTATCAGCTATTATGATTTAGGATACAAAGCAGGCGAAATGGCTTATGAAATTCTTGTAAACGGTGCTGATCCTGCAACAACTCCTATCGGTTTTGTTTCTGACGGTATTGTTGCAAAGTACAATCCTGAAGTTGCAGAATCCATTAACTGGACGATTCCCGAAGACTTGGTTGCAATTGAAAAGGAAGAAGAGTAAGCAGGTAATATTATAATCGGTGTAATGAACGATTTTGTAAAAGGGTGTGTTTTTACACATCCTTTTGCTACGTTTCATGATTTTTTTACTATTTTTGATTTTTTTATTTCTTCTTTTTCACATTTTTGTTATACTAACTGCTAGGTGGCTTTTTCCGCCTATTGAATTTACCTGGAGGTTTTAATATGTTTAATTTTGTTGCATTGTTAAATGCGCTGCCCGGTTCCGTTGCACAGGGTGTGTTAATGGGAATTATGGCAATCGGCGTCTACATAACCTATAAGGTTCTTGATTTTGCGGATTTGACGGTAGACGGCAGTCTTTGTACCGGCGGTGCGGTTGCGGTTATGCTGATCATGAAGGGAATCAATCCCTATGTTGCGCTTCTGGCGGCATTTGCGGTTGGAATGCTGGCGGGACTTTTAACAGGATTTTTTCATACAGTTATGGGTATTCCCGGAATTCTGGCAGGAATCCTAAGTCAGCTGGGGCTGTATTCCATCAACATGAGAATTATGGGAAAGTCCAATCAGGCTGTCAGTGTGGACAAATATGACCTGGTTGTGAGCTTAAGATATATTACCATGGCAATTGCAGTCGGACTTATATTTGTAGTGGTGGTAATCGGTATTTTATACTGGTTTTTAGGTACGGAAATCGGTTCGGCTGTCCGCGCTACGGGCTGTAATGAAAATATGGCGAGAGCGCAGGGCATCAATACCAATGTCGGTAAAATAATCGGGCTGGTCCTTTCTAACGGTCTTGTGGCTTTATCCGGCGCTTTATATGCCCAGTATAACGGAAATGCCGATATCAATATGGGAAGAGGCGCTATTGTTATCGGACTGGCATCCGTTATCATCGGGGAAGTGTTATTCGGAAAAATATTCCGTAATTTTGCTTTGAGGCTGTTTTCCGTAGTCATAGGATGTGTGATTTATTTTGCGGTCATTGCCCTTGTACTGCAGCTTGGATTGAGCACTACGGACTTAAAGCTTTTCAGCGCATTGATTGTTGCCGTTTTCCTGGCAATTCCTTATTGGAGCGGTAAATATAAAGCAACGCATCCTGCAAAGGTAAAGAAGGGAGGAAAGACAGATGCTGGAAATTAAAAATTTAAGTAAAACTTTCAATCCCGGAACGGTAAATGAAAAACAGGCGTTGACGAATGTATCCATAACTTTAAATGAAGGGGATTTTGTAACCATTATCGGCGGAAACGGGGCGGGTAAATCCACTATGTTAAATGCCATAGCAGGCGTATGGCCCATAGACTCCGGCAGTATTTTCGTAGGAGGCGTGGATATTACAAGGCTTCCCGAGCATAAACGCGCCAAATATATCGGAAGAGTATTCCAGGATCCTATGATGGGTACATCAGCGGATATGGGAATTGATGAAAATCTTGCCATTGCTGCCAGAAGAGGGAAACACCGTACTTTAAGCTGGAGCATTACCCGAAAAGAACGGGAAAAATATAAAAAATTACTGAGCTCTCTGGACTTGGGGTTAGAAGACCGACTGACCTCAAAGGTAGGGCTTCTTTCCGGCGGACAGAGGCAGGCGATCACATTGCTTATGGCTTCCCTGGAGAAACCTCAGCTTTTACTTTTAGACGAGCATACGGCAGCCCTTGATCCCAAGACGGCAGCCAAGGTTTTGGCATTGTCCGATAAGATTATTGAAGAAAACCAGCTGACTGCCATGATGGTAACCCACAATATGAAGGATGCCATCAATCACGGCAACAGGCTGATCATGATGCATGAAGGCAACATTATCTACGATGTCAGCGGGGAAGAGAAGAAAAAGCTTCACGTTTCGGACCTTCTTGCCAAATTCGAAGAGGTCAGCGGAGGCGAATTTGCCAACGACCGTATGATGCTCAACTGATATGGGAGTTTTCCCGGTGCAGTAAGGCGTCTTGGCTATGTCAGATGGTATGAGAATGGGCCTTTGTTGACGACGGAAAAGGATAAAATAAAAAACTTGTATAAAAATTCAGTGGTTTGTTCATAAATGACTGGATTTTTTGCATAAAATATGAGAGAATAATTAAGGTGAATCTAACAAAATATGACATATTTTGTTATGATATATTTCTACATAATTGAAAGGAGATTTCACATGATTTATTCAAAAGAAGTGGAAGAAATGACTTGTGTGGCACAGGGCGTTCATCATGGCTGTGCTCCAATCCCAGAAGAAGCAAAATGGGTTCAGGCAAAAAGAGTGGAAGATATTTCCGGTTTGACACATGGTGTGGGCTGGTGTGCTCCCCAGCAGGGCGCCTGCAAATTGACCCTGAACGTAAAGGAAGGCATCATTCAGGAAGCTCTGGTTGAGACAATCGGATGCTCCGGTATGACCCATTCAGCTGCAATGGCATCTGAGATTTTACCGGGATTAACAGTAATGGAAGCATTAAATACCGACCTTGTATGCGATGCTATTAATACAGCAATGAGAGAACTGTTTTTACAGATCGTATACGGTCGTACACAGTCCGCATTCTCCGAAGACGGTCTTCCGATCGGCGCCGGTCTTGAAGATTTAGGAAAAGGTTTAAGAAGCCAGGTTGGTACTATGTACGGTACCCTCAAAAAAGGTCCTCGTTATCTTGAAATGGCAGAAGGCTATGTAACAGGCATTGCTTTAGACAAAGACGATCAGATTATCGGTTACAAATTTGTCAGCCTCGGCAAGATGACAGACTTCATCAAAAAAGGCGATGATCCTAACACAGCATACGAAAAGGCATGTGGCCAGTACGGTCGTGTTGATGACGCTGTTAAGATTATCGATCCACGTAAAGAGTAATAGAAGGAGGACAATAGAATGGCTTTATTTGAATCATATGAAAGACGTATTGATAAAATCAACAGCGTATTAAACAGCTATGGTATCGCTTCCTTGGAAGAGGCTGAAAAAATCACAAAAGATGCCGGTCTGGATGTATATGAGCAGGTTAAGAAAATCCAGCCTATCTGTTTCGAGAATGCTTGCTGGGCTTACACTGTAGGCGCTGCAATCGCGATTAAAAAGGAATGCAAAAAAGCGGCAGACGCTGCTGCAGCAATCGGAGAAGGCCTTCAGGCTTTCTGTATTCCCGGTTCTGTTGCAGATACCCGTAAGGTTGGCTTAGGCCATGGTAACTTAGGCAAAATGTTATTAGAGGAAGAGACAGAGTGCTTTGCATTCTTAGCAGGTCATGAGTCTTTTGCAGCGGCAGAGGGTGCAATCGGTATTGCTGAGAAGGCTAATAAAGTTCGTCAGAAACCCTTACGTGTAATCTTAAACGGTTTAGGAAAAGACGCTGCTTTAATTATCTCCCGTATTAACGGATTTACCTTTGTTGAAACAGAGTACGATCCTTATACAAATGAAGTAAAAGAAGTCAGCAGAACAGCTTATTCCGAAGGACTTCGTGCTAAGGTTAACTGCTATGGCGCAAACTCCGTTCCGGAAGGCGTAGCAATTATGTGGAAAGAAAATGTAGACGTTTCCATTACCGGTAACTCTACCAACCCTACAAGATTCCAGCATCCTGTAGCAGGTACATACAAAAAAGAAAGAGTGGAAGCTGGCAAGAAATACTTCTCAGTTGCTTCCGGCGGCGGTACAGGACGTACCCTTCATCCTGATAACATGGCTGCAGGTCCTGCATCCTATGGTTTTACAGATACCTTAGGACGTATGCATTCCGACGCACAGTTCGCGGGTTCTTCCTCCGTACCGGCTCACGTTGAAATGATGGGTCTGATCGGTATGGGTAATAACCCTATGGTTGGCGCTACCGTTGCAGTTGCTGTTTCCATCGAGGAAGCTGCAAAAGAAGGAAAATTCTAAGGAAGCGCTTTAAAATGGCTTAGATTGAGAGCTGATCAAGGTGTAATGCAGTTTGGTCGGCTCTCATTTTTTGCGTTAAAATGCTCATACAAGACACATTTCTGTGCGAATGGTAAGTTTAATGTAAGAGTGTAATTCTATTCTAAGTTGAAAAGTAAAATGAATTCTAATAAAAAGTGATAGGGTTTGAGGTTATTTTTGGATATAATTTCTATAAAATCAGCAATAGGAAGGAAGAATTATATGAATAAAAATTTTGCAGAAAACTTATTCAGGCTCAGAAAAGAAAGTAAATTGACACAGGAACAGTTTGCGGGCAAGATAGGTGTATCTTTTCAATCTGTTTCCAAATGGGAGAATAATCAGGGATACCCGGATATCGAACTGTTGCCGAAGATTGCCTCTTATTTTCATGTTACTCTGGATGCGCTGATGGGCTATCAGTCAGAGAAGATTATGACCACTCACTATGAGCAGAAATACCATAGTGAAGAATATTATTGGGGCAATCAGGTGTGGAGCGGTTGTTATGAAGTTTTGAAAAAGAAACCACCGGTTATCCCCCTTAGGTTATTAGATGTGGGCTGTGGAGAAGGACAGGCGGCGGTCTTTTTTTCAAAGAATGGATATACGGTATCAGCCTTTGATATTGCACAGAGCGGTATAGAAAAGGGCAGGCATCTGGCAGAAATCTCTAATGTTTCAGTAGATTTTTTCTGCGCAGATCTGTTGGATTATAAGGTGGAGAATTATTTTGATGTGATTTATGCCAGCGGTGTGTTACAATATATTCCACAGGATAAACGGAAGAAGACCATTGATAATTTGAAAAAGCATACAAATGCAGATGGTATTCATATACTGAATGTATTTGTGGAAAAGCCTTTTATCGAAACTGCCCCTGATTGGGAGGATACAGAATTTTTTTGGCAGTCGGGCGAGCTGCTGCAATATTATCATGACTGGAAGACGGAGCTGCTGGAAGAGATTATTTTTGATTGTAACAGCAGCGGTGTCCTGCATCAACATTGTATGGATGTGGTAATTATGAGGAAAATTGTTTAAGTCAATAATCCTGCTGTAATTTTAAGGAACCGAAGCAGTTTGTGGCACAATTGCTTATTTTTGATTGGAGTATAAGGATGCCTATGGAGGAACAGAAATATTTTAAACAGGCCATATCCAACTTTACCTATGAAGCCGCCTGCGGCGGCGCAATCCGGCATTTGGCGGATTTGGGCTATTCCGTCAGAAAGATTATGGAACAGTTATCTTTTCCGGTGCCTTATGAAAGGGTTCAAAAAACGGTATGGGAGCATTTTCTTGAAAAGGGCGTACTGCTTTTGGAAGAGCCGGGAAAAGGAAAAGTCAGGGAAGAGGCTGCTTATGTAAAAGAATATAATCAATACGGCAGAGCCAGTTTCAGAAGGGTAATTATCGGAGAGAAGGATGCAGGAGTCATTCACTTTAAAGAAAGACATTTTGATGTAACAAGAGATGGGGATTTCAGGGGCTATTTTATAAGGAAGTGCAAAGAAAATGAAATGGATGGCTATGTTTCTTTGGATTTCGGGAAGAAGGATACAAATGAAATGTCTATCAAAGAGATTTTGCCGGTGTTAGATGCCTGTCAACGGGATTATATGGAAGGTCTTTTCGGAGAGAAGAAAGAAAGTGTTTATCACAGGATAAATACACTTATGCGGGACATTGTCATTCAATTGTATGAAAACGGCAAATATCATGGAATTTGCTATTTTATAAAAACAGAAGAAATGATAATATTGTAATTGAAAATAGATCAAGCCTTGTTGTAAATCAGGCGCATTTTCATGTAAAAGCAAATAGCAGAGTATAAAAGCGGGAAGGAGTTCAAAATGCAGGTCTTTTTAGAAAACGAACAATTAAAAGTAACAATCAACAGTCTTGGAGGAGAGCTTTCAAGTATTATAAAAAAGCAGACAGGCATTGAGTATATGTGGAATGGGGATGAGAAGTATTGGAAACGTACTTCACCGGTTCTGTTTCCCATTGTAGGAAGCCTGAAAAATAAGGAATTTATTTATGAGGGAAAATCTTATCCTATGGGTCAGCACGGCTTTGCCCGCGACATGGAGTTTTCTGTAAAATCCGAAAAGGATGGGGAAGTCTGGTTTTCCCTAAAATCCGATGAAGAAACCATGAAAAAATATCCTTTTGCTTTCTGTCTGGAATTGGGATACCGTTTAAACGGAAATAGTCTGGACGTGCTTTGGCGGGTTATCAATGAAGATATCAAAGAAATGCATTTTTCCATCGGAGGCCATCCTGCTTTTATGTGTCCTTTAAACGGAGAGGGAGAGCAGACGGATTATTATATTGCATTTGACAGTGAAAAGGATTTGGAGTATTCCGTATTAAATGAAAACGGATTGGTGGCTATAGAAGGAGAGGCGCTTGCTACCCAAGGGGGCATGCTGCCTATAGACGCCGGACTTTTTGACAGGGATGCCTTGATAATAGAAGGGAAACAGGCAAAGAAGGTCAGTCTTTGCGACGGAAATAAAAAGCCTTATCTTTCAGTCAGCTTTGATTCTCCTTTATTCGGCTTATGGTCTCCTGCCGGAAAGCATGCTCCTTTTATCTGCATTGAGCCATGGTACGGAAGATGTGATAAGGCTTCCTTTGAAGGAACCCTGGAAGAAAGGGAATATGGCAATGCTTTAAAGCCGGGAGAAATTTTTGAAAAGAAATATCAGGTGGAAATTTTATAAAACCGTCATGATAGCACGAATAAAAGTTTACCCGCAAAAAATATAACGATTCAAGAGTGGGTCAAAAAGCAACTTCGGGTTGCTGTTTGGGGCTGTTATTCCTTTTACAGGTAACATGAAGTGGCTTTTTTGCAGATTTATGTAAAAAGATTGATATAAAGTAAATAATATGATAAAATTTGAAAGAATTTTAGAAGGAGGAGGTACTTTCAATGGATAAGAGAACAACAGGAATTGTTGCGTACATTACATGGATTGGTCTTGTTATCGCACTTTGTGCAGGCGACAAGGAAGGCGCAAAGTTTCATTTAAATCAGGCTTTGGTTATTTTCTTGTTTGGTTTGTTGAGTATTGTTCCGTGTCTTGGACAGATTTGGGCTATTTTTATTTTGGTCTGCTGGATTATGGGATTGATTGCAGCAATCAATGAAGAAGAAAAGCCGGTTCCGTTAATCGGCGGAATTCAGATTTTAAAGTAATCTTATATTACAAAGTAAGAGATCTGATAGAAAACCATTTCGATTGTGTATCGCAAAATAGCGGTAAAGTCGGAATGGTTTTTTCTTATATTGTGATTATAAGAAATAAATGCTATAATATTTATCGTATATGTTTTAATGAAAATGATGTGAAAAACGGCTATAGAAATTCAGCCATAGCAGAACAGGCGAAACAGAATTGACGGAATAGAGGAGTTATCATGGATAAAGAGGCTTTTCGTAAACTTTGCAGTGAAAAAATATTATATTTGGACGGGGCAACCGGTTCTAATTTGATGAAGGCCGGAATGCCTGTAGGAGTCTGTCCGGAACAGTGGATTTTAGAGCATGAGGATGCTCTTGTGTCTCTGCAGCAGGCCTATGTACAGGCAGGAACCAATATTGTGTATGCTCCCACTTTTACGGCAAACAGGATTAAACTGGCGGAATATGGCCTGGAAGACGATATAGAGGCAATCAACGTAAAGCTGGTACAGCTTTCCAAAAGGGCGGTAGGCGGCAAGGCGCTGGTAGCGGGCGATCTGACCATGACCGGAAAACAGCTAAAGCCTATGGGAACCTTGGAATTTGAAGAGCTGATAGATGTTTATAAGGAACAGATACGTTACCTGGAAAAGGCGGGAGCCGACCTTCTGGTAATTGAAACCATGATGAGCCTACAGGAAACAAGGGCGGCGGCAATTGCGGCTATGGAGGTAAGCAGTCTGCCTGTTATGGCAACCCTTACATTTGAAACTGACGGAAGGACGCTGTTTGGCTCCGATGCGGCTTCGGCGGCAATCGCCTTAACCAGCCTTCATGTGGATGCCATTGGTGCAAACTGTTCTACGGGACCGGATAAGATGTGCGAGGTTATCCGCACCATGAGAGAAGTGACGGAGCTTCCCTTAATTGCAAAGCCCAATGCGGGACTGCCATCTTTGGATGATGAGGGAATGACTGTTTATGACATGGACAGCGATACCTTTGCAAAAGAAATGATACAGGTTGTGGAAAGCGGCGCTTCCATTCTCGGAGGATGCTGCGGGACAACCCCGGAATACATTGAAAAGCTGGCAGCCAAGACCAGTCATTTAAAGGTAGAGAAAAAAAGTCTTTCGGGAAGACATTTTCTGTGTTCGGAAAGACAAGCTTTGGAATTCGGTCTGGATGACCGGTTTATGATTGTGGGAGAGAGGATTAACCCCACCGGCAAGAAAAAGCTGCAGGCGGAGCTGCGGGAAGGCAAGCTTGATCTGGTAGGACAGTTTGCCGGAGAGCAGGAGGAATGCGGAGCAAAAGTTTTAGACATTAATATGGGTATGAGCGGCATTGATGAAAAGGCAATGATGCTGACCGTATTGGAGGAGGTCGCTAATATTACGTCTCTTCCGCTTGCCATAGATTCCAGCCATGTGGATGTTATAGAGGCGGCACTGCGGCGGTATCCGGGAAGAGCGCTGATCAATTCCATTTCCTATGAAAGCGCCAAAATTGACGCCCTGCTTCCCATAGCGAAAAAATACGGCGCCATGTTTATTCTCCTTCCTCTGTCCGATGCGGGACTTCCCAAGGATTTAGAGGAAAAGAAGGAGATCATTCATAAAATTTTAGACAGGGCTTTGGAGCTTGGCATGACAAAGGACGATATTGTTGTGGACGGGCTTGTGGCTACGGTTGCAGCAAATCCCAAGGCTGCCATAGAGACTCTGGAGACAATCAGATATTGCAAGGATATGGGAATTGCAACGATCTGCGGATTGTCCAATATTTCCTTCGGACTTCCTGAAAGAATGAATGTAAACAGCGCTTTTTTGACCATGGCCATTCAGTCGGGACTTACCATGGCCATTGCCAATCCCAATCAGGAAATGTTAGTGCATGCGGCATTATCAGCTGATTTGCTCATGGCAAAGGAAGAAAGCGATATTGCCTATATCGATAGAATGAATGCGGTAAAAGAAGCAAGGGAAAGCTTTTTAAAGGAAAATCCCGGTGCGGTAATCGCGCCTTCCGGTGCAGGAAGCAAAAACGCTGGAAACACCCCGGGACAACAGGGAGAAAGCGGTTTAAAGGGAGAACAGGCTGCTTTAGGCGGAGTTTTGGGACAGGTAAAGGAAGCCGTCCTGAAGGGTAAGCAGAGGGATATTCTCTCACTTACCCGAAAAGCCATAGATGAAAGCATTCCGCCCCAGAATATTTTGAATGAAGCATTACTTCCGGCAATCGGGGAAGTGGGAGATTTATTTGACTGTGGAAAATATTTCCTGCCCCAGCTGATTGCCAGTGCGGAAACCATGAAAAAATCCATTGAATATCTGGAGCCTTTGTTAAAGGCGGAGGGAGAGGATTCCTCCATGCCTACCATTGTTATTGCGACGGTTAAAGGCGATATTCATGACATCGGCAAAAATCTGGTTGCCCTTATGTTGAAGAATCACGGTTTTTCCGTTATTGACTTGGGAAAAGATGTGCCAAGAGAAGAAATTATCAGGGCGGCAAAAGAAAACAGGGCCAGAATCATTGCCCTTTCGGCGCTGATGACCACCACCATGCAGGAGATGAAAAATGTCATTGAACTGGCTAAGCAGGAAGGTCTGGATGCAAAGGTCATGATCGGCGGCGCGGTCATTACCCAGGAATATGCGGACGAAATCGGTGCGGACGGCTATTCCAGGGATGCGGCGGATGCGGTAAAGCTGGCGCAGAAATTATGTGATGAATGAGAAGGTCCCATAAAAGTCTGACGGTAGAGCATGGAAAAAGATAAATAAAAAACGAATTGTTAAAGGAATGAAAAGACCGATAACAGACTGAAAATAGGATCGGATAATAAAAGAAAGGTTTAGGTGAAATAAAATGATAGGTGCGGACGCAATGGTAAAATGTCTGGAAGCAGAAGGGGTAAAAGCGGTTTTCGGCTACCCCGGAGTTGCTATCTGTCCCTTTTATAACAGTATTTTGGAATCTGATATTGAAAGTATCCTGGTAAGAACGGAGCAGAATGCAGCCCATGCGGCAAGCGGTCTGGCAAGGGTAACCGACGGAATCGGCGTGTGTGCCGTAACAAGCGGTCCCGGCGCAACCAATCTTATTACGGGAATTGCCACGGCGTTTGCCGACAGTATTCCCATGATATGTATATCCGGCCAGGTAAACAGCGAGCTTTTGGGAAGCGATGTTTTTCAGGAGGCGGATATTACGGGAGCGGTGGAATCTTTTGTAAAATATTCTTATCTGGTAAGAGATGCGGAGGATATACCCAGAATATTCAAAGAGGCGTTCCATATTGCCACAACAGGAAGAAAGGGACCGGTATTAATTGATGTGCCCATTGATGTACAGAATGCTCCGGTCAGCAAATTTATATATCCGGAGGAAGTGTCCTTAAGAACCTACAAACCCACGGTAAAAGGACATATCCAGCAGATCAAGAAGGTCGTAAAAGAGTTGGAGAAAGCGGAAAGGCCTATTATCTGTGCCGGCGGCGGCGTATCTTTATCCCAGGCAAAAAAAGAACTGGTAGAATTTGCGGAAAAAAATCAGATTCCCGTGGTTTCCACCATGATGGGTATCGGCACAATGCCTACGAGACACCCTCTTTATTTCGGAATGGTGGGAAATAACGGAAAGCCCTATGCAAACCGTGCCATGAATGAGGCCGACCTGATTATTATGGTGGGTGCCAGAGTGGCGGACCGTGCGGTAAGTCAGCCGGATTTGATCGTGGATAATAAAACCTTAATACATATTGACGTAGATCCTGCTGAAATCGGAAAGAATGTAGGACCCAATATTCCTCTGGTAGGCGATGCAAAGCATATTTTTGAGGATTTGGATGAGCAGGAGTTTGAAGGCGACTACAAGGAATGGCTGGATACCCTGATTGAATACAGGACGGTTATGGAGCCTAAGCGTAAGGAGCATCCGGGCTTTGTAGACCCGGCGGAATTCATTACCATGCTTTCAGGTAAAATGGATGATGATGCGATTTATGTGGCTGATGTGGGACAGAACCAGATCTGGTCCTGCGGTTATCATATCGTAAAAAAAGGAAGATTTTTGACCTCCGGCGGTATGGGGACTATGGGCTACTCCATTCCCGCGGCTATGGGAGCCAAATATGCTTTAAAGGATAAACAGGTTATTGCGGTATGCGGAGACGGCTCCTTTCAGATGTCCTTTATGGAACTGGCTACCATGAAGCAGCATGGGATTAAAAGTAAAGTAATTGTTTTAAAGAATAACTATCTGGGCATGGTCCGGGAATACCAGCATTATACCTATCGGGATAATTATTCCGTTGTGGATTTGTCGGGAAGTCCCGATTTGTCCAAGATAGCAGAGGCTTACGGAATGCCCTTTATCCGCCTTACGGACATGAAAAATGCGGATAAGGCAATTGATGAATTTTTGAGCTGTGAAGAGGCATGCCTGATGGAATGTCTGGTTGATCCCATGGATTTGGTAAAATAGAGGTGTGATATGAAGAAAATATATTCGGTTTTAGTAGAAAACAGATCCGGCGTACTGGCTAAGGTTGCCGGCCTGTTCTCAAGAAGATGCTTTAATATTGATTCCCTGGCTGTAGGCGAAACGGATGATCCCACGGTTTCCTGTATGACCATTGTCAGCAGTGGCAATGAGCGCACGATTGAGCAGATAGAAAAACAGCTGAACAAAAAGCTGGATGTCATTAAAGTAAAAACCTTTAATGAGGAAAACAGCATTTCCAGGGAAATGATGTTAATGAAGGTAAAGTATAATAAGTCTAACCGCAGGGATATTATGGAAATCTGTGAAATCATGAGCGCCCAGATCGTTGATATGAGCAAGAGCTTTATGATCATTCAGATTTGCGATCTGCCGGAACGGATTAAGCTGTTGATTGATATGTTTGCATCTATCAGCATTGTAGAGGTTGCCAGAACAGGAACCCTGGCTCTTCCAAAATGCAGTGAGAATGAATAGTAATGTCAAGTAAGGCGTCAGCATAAAGATGTTTTTGGGAAAATACCAACATAATGAATAGAAAAGCGGGTTTTCATAACCTGTGATTATGGATGGCATAATGGTTGTTCATACGTTGACAAAGGGGCAAACATGCTGATAAAATAAGGTCTATCACAGAGGAAAGTGGTGAAAATATGCAGAAAAAAGTGTTTCAGTTATTGGTGGATAATACTTCCGGTGTTTTAAGCAGGATTTCAGGTTTGTTCAGCAGAAGAGGCTATAATATCGAGAGCATTACCGCAGGAGTAACGGCAGATCCCAAATATACCCGTATTACTATAGTAACCAGCGGGGATGATGAGATTTTGGACCAGATTGAAAAGCAGGTAAGCAAGCTGGTGGATGTGCAGGATATCAAGGTGTTGGAGCCTGACGATTCCGTTTACAGGGAATTAGTCATGATCAAGGTTAAGGTAGGCGCTGACAGCAGGCAGGCAGTCATTGCCATGGCGGATATTTTCCGTGCCAAAATTGTAGATGTGGCAGTGGACAGCCTGATGGTAGAGCTTACGGGTAATCAGAACAAAATAGAAGCTTTTATTAATCTGTTAGACGGTTATGAAATTTTAGAGCTGGCAAGAACCGGCATCACAGGACTTGGCAGGGGAACGGATAACGTAACTTATCTGGATTAAAGCATTATTTCAAAGGATTTCATCGTTACAAAGGATGAAATAGAGAAATTGTTTTTCGTTCCCTTATTTATGTGGGGGAATACGGAAAATATCAAAAGGGAATTGGTTAGCAGCTACTAACTTTCTAAGTATACATTAATCAAGATTTTAGGAGGAAACAAAAATGTCACAGGAAGCAAAAATTTTTTATCAGGAGGATTGTAATTTATCTCTTCTGGAAGGCAAGACAATTGCCATCATTGGTTACGGAAGCCAGGGACATGCACACGCGTTGAACTTAAAGGATTCAGGCTGCCATGTTATCATCGGTCTTTATGAAGGCAGCAAATCATGGGCAAAGGCTGAATCACAGGGATTTGAAGTTTATACTGCAGCAGATGCGGCAAAAAAAGCTGATATTATCATGATTTTAATTAATGATGAAAAACAGGCTGATTTATACAAAAACGATATTGAGCCCAATCTGGAAGAAGGAAATATGTTAATGTTTGCCCATGGTTTCAATATTCATTTCGGAGCAATTGTACCTCCTAAATTTGTTGATGTTACGATGATCGCACCGAAAGGCCCCGGTCATACGGTACGCAGCGAGTATCAGGCCGGAAAAGGCGTTCCCTGTTTGATCGCCGTAGAGCAGGATGCTACAGGAAAGGCACAGGATTTAGCACTGGCTTATGCTTTGGGAATCGGCGGAGCAAGAGCAGGCGTTTTGGAGACAACCTTCAGAACAGAAACAGAGACAGACCTTTTCGGCGAGCAGGCAGTTCTTTGCGGCGGCGTATGTGCTCTTATGCAGGCAGGCTTTGAAACACTGGTTGAAGCAGGTTACGATCCCAGAAATGCATATTTTGAATGTATTCATGAAATGAAGCTGATTGTTGATTTGATTTACCAGTCAGGTTTCTCAGGAATGAGATATTCTATTTCCAATACTGCTGAATACGGCGATTATATTACAGGACCGAAGATTATCACAGAGGATACAAAGAAAGCCATGAAGAAGATTCTTTCCGATATCCAGGATGGTTCTTTTGCAAAGGAATTCCTCTTAGATATGTCTCCTGCCGGACGTCAGGTACATTTCAAGGCTATGAGAAAGCTGGCAAGCGAGCATCCTTCAGAGGTTATCGGCGAAGAAATCCGTAAGTTATACAGCTGGAACGGCGAAGATAAGCTGATTAACAACTAATGCTTATCTGACAGATGCAAAAGCTGTTAAATAGTTATGAAGCAAGTTCCTTATGATTTTACCCCCGGGCTTTTCAAGTCCGGGGTTTTATGATATGATAAGGAGAATTTTGAATTCTACGAAGGAGGAAAAAAATGAATACTTATACGGGAGGAACCCAAAACAACAAACAAGGTGGAGGAAATATGAAAGAAACAAATCCAGGGGAAGATTTGTTTTTATCAGGAGGCTTTGATTCCTTCGGCGGCACGCCGGAACCTATGAATACCGGTATGAGGCAGATGAATGCAGGCATGGGACAGCTGGGAAGCGTCGATTACGGAAGCGGAAATGCCTATGGAACGGTAGATAATAGCACAATGGGTACAAACCGCTGGTCAGAGCCCAAGGTGATTTTAAATCTGTGGGGACAGCTTTTCAATTCCTTTATGCCCTTTCGGTATGACAGGTATAAGGGAATGAGCATGAATGCGGCAAAGGATTTTGTGAAATTTTTTGTGAAGCTTTATCTTTTGGCGGGTTATTTGATGATGGCTGTTTTAATAATCACAACTCCGGAGGCAATGGAATATTTTAAGAGTGGGAATATCAGTATCCTGCTTACTATTATTTCGTTAGGCATTACCTATGCTATAGGAGCTTTCTTGGGACCATTCTTTTTCAGACTCCAGGCTCTTATATACAGAGTGATTTTTGGGAATCTGCTTATGGCTATTGAAAGAAAGAAGATTACTTCCACCAATATGTATCTGGTATCCATTTATTCTTGTATACCATGTATGGCATTGGGAATGCTGATAGGTATTATAGCACTCGTGTTTTTGTCTTCGTCCACAGTGTTTTTTATCGTTAATCTGTCAGTTGTTTATGCAATCCTTGAATTGGTCATGCCAATCATCATTATGGCGTTGGCAATACCCAGGATGGAATGATTGATGATTGGAAATGATAAAATAGTAAAGCGAAAATGAATTCTTATGATGAAAAGGGAAAAGAATAAATGAATACTTATAAGGGACCTAATGTATCTTATACACCTATGGCACAGGAAAATAATGATGCAGGGCAGGAAGGCTTGGATTCCTTGAATCCGGGTAATGTAAATGAAATGGGAAACGGAGTTCCTTTGGGAAGTGTAGACTATAGCCGGCAGGGAAATACATATTACAATATGCCTGATACCCAAAACTGGAGCAGACAGGAACGGATGCCGTTTTTTAAACAACTGTTTATATCATTTGTGCCCCCTTTATATGCTAAATATAAAGGAATTTCAAAAACTGCCACAAAAAGCTTTGTAAAATCATTCATGCTATTGCTTTTGTTAATAGCATATATAAATGTTGGAATTTCCTTTTTTGCAGGAGGAAAAGACGGCACGGGAATTTTAAGCGGAATACTTGATTTCAAAATTGAAAATGGCGAATTGTCATTAGAAGATGAAATTTTGTATAAAGATGAAGCGAAAGGGTCGGTAATCTATGCAAATGATGAAATAGCCTCATTTACCTATGATGATTTGGACTATTATATCAAGGAAGGATATAATGAGGTGCTTTTGATAAGCCGTACAAATGGTATAATACTTAGGGGCGGCATGATGGTAAGAAGCTTTAAGTGGTCGCAAGTGACAGCAAAAGTAATAGATAAAAAATGGATGATAGCTAAGGCAATGCCTGTATTGATTGTGGGATTATTTCTTTTTACGTTTGTAGCAGTTTTCATTTCTGCTTTGTTTTACAGATTTGTGGCATGGCTCTTTTCCTTAGTGGGAAAATTAATTGCGTTGGTTGAAAGGAAATCAATAACATCTCTTAATATGTCTAAAGTGGCTGTATATGCTTTAGTACCGGGAATGGTACTCAGGACGGTAGTCCGATTTATACCCGCATCCATAGATTTGGCCATTTCGCCATATTTAGTAATAGCATATTTATTACTTCCAATTATTATAATGGCTATAGCGATTCCGTTTATGGAATGAAATGCATAAAGTATATTTAAAGAGATTTGAGTTTTATGTTCTACAAAGCAAAAAGAAGTTGGAGGAAGCAACAGTGATTTATGATAATGTTCTCGATTGTATGGGAAGCACTCCTGTTATCCGCTTAAACAGAATAGTGCCTTCCGATGCGGCAGAAGTTCTGGTCAAGTTTGAAGGTTTGAATGTAGGAGGGTCTATCAAAACAAGGACTGCTTTTTACATGATCAAGCAGGCGGAAAAAGAAGGCAGGATCAATAAAGATACTATTATTGTAGAACCCACCAGCGGAAACCAGGGGATTGGTCTGGCATTGGTAGGCGCTGTTAAGGGATATAAAACAGTTATTATTATGCCTGATTCTGTCAGCGAGGAGCGCAGGAAACTGGTAAAGCATTATGGTGCGGAAGTGATTGTGGTTCATGACGGTGGAAATATAGGCGACGCCATTGAAGAATGTACTCAGATCGCCATGAAGATGGCGGCTGAAAATCCCAACGTATATGTTCCCCAGCAGTTTGAAAATCCTGCAAATCCCATGGTACATAAGAGGCATACGGCTTTGGAAATTTTAGAACAGGTGGCAGGACCCATAGACGGCTTTTGTTCCGGCATCGGTACAGGCGGTACTTTGAGCGGCATCGGAGGAGTACTAAAGGCGCATAATCCCGATATTACAATTTGGGCGGTAGAGCCTGAAAACGCTGCGATTTTAGCCGGAGGAACGGTAGGAACCCATTTACAGATGGGGATTGGAGACGGCCTGATTCCGAAAAATTTAAATCAGAGTATTTATGAGGATATTTATGTAGTAAGTGATGAGGAAGCGATTCAGACTGCCAAAGACCTTGCAAGAAAAGAAGGGCTGATGTGCGGAATATCCAGCGGAACCAACGTTGCGGCGGCTCTTGCAATGGCAAAAATATTGGGAAAAGGCAAAACCGTGGTAACAGTTCTGCCCGATACGGCGGAAAGATATTTTTCCACGCCTTTATTTGAAGGAGAATAGAAAGCAATAAAGGATATATTACAGGAATCTAACCTGCCATATGAAAATGCGGCGGTTTTATTCATTGTCAGGCAGGTTGTGTTTGTTGACAAATTCCATGAATTTTTTCAGGGTGTCGGACATAGAGACGTCTTCCCTGTATGCAAAGCCTACCCGGCGTTTTGGAATGGTACGTTTAAAGGTTAATTCTTTGAACGTACCGTTTATAATGTCGTCTTTTACAAAGTTTCTGATAACGCAGGCGATCCCTAAGTCGATTTTAGCAAGTTCAATTAATAAATCCATGGTATTGATTTCCAGGATGTTGTTCATGGTAATCTGGTGGGAGGTCAGATAATTGTCAACATATTTCCGGGAAATATTCTCCTTGTTCAGCATCATAAAATTAGCATTTGCTAACAAGGAGGTTCTGGTTCCGTTTTCCCTGATGCGGAGATTTTTTAAATAACTATCTGTAGCAATAAAGGTATCCTGTATTTCGCAGATGGGTTCATAATGCAGAGTACCCATATCGGAAGGGATGCCCACAAGACCGATTTCCGTTATGCCGTTTTCAATATCCCGAATCGTTTCCAAAGAAGGATGACAGGTAATGGAGATGGTCACATGGGGGTTTTCCTTGATAAATTCCTTTAAATAGGGAAGCAGGATGTATTTGCAGAGAGTAATGCTGACGCCGATAGACAAATGGGATACCCCCAGTCTGGCAATTTTACGAAGCTGTTCCTCCCCGTTGTTAATAGAAGTAAAGGCATTCCTGACCTGTTCAAATAAAATAGCGCCCTCTTCCGTCAGGGTTACCCCGCGGGAACTGCGGATAAACAAGGTGGTTTCCAAATTGTTTTCCAGTTTGGAAATTGCTTTGCTGATAGCAGGCTGACTGATGTAAAGCTCCTTTGCCGCAAGGGAAATGTTTTTATTTTTTGCAACCGTGTAAAAGATATGATATAAATTTAAATTATTTTCCATGAGAAACCTCCGTTTTTACATTAAAAAATTAACAATGATGATTGTGCCGTAACGGTATGAATTTCGTTTGTAGCCGATATAAAAATGTATATTTTCTGTAATGAATACTATTGATATTGCCTTGAACACGACGGCTTGGATAGATACAAATAGAATATCATAACTTTAAATTATAGTAAACATAAATAATATGTATTTTAATTATATTGAGACTTATGATAGTATGATAAAAAGATATTATGACAAAAAATATCTAACCGTATCAGGCGCAGCATTTGAAGGCCTGCGGGATTTGTATTTTTTAGATTGATATTTTGAAATTATAACAGATCAAAAGGAGGACTATGGAATGGGAATGACAATGACGCAAAAAATTCTTGCCGCACATGCCGGACTGGACAAAGTAGAAGCCGGACAATTGATCGAGGCAGAATTAGACCTTGTTCTGGGAAATGATATTACCAGCCCTGTAGCCATTAAGGAAATGGAAAAGATGAAGGTGGACGGGGTTTTTGATAAAGATAAAATCGCGCTTGTACCGGATCATTTTGTACCCAATAAAGATATTAAATCGGCACAGCATTGTAAATGTGTCAGGGAATTTGCATACAAAAATCAGATTACCAATTACTTTGAAGTGGGAGAAATGGGAATTGAGCATGCTCTGCTTCCCGAAAAAGGCCTGACGGTTGCGGGAGATGTGATTATCGGCGCTGACTCCCATACCTGTACTTACGGAGCGTTAGGCGCTTTTTCCACCGGTGTTGGCAGTACGGATATGGCGGCCGGAATGGCTACGGGAAAGGCATGGTTTAAAGTGCCGGGGGCTATTAAATTCAATCTGGTGGGCAAACTGCCGGAATGGGTCAGCGGCAAGGATCTGATTTTACATATTATCGGCATGATCGGCGTGGACGGCGCTTTGTACAAATCCATGGAATTTGTAGGAGAAGGCGTGAAGAGCCTTTCCATGGACGATCGTTTTACCGTTGCCAATATGGCAATTGAGGCAGGAGGTAAAAACGGTATTTTCCCTGTGGATGAGTTAGCCGTTGCTTACATGAAGGAGCATTCCAAAAAGAATTATACCATTTATGAAGCGGATGAGGATGCGGTTTATGATGAGGAGTATACCATTGATTTAAGTCAATTAAGACCGACCATTGCATTCCCTCATCTGCCGGAAAATACAAAGACCATTGATGAGATTAATGAAGACATCATGATTGATCAGGTTGTCATCGGGTCATGCACAAACGGCCGTATCGACGATTTAAGGTGTGCGGCAAAAGTCCTCAAAGGAAAACACGTGGCAAAGGGAATGAGATGTATCATTATTCCCGCAACACAGGCAATTTACATGCAGGCCATGGAAGAGGGCTTGTTAAAAATCTTTATTGAAGCGGGGGCGGTTGTTTCCACTCCCAGCTGCGGTCCCTGCCTTGGCGGTTATATGGGTATCCTTGCAGAAGGCGAGAGATGCGTTTCCACTACAAACCGTAACTTTGTGGGACGTATGGGACATGTGGATTCGGAAATTTATCTGGCAAGTCCTGCAGTAGCAGCAGCCAGCGCCGTAGCAGGAAAAATTTCCTGCCCATGCAGATTATAGGAGGAATGAGAAATGAAAAACGCAAAAGGAATTGTATTTAAATATGGCGACAATGTGGATACGGATGTGATCATTCCGGCAAGGTATCTCAATTCTTCCGACCCGGCAGAGCTTGCTACCCATTGTATGGAGGATATTGACAAAGAATTTGTAAATAAGGTAAACAAAGGCGATATCATCGTTGCCACCAAAAATTTCGGCTGCGGTTCCTCCAGGGAGCATGCGCCCATTGCCATTAAGGCGGCAGGAGTCAGCTGTGTCATTGCGGAGACCTTTGCCAGGATCTTTTACCGCAACGCCATCAATATCGGACTTCCCATAATCGAGTGCCCCGAAGCGGCAAAGGAGATCGAAGCCGGCGATGAAGTGGAAGTGGATTTTGATTCCGGTATGATTTATGACAGGACAAAAGGCGCTGAATATAAAGGGCAGGCGTTCCCTGAATTTATGCAGAAGATCATTGATGCGGAAGGTCTTATTAATTATATCAATGCAAAATAAAGAATTTGGTTAATAGAAAAACTGCATAAAAAGTTCTGATAATGTAAAAACAATAATCTGTCATGGAAAAACTATTATTTTGCATGGTTTATCTATGGCAGATTTTCGCTTATATCTTAGATATGATATGACCCTTTTTAAGTTGTGCTGTTGTGGAAAATAGATTATAATTACAACAAAAATGAATTTTCAGGAGGGTTTCAAAATGAGTATGGATTTGAATTTTTGGAAATATAAGGAGGGAGTTCCCCACGACAATAATAGGGTTTATGAATTGGCATGTTGCGATGGTAAAACAATTGAAGAGTTAGAAAATCTTCCAATAGATGAAATTCTTAAAAAGATTCATTCTGTTTTTCTGATTGGAAAGCTTTAGATCAAAACCATTATGAAAAAGATGGCCGCGGAGCTTTTGAGATTTTTACAACTTCGCAAATCGTAAGGTTTGATTGCTATGATATGCAGGAAATAGACATGAACTCTCTTATGGATATTTTAATTGATTTTGGATGTCCTTTATTTGACCCGCAAATATCAACGAGATTTGATGAATGGACGGACAGGTAAGAAAGGAAAAAACATATGAACACAAACGACTTTTTTCAAACCCTCGATAAAATGTTTACAGAAGGAATAGCCCCGGAAAAAATTGACGCATTTTTATGTGAAAGCCTTACAAAAGCCAGTGAGGAAAAGGACTATGGAGCTTATGTTACCATCGGCAATGAAATGATCGGTTTTTACCGGAGCATATCCCAATATGACAAATGCTTTCAGATTTCAGAGGATACCTTAATGCTTATGGAGGAACTGCAGTTAGACGGAACGGAACACTTTGGCACCACGCTTTTGAATGTGGCAACGGGCTATCGCGCCGCAGGAAGACTGAATGAGAGTCTTTCCTATTATGCAAGGGCATTACAGCTTTACGAACAGCTTTTGCCGCCGGGAGATTACCGGTTTGCAGGCTTATATAACAATATCAGTATTTTACTGGAGCAGTTAAATGACAATGAAAAGGCCGCCATATTTTTGGAACGGGCCTTGGATATCATAGATAAGATTCCGGAGGGCGCATCGGAACAGGCGTCTACAAGAACCAATCTGGCTCTTGTAAAAATGCAGCTTGGAAACATGGAAGAAGCAGAGGCTCTTTTGCAGGATGCCCTAAAACGGTACGAGGCTTTGACGGGAGAAACTACTGACGCCCATTATTCTGCCGCGTTAGCAGGGTTAGCGGAAGTATATTTTAAAAAGGAGGAGTATGAAAAGTCCCTTTCTTTTTATGAAAAAGCGGCAAAAGAGGTTAAGCTGCATTTTGGGGAAAATGAGAGTTATCAACTGTTATTGCAGAATGCGGAACTGGTAAGGTCTCATGTGGAATAGATTTTGGCAATAGGGCATTTATGGAGGAAATTATGAAGGGCTTGGAATTAGCGCAGGCATACTATCAGAAATGTGAAAATGAATTGCAGGAAATTACAGGTAAAGATTTTAACAATATTTCCATAGGTTTGTGTGGACAAGGTTCAGAGTGTTTCGGCTTTGATGATGAAATTTCCAAAGACCATGATTTCGGGCCGGGGTTTTGTATTTTCTTAGAGGATGAATTAAAAGAGAAATACGGGGAAAGGCTGGAGAAATTTTATGAAGGTCTGCCCAAAGAATTTATGGGAACGATGCGTATGGTATCATCCCACGGGCGGGGGCGCGTAGGCGTGCTTTCCACAAAAGATTTTTACTTTGCCAATCTGGGTATTGATAAAGAACCGGAAAATCTTTATCAATGGTATCAGCTTTCCGAGGAAAGGCTTGCTATGGTTACTAACGGCAGGATTTTTCATGAAGGAAATGATGAATTCATGAAGCTTCGAAAGACCCTTTTGAGTTTCTATCCTGAGGAAGTAAGATTGAAAAAGCTGGCTTCCAGATTTGTGGTCATGGCACAGGCAGGGCAGTATAATTACGGAAGATGCCTGATGCGTAAGGACTATGTAGCGGCTTATTTTGCCTTAAGCCTTTTTATGAAAAATGCTGTTTCTGCCATTTATCTGCTGAATGGCAAATATATGCCTTTTTATAAATGGGCGCATTACGGCATGAAGGATTTGCCGGTATTGGGGAAATTATCAGATGCTTTTTCGTGGCTTTCCACATCTTCTATGGGAATTGTGAGTGTTCCGGCGGGGGATGAGGGGATGCGGCAGTATGAAGGAAGCGTCTTGGTTGAGATGATCTGCGGGGAGATTGTAAAGGAATGTGTCAGCCAGGGGCTGTTAAAGGAAACTGTGGATTTTCTGGATGACGGCGTTATCCTGTTGCAGGAATCCATAGAAGACGGACTTTTGAAAAAAATACCTTTAGAAATGTAAATTTGGTATCTTATGTGGTTTTGGGGACGGGATTGTATTTGGATTGGATTTTTTGAAGTGACTTTTGAACAAACCGTAAATGTGGAAACGGAAACGTAGCTCTAAATGATAGCTCATAGATTATATTTATAGAAATGTATGTTCGATTGTGATACAATAGCTTCATGATGACTAAAAAAAGAATCCGAAGTTTAATCATTCTGACAGGAATCCTTTTGATTTCTGCGGCTTGTTTCATAATATACAGTACACGGGATGCGGGCGGCCTGGTTGTGATTACCTTTGGTGGCGAAGTCATACAGGAAATGCCTTTAAATATGGATGGCAGCTTTTTGGCAGGCTCTAAAGAAAGCGATTACAATCTGATTGTAGTTGAAGACGGAAAAGCTTACGTAGCCGAAGCAAACTGCGCCAATCAGATTTGCAAAAACAGTAAAAGTATTTCCAAAAGCGGCGAAGTGATTACCTGCATTCCCCACAGGCTTGTGGTAACCGTCGTTTCCCCCGAAAAGGAGGTGGATGCGGTTGCGTACTGAAAGACTGGCAAAGATGGGACTTTTTCTGGCGCTTGGCATGATATTATCCTATGTGGAGGCGCTTTTTCCCATTGCACCTTCCATGCCGGGAGTAAAGATCGGGCTTGCCAATATGCTGGTCATTCTTTTACTCTATTCCTACGGCTGGAAGTATGGAGCGGTTTATCAATTTTCCAGAATTTTTTTGACGGCAATGTTGTTTGGGAATCTGTTCAGCTGCCTTTATTCCCTGGCAGGAGCTGTGCTTTCCATGGCGGTCATGATGGGGCTTAAAAAAGTGGATTTTCTGGATACGGCAGGTGTCAGCATGACGGGCGGAATCGCACACAATATAGGACAGCTGATCATAGCTTATTTTGTAGTGCAAAATGCCGCCGTGGGATGGTATCTGCCCGTTCTTATCATAACGGGAGCGCTCAGCGGTTATGTTATCGGCTTTATCAGTGAAATTTTATTAAAGCGCAAATTGTTATAAGGATAAAAATTCCTGTAATGTTTTAGTAAAAACAGATTGAAATGAAAAATTGAGTTAAAGAATCATGCAAAGAAAAACAAATCAGCAGGAGAGTATTTATGATAGCATATTTAGTGGGAACGGTAGCTGAAGTTTCCGAGGATAATATTGTTGTGGAATTAAACGGTATGGGCTTTAATGTGAGGGTCCCCTACGGCTATGGCTTTAAAGCAGGCTCGGAAATAAAAGTACATACCTATACTTATGTAAAGGAAGACGCTTTCCAGCTTTTCGGATTTGAGACAAAAGACCAGTTAGAGCTGTTTAAAAAACTGATCACGGTAAACGGCATCGGACCGAAAGGTGCTTTGGCGATTCTTTCCGTTATGAGCGCAAACGACTTGCGTTTTGCTATTTACAGCCAGGATGCATCGGCAATTGCCAAGGCGCCCGGCATCGGCAAAAAAACAGCGGAACGGGTTATTCTGGATTTAAAGGATAAGATAAAATTAGAAGATGTTACCGCATTGCCGGGCGGAGAACAAATAGAAACCGGATTACCTGCTAATAACTTTGAAGCGGCAAGAAAAGAAGCAATAGATGCGCTGACGGCTTTGGGTTATGGCATCAGCGAGGCGGCGAAAGCAGTTTCCAAGATTTCTGTTACGGAAGATAGCACGACGGAAGAAATTCTGAAAATGGCTTTGAAAAATTTATTTTAAAAGTAAAAGAAAGGACATGAATCGGAATTTAAGGAGAAAGAATATGAAAAATTTTTCTATGCCAGAGTATGTTTCTCCGACATTGGAGACAGATGAGTTAACAAGGTTGAAACATAGTTTAGAAAAAAATGTATCAAGGGAAGCGGCAGAAAGCATAATGGCAGAACTTCCATTAGCTATAAATTCAACACCGGATATTCGAGCCGAGTGGGTAGAAAAGCTTTCAGCTGTTCTTGAAAATAGCTTTGATGAAAAAACTGTTAAAAACATTCGCCAAGGGTGCCATTGTAATGAAAATGGCAGATTGGAAGACACAGCAAATAACTTGAGGCAGCTCTACTTTTCTTTAGATAAAAATTTGAGTAGATTTGTCAATGCTCTGAATGAAGAGGGTGCTGGCTGGTTTATCAAAGATGATCAGTTATATACAAAAATGTTTTTGTGTGAATGTCCTATGCTAGAAAGAGCAAAAAGCTCAAATTCGCTAACATGGTGTCACTGCACTGCTGGATATAGCAAAAAACTATTTGAGATTATTTTTGAAAGAACCGTCCATACAGAAATTATACAAAGCATACGGCAAGGATATGATTATTGCCTTTTGAGAATTAAATTTTAATATCTAATAAATTCCGGTTTGCAGAATTATCAGGCAGCAATCGAATTAGACAGCAGATAAAACAGACAGCAAATAAATTTTTAATAAAAAGGATATCACATGGCACCGAGAATCATTGAAACCTCCCTTACGGAAGAGGATCAGAAAATAGAAGGAACCCTGCGTCCCCAGAAAATGGACGATTATATCGGTCAGTCCAAGGCGAAGGAAACCCTGAAAATTTATATTGAAGCGGCAAAAAGACGAAATGACCCCCTGGATCACGTTTTGTTTTACGGACCGCCGGGGCTTGGTAAGACAACCCTTGCAGGGGTCATCGCTAATGAAATGGGCACCCATATCAAGGTTACAAGCGGACCGGCAATTGAAAAGCCGGGAGATATGGCGGCGATTTTAAACGGGCTTTCCGACGGGGATGTATTGTTCGTAGATGAAATACACCGGCTCAACCGTCAGGTGGAAGAGGTTTTATATCCCGCCATGGAGGATTATTGTATTGATATTATGATCGGAAAGGGGCCTACGGCAAAATCCATTCGTCTGGATCTGCCGAAGTTTACCCTTGTGGGAGCTACCACCAGGGCGGGGCTTTTATCTGCTCCGCTGCGTGACAGGTTTGGCGTTATTAACCGGCTGGAATTTTACAGCGTCGAAGAACTGGTAAAAATTATTATGCATTCCGCCGGAATCCTTCAGGTGGAAATCGAGCCGGAAGGAGCCGTGGAACTGGCGCGAAGAAGCAGGGGAACTCCAAGGCTTGCCAACAGGGTATTAAAGAGAGTCCGGGATTTTGCCCAGGTGCGTTTTGACGGCGTGATTACCGAAAAGGTGGCAATTGAGGCCTTAGACCTTTTGGATGTGGACAAGCTGGGCCTTGACCATGTGGACAGGAATCTCTTGATGACAATGATTGAAAAATTCGGCGGTGGTCCCGTAGGTCTGGACACACTTGCGGCGGCAACGGGCGAGGACCCGGGAACCATAGAGGATGTTAATGAACCCTATCTGATTAAAAACGGATTGATTAACAGAACGCCCAGAGGAAGGGTTGTAACGCCTCTGGCATATCTGCATTTTGGGTTAAAGGAGCCTGAATAAAGCAAAAAAACATAAATTTATCCCGAAAACGGTTGTTTTCTACTCGGATTTTGTTATAATAGATGTTGTATCTATGCGGAGATAAGTGGGCACATCTTGTGCTGGCATACAGGGGAGAAGGATCATGTCAACAAAAACCGAAACAGAAGTGATGATAGGCGGAAAGGTATTTACACTTAGTGGAAATGAAAGTGAAGAGTATCTGCAGAGAGTTGCCATTTATATTAATAATAAGCTTGCGGAATACAACAAAATCGAGAGTTACCGCAAGCAATCCGTAGATTCCAAAAATGTTTTGCTGCAGCTTAATATAGCGGATGATTATTTTCAGGCCAAAAAGAAGATTTCAAAGCTAGAGGATGAACTGGAGCGGAAGGAAAAAGAATTATATGATTTAAAGCATGAGCTGATTTCTACCCAGATTAAGCTGGAAAGTACGGAAAAGACCATGAAATCCATGCAGGGAGAAATCAATGAGGGCACCAAAAAGATTGTGCGTCTGGAAGCGGAATTAAAGGGAGCCAAATAGAGAAAATAAGTATCAGCAAATTCATATGGGTTGTTGCAAATACTTTGCAACAGCCTTTTTCTTTAGAAACGATAACGGAGAAAGAGATTGGGTAAAGTGGAATTATTAGCGCCTGCCGGAGATATGGACTGCTTTCGGGCGGCCATAAATGCCGGTGCGGATGCGGTATATTTAGGCGGAGAAGAATATGGTGCAAGGGCTTACGCCTCTAACTTTTCAAAAGAGGAACTGTGCAGGGCAATTGATTATGCCCATCTGTTTAACGTAGGGGTCTATTTAACGGTCAATACACTGATTAAGGAACGGGAGCTGGAAGGATTATGCCCCTTTCTGGGGCCTCTCTACGAAGCGGGACTGGATGGCGTAATCGTTCAGGACTTTGGAGCATTGGAAGTCATAAAAGAAAATTTTCCGTATTTGGCATTACACGCCAGCACCCAGATGTGCATTACGGGAAAATACGGCGCCGAATGTTTAAAGGAATACGGCGTCAGCCGCGTTGTGCCGGCAAGAGAGCTTTCTCTGGATGAACTTTTGGAAATCAAAAAGGAAACAGGATTGGAAATTGAGACATTTATTCACGGGGCCATGTGCTATTCCTATTCAGGTCAATGCCTTTTCAGCAGTTTTTTGGGAGGAAGAAGCGGAAACAGGGGAAGATGTGCAGGACCCTGCAGGCTTCCTTATTCCGTGTTTGATCAAAAAGAAGTTTATCCTTTCAGCCTGAAAGATATGTGCACGCTTCCCATTATAGACAAGCTGATGGATGCAGGCGTTGATTCCTTTAAAATTGAAGGCAGAATGAAAAATCCCTATTATGTGGCGGGAGTTACTTCCGTTTACCGGAAATATATAGACCTTTATGAGAGTGGAAAAAACGGAAAGGAAGGCCTTGGAAAGGGACTGACGGAATCAGAGGAGTTTCGGAAGGACTTAGAGTTTTTGCAGAGTCTGTATGTGCGCACCAGTCTGGAAACAGGCTATTATTACCGTCACAACGGAAGAGAAATGGTTACCATTCAAAAACCGGGCTATGAAACCGGCGATGAAAAGCAGTTTTCCTTTTTAAAAGAGAAGTTTCTGGATAAAGACAAAAAAATAGAGTTGCAATGCCGCATATCTGTCAATGCAGGAAAAATCATAACGCTTGAAATCTGTGATAAAAAAGGAAACGGTGTTACTTGTCGTGGAACAAATCCGGTACAAAAGGCACAGAAACGGCCGGTTACGGCAGAGGATGTCAAAAAACAGCTTTTAAAGACGGGGAATACAGCATTTTATTTTTCCGATGTTTCGGTTATAATGAGCGGAGAGGTTTTCGTGCCGTTGAAAGAAATCAATGAATTGAGAAGAAATGCCCTTAAAGAAATGGAAAGTCTGTTAACGTGGCATTACAAAAGAACGGAAGACTGGCATTACAAAAAAAGAAGCGAAGAAGCGGACAGGGCTGAAGAAAAAGAGATTTCAGATAATGTCGGCGTCCGAAGGAAAAGGGTACCGTCAGAAAAAATGGAATTCACTATAGCGGTTTCCACAACCGGACAGCTGAATGATGTTGTTTCATGGATAAACGGGCGGGATTTGTCTTACAATGTCAATAAAGATCCTAAAGAAGACCGTGAAAAAGAAAAAAATACACATATATCCGCATTGGAGCTGGGATTTCCGATATTAGAAAATATGCCGGATATAAAAAAGGATATTCGTAAGCTGAAGGGGATGGGGATTTCCATTCACTTAACCCTGCCTCCGGTTTTTAGAAAAGCGGCCGCAGAATATCTGGACAGGTATTTTCATAAAGAAGAATTGGAGTTGTTTGACGGCTTTTACTGTGGCGGTCTCGACGCGTTGGAATATATAAAAAAACGACTGGAACAAGAGGGATTTGCCCCTGGAGATAAATTGCTGACTGCCGATTACAGTCTGTATACGGCAAATCATAAAGCGGCTTTATTTTTGTACAAGCAGGGCGTAAAGAATTTTGTGGCCCCCTATGAATTGAACCGGTATGAATGGAAAGAGCTTAAGGGACAGCTTACCGCAAGCAAAGAATTACAGGAGTTAAGAACAGAATATTCGGTTTACGGATATGTTCCCTTTATGCAGTCGGCAGGCTGCGTGAAGAAAACCTTCCACAGATGTGACGGGAAAAACGGCACGACCTATTTAAGGGACAGAATGGGGAAAAAGCTTCCTGTTGTAAATTTTTGTCCCATATGTCAAAATACGGTTTATAACAGCATTCCTTTGTATCTTTATGAAGAAATGAAGGAAATAGTATGTGATATGTATAGAATTGTCTTTACGGTTGAAGGCTCCCAAAGAGTAAAAGAAGTACTTTCCTGTTTTCTGGGAGGCACAGCGCCTGCTCCCTTTGAATATACCAAAGGGCATTTTAAGAAAGGTATTGAGTAACAATGGCATATGTTATATCCGATTTATCCAAATATGTAATTGCAGTCTTTATGGCATTTTATACTTACGAATCCTTTGCGGCATTCAGGGGGCGGAATGAAGAAAAAAAGGAAGGTATTTATACAAGGCAGATCATCTGTATGTTTATCGTGCATTTTGTATCCTTTGCCGCCATTTGTCTGGAAACAAGCGATTTGAGTTATATTATTTTTTACGGCTTTCAGCAGATTCTTTTATTCGCCACAATCGCGCTGTTCAGGGCAATCTATAAGGATGCCAGCAGACTTTTGATCAATAATATGTGTATGCTTCTGTCTATCGGTTTTGTCATGCTTACGAGGCTGGATTTTGACAGGGCGCAGCGACAGTTTAAGATTGTGACCGTATCCCTGTTGCTTGGCATTGCCATCCCTTACCTCATTAAGAAGTTTCGTTTTCTGGAAAAATTCACATGGGCTTATGGCGTCGTAGGCGTGTTTGCCCTGGCGATCGTATTGATTTTGGGAGCGGTAACCAATGGCTCTAAGATTTCCTATTCTCTTGGCGGGTATACCTTCCAGCCTTCAGAATTTGTTAAAATCCTGTTTGTCTTTTTTGTGGCGGGAATGTATGCCAGGTCCAGGGACTTTTTACAGGTCGTCATTACAACGGCGGTGGCGGCAGTTCATGTTATTGTTCTTGTTTTATCCAAGGATTTGGGAAGCGCACTTATCTTTTTTGTGGTTTATGTGGCCATGACATTTGTTGCCACAAGGAATTATTTTTATCTGATTTTAGGAATCATAGCAGGCTGTGGCTCCGGTATTGTGGCGACCAAAATATTTTCCCATGTAAGGGTAAGGATTCTGGCATGGCAGGATCCCTGGAGTTATATTGACGGTTCCGGTTATCAGATAACCCAGTCTCTTTTTGCCATAGGAACCGGCGGCTGGTTCGGTATGGGGCTTTATCAGGGAGAGCCTACGGCGATTCCTTATGTGTCTGAGGATTTTATCTTTTCCGCCGTTGCGGAGGAGCTGGGGGTGTTTTTCAGCATCTGCCTGATTCTTGTATGCTTAAGCAGCTTTATTGCTTTTATATATGCATCAATGAGAATGAAAAACGAATATTACCGTCTGATTGCGGCAGGTCTGGCTGTCACTTATATATTCCAGATTTTTCTGACAATCGGCGGCGGGACCAGATTTATTCCCCTTACGGGTGTTACCCTGCCCTTTATAAGCTATGGCGGAAGCAGTGTGCTTTCCACCTTGATCATGTTCTGTATTGTTCAGGGAATTTATTGTATCAGGGCAGAGGAAGGAGGGCGTGATGGCAGGAAAGAAACGGAAGAATGACAGGGAAGAAGCCCTGACTGAAAATAAAGCGCCAAAAAAGAAAAAAAAGAAAAACAGAAACAGGGAATTGTGGATCATAACCTATGTTTTTATTGCATGCATGCTTGCTGTAATCGGCAATGAAATTTATTTTGTCTATGCGAAGAGTGAAACGGCGGTCAACAACTCCTATAATCCCAGACAGGAGCTTCTGGCGTCCAAAAACATCCGGGGCCAGATTCTGTCTGCCGACGGCGAGACCCTTGCCCAGACTGTCCGGGGAGAGGACGGAAACGAAGAAAGGCTTTATCCCTATGGTTCTTTGTTTTCCCATGTGGTAGGGTATTCTACAAGGGGAAAAACGGGAGTGGAATATTTGGGAAATATGGCATTACTGAATTCCAATGCTGCTTTTGGGGAAAAAATTCAGAATGAGATCACTTCACAGAAAAATATCGGCGATAATGTGATAACCACTTTGAATGTAGAGGTGCAGAGAGCGGCTTATGAAGCCTTGGGAGTATATGACGGCGCCATTATTGTGACAGAACCTTCCACGGGCAGAATTATCGCCATGGTTTCCAAACCGGATTTTGATCCCAATGAAATCGCTGATATCTGGGATGACTTAGTGGCAGACGAATCCAGCAGCGTTTTGCTGAACAGGGCTACCCAGGGGCTGTATCCGCCGGGATCAACCTTCAAAATGATTACGGCCTTAGCATATTACAGGCAGAATGGCGGGGATACTTCGGGATACCATTACCAGTGTAACGGCTCCTTTACCAATAACGGACACAGGATCAACTGTTATCACGGTTCAAGCCATGGCAGTCTGGATTTTCAGAAAAGCTTTGAGAAATCCTGTAATTCCTCTTTTGCCAATATCGGACTGTCTTTACAGCTGGAAGGCTTGGAGGATACCTGCGAGGACCTGTTGTTTAACAGGAAATTGAATCTGCCTATCGTTTCTTCTCAGGGAAGCTATGTTTTGGGGACAGATGCAGGGGATTACGATATCATGCAGACGGTTATCGGTCAGGGAAAAACACAGATTACGCCTTTGCAGTTAAATATGATCACGGGCGCCATCGCCAATGACGGGATCGCCATGAAACCCTATCTGATTGACAGAATAGAAAATTATAACGGCAGTACCGTGAAAAAATATGAACCGGAAAAATATGCCACGCTTATGACTAACGAGGAAGCCGCATTTTTGACGGGGTTAATGGAAGGCGTGGTGGAAAACGGGACAGCAACCCGATTGAGAGGCTTGTCATACACGGCGGCGGGTAAAACCGGATCGGCAGAATACAGTGAGAATAAATCGGACAGCCATGCATGGTTTACCGGATTTGCTCCTGTTGAAAATCCCCAGGTATGCGTGACCATTATTGTGGAGGGGGCCGGTTCCGGAGGAGAGTATGCGGTTCCCATAGCAAAAAGGGTCTTTGACGCTTATTTTTCCAGATAAACTTAATTTTGGCAAAAATTACGTAATTGACTATCTTTTTTAATAAATATATTGTAAAATAGTTATAATTTACTGAAGGAGGGTTTCGTGATGTTCGATCAAATATTCGGAAATTATTTGGTTTATGCAGGACGTATTTCAAAGGAACAGCTTACTGAGGTCATAGAATATGAAAAAACAGTAAGGGTAAAATTAGGATTGATTGCAGTAGCAGAAAAGCTTATGACAAGTGCCCAGGCTGATGAGGTAAATCAGCTGCAGGCAATTATGGATAAACGTTTTGGCGATATTGCGGTTGAAAAGGGTTACCTGACAGAGGAACAGGTATCACAGCTTTTAAAGAAACAGGGGAACATTTATATGGTTTTTGTCCAGACTCTCATTGACAAAGGATTTATGACTTTAGATCAGGTTGATGCGGCATTAAATGCATATCAGGAGGAGCAGGGCTTTACTCATTCGGATATGGATGATCTGGTAAGCGGGGATGTAGACCGGACGGTAAAATTATTTCTGCCGGCCAACGAGGAATTAAACGACAGGCTTTGCGGAATTGCCGTAAGAACCCTTTTACGTATTATTGATTCTTCAGCATATGTTTCCAAGGCCTATTTTGTGGACGAGCTGTCCGCAGACAATTTTGCCATGCAGGCTTTAGAGGGCGACCACAAAATCATATCCGGCTTTGCAGGCACGAAAGACAGCCTTTTAGCCATTGCGATTCCTTTTGCAGAAGAAGAATTTGAACGGGTTGATTTGGACGCGTTGGATGCGGTAGGTGAATTTACAAATTGTATTAACGGCTTATTTGCAACGGAATTAAGCGGCGAAGGAATTGATATTGACATGGTTCCGCCGGAATTTTATGAAAATCCCGTTGTACTGAAAGGAAAACAGTTCTGTGTATTCCCGATTACAATTAAAGACAGCGTTATAAATTTCATATTATCTGTAGGCGCTGATATTTCTATTAATTAGTCTGCAAATAAAAAGTCAAGCAGAAATTTGCGAACTTTGAAAATTTTATACAGGTTGAAAAATAAGCACTACAAAAAGACCACCGAAGAACGCTGGCCTGATGGAAAGTGGGAACATTTATTTAAATTTCTTCGGTTTCTGCAATCGTGGAAAGATATTCCTTTACCCGTCCGTAATAAATGCGGAGAAACTTGTTTGCCCCGGCAGTCATGTAGACATAGTAGGGCTTGCCCTGCGCCCGCTTTTTATCCATAAAGGCGTAAACGGCATCATCAGCAGGGGAACGCTTGATAAGCCCGTCCATGATCTGGAAAAGGGTCTTGCGCAGATAAGGAGAACCTTTCTTTGTGGTAGGCACACTTTTCTGGATATGCTGCCCGGAATCGTTCTTCCCGGGATCAACACCGGCAAAAGCGGTCAGCGCCCCGCGGTGTGTGAAACGCGTCACATCCCCGATCTCAGCCATAAGCTGTGGGCCAAGGGTAGGGCCCACGCCGTCCATTGCCATAACAACAGGGTATTCAGGCAGTGTGGATGCGGTTTCGTTCATTTTCAGGCGGAGGGATTCCACGGTTGCGGAAGCGGTGTCCAGCATTGCCACAGCCTGCCGTACCAACAGTTTCGTGCTGTCATCCTTTGGGAATACGGCGATCATGTCAGAGGAAAGCTGATAGATATCCGCTGCTTTGGCGGTGCTAAAGTTATAGCCTTTCCGCCTGCACCAGTTCTGGTAATGCTCCGTAAAGGCATCCAGAGACTTGGAGCGGACACAGTCTACATGCCAGTAGGTATGGACAAAGTCCACCCATTTCTGGCTGCCGTCTTCACGGGCAGGGCTGTCAAAGAAATCATTTGCACCCGGATAGGTCTGGTCGAGCAGGGCAATGAGGTTGTTCTTCATGGCAGTCTTCTGATTCATGTAGAAACCGAACTGGCGGTTCATGGTCTTTAGTTGGTTGCGTGTTTTATCCATGTTTCCATACTGCTTCAGTTTTGCCCATCGGTCAAGGGTATAGCGGGCGATTTTTTTAGAATCGGCCTTGTCGGTCTTGGGAGAGCGCAGGGAATCATCTCCGAAGTCTTTGATGAGCATGGGATTTACTGCACTGACAAAGATGCCGGCATCAGAAAGCCATGTGGCAATCGGTTCATAGTACCTTCCAGTGTGCTCCATACAGACTTTTGTTTCCCCGTCAAGTCCTCGTATCAGATCGATCAGGTCATTGATCGCGGATTGTGTGTGCGGAATGTCGCGGGGAGACATGACGACAATATCGCCGGGCCTGCGGATGGTGACAGTGCTTTTGCCTTTGGAGACATCAATACCAACAGCGTTCATAACAGATACTCCTTTGAGATGTATTAGCAATGGTCAATACCAGATTTACTCATTGCCTGTTCAATCTACTGGGTATCACACGAACGCCTTAAGGTTCAACCTGCATAAAACGAATGCTGCGAATGAGGGCTGGTTAGCTGACTATTCTACGGACGTAAAGTCCTAGGAGATATCGGCCAGACCTATTGCCTTACTCATTCTAACAGCTTAAGCAACAAGATGGATAATTCCTTACTGGCTGTAAGGGGTATTAACCATAAATACATTGTAGTAGGAGGTATAAGAAGTGGCAAACGTATTGATTGTTGATGATTCCAGAACGTCACGGAAAATATTAAGGGGAATTTTAGAAGAAAACGGACATGTGATTGTTGATGAAGCTGTAAACGGACAGGAAGGCGTACAGAAGTTCCAGGCATGCAAACCGGATGTGGTTACCATGGATATTACAATGCCTGTTTTAGACGGTATGGAGGCTTTAAAAATGATAAAAGCCTTAAAACCTGAGGCTAAGGTTATTATGGTTACAGCTGCGGGACAAAAAAATAAAATGATTGACTGTATCAAGATGGGGGCGGATGACTTTTTGACAAAGCCCTTTGATAAAGCCGAAATAGCGACTGTGGTTGCAAAGATGAGCAATTAGATGTATGATAGTACTTGATAGTCAGAACACCCGACAGGAGGAATTGCAATGATCGAAGCAACGAGCTGTGGCGGGGTGGTTATTTTCAGAGGCAAGATTCTTCTTTTGTACAAAAATTTTAAAAATAAGTACGAGGGCTGGGTTTTACCGAAAGGAACTGTTGAAGAAGGGGAAGATTTTCAGGATACCGCTCTTCGGGAAGTACTGGAAGAGACTGGTTCAAAGGCCTCTATTATCAAGTACATCGGTAAAAGTGAATATACTTTTCATGTGCCGGAGGATACTGTATCCAAAGAGGTGCATTGGTATCTTATGATGGCAGACAGTTATTACAGCAAACCACAACGCGAGGAACACTTTGTTGATTCCGGATTTTACAAATATCATGAGGCCTATCATCTGTTGAAATTCGGTAATGAAAAACAGATTTTGGAAAGAGCTTATGAAGAATATCTGGACTTTAAAAAAAGTAATTTGTGGGGGAATAAAAAATACTTTTAGAAGAAGTAGGAAGGCTTTTGCCTTCCTTTTTCATGCCACTTATGATAAACTAAAGTATATACGCAAAAGGCAGAGGCGAATGTGCAGGAAAGCAAAGGCGTCTGTGGTATCACAAAATAGGTGGGGCAATGCATATTTATAAAAAACTTTATTGCGATAAAAAAACAGAGCCGCAGAAGAAAAAAATAATACGAAAAATAAAGTATCACGGCGGACTTTTTAATATTTATGTCATTGTGGTTTCTGCCGGGAAAGACTATTTTGAAATGATTCCGGGCCATCAGTTCAAGCAGAAGGCATATCCCATAAAGGATTTAATGATTATCGGGCTTGCCGGAAGCTATGATGACGCCATAGACTTAGTAACCCGTATGATTGAGGATTTTTCAGCCAAATACGGAACCTATCAGTTTAAAAAATTCCTTATGAATGAAAAAGAAATGAATTTTACCGGATATAACAGGAAATAATGAATATGGAGATAGTATTATTGATTTTAAAAATAATCGGAATCATATTGCTTTCGGTAATCGGAATAGTCTTTTTACTGGCGGCGCTTATTATGTTTTATCCGGTTTCATACAGCCTGCAGGCAGCTTATGAGGACAGCCTGTGTGCAAAGGTAAAGGTACACTGGCTTTTTCATTTGTTTTCTGTTACCCTTGATTATAAAGAAGCCGGAAAAAAATGTATATTGAGGATTTTTGGAATTCCTATCATGGACTTTCTGAATCCCAGGCCTAAAAAAGAGAAGAAAAAGAAAACCCAAAAAAGAAAGAAGAAAAAATCCGGAAGGGAAAAGAACAAAAAAAGCAGGAATCAAAAGAAGAAGGAACCGGTTTCCGATATTTCGGAAGAATCAAGACCGAGAAGTCAGGCTTTGGAAAATGAAAATAGTTCCAAAAAAAACATAAATACAGAGGCTTATGATTCTTCTGAGCATAAAGTGGGAGCGGAAAACGGTAATTTCCCGGAAAATGAAAAAGAAAAATCTAAAAGCAAACGAAAAGCCTTTTGGGAAAAACTGACAGGATTTCCCAAAAAACTGAAAATGCTTATAGAAAATATGATACAAAAAGTGGCGAATCTCTACCATAAGGGGATAGATTTGAAGGAAAAAGTCGAAAAATGGCTTGAAGTTTTAAAAAGAGAACGAACCCGTCAGGCAATTGACAAGGCAAAGCAAAAGATTATGAAATTACTCAGGCATGTTTTGCCGAGGAAATGGAATGCCTATGTGGAATACGGATTTGAAGATCCCGGCACAACAGGGCAGATGTATGGCTATTACTGGATGTTTTTGGGCATATGGAATGAGCATTTTATCTGTGTTCCCGACTTTGAGCACAAGATTTTTAAAGGGAGCATAAAGGCAAAGGGCCGTATGCAGGTCATAAGATTCCTGTATACCGCGTTCCAGTTTATGTTTGATAAGGATCTGGTTTATTTAAGAAAAATTAACACGGAAGTGAATTCATAAATATCATATGGAGGATAAAAATGAGCGAGAATAATTTTGGAAACGTAATTACTTCTTTGATGAAGGGGATGGAGACTTTTCTATCCACAAAAACCGTAGTGGGAGAGCCTACACAGGTGGGAGACACTATTATTCTTCCCCTTGTTGACGTGACCTTCGGTGTGGGAGCTGCAGCAAATGCCAACCAGCAGAAAAATTTAGGCGGCGGCGGTATGAGCGGTAAAATGACTCCCAGTGCCGTCCTTGTGATCCGTAATGGACAGACAAAACTGGTCAACATCAAAAATCAGGATACGGTTACAAAGATTATTGATATGATTCCCGATCTGGTGGACAAATTCACAACGCCCAAAGAGGATATGCCCGTGACGGATGATGAAGCGGTGGATATTGCGTTTCCCGATGACAAAGCTGCTTTTTAGGCATTAGTGTTATTTTGTAATGGAAAAGCATATACTTTAGTAAGGCGTTAGTTGCGAGATGCTTGTCCATGAAGAAAATCTTGGGATTTGGATGTTTTATGATAGCGGTTGGCATGTTTATCATGCTTTTTCTGGAAAATGTTTTTGTAGCTATTATTATAATAGGAATTTTGTTACTGGTCGGATATAATCTGTTTTGCTGTTAATGGTGTGGAAAAGATGGATAAGGAGTGGCTGTTTGAAGAAAATGTCCGCTTAAATAAACTGAAGCAGGAATTGGAAGAGCAAAAAAAGGCTTTGAAATCGGAGCGGGATAGACTCGCTGACGAAAAAAAGGCTTTTGAGCAACAGAAAAGGGTTTTGGAAATAGGATTTCAAAAGCTTGCGGCCGACAAGGAAATGTTTCAGGCAGCGGTAAAAAAGCAAAAGGAAAAAGAGAAAAGGGCGCGTGGAAAAAAAGAAGGGGATGGGCAAAGGGAGTATCCCGATTCCCTGAAGAATTTTCGCGGACCGGGCTTT
Organism: Lachnospiraceae bacterium; assembly: GCA_910574745.1. GTDB lineage: Bacteria > Bacillota > Clostridia > Lachnospirales > Lachnospiraceae > UBA2882. Next base: position 89,810 of record CAJTCE010000006.1, on the reverse strand, counting down.
TTTGGGGGCGTAACGGAATATGCCTCCTTAAAAAAACGGTATAAGGAATTGATGAAAATATTTCATCCGGATAACAAAAGCGGGGATTCCTTTACCGTTGCATGTATCAACAGAGAATTTGAAATTTTGAAAAGCCGCTATAAAAGCAAATAGCAGACAGCTTCCGGGCAAAAGCTTATGTTGAGGGTAGTATAAAAGAAAGGTAAGCTTACATTATGATTTATGTATGCGCCGGCTGAAGGCGGTAAAGTGGGGAATTAAAATGAAACAAGCAGATATGGAATGGCTATAAAAAAAGGACCGTAAAACGATCCTTTTTGTGTGCTTTCCGTTTAAAAAACTAAGCTCTTTCAACTGCGCCTGATCTTAAACAAGCTGTGCATACATGCATTTTCTTGTTTGCTCCGTTAACTTTACATTTAACATTCTTTATGTTGGAATTCCAAATACGATTGGATCTTCTATGAGAATGGCTGACGTTATTTCCGAAATGAGCGCCTTTACCACAGATATCACATTTAGCCATCATTGCACCTCCTAATCAAAAAAATTGACTCACAACATGACTATACTATCAGATTTATGCCCGTTTTGCAAGTATTAAATTTAATATTTCAAAAGATATTCCATTTTTTCTCAATAATTGTTATAATACATTATTATGACCCAAGGGAGGTATCGGTATGAAGAGTATGATGAATACACACCTAGGAAACATTACAATAGATAGTGATGTAATTGCCAACTATGCAGGCAGTGTTGCCGTAGAGTGTTTCGGCATTGTTGGAATGGCAAGTGTCAACGTAAAGGATGGATTTGTCAGATTGCTAAAGCCGGGCAGTTTATCTACCGGAATTTCGGTTCTGATCCAGAATTCGGGCATCAGTCTTGATTTTCATCTGATTGTTGCATACGGAGTTAATATTCTGACTGTCTCAGATAATCTGATCAGTACCGTAAAATACAAAGTAAAAGAATTTACAGGATTAAAAGTAGAAAAAGTCAACATCTTCGTGGAAGGTGTTCGAGTAATCGATTAAGGAGGATTTGATTGTGGCTGCAAATACCATCGACAACAGAATGCTTTGCAAAATGTTTTTGGCTGGCGCAAAGTGTCTGGAAGCCAATAAGGAGTATATTAATGAATTAAATGTTTTTCCCGTACCCGATGGGGATACAGGAACCAATATGACAATGACGATCATGTCTGCGGCAAATGAAGTGGCGGCATTGGATGAAAATACCGATATGAAGGTAATCGCCAAGTCCATTTCCTCCGGTTCTTTAAGAGGCGCAAGAGGAAATTCCGGCGTTATTCTTTCCCAGTTATGCAGAGGCTTTTGCAAGGTTATCAGGGACGTAGAGGAAATAGATAAAGAAACTCTTGCCAGGGCTTGTGAAAAAGCAGTGGAAAGCGCTTACAAAGCAGTTATGAAACCCAAAGAGGGCACAATTCTTACCGTTGCAAAGGGAGTCTGTGAGAAGGCCCTTGATCTTTCAGAGGATCCGGATGTGGATCTGGATACCTGTATCGATCAGGTTATTGCATATGCAAAGGAAGTTCTGGCAAAAACCCCGGAAATGCTGCCGGTCTTAAAACAGGCGGGAGTTGTGGATTCCGGCGGACAGGGCCTGATCGAATTTTTAATGGGAGCGCAGAAGGCCTTCCGAGGAGAAGAAATAGATTTTACCATTAATGCGGCTGCAGCGACGCCGGGCAGAGTAAATGTAGACAGCCTTGCGGCAGATACCTCCGATATCAAATTCGGATACTGCACCGAATTTATCATTATGTTAAATAAAACGTTCAATGTAAAGCATGAGAAGGATTTTAAGGACTATCTGGAATCCATTGGAGATTCCATTGTTTTGGTTGCGGATGACGACTTAGTAAAGGTTCATGTCCACACCAATGATCCGGGTCTTGCTATCCAGAGAGCTTTAACCTATGGCGCATTGTCCAATATGAAAATTGATAATATGCGTTTAGAGCATCAGGAAAAGCTGTTTAAAGAAGAACAGGTAAAAAATGCAGCAAAGGAAGAAGAGAACGTACAGCAGGAGCATAAGGCAGTGGGCTTTATTTCCGTTTCCATCGGGGAAGGCTTAAACGCTATTTTTAAGGATTTGGGCGTTGACCAGATCATTGAAGGCGGACAGACAATGAATCCCAGTACCGATGACATTCTCCGTGCGATCGATATGGTTAATGCGGACACCGTGTTCGTATTTCCCAACAACAAAAATATCATAATGGCGGCAAACCAGGCAAAGACCATGACGGAAGACAAGGAAGTCATTGTCGTCCCCACCAAAAATATTCCGCAGGGAATTACTGCGGTTATCAGCTATGTGCCCGAAATGACCCCTGCTGAAAATGAAGCCAATATGACGGAGGAAATTGCCAATGTGGCTACAGGCCAGGTAACCTATGCTGTAAGAGATACGGAAATCGACGGAAAGACCATTCATGAAAATGACATTATGGGAATCGGCGACGGCGGCATGTTAGCCGTTGGTACTGATATTGAAGACACAACGGTTGAAATGATAGGGGAAATGCTAAAGGATTCCGATGCGGAATTAATCAGTATTTACTATGGTGCAGATGTGACGGAGGAAGCTGCCAACGCTCTGTGCGATAAAGTCAGCAAGGCTCATGGCGATTGCGACGTGGAGCTTCAGTTTGGCGGACAGCCCGTATATTATTATGTGGTTTCAGCAGAGTAGGAAATATGAATTTTAATACCAGCATGAAAGAACTTAAGGGCATCGGAGACAAAAACGGTGCCCTTTTTCATAAACTGAATATTGATACCATCGGAGATTTGCTAAAGAGATTTCCCAGAACTTATGAAAGCTATAAAGAGCCTGTTTCCTTAAACGCCGCCTGTGAAATGGAAAAGGCGGGAGTGGAGGCGGTTATTGTTACAGAAGCCGTTCTGACAAGGGTAAAGGGCTATCAGATTCTTCGTTTTATGGCAAAAGACCATGAGGGGAATCCCTTTCAGGTACGGATATTTAATATGCCCTATTTAAAAAAGACCCTTATTCCCGGAAACCGGTATATTTTTTACGGAAAGGTTTTGACCGTGGCGGATCATTTGCAGATGGATCAGCCCAAATTGTACAAGCCCGACAAATATGAAGAGATGACAAAGGGATTTATTCCCGTCTATTCTTGCACCAAAGGGCTTTCCAATGATGCGATCAGAAAATATGTGGCAATAGGATTAAAGGAAACGAAACAAAGCATATCCGACCCTCTTCCCGGAGCGCTTTTGGCAAAACGGGATTTTCCGGATTATTTTGAAGCATTACATTCAATTCACAATCCGGAATCCATGGAAGCCTTATATCGTGCCAAAAAGCGGATTTCTTATGAAGAATTTTTATACTTTCTTTTGTCTGTCAAACAGAATCAAAGTCATGAGCTTTTAAAAACGGAGAAAAACCGTTTTATAGAATGTGCCCAGACAAAGCGTCTTATAGAAGCTCTTCCATTTCAATTGACCTCCTCACAGAAAAAGGCATGGTCAGAGATAGAAGGGGATTTATACAGCGGAAAAATCTGCAATCGTCTGTTGCAGGGTGATGTGGGCTGCGGAAAGACAATGATTGCGGTGCTTTCCCTGCTTTCCTGCGTCTGTAACGGCAAACAGGGCGCTTTTATGGCTCCCACGGAGGTCCTTGCTCTCCAGCACTTTAAACTGATCGAAGAAATGACCAGGGATTATGGTCTGCCCTTTCAACCGGTCTTGCTGACGGGAAGTATCCGGGCAAAAGAGAAGCGGGCGGCTTATGAGGAAATTTCCAATGGCGTTAGAAATCTGGTCATCGGAACCCATGCGCTTTTAGAGGATGATGTAATCTTTCAGAACCTGGGGCTGGTTGTTGCTGACGAACAACACAGATTCGGAGTAAAGCAGCGGACGATTTTAACGAAAAAGGGAGAGGATGTGCACACCATTGTTATGTCTGCAACCCCCATTCCACGTTCCCTTGCCATGATTTTATATGGTGGTTTATCCATATCCACCATCCCCGAACTGCCAAGCAACCGTATCCCCATAAAAAATGCAGTTGTAGATACCAGATACCGTCCTACGGCGTATAAGTTTATGAAGGACGAAATAGCCAAAGGCCGTCAGATATACATTATATGTCCCATGGTGGAATCAGGCATGATGGAAGAATTGGAAAATGTAGAGGATTACAGTCAAAAGTTAAAGGAGACTTTTGACGAATCCGTGCGCATCGGAACCCTTCACGGAAAAATGAAAGGTGCAGAAAAGAACCGGATTATGGAAGAATTTTCAGCCGGAAACTACGACATTCTCGTTTCCACCACAGTCATAGAAGTAGGCATCAACGTACCCAACGCAACGGTTATGATGGTGGAAAACGCCGAACGCTTCGGGTTAGCCGCCCTTCACCAGCTAAGAGGTCGTGTAGGAAGAGGCAGCCACCAGTCCTACTGTATCTTTGTAGACACCACCGGAAATGGAAAGAGCAAAAAACGCTTAGAGATTTTAGGCAAAACCAACGACGGCTTTGAAATAGCCGACGCCGACCTGAAAATGCGGGGCCCCGGCGAAATGTCCGGCACCCTCCAAAGCGGCGACACCGGCTTTATCTACGCCGACATCTACGAAGACGCCGACATGCTCTACCTGGCAAGCCAGGACGTAGAAGAAATATTAAGGGAAGATTCAGACTTGACCAAACCGGAACATAAAACACTAAGAACAAAATGGCAAGACGTTTTAGAAAATGGATATTTGCATACTATATAATGTATTTTGGATTGAAATAATTTCAAGTTATGGTATAATGTTCACGTTGGCAATGAGCCGTGCATTTTCTCGCAGAACACAATTTGGCAGTTTACTGACAAAATTGTGTTTTTGAGAAAATATAGGGCGAAGCCCGTTGAGCGAGACGAAGCGGAGCGGAGACGAGCGGCACGGTGGAGTAAACCAGGTCAACAAACACCCCCTCAACAAACTATCGACACCTGGTCCCCTCCTCCTCCCTCCGCCAACAGCGCAGCGCATTGGCGTCCATCATAGATACCCCCGCACTATGCGCCCCAACCAGCATCCTCCCGCCCCTATTATTTAGCGGCTCCGATGCCCCTCACTACTTGCAACAGATTGGAGTTAAAAAAAGAATCATGTCAAAAACAACAGATTATGATGCTTCCAGCATAAAAGTACTGGAAGGCTTAGAAGCTGTCCGCGTCCGACCCGGAATGTACATCGGCAGCGTTTCCACCAAAGGCTTGAACCATTTAATTTATGAAATCGTAGACAATTCCGTAGACGAGCACCTTGCCGGCTACTGTTCCCATATAAAAGTATATCTGGAAAAAGACGGCTCCGCCACCGTTACCGACAACGGCAGGGGCATTCCCATCGAAATGCACGAAAAAGGCATCAGTGCGGAAAGACTGGTTTTTACAACCCTCCATGCAGGAGGCAAATTTGACGATTCCGCCTACAAAACCAGCGGGGGCTTACACGGCGTAGGCTCCTCCGTTGTCAATGCCTTATCTGCTCATTTAACAGTCCGCGTATCCAAAGGCGGCCACATATATGAGGACGAATACGAACGTGGAATCCCGGTTCTCGAGCTTGAAGGCGGCCTGCTTCCCGTTGTCGGCAAGACCAAAGAAACCGGAACCAGCATTAACTTTCTTCCCGACGGCGAAATCTTTGACAAAACATGGTTTAAAGCAGAAGATGTAAAAAGCAGGCTTCACGAGACGGCATACCTAAATCCCCAGCTTACTATCGAATTTGAAGACCGCAGAGGCGAAGTAACAGATGCGGAGGTCTTTCACGAACCCGAAGGCATTATAGGCTTCGTAAAGGCTATGAGCGGTTCCAAGGATGCAGTCAGCGACGTGATCTATTTTAAAGGCGAGGCAGAGGGGATTTCCGTAGAATGCGCCTTCCAGTATACCAATGAATTCCATGAAAACGTCATGGGCTTCTGCAACAATATCCATAATGCGGAGGGCGGCACCCATATTACGGGTTTTAAATCTTCCTTTACCAATGTCATCAATTCTTATGCCAGAGAATTAAATATATTAAAAGAAAAAGACCAGAATTTTACCGGCGCCGATGTGCGAAACGGTATGACTGCAATCGTTTCCATCAAGCATCCGGACCCCAGATTTGAAGGACAGACCAAGACCAAATTGGATAATCAGGACGCTTCAAAGGTGGTCAGCAAAATAACGGGTGAAGAGGTTGTAAGATTCTTCGACCGCAACTTAGAAACCTTAAAAGCGGTTATCGGCTGTGCGGAAAAAGCGGCGAAAATCCGTAAATCCGAGGAAAAAGCCAAAACCAATATGCTGACCAAGCAGAAATTTTCCTTTGATTCCAACGGAAAGCTTGCCAACTGTGAGTCAAGAGACGCGGAAAAATGCGAGATATTCATTGTAGAGGGAGATTCTGCCGGCGGTTCCGCAAAAACCGCAAGAAACCGCAAATATCAGGCAATTCTGCCCATCAGGGGTAAAATATTAAATGTAGAAAAAGCCAGTATGGACAAGGTTTTGGCAAATGCGGAAATCAAAACCATGATCAATGCTTTCGGCTGCGGATTTTCCGAAGGCTACGGCAATGATTTCGACATCAGCAAGCTCCGCTATAACAAAATTATCATAATGGCCGACGCGGATGTGGACGGAGCCCATATTTCCACGCTGCTTTTAACGCTGTTTTACAGATTTATGCCCGAATTAATCAGCTCGGGACATGTTTATATTGCCATGCCGCCCTTATATAAGGCCATGCCGTCAAAGGGAAAAGAAGAATACCTGTATGACGATAAGGCATTGGAAAAATACAGAAAGAGCCATAAAGGCCCCTTTACTTTACAGCGTTATAAAGGTCTCGGCGAAATGGACGCCATCCAGCTTTGGGAAACAACCTTGAATCCCGAAACCAGAAAATTAAAGCTGGTGGAGATTGACGACAATTTCCAGGCGGACAAAATTACGGAAATGCTTATGGGTACGGAAGTTTTGCCCAGAAAGAAATATATTTACGAACACGCAAATGAAGCTTTGCTTGATGTTTAACGGAGGCACTGATGAACGAGACAATTATAAGAACGGAATATTCGGAGGTCATGGAACAGTCCTATATCGACTATGCCATGAGCGTTATTATTGCCAGAGCGCTTCCAGATGTGCGGGACGGCTTAAAGCCGGTTCAGAGACGTACCCTGTATGATATGCATGAGCTTGGAATCCGTTATGACAGACCCTATAGAAAATGTGCCCGTATCGTAGGCGATACCATGGGTAAATACCATCCTCACGGCGACAGTTCCATTTATGAAGCGCTGGTGGTCATGGCGCAGGAATTTAAAAAAGGAATGGTCTTAGTGGACGGCCACGGCAATTTCGGCTCCATTGAGGGAGACAGCGCTGCGGCCATGCGTTATACGGAGGCAAGACTTGCCAGAGTAACCCAGGAGGCTTATTTATCCGATCTGGATAAGGATGTTGTGGATTTTGTCCCCAATTTTGATGAAACGGAAAAAGAACCAAGCGTTCTTCCGGTTAAGATTCCCAACATTTTAATTAACGGTGCGGAAGGTATTGCCGTAGGTATGGCAACCAGCATTCCTCCTCATAACACAGGGGAAGTGATTGACGGCTTAAAGGCTTATATGCAAAATCCAAACCTGACCACAAGGGAATTAATGAAGTATGTAAAAGGTCCGGATTTTCCCACAGGGGGAATTGTCTGCAATAAGGATGAGCTTTTAAATATATATGAAACCGGCACGGGCAAGATCAAGCTGCGGGGCAAGGTGGATGTGGAAAAGGGGAAGAACGGACATGTTAATATTGTGATTTCCCAGATACCCTATACTATGGTGGGAGCTAATATTTCCAAGTTCCTTATGGATGTGGCAGCCCTTTCGGAAAGTAAAAAGACCAATGATATTGTAGATATATCCAACCAGTCCGGTAAAGAGGGCATCCGTATCGTTATTGAATGCAAAAAGGATACGGATACGGAGCAGTTTATTAACATGCTCTACAAAAAGACCAAGTTAGAGGATACCTTCGGGGTAAATATGTTAGCGGTTGCAAACAGTCGCCCGGAAACCTTAAGCCTGGCTGAAATTTTCAAGCATTGTTCTGATTTTCAGTTTGCGGTAGCTACCAGAAAATATCGGAATCTTCTGAACAAGGAGCTGGAAAAAAAGGAAATTCAGGAGGGGCTTATTAAGGCCTGCAATCTCATTGATCTGATCATAGAAATTTTGCGGGGGTCAAAGGACCGGAATATGGCAAAGGAATGTCTGGTGCACGGCGTTGTAGACGGCATCCAGTTCAAATCCAGGGAGTCCAAAATCATGGCAACCCAGCTTTTATTTTCAGAAAAACAGGCCAATGCCATTCTGGAAATGAGATTATATAAGCTGATCGGTCTGGAAATCAACGCCCTACTAAAAGAGCATGAAGAAACCATGGCGAATATTTATCGCTATGAGGATATTTTAGCAAGCCATTCTTCCATGACCCAGGTACTGATTCAGGAATTAGATCAGATAAAGAAGGCCTTTTCCACAAAGAGAAAAACGGAAATTACCAATGCCGAGGAAGCCGTTTATGTAGAGAAGAAAATGGAAGAGATGGACGTTTATTTCCTGATGGACCGCTTTGGCTACGTAAGATGTATTGACGGGGCAACCTATGAGCGGAACAAGGAGACGGCCATTGCGGAAAACCGTTATGTCTTCTTATGCAAAAATACCGGAAAGGTTTGTGTTTTTACGGGACAGGGACAGATGCACACCATTAAAATCTCAGACGTTCCTTTCGGGAAATTCAGGGATAAGGGGATTCCTGTAGACAATATCAGTAATTTCCAGTCTGACCGTGAAAATATTATATTTGCCTGTTCCCAAAGCGACGTCAATCTGTACCGGATGATTTTTGTCACAAAGCAGTCCATGTGTAAGATTGTGGACGGCGGGGAATTTGACGTTGCAAAAAGAACAGTGGCTTCTACCAAGCTTTTGGAGGACGACGAACTGGTAAGCGTATCCATGCTGATTGATAAGCGCAATGTGATCATGCAGACAAAGGATGGATATTTTCTGCGTTTTCCCATTGAGGAGATTCCCGAAAAGAAAAAAGGAGCCGTAGGCGTCAGAGGAATGAAATTAGGCAGCGGAGATTACGTGGAGAATGTTTATTTTACGCAAAATGCCATAGAGTGTACCATTGAATATAAAGAAAAGCAGCTGGAATTAAATAAAATCAAACCCGGAAAACGCGACAGCAAGGGAACGAAGTTAAGGGTTTAACAGTCTAGGAGTATTTATGAGAGTCATTGCAGGAGCAGCAAGAAGTTTAAAATTGGAAACGCCGGAAGGCATGGATACAAGGCCTACCACTGACAGGATCAAAGAAACCCTGTTTAATATGATACAATTTGATATTCAGGGAGCCTGTTTCTTAGATTTGTTTGCAGGCAGCGGCGGAATCGGCATTGAAGCCTTAAGCAGAGGGGCAAAAGAAGCGGTTTTTGTTGACAATTCCAAAGAAGCCTGCAACTGTATAACGGCAAACCTGAAGCATACAAAACTGGAGCAGGCGGCCAGAGTATGCAGGCAGGATGTTTTTGTTGCCATGATTTCCATGGAATATGAAAAAAAGTTTCAAATGGTTTTTATGGACCCGCCATATCATAAGGAATTGGAGCAGAGGGTTTTGGAATATTTTATCACCTCATCTCTGGTGGATGAGAATACTATCATTATTTTTGAAGCGGCCCTCGATACAGATTTGGACTTTTTAGAAAAGCTTCCGTATGATATTATCAAAATAAAACAATATAAAACAAATATGCATGTATTTGTAAAAAGGAGAAAATCGGATGAAATCAGCAATCTATCCCGGTAGTTTTGACCCTGTTACCTTTGGCCATCTGGATGTTATCCACAGAGCAGCAAATGTTTTTGACGAATTAACGGTAAGCGTCTTGAATAATGTTGGGAAGTCTGCATTGTTTTCTGTGGAAGAACGTGTTAAAATGCTAGAAGAAGCCACAAAAGACTTACCAAATGTCAAAGTGGATTCCTTCAGCGGACTTTTAATAAACTATGCAAAACAGAAAAATGTACAGGTTGTTATTAGAGGCTTGCGTGCTATTACGGATTTTGAATATGAGTTGCAGATTGCGCAGACTAATCATAAATTATCCGGTGGAGAACTGGATACTATATTTTTGACAACTACTCTTGAGTATGCTTATCTCAGTTCCTCAAATGTAAAAGAGATAGCTTATTTTAAAGGAGATGTTACTCATTGTGTGCCGGATTTTGTTGCAAAGGAATTGTATCGGAAGTATCACGGAAAGTGATTGTATAGGAGAGTGTTATGAGCAGTAGAATTGAACAGTTAATCGATGAAATCGAAGATTACATTGACAATTGTAAGCCCCATGCCTTTAACAACAATAAGATTATTGTCAATAAAGAGGAAATCGATGAACTTTTAAGAGATCTTCGTATGAAGACCCCTGATGAGATTAAGCGTTACCAGAAGATCATCAGCAATAAAGAAGCTATTTTAAATGATGCCAGAGAAAAGGCGGAAGCGCTTATTAACGAAGCTACAGTACATACTACGGAGTTGATCAACGAGCAGGAAATCATGCGCCAGGCTTATGAACAGGCTCAGGAGATTGTGGAACTGGCGACAAGGCAGGCACAGGAAATTCTTGACAACGCCACCTTAGAGGCAAATCAGGTAAAGGCGTCCGCCATTCAATATACGGATGAAATGCTTGCCAATGTGGAAAACATTTTAAGCCACTCCATAGACATTACCGCGGCAAAATACGAGGGCTTAATCAATTCCCTGACAGACTGCTATAATATTGTGACGGCAAACCGTTCCGAGCTTTATCCTGTGGAGGCCATGGCGGAAGAGGATGCCATGGAGCAGGAAAGCGAGCCTGCATCCAAAGGCGGTCTTGATATTATCTGATTATAAAACAAACATACAATAGACATATAACAAGATACCGATGATGCTGCACAGGATAAGCTTGTGCAGCATATATTTTTGTTTGGACAAATCCGTGTTTCCCATAATATGAAAGGTTTGAAGATGACAGGATATTCCCGTAAACCCAAGTGAAAGATGGGCAAGGGCAAAGGCCTTATGAAAAGGCAGGTTTAGGCTCTTTACCGACAGCAGTCCGCCGGAAATTTCAAGCATATTGTGGAAAAAGGCGCAAAGATACGGATTTTGATAAAACAGAGTTTTGGGGATTATGACTAACAGATTACAGACGATCATGTAGCCGCCCAGCATGGAAATCTGAATAAGCCCGTTGTTAATGCTTTCATCCAGAACCCCAAGGAAGGATTTTTTAGGGGATGCGCATTTTTTGTATGATAAAGCCCTCTGCATTACGGATAAATTTTTGTATACAGTCCTTCTTAAGATAAAGCCGTATAATAACGGCAGGGCGTAGAGAAAGAAAATGCCATGTAAAAGAGGGATACCTGTATAGATATTTCCATATACGAATGAAAGAAAATATGCAGGACCGATATTATTGGAAAAGGCCAGCAGGAATTGTGCCTCCTCTTTTGAAATTTTTCCTTCATCATATTCCATAACGGCCGCCTTAGCGCCCATGGGAAAGCCGCAGAGAAGTCCCATAACCAGAACATAGACTCCCGCATCGCTGATCTTATATAAAAGCTTTATGACGCCTGAAAAGGGTTTTATCAGAATTTCGTCCAGATTCAGCTTAATGAGCATGGAGGAAATGATCATAAAGGGGAGCAGGGAAGGAACCATTTGTTCAAACCATATGCTTAACCCCAGATATGCGTATTGCTTTGCCATGGCGGAAAAGCCCAGGATGAATCCCATAAGAATGACAAAGAATAAAACGGCGATAATATTTTTTCTTAAATTTTTCATAAAACCACCTGTATATCAGCAAAATAGTGTATACTTAAACATATTAAAAAATCAATCATTTCATGCAGGATAGATTATGCGTTTAGAAAAATATCTGGCTGACTGCGGCATAGGAACCCGCAGCCAATGTAAAACCTATATCAGGCAAGGACTTATAAAAGTTGACGGAGCCGTAATAAAAAACGGCGCCATTAAGGTTCGGGGAACGGAGAAAATCTCCTTTCAGGATAAATCCATTAGTCTGCAGAAGAACCTGTACTTTATGTTTCATAAACCGGCAGGCTGTATCTGTGCAACAAAGGATGAGGACGGAAAAACGGTTTTAGACTATTTTCCATCGTCTCTTGCGGGAAAGCTTTTGATCGCAGGACGACTGGATAAAGATACGGAAGGGCTGTTGTTTTTAACCGACAACGGCGCCTTCATCCATCAGCTGATGTCTCCCAAAAAGCATGTGGAAAAGACGTATTACTTTGAAGCGGCGGGCAGGCTTTTAGAGGACGCCGTCCAAAGGGTGGCGGAAGGAATCGATATCGGAGACGAACTGCCCACTAAGCCGGGGAAGCTTCAAAATATACAGACAATAGGACAGGAAGCCTTTTCAGGGCTCCTTACCATAAAGGAAGGCAGGTATCATCAGGTAAAGAGGATGATAAAGACCTTAGGCGGAAAGGTATTCTATTTAAAAAGAATTTCTATAGGGGGAATAAATCTGGACGAAGCTTTATCCCCCGGAGAATATCGCCCGTTGACGGAAGAAGAATTGCAGATGCTTGGAACAGGAAGTGTGAAATAGGATTATGCCATTTTTGCCTATCAGTCAAAAGGACTGTCAAGACAGAGGAATAAAACAACTGGATTTTGTGTATATCATCGGGGATGCCTATGTGGACCATCCATCCTTTGGACATGCTATTATCAGCCGAGTGCTGGAGTCCTTCGGATATTCCGTGGGGATTATTTCCCAGCCTGACTGGAAAAATCCGGACAGCATTACCGCTTTGGGAGAACCAAGACTGGGTTTTTTAGTAAGCGGCGGCAATATGGATTCTATGGTCAATCACTATTATGTCAGTAAAAAGCCCAGAACCACCGACGCCTATACTCCCGGCGGGGTAATGGGAAAAAGGCCGGATCATGCAGCGGTTGTATACAGCAATCTAATCCGCCAGAGGTATAAGCGTACACCCATTATTTTAGGAGGTATTGAAGCCAGTCTCAGGAGAATGGCTCATTACGATTACTGGTCTGATTCCTTTAAGCGTTCCATACTGCTAGACAGCGGGGCGGATCTGGTATCCTACGGAATGGGCGAAAAATCCATTGTAGAAATTGCGGATGCCCTAAACAGCGGCATTGACGTAAAGGACATTACTTTTATTAAAGGAACCGTCTATAAAACAAAAGATATCGAACAGGTTACCGACGGCATCCTGCTTCCTTCCTACGAACAGATGAAGGCAAAAAAATCAGAATATGCCGCATCTTTTAAAATCCAGTATGAAAATACAGATCCTTTCAGCGCCAGACCGTTGATCGAGCCTTATGACCACGGGATCTTTATAGTTCAGAACACGCCTGCCATGCCCTTAAGCACAATGGAAATGGACGATATTTATGCCCTTCCTTATATGCGGACCTATCATCCTTCCTATGAAAAAGAGGGCGGTATTCCTGCGCTTTCAGAAGTCAGATTTTCTTTAATCAGCAACAGAGGATGCTTTGGAGGCTGTAGTTTTTGCGCCCTGACCTTTCATCAGGGACGGATTGTTCAGGTCAGAAGTCATGAATCCATACTCAGAGAAGCGGAGGAAATGACAAAGGACAGTCAGTTTAAGGGGTATATTCATGATGTGGGAGGGCCTACGGCCAATTTCAGGGCTCCCGCATGTAAAAAGCAGATGAAAAAAGGAGTCTGTATCAACAGACAGTGCCTGTTTCCAAAGCCCTGTCCCAATCTGGAGGCAGACCATACGGATTATGTCAGGCTTTTGCGAAGGCTTAGAAAGCTTCCCGGGGTAAAAAAGGTTTTTATTCGTTCGGGAATCCGGTTCGACTACCTGCTTTGTGACAAAAGCGATACCTTTTTCCATGAACTGCTGCAGTATTACGTGAGCGGACAGTTAAAGGTTGCGCCGGAGCATATTTCCAATGGGGTTCTTTCTAAAATGGGAAAGCCTGAAAATGAAGTCTATGAGCAGTTTATAAAAAAATATGAGGAATATAACAAAAAAATAGGAAAAAAGCAGTATGTGGTGCCTTACTTAATGTCTTCACATCCCGGTTCTACCTTAAAGGAAGCCGTGGCTTTGGCAGAATATATAAGAGATTTGGGCTATATGCCCCAACAGGTGCAGGATTTCTATCCCACGCCGTCTACCATTTCCACGGTTATGTATTATACGGGCTTGGATCCCAGGGACATGAAGTCTGTGTATGTGGTCAAAAACCCCCATGAGAAGGCTATGCAGAGAGCGTTGATTCAATACCGGAATCCGGAAAATTACCAGCTGGTCAGGGAAGCGTTGGTCTTGGCTCATAGGGAGGATTTGATAGGGTTTGGGGAAAAATGTCTGATTCCTCCCAGAAAAATAAATACTGCCGGAAAAAATAAAAGCACTGCAAATGATACAAAGAAAAGAAAAACCAAAGGAAATATAGACAGACGAAATCATAAACCGACAAACAAAACCAAACAGAAAGGCAGAAAAAAAGTATGAAAATAGCAATTATTACAGGGGCCTCCAGCGGAATGGGGGCGGAATTCGTCAGCCAGATAGACAGAGGATGCAATGATTTGGATCAAATCTGGGCGATTTCCAGAACGGTGGATGAAACCGAGTTTCCCCAAACAAAAGCGGAAATTATACGGATTCCTCTCGATTTAACCAAGAAAGAAGCAAAAAGTGTGCTGGCAGAAAAGCTGAAAAATGAAATGCCCAAAGTTAAAATTCTGGTTAACAGCGCAGGCTTTGGAAAAATGGGGAAATTTGAGTCCTTATCTTTGGAACTTCAAACGGATATGATGGAATGCAATACCATCGGATTAATGATGATGTGCCACCTGTGTATTCCTTATATGGTAAAGGGCGGCTATATCATCAATATGGCAAGTGCGGCGGCCTTTCTTCCCCAGATGCGTTTTGCCATATATGCCGCATCCAAATCCTTTGTGCTTTCTTTTTCAAGGGCTTTGGGATATGAGCTTAGGGATAGGAAAATCAGTGTGACCGCAGTATGTCCGGGCCCCGTGAAAACGCCGTTTTTTGATATTGCGGAGGAAGATGGCTACACATTGCTTATTAAGAAATTTTTTATGGTAAGGCCGGAAAAGGTAGTTGCTTATGCCATTAAATGTGCAAAGGAACGCAGACAGACTTCTGTTTACGGGCTTCCCATGAAGGGAATGCAGTTGATCGGCAAGGTATTTCCACACTGCCTGATTCTGGAAATTTATGATAAAATGGTCTGATGGGAGAGGAAACAAATTGTTATGAGACAAAAGGTAAAACAGGGCGATTATGAATATTTTAATAAAAAAAGGCAGAAAGAAATCATAAAGACGCTTATTTATTTTGGAATTTCGCTTTCCTTGTTTGTTGCAGGCTATGCGGCAACAAAAACAAAAGCCAATCTTCTTACGATTGTGGCGGTATTAGGATTGCTTCCCGCAAGTAAAAGCTGTGTCAGCATGATTTTATATTTGCGCTACCATGGCTGCAGTCCGGCGGATTATGAATTTTTGAAGGATACCCTGGAGCATTTTAAGCATGCTTACGGTTTGGTTTTTACTTCCTATAAGACTACCTATGAGGTGGCGGGCTGTATCGTTAAAAACGGCTATATTTACGGTTTCCTTACCAATCATAAGGACATGGGAAAAGACTTGGAAGAGCATATCGGGGGAATTGTGAAGCAGAACGGTTATCAGGCAACCATAGGCATGTTTTCTGATAAGGAGGATTTTCTAAACCGCTTAAAGCAGCTTCAGGATAAAAAAACGGAGAATGAGGAAAACGATGAAAAGCTTATGGTGCTGCTTCATCAGATTTCCCTATAGAATCTGCTATGAAAGAGTTTGAAATAAGAGAAAATGAAGCGGGGCAGAGATTTGACAAGTATTTGGGAAAGCTTCTATCTAAAGCGCCTATGAGCTTTGTCTACAAAATGCTGCGCAAAAAAAATTTTACTTTAAATGAAAAAAAGGCAGGCGGAAATGAAATTCTTCAAAAGGGCGATAAAATCCGGCTGTTTTTGTCCGATGAAACATTTGAAAAGTTCTGCAGGGGGACAAATGATGGCGGTGCAAAAGGCTTTCACTCCTATTCGAAAAAGGATTTGGAAGCGCTTAATCTTGATATCGTCTATGAGGATGAACATATTCTGGTTTTTAACAAGCCCTCCGGCATATTGTCCCAAAGGGCGGAAAAAGGTGATGTATCCGTTAATGAATATCTCATCGGTTACTTGCTCTCCGAAAAGCTTCTGACAGAAGAAATGCTGACCACCTTCAGACCCGCCGCAGCAAACAGGCTGGACCGCAATACGTCCGGATTGATTTTGTGCGGGAAAAGTCTTTCCGGTTTGCAGTATTTGTCGGAAATCATAAAAGACAGAACTCTGGAAAAATATTACCGTTGTATTGTGGAAGGAGAGTTTTCTTTGAATGGTCATAAAACAGGGGAGATGCTTTTAGAGGGCTATATTACAAAGGATAAAGAAAAGAATAAAGTGAAAATCAGCAAAACTCCTTTATCCGGTCAGGGAACAAAAGATATTGTGAAAACGGGTATTACCCCTTTAAAGACCTATCAATGGGAAAATAAATCCTATACGGAATTATCGGTGCATCTGATGACCGGGAAGCCCCATCAGATCCGCGCCCATTTGGCGGGAACAGGGCATCCTGTGGTGGGAGATATGAAATACGGCAGGAAAAGCGCCTTATCGGAAAGATATCATATTAAAAACCAGCTTCTTCATGCATACAGGGTCGTTTTCCCAAAATCGCAGGGAAGATTTGCTTATTTGTCGGGAAAGGAACTCATCGGGAAGCCGCCTTGTCAGTATGAAAAAGTATTAGAGGAATTAAGAAATGGGAACATGGAATAGCAGAGGCTTACGGGGCTCCACGCTTGAGGAGTTGATAAACAGAACCAACGAAAAATACCGGGAAAACAGGCTTGCTCTGATTCAGAAGGTGCCGACGCCCATTACTCCCATAAAAATAGAACCGGAAACCAGACACATTACCCTGGCATATTTTGACCAGAAATCCACGGTGGATTATATCGGTGCAGTACAGGGAATTCCCGTCTGCTTTGATGCAAAGGAATGTGCGGTGGATACCTTTGCACTGCAGAATATCCATGAGCATCAGGTAACTTTTATGGAGGATTTTGAAAAACAGGACGGGATAGCATTTTTTATTATCAACTACACCCACCGGGATATTTTTTATTATCTTTCCTTCCGCCAGATGCTTACCTTTTGGAAACGGGCAAAAGATGGCGGAAGAAAAAGCTTCCGGTTTAGTGAACTGGATGCATCTTATATCTTCCAATCCCGTGCAGGGCTTTTTGTTCCTTATCTGGATATGGTTCAGAAGGATTTAAGTGAGAGAGAGCTGCCGGTTGACAAATAATGCGGTTTTTTGTATACTGTCGATAGTTTTACATGCTATCATGCTATTGCGTTATCACTTTAAAATGATAAAGCGATATGGAAAAGAAACTGATCCGGCAGCTTTTTACAGGCTGTTTTATCCAATACATATAGAATAAAAATGTGTTGAAGCAATCAAAAGAAGAAAAAGTAATATTGATATATGAATGGAGGAAATTATGCAGAGATTTGTACATACGCCTGAAGGCGTCAGGGATATTTACGGAATGGAATGTGCCAGAAAGCAGAGACTTCAGAACGCAATCCATGAAAATTTTATGCGTTTCGGGTATGAGGATATTGAAACGCCTGCTTTTGAATACTTTGATGTATTTGGAAGGGAAATCGGGACAACCCCCAGCAAAGAATTATATAAATTCTTTGACAAGGAAGGAAACACGCTGGTGCTTAGGCCGGACTTTACCCCTTCGATCGGAAGATGCGCCGCTAAATATTTTACGGAACAATCTATACCCGTCAGACTGGCTTATGTGGGAAATACCTATACCAATACCTCCAATTTACAGGGAAAATTAAAAGAAGTAACCCAGATGGGTGTGGAATTGATCGGCGATTCTTCCGTTATGGCGGATGCGGAGATGATACATCTGGCCGTTTCTTCCTTAAAGGCTTCGGGCTTAAAGGAGTTTCAGGTCAGCATCGGGGAAATCGGATTTTTCAAGGGTATCTGTGAGGAAGCAAAGCTGGATGAAGATACGGAAATAAGCTTACGGGAATTTATTTCCACCAAAAATTATTTCGGAGCGGAAGAGCTTTTATCCGAACAGTGTCATTTAAAACCTTCCAAAATTGAAAGCTTTTTGAAGATTACCGAGCTTTTCGGTTCCTTTGAGGTTTTAGAGGATGCCTTGGAGTTGGTAAACAATAAACGCAGCAGAGAAGCGATCATACGTCTGCAGCAGCTTTACCAGCTGCTAAAAATGTACGGAGATGAAGACTATGTATCCTTTGATTTGGGACTTGTCAGCAAATATCATTATTATACGGGAATTATTTTTAAAGGTTATACCTACGGTGTAGGAGACGCAGTGGTAACCGGAGGTCGTTATGACAAGCTTCTTTCCTATTTCGGAAAGGATGCGGCCGCTATCGGTTTTGCTGTTAATATCGGCAGCCTGATGCAGGCCCTTGCATCTAAAAAGCTTGAGCAGGAAGTAACGCCCCGTACCACGATGCTGCTTTATGAAGAGGATGTCATAAAGGAGGCGATCAGATATGCCTGTGAATTCCGAAAGCTGGGAGAAAGCTGTGAACTTTTAAAGATGTCTGACGAGCATGATGAAAAGGCATATGTGGCCCTTGCAAAAGCGGGCAATAAAAAAGCGGTTATGAAAATCACTTCAAAAGGCATGAAGAAACTGTACGAAGTTTAGGAGAAATGATAAAATGAGTAAAGACATGAGATATATTACCTTTGCCCTTGGAAAGGGCAGGCTTGCGAAAAAGACGCTGGAGCTTTTGGAGGAAATCGGCATTACCTGTGAAGAAATGAAGGATAAGGACACAAGAAAGCTGATTTTTGTCAATGAAGAATTGAAACTGAAGTTTTTTCTTGCAAAGGGACCGGATGTTCCTACCTATGTGGAATACGGAGCGGCGGACATCGGCGTTGTAGGTAAGGATACCCTGTTAGAAGAGGGCAGACGGGCTTATGAAGTATTGGATCTGGGCTTTGGAAAATGCCGTATGTGTGTGTGCGGTCCTGAAAGCGCAGGAGAGCTTTTAAAGCATCATGAAATGATTCGTGTGGCCAGCAAATATCCGCGGATCGCAAAGGACTATTTTTACAACAAAAAGCACCAGACCGTGGATATTATCAAGCTAAACGGTTCCGTGGAATTAGGCCCTATGGTAGGACTTTCCGATGTGATCGTGGATATTGTGGAGACGGGTTCAACCCTGAAGGAAAACGGTCTTGTGGTACTGGAGGAAATCTGCCCCTTATCCGCAAGAATGATCGTAAACCAGGTCAGCATGAAAATGGAAGCGGACAGAATCAAGGAATTGATCAAAAAACTGAAAGAGCAGATTCGTAAATAAAATATTTTGAAGTATTGGAGTAAAAATATTCAAAGTCAAAAGCCACGCTAAAAGCAACGAGGTATGTGACTTTTGCAGGAATCAAAACCGAGAACAAGAGGTATGGAAAAATGGAAAGAAAAGCAGTGATTGAGAGGAAAACGGCGGAAACGGAAATTGCCATGAATTTGAATCTTGACGGTACGGGAAAAGCCGCTGTCAAAACCGGCGTGGGATTTTTAGACCACATGTTTACCGGCTTTGCCAGACATGGCTATTTTGATTTGGAATTGAAGGCTTCGGGAGATTTGGAAGTGGATGCCCATCATACAGTAGAGGACTGCGGCATTGTTTTAGGAAATGCCATCGAAAAGGCTTTGGGAGATAAAAAAGGAATCAGCCGTTACGGTTATTTCATTCTTCCCATGGACGAGACTTTAGTGCTCTGTTCCATCGATTTATGCGGCAGACCTTATTTTTTCATGGACGCCTCTTTTAAAGGAGATTTTGTAGGTGATATGGACACCCAGCTTGTTAAGGAATTTTTCTATGCGGTTTCCTACAGTGGGGCAATGAATCTCCACATCAGGGTGTTAGCGGGAGATAACGATCACCATATGATCGAAGCGATGTTCAAGGCCTTCGGAAAGGCTCTGGATATGGCGGTATCTTTAGAACCCAGATGTGTAGATGTGCCAAGCACCAAGGGCTCCCTTGCTTAAACAAAAGAATGAACCAAGTTACAGAAAGGTCGATTTTATCATGACAAAAAAATTTGCAGCATGTATTTATCTATATGAAAATAAAGCGGTAAAGGGATTTTCGGATCATTCCATTCTTTCCACGGAGCCGGTTTCCCTTGCCATGTCCTATGGGGATGCGGAAACAGACGCTATTATCGTTTTCGATTTGTCTTATAATGACGCTACCCATGAAGAAAGTATCCTCTTAATGAAACAGATTGCGGAAAGCGTGGCCGTACCTGTATATGGTGCGGGTAATATCAAACGCATGGAGGATGTGAAAAAAATTCTTTATGCCGGCTGTAAAAAGGCAATTCTGAATCTGGGAAAGGATTCTTCCTATGAGATATTAGAAGAAGTATCCAAAAAATTCGGAAAGGATAAGATCGGCGCTTCCTTTAAAGAGGCGGAGCGCATGATGATCAATCCCGATGGTCTGGAAAAATATGCCAGCGAACTGATTTGCTTAGATGAGCACGAAATCAAATATGCCATGCCTTTGTGCCCGCTTCCCATGCTGGTAATGCTGCCTGAAATCTCCCTTGATAAGACGCTCTCCCTTTTGGAAAACGGCAAAGTAGGCGGAATTACGGGAGCTTTGGTAAATGATAATTTAAAAGAACTGGGTTCTTTAAAGGAAATTGCGGCGGACAGAGGGATTGATATTCATATTTTCAAGCCTCAGATGCCTTTTAGTGAATTAAAGTCAGGCCCTGACGGATTGGTGCCTGTTGTGGTACAGGATTACAGGTCGGGACAGGTGCTGATGGTGGCTTATATGAATGAGGAAGCCTACAACAGGACCTGCCGTACAGGTAAAATGACCTATTACAGCAGAAGCCGTAAGGAATTATGGGTAAAAGGGCTGACCAGCGGTCATTTTCAGTATGTAAAAAGCTTAAGCATTGACTGCGACAACGATACCCTGCTTGCCAAGGTAAAACAGATTGGCGCAGCCTGCCACACCGGAAATTACAGCTGCTTCCACCGGGATCTGATTCCTATGGAGGAAGAGGAGACGCCTGAAAATCCTCTGACGGTTTTTGAAAATGTGACCAATATTATTAAAGACCGCAAGCTCCACCCCAAGGAAGGGTCTTATACCAATTATCTTTTTGATAAAGGCATCGATAAGATTCTGAAGAAGCTGGGAGAAGAGGCGACAGAAATCGTTATTGCGGCCAAAAATCCCAATCCGGAAGAAATCAAGTATGAAATTTCCGATTTCCTCTATCATATGATGGTCTTAATGGTGGAAAAGGGCGTTACTTGGGAAGAGATTACAAACGATTTAGCGAAAAGATAAAATAACGGAAATCCGTTGCAGGCGGATAATGTTATAAAAAGATAACGGAATTTGCTATGAATGTTTGCAAAATCTATGATATCCTTGGATAATTCTATCATATCTATGGTACAACCCGCATAAAATAGCTACAAAATAAGAGCGGGTGTGCCATATGCGAAAAACAATCAGCCGGGACGAAAAACTGGAACAGATTATGCGTCTTCGGGAATATCAGCAAAACAATTCCACCCACGTAAATACTATGGCAGGCATTGTATCTCCTGACGAGGGCTATGGCGAAGCTTTGGGGCAGGATGGTGAAAAACAGCCTGAATCCTATAACGGCTTCTACATAAAGCTGCGTCTGGTGCTGTGCCTTCTTCTGTTCGGTTTCTTATGCATGTATCATTTTAAGATAGAGCCTGAGGACGGAACCTTTACCAAAGAATTACAGGCCGCAGTCAGAATTGATTATTCTGACAAGGTCATTGATTTTATGAAGGATTTCACTTATACTTTAGATTATGAGAAAACTAGCCTTAACTGATGAAATATTATTAAAAATCGATAAGCCCGCACGTTATATCGGCGGGGAAGTCAATTCCATTATGAAAGACAGAGAGCGCGTGGATATTCGTTTTGCCATGTGCTTTCCTGACGTTTATGAGATCGGTATGTCGCATCTGGGCATTCAGATTATCTACGATATGTTAAATAAATTTGAAGATGTCTGGTGCGAACGGGTTTATTCCCCCTGGATGGATCTGGACGAAATCATGCGGAAGGAGCAGATTCCTTTATTTGCGTTAGAGTCTCAGGATCCGGTAAAGGATTTTGATTTTCTGGGGATTACTCTTCAGTATGAGATGTGCTATACCAATATTCTGCAGGTGCTGGATTTATCGGGAATTCCGTTTTTTGCAAAAGAGCGTACATGGGAGGACGCCGTTGTGATCGGCGGGGGCCCCTGTGTTTACAATCCCGAGCCTGTGGCTCCCTTTTTCGATCTGTTTTACATCGGGGAAGGGGAAACCATGTACAGACAGCTTTTTGATTTGTATAAGACATGTAGGAAAACAGGGAAAAGCCGCAAAGAGTTCCTTATGGAGGCGGGAAAGCTGCCCGGTATTTATGCGCCGGAATTTTATGAGACAACCTATCATGATGACGGCACGATTGCGACGTTTTATCCTGTAATACCGGAATTACCCAGGAAAATCATGAAGGAAATGGTCCGGGATTTAAGCGATACTTATTATCCGGAAAAGCCGGTGGTTCCCTTTATCAGGGTTACCCAGGACAGGGTAGTTCTGGAAATCCAGAGAGGATGTATCAGAGGCTGCCGTTTTTGCCAGGCGGGGCAGTTATACCGGCCCGTCAGGGAGCGTTCTTTGGAATTTTTGAAGGAATATGCCGTTAAAATGTTAAAGGCTACGGGGCATGAGGAAATTTCTTTAAGTTCCTTAAGCTCCAGCGATTTTTCAAAGCTGCCGGAATTTATTGATTATCTCATAGAGGAATGCAGGAAACGTCATGTGAATATTTCCCTGCCTTCCTTAAGAATTGATGCTTTTTCCCTGGATGTTATGAGCAAGGTGCAGGATGTAAAAAAGAGCAGTCTGACCTTTGCGCCGGAGGCGGGAACCCAGAGAATGCGCAATGTCATTAATAAAGGTCTGACCGAAGAAGTCATTTTAAACGGTGCAAAGCTTGCCTTTGAGGGAGGCTGGAATAAGGTAAAGCTGTATTTCATGCTGGGGCTTCCCACAGAAACGGATGAGGATGCCAGAGGCATTGCCCTTCTTGCCAATGAAATTGCCAAATTATATTACGAAACCGTGCCAAAGGAAAAAAGAAACGGAAAAGTACAGATTACGGCAAGCACATCCTTCTTTATTCCCAAACCTTTTACGCCCTTTCAGTGGGCGCCCATGTGTACGAGGGAGCAATTTTTGGACAAGGCCCATACGGTTAAAACAGCAGTTTTGGAGCAGCTAAATAAAAAGAGCATCAAATATAACTGGCATGAAGCGGATGCTTCCGTATTGGAAGGAATTTTAGCAAGGGGCGACCGGAAAATAGCAGATGTGATTTATATGGCATATAAGAAAGGCTGTATTTATGACGCATGGGGAGAATACTACAAGCATGATGTCTGGATGGAATGCTTTGAAGCCTGCGGCCTTTCGATGGATTTTTATACCACAAGGGAAAGAAGTCTGGATGAAATATTCCCATGGGATTTTATTGACTGCGGCGTAACAAAGGAATTTTTGAAAAGAGAATGGCAGCGTGCGCTTCGTGAGGAAGTAACGCCAAACTGCAAAATGGCATGTCAGGGCTGCGGCGCCGCCAGATTCGGGACAGGTATCTGTTATGAGGAGCGGAGTTAAAGGTTGAAAGATAATCTTTCAACCTTGATTTGAGGGTCAAATGAACATGCAAGCATGTTTGCTTGGCCCATGGAGACAAAAATGAGAGGAGTTTTATGAAGTATAGGATTAAATTTTCTAAATACGGTTCTATCATATTTATTGGGCATCTGGACATGATGCGCTATTTTCAGAAAGCAATCCGCAGGGCGGAGATCCCCATTGCTTACTCCACAGGTTTTTCTCCACACCAGATCATGTCTTTTGCAGCGCCTTTGGGAGTGGGATTGTATAGCAACGGGGAATATCTGGATATCGAGCTGACGCAGGAAGTATCTACGGCTGATATGAAAGAGGCATTAAATCGGACTATGGCGGAAGGAGTGGAAATTCTCTCCGTTAAGGCTTTGCCAAAAAATGCGGAAAATGCCATGGCAAGCGTAGCGGCGGCAGGATATTTTATTCAAATCAGAAAAGGGCATGAAGCGGATTTGGTTTTCGGAGAAGGGTTTGATGATTTTATGGCACAGTCCTCTATTCCTTACGAAAAAGAGACAAAGAAAAGCCGGAAGCTTTTAGATTTAAAGGAAGGCATTTATGATTATGAGGTAAAGGAAGATGGAATTTATCTTTTGGTCAATGCCAGCAGCAGCGGGAATATAAAGCCGGGAATGATTATGGAGGCTTATTATGCCTATCTGGGAAGAAAGCCTTCGGAATTTGATTTTGTAGTTACCAGGGAAGAAACCTATACCAAAAACGAAGACGGACAATTCATATCATTGGATGAAGTGGGAAAGGATATCTGATGCAGACGGTTATTTTCACGGATATAGAAGAAAAAAGAGGCTTTTTTTCCATTGATGAGGGACGGCTTCATCTGGCGGCTTTTGATACTTCAAAAAACCGGGATATGAGCCGGATATTTGTGGGGAAAATCACTAACATTCTGCCAAACCTAAAAGCTGCATTTGTGGAATATAAAAAAGGGGTCCGGGGATTTCTGCCTTTGACCGATGCGCAGCTATCCGGCTTTACCTGCAACAGCCTTTTGCCCGTCCAGGTGGCAAAGGAAGCGGTAAAAACAAAGGACGCCGTACTATCCCTGGAACTTTCCTTAACCGGCATTTACTGTGTTGTGACCGATAAGCCCGGAGGAATTACCTTTTCCAAAAAACTTCCTGCCTCTTTGCGGGAACAGCTTTTAGAAGTCTGTACTCCTTATATGCCGGATAAGATGACATGTATTGTGAGAACCAATGTGGTTTCCCTGGAGAGGGAAGATTATCATTTGCTAACTGATGAAATGACTGCGCTTTCAATGGAATTAAAGCGGCTGAAGGAAAATGCGGACAGCAGAACAGTTTATTCCAAGCTCCATGAAGGAACTTCCTTTGTAAAAGCCCAGCTTTCCAAAATAGATTTTCAAAATGTTTCAAAAATTGTAACGGATTCCCCGGAACAATTTGATCATATCAGAAAGCTCCTTCCCCAAAAGCTTTCTGACGCGTTGCAGCTTTATGAGGATACGTCTTTTCCCTTGCAGGCTCTGTATGGGCTTAAAGGAAAGCTCCATGAAGCTACAAGCCGGACCGTGTGGCTGAAATCAGGGGGATATCTTGTCATTGAGCCTACGGAAGCGCTTACGGTTATCGATGTAAATTCCGGTAAAAATATCAAAACAATCAGTAAGAAAGAGCTTTGTGCCCTTACGAATAAAGAGGCGGCAGAAGCGATTCCCTACATTTTGACTTCCCGCAATATTACGGGCATTGTCATTGTGGATTTTATCAGTACGGATTCTGCTAAAGAAGATAAAAAGCTGCTAAAACTTCTTCGTGACAAAGCTGCCATAGACCATGTAAAAACCGACGTTGTGGACATTACCCCTTTAGGACTTGTGGAAATTACAAGGCAGAAAAAGGAGAGTCCTCTAAAAGACCAGTTGTGCGAGGTGGGACTTTATGAAATTATTAGGCATTGAAAAAGTAAAAGACGGCAAATATCTGAAAAGCTATGAGCTGACTTATCTGAATAAAAAAGGAAGAGAAAAAAAATACGAAATTGTCAGCCGTAGTGAAATAGCCGGACCGGAGGATTTGGGCACATCCATAAGCGGACTTTCGCTGGTAGTCCTTTGTGCGGACAGGCTTTTACTGTTAAAGGAATTCCGTATGGGTATTAACAGGGAAATTTATAATCTCTGCGCCGGAATGTTAGAACCGGGGGAATCCATAGAGGATTGCATTGAAAGGGAATTATATGAAGAAACGGGGCTTAAAGTAAAACGGATCATCGATATTCTGCCCCCTTCCTTTGCGGCAGTGGCTTTTTCCGATGTCAAAACGCGGATAGCCGTTATTGAAGCCGAAGGGGAATTTTCAGACCATACATCGGAAAACGAACAGATTCAGGCGGCGTTTTATACAAAGGAAGAGTGCAAAAAGCTTTTGGCAAGTGCGGAGTTTTCTTCCAGATGTCAGATTATTGCCTATTTCTTTACAAAAAATGCCTTTTCGGAACTTGACAATTGGTAAGAATCCATGCTATTATACCATGGTATGCCGCATAATGAGGTAAAAGTATGTCCAAAACCATGATAAATGGCAGAAGACATCACCGAAGTTAGCGAGTAATTAATAGGAGGTGCCTTATGTACGCAATTATTGCAACAGGTGGAAAGCAGTACAAGGTTTCTGAGGGCGACATTATCAGAATTGAGAAATTAGACGCTGAAGACGGAAGCACTGTAACATTTGACCAGGTTCTTGCAGTAAATGATAACGGCTTAAAGGTTGGTTCCGACGTTGCTTCTTCTACCGTAACAGCAACCGTTATGAATCAGGGCAAAGCAAAAAAGGTTATTGTATACAAGTACAAGAGAAAAACCGGTTATCACAAGAAAAACGGTCATAGACAAGCATACACTCAGGTTAAAATTGAGAAAATTAATGCTTAATAATCAGGTGGCATAGATGACAGCCATAACAGTTTTGTGCGATAAAAAATCAAAAACAGTCAAAGGATTTGAAATCAGAGGGCATGCAGGATGGGCTAATTTTGGTCAGGATATTGTTTGCGCCGGGGTTTCAGTTCTGGCAATCAATACGCAAAATGCCATTGAGCGTTTTTGTGAGGACAAATTTGAACAGACCTATGATGAAAAGAAAGGTTTAATGAGATTTGTTATAGAAGGCTTGCCGGGACATGATGCGGAGCTTCTTTTAGAAGCGGGCAGATTGGGTTTTGAAGAAATTGCTGCACAATATGATGAATTTGTATCGATGAAAATTAAGGAGGTGTAACACCCATGTTAAAAATGAACCTTCAATTTTTCGCTCATAAAAAAGGTGTGGGCTCTACAAAGAACGGTAGAGATTCCGAAGCCAAGAGATTAGGTGCGAAAAGAGCTGACGGACAGTTCGTAAAAGCTGGAAATATCTTATACAGACAGCGCGGAACCAAGATTCATCCGGGCATTAATGTCGGCAGAGGCGGAGATGACACATTATTCGCTTTAGTTGACGGCGTATTAAGATTTGAAAGAAAAGGAAGAGATAAAAAACAGGCTTCCGTTTATCCGGTAGAGGACTAATTAAGAGCTTAGTACAAGGACTGTCTCATTATGTGACAGTCCTTCTTTTTTCATAACAGTCACAGAAAAAGTGATAGATAAATATTGGCAAAATGCCATAACATCATTATGAGATTCAAAAGGTTACAACAGTCAAAAAAGTCATAAGAAACTGATAAACGACACAAACTACCCATGAGGTGATAATATATGTTTGCAGATCGGGCAAAAATTTATGTGCGGAGCGGAAAAGGCGGAGACGGACATGTTTCCTTCCGCAGGGAAAAATATGTACCAAACGGCGGTCCTGACGGCGGAGACGGCGGCAACGGCGGCAGCGTTATTTTTGAAATAGATGAAGGATTAAATACCCTGACGGATTTCAGGCATATCAGAAAGTACTGCGCAAAGGACGGGGAGCCGGGCGGAAAAAGAAACTGCCGCGGCAAAAACGGTACGGATATTGTTATTAAGGTTCCGGAAGGCACTGTTTTAAAGGAAGAGGAAAGCGGGCAGATTATTGCGGATATGTCCGGCGAAAACCGCAGGATGGTGCTCTTAACAGGCGGTAGGGGAGGCAACGGCAACCAGCATTATGCCACAAGCACTATGCAGGCGCCCAAATACGCCCAGCCCGGACAGCCTTCCAAGGAACTGAATATTCTAATGGAATTAAAATGCATTGCCGATGTAGGTCTTGTAGGATTTCCCAACGTTGGAAAATCCACTCTTTTAAGCCGTGTGACTAATGCCAGGCCCAAGATTGCAAATTATCATTTTACCACCTTAAATCCCCATTTGGGCGTTGTGGATATGGAAGGCGGCGGATTTGTCATTGCGGACATTCCGGGACTGATCGAAGGGGCTTCTGAAGGGGTAGGCTTAGGCCATGAGTTTTTACGGCATATTGAAAGGACAAGGGTCATTATCCATATGGTGGATGTGGCAGGAACCGAAGGAAGAGACCCTATAGAGGATATTTATGCCATTAACAAAGAGTTAGCGGCATATAACGAAGAAATAGCCAAAAGACCGCAGGTCATTGCGGCAAATAAGACAGATGCCATTTATGATGACGGCATCAATGACCCTGTGAAACGTTTAAAGGCCGAATTTGAGCCCAAAGGAATTCAGGTGTATCCCATTTCAGCTGTCAGCGGACAAGGACTGAATGAGCTGTTATTTGCGGTTAAAGGCATGCTAGAGGAAATTAATGAACCGCCCATTGTATTTGAAGCGGAAATTGTACCTGACGAAATCCTTCGGTATTCCAATGAGCCCTTTAGCGTTACCTATGACGAAGCAGAAGATGAATATGTGGTGGAAGGTCCCCGCATTGAAAAAATGCTGGGCTATACCAATTTAGACAGCGAGAAAGGCTTCGTATTCTTCCAGAAATTCCTGAAGGAAAACGAAATTCTCGACCAGCTGGAAAAACTGGGTATCAAGGAAGGCGATACCGTTCGTATGTATGGTCTAAAATTTGATTATTATAAATAAACATATTCGCAAACAAAATCCGATACTGTTACCGGATAATAGATGATTGCAGTAAATAAATGAAATACTGTTATTATGATGAGATAAAGGCAGAAGCTGCCGTGGGTAAATAATTTTGATTACTTTGCGGCAGAATGGGAGAAAAACATGACAAGCAAACAACGAGCATATTTAAAAGGTCTTGCGATGAATATTGAACCGATTTTCCAGATTGGAAAATCAAGCCTGACGCCGGAAGTGACGGAAGCTGTCAGGGAAGCGTTTAATACCAGGGAATTGATTAAGATTACCGTCTTAAAAAACTGTCTGGACGATACCAATGCAATTGCCCATGCACTGGCGGAAAGGACTCGTTCCCAGGTAGTGCAGGTAATCGGCAAAAAAATTGTTCTTTATAAAGAAAGCAAGGACCATAAAAAAATTGAACTGCCCAAGTAAAGGAAATTTTTGGGAAATAAATGATTATGCTATAGGTAATAAAGCATAGCTTTCATGTAATGAAGTTTTTGAAGTCATGAAGAAACAGTCTAAGGTAAACGGAGGAATTTATGTCCAAAATCGGCATTATGGGAGGAACCTTTGATCCAATTCATATAGGACATATACAGCTGGCAAATCAGGCGCTGACAGAGAAGGAACTTGATTTTATCCTGTTTGTCCCAAACCATACTCCATGGATGAAGCATGACAGAGCCGTGACAAAGGCAGAACACCGCGCAGCTATGGTAGAGCTTGCCATAGAAGACAATCCTGCGTTTAAGCTATCCATCGTGGAAATAGACGCCGGCGGAAATTCTTATACATGGCAGACATTGGAAAAACTAAAGGAGCAGTATCCGGAAGACGAATTCTTTTTCATTTTGGGGGCAGATTCTTTATTATCCATTGAGAAATGGGCGCATCCCGAAAAGATATTTATAAATGCTGTGATTTTAGCTGCGGTAAGGGATGATTGTGATAAAGCAAAACTGGATAAGCAAAAAGAAAAACTGACGGAAAAATATCATGCCAGGATTCAGCTGCTTTCCATGCCGCCTATGGATGTTTCATCAACGAAGATCAGGCAGGAATTTTATAACGATTCTCAAATAAGAAATTTGGTTCCGGAGAAAACAGCCACATATATTCTTCAAAATCATTTATATTGAGGAGGAGATTCGTTTTGTGTACTTTCAGTACGGAAGATGATTATTTAAAGCTATTATCAAAACAATTATCCGAAGAACTAGATAAAAAACGTTATATCCATACTATCGGAGTCGCGTATACTGCCACAAGCCTTGCTATGGCCCACGGAACGGATTTATACAAGGCATATCTGGCAGGACTGCTTCATGATAATGCCAAATGTATTTCATCAGAAAAGAAGCGCAAACTATGTAAAAAGCATGGCATTGTTTTAAATGAGGCCGAAGAGAAGAATCCCGATCTGCTTCATGCAAAATTGGGAGCGGTACGGGCTAAGGAAAAATATCAGGTAACGGATGAAGCTGTTTTAAACGCGATCAAGTATCATACAACGGGAAAACCCGCTATGACGGAGCTTGAAAAGATCATTTATATTGCAGATTACATTGAGCCTAACAGAAAAATGCTTCCGGGCCTTTCTGAAATCCGCAGGACAGCTTTTGGGGATATGGATAAAGCAATGATTTTGATTTTGCAAAATACTCTTTCTTATTTGAAAGAGAAGGACGCATCTGTGGATTTGCTGACCCAGGAAACCTATGAATATTATACACAGTCTGAAAATATTCATAAATCCAAGAGTTGACAAATCCCAAAACCCAAAATAGAACCGTGAGCCTTTTTAAAAGAAGTAAGTGAAAAGCAACGAAAACATATAGAGCTTATCAAACAGAAATAGAAAAAGGGAGAAAATATGAGCGAGAAATTTACATCAAAGGAAATTGCCCTTGCAGCAATTGAGGCCTTAGAAGATAAAAAGGGAGAAGATATAAAAGTAATTGATATCAGTGAAGTTTCTATCCTTGCAGATTATTTTATTATTGCATCCGGAAACAATCGCAACCAGGTACAGGCCTTATGTGACAACGTAGAAGAGAAGCTGGGCAAAATGGGGGTCATAAAAAAACAGATTGAAGGATATGATAACGGAAACTGGATTCTGGTAGATTACCGCGATATTGTTATTCATATTTTTGATAAGGAAAATCGTTTGTTTTATGATTTGGAAAGAATCTGGAGAGACGGGAAAATGATCGAAAAAGAAGAGTTGTAAAAAACGATAGAATAAAGAGTTAAGAAATGCTGTAAAAAGAAGTGTATCACAGTTTGTTTTATATGAAAGAATGTGAATCACAAAATTACTTTTTACAGCATTTCCATATTTGGAAGTATTAACGAAATATGCGAAATACTCCAAATACTTTTCCTAAAATAGCACAATCTTGGACAATGATCGGTTCCATGGTATCATTTTCAGGCTGGAGACGAATATGTCCGTTTTCCTTATAAAAAGTCTTCACTGTAGCAGAATCATCTACCAGCGCTACAACAATATCTCCATTTCTGGCTGTATTGCACTGCTGTATAAATAACTGGTCGCCCTCAAAAATCCCTGCATTAATCATGCTGTCTCCTTTTACATTTAAAATAAATGTCTCGCCGGGAGGAAGAACATCAGTAGGCACGGGAAAATATCCTTCAATATTTTGCTGGGCTAAAATCGGCTGACCTGCAGCAACAGTACCTATAATCGGAATGCTTGCCATTTCACGCCTGACCATTTGAAAGCTGTCATCCACAATTTCAATGGCTCTGGGTTTTGTGGGATCACGGCGGATATAACCGTTTTTCTCAAGAGTTTCCAAATGGGAATGGACAGAAGAGGTAGACTTTAAATGAACCGCTTCACAAATCTCTCGGACAGCCGGCGGATAACCTTTCTTTAATATTTCTTCTTTAATAAATTCTAAAATCTGCTGTTGTTTAGCAGAAATCTTGCCTTGTGCCATAGAAGTATTCCTCCTTATTATTTATGGAACCATAAGTACAGATTAAACGGATGACATAATGACTATCTGCAAATAACCGTCATTTCTCAAAAATCTTACCTTATATATAGTCTCATATATATAGTGAAACAATAGTATTGGTACTAACTATATCTAGTATAGCATCTCCGCTTCAAAAAAGCAAACATATATTCCGAAAATTTGTTCGATTTTTCTCTTGACTTTTCGAACGTGCATTCGTATAATACACGTATAAGAACGGATGTTCGCAACAAATGTTCGATATGATTTGGAATAAAACATATTATGTAAGCTTATAGATTTATGACAGGTTATTTTTTGGGGAGGAATATACAACATGAACAAAGGAAGAAGTTCTAATCACTATAAAACTTTAAGAAAGAAAAGAAAAAGTAGAGTATTGCGCAGATTATCATTTACAATTATTACGGCCATATTTGTTACCATAATAGCATTATCTGTTTTTTCCCTTTCTGCAAAAGCGAAATCTACGCAGGGAGCAGATGACTATAAATACTATACAAGTCATATGATCATGCCCGGAGAGTCGCTTTGGTCAATTGCACAGGAAAACATTGACTATGTTCACTATGAATCTGTTCAAAATTATATTGAGGAAATCAATTTTATTAATGGTATGACCAATTCCGAACTTCACATTGGCGATTATATCCTAATTCCATATTTTTCGGATGAAATGAAATAACCTTGGTTAAAATATATGATTCTATTTTATCATAACATCATATTTTTGAATGATAGTTAAGATTTATTATACTGGAAAATGTGATAGAATTTGAGTTTTCGAATGTTGAAGTAAGGAAGTATACAGAAACCGATAGCAACAACTATTCGCAAAACGATAGTTTTTCGAATAGTTGTTGCTAGTGAAATGACATGTTGACATTTAGCATTACAACAACTTCCTATTCGGAAGCTGTTGTAAACTTAGGATACAATGAACTCAACTTTACTCTGGCATCGGTAGTTCGGAATTGCCAATTAACTTTTGCTGCGGATGTATTGCGCTCGGCCTCCCACGCAGCTAACTCTAAACGAAGATTTTCAATGCTTTCAATCCTTCGTGACAAACACTGCCTGGTCATCACATTCAGTTCTATTTCTGCGATGTCAAGCCAGCTTCCATGCTTGGGGGTATAGTGAATTTCCAGACGTTTGATAATTCTCCTCGCCTCATCTGCTGGGTACCTTTTGTATAGAGATGCCGGTTTATGTGTATTGAGGTTATCCATTACAAGAATTATTTTTTCTACATCTGGATACATGACGTCAACGAGATATTTTATCTCTTCTGCCCAGTCAAAGGCAGTGCGGCGCTCCCGCACGTTGATATGATGAGTGCCTCCAAGCGGTTCGACAAAAGCAAATATACTGCAGGTGCCATTCCGGACATATTCAGAATCTATTTTCTGATTATCCCCCGGACGCATGGGCAGTGATTCCCTTGCGTCACCCAATAACTGATAAGGCTTTTCATCCATGCAGACAACTGGTCTTTCGGGATTGTATGGGAGCTCATATACATCAAGGACATCTTCCATACATGCTATAAATTCGGCATCATCTTTTGCGGGGATGCACCAGTAGTCGTTTTTGTGAGGTCGAAGTTTGTTTTTTTTAAGGCTCTGCGGATTGCCTCACGGCTGACAGGAGTATCAAGAACAAGTCTTGATTTTTCTTCCAGCAGCCGGATGGTCCACCTTGAATGCCCTTCCGGCACCGGACCGCAGGCAAGTTCGATGATACGTGCTTCAGCACGTCCATCAAGTATACGCCTTGCATTATCAGAATTAACATTACGCTTAAACTCCGTTACTGCATCAATACCACCTTCAAAATACTTTTTCACGGTATTGGTTACTGTTGCCAGACATACACCATTTGATTTTGCAGACTGCTCATGGGTCAATACTTTTCCGTGGGACTCATCCAGGTCAATAATGATCTGGCATCTGCATCGGATTGTTTTGGATGTTTTGTTTTTTCGGATGACAGATTTTAAGCTTTTTAATTCATCATCTGTAAGTTCGATTTTATACTTTTTTGGTCTTGCCATAGGAGAAATCACCGCCGTTTCTTTTATTATACCAGAAAACGGCAACAATAGATAGGTATATTTCGCTGAATATCAACGTGTCGTAACACTAGTTCATCAATATCATTACATTGCGGAAAATATCTTTTTCCTCTCGAACCTTCTGAGGGATTCAAATTGAAAGGGGTATTTAATGCATTCAAGACAGATGGAAAAGCATAATTCGCACTTCCTATTAAGTTTATGTATGTATTCATTTGCTTATATTCATTTTCAATAATGGACGCAATTCTAGCGTGTTTATTCCCAAGAAAATTTTTTAAATTATACACATCAATCCCTCCGTTTTATAAAAAAATTAGTTAAATAATCTCATTCATAGAATTAACAAACTTTTACTGTTATTTAATCTATACATATAAAGGATAACTCCTGATTATCGATAATCTGGTATTATCCTTCATTTATCCTTCATTCCCCTCACTTCTTCCCCAATATCCCCTTCAGCGCCCCACGATTAAAAACCAGAAATTCATCCTTCCATTCCAGAAAGTCCACTGTATCATCAATACTTATGAAATCCGATTCTATTTGTTCCAGTTCGTTGCGGGTTACCTGAAGCAATAGCTTTTTTTGTGCCTTATGTACCTTAGGGGTCTGCTTATAGAACTTCATAACCATTTCATTGCTTTCAATCCTGACCACATAATAGTCTACCTGATTCCAGTCAAACTTTCGATTATCACTGAGCCTGATTCCAAAACCGCCTTCATCCGTTTTGCCATTACCCGAAAAAGTCCTTTCTTTACTGACAAACACTATGGCTTCCTCTCCCATGTCATCTACGCAATAGGGAATTGGCTTTTTGTTAATAATCTCCGATTTTACAAAGTCCGTATGTGCTCTAAAAATTTGTTCCTTCAGCACATAATTCATATACGGTGCAATTAAGATTCCATTATTCTTTTTTGCAAACCCTATGCTGATAACCTTTTGGGGTTCATTTTGAATCCGGGACAAAAAACATTCTACTTCTTCTACCTTCATAAACTCTCCTTTGGGGAAAATATAAAGAATAGGAATGTAACGGAACATTCACTGATATAAATCATTTTTTTGACAGTTTTATATATTTTACTACAAATAAATTTTTAATGCTTACCATATATGGTGAAAAACGGCACTTTTTTAAAAAAATTTTAAAAAATTTTCATTTTTTTGCTAAAATAATGCAAAATTTGATTCTTGACAGAGCCGAAACAGCTGTAATGATATAAAAAATTCTGCCCTACTCAACAATTAGGCAATAAAAAAGAAGCGTTCGAGTTTTCCTCAACACTTCTCTATATTACATATTCTTTAATCTTTCCGACTCGGATACTTCTCCTTGCCGCCCACCTTCTTATATGAAAGTGCTTCATCATTTCTGTTTGAAATGACGAATGCCTCGGAAATTTCATTCTCGAAACCCTGTACATGGCGGAACTCTTTATCATCGGATTATCCGACAGAATCTGCACTAGCGACAACAGCCTCCAGATACTCGATATACTTTGTAATGGTTATAGCTGTTATTTTTACGTTTTATCAGCTGTTCCAGATAATATTCTCTTTTAATTTCATGTTCCATTGAGATTACTGCCATGAAATATTTCGATTAGTTATTCTGAAAACATCTTTTAGACCCCCACTACCACCTGCAGTTGCCCGCAAATTCATGCAATCCTAAAGACAAATCCGCCCGAAATCAAAGTTCAGTTTATATTTCCCATAATGTGACGTCTGATAGCTTATTGTATAAAATCTAATAGTTCATCCTTCATTAATTCGTCTATCCTCATAATCTTACCCAGATCATAATCCATAAAACTGCCCTTACCAAAAATACTTTTTGTTCCGCCGTTCTAAATTCTATGGGATAGCCCAATGCATTTCTAACAGTTTTACCATATAAGCAACCACGAAATTTATCTAAAATATTTTTCGTCATTCCTCATGTCATGCACTCTTTTTTTGATTTACACATTCCGTTTCCCTACAGTGTAAATCCGCTCTTGAGGTAACAATAAACTGATATCCCTTCCCCTGCTCTTCTGCTCTCTCAATTTTTCTACATATTCAGTTATATCCTCAATGCTTACGATCCAGTCATTGACATACTTTTGCACTGCATCTCCTCTTAATCCCAGTTGTATCGAGCGATATTCTAAAGGATTTCCAACCAAATCTCTTTCCGGGTCCCACTGACATCTGATATCAGATTTCTTTATTTGCTCTTTCCATTCTTCATGACTTATTCCCATATCATCGCTATATGTAGATATTACAGCATTTTGAACAATATAATCAAACGCTTCCCTCTTTAAGTCAATTGCAAGAATATGTTCCTGGTTTTCCTTTGTCCCCCAGCCGCATCGATACATCATCCACAAAAAAGACGGCTTTATCCAAGTCATCCTGTCTAATTTAAAATTACTTCCAAATGTACCATTTTTAACAGCTTCGTTGGCAATCACTTTTTTATATGCCTGATAAACTCTTACTGTATCTTCGGTGTAAAATGCTCTTATTTCTTTATTCATAAATCCTCACTTTTCTGCATTAGCCTTTATTATAATCATACGGGTATGATGGTTCTATGCTAAAATTCACACCGCATTGTATTAATCTCCTCAATATATACCTAATTTCATAAGCTTCTCTCTGGGCAACCAGATTTTTATTCGTTATTTTTTTGACGCAATATAATTTATATCATATATCTTTGCAACTGCTCTAATTTCATAAATATCGCATTTATTGTCTTTTAGAACTATATAAATTTTATATACTACTTTGTCCTCAAGCATTGAATCATTTGTGATTACAGATATGCCTTTAAATTCAAAAATTCTTCGTTAGAATTAATATTGGCTATTATATTATTCATATCATATTATGCCATATTTGCTAAATTCTTCTCAAAAATTGTATTCGTCTCTGCAATCCAACAGTTCACTCCATCTGGCAGAAATTTATTTAGCATAAAAAATAGGGGCAAGTCCATAACATCCTAATGCATATGTGTCATTAAATTCCACCAACAATGTTTTTCCCTCTCCTGTAACGCATATATCCACGCTGCATGGTGCCGGTCTTTTATCCCACTGTAAAAATGCCCCTAATATTTGTTTTAATACCAATGGATCGTAACTATAATAAAAACTCTCTCTTCCAACATCCAAATGTTGTTCATATGACTTTACATCTATCAGTTTGTCATAGGTAATGAAACATCGCCATTTAGTTTCTTCAGAAGAAATACTTTCTGTGGTAACTCCATACTGACAATTCAAATTATTTTTCCACTGAAGTAGCGTCCGGAAATTGTCCATTATTTCTATACATTATTTTTAATATTTGCTGAGATGCCCATTCTTCATATACCTGATTTGAATGTCTTTTATCATTCACTTGTTTTAAAACTCTAAATTCTTTTCTCTTTTTGTCAAACTCAATTTCTCCCATCTGATTTTCATTTGGTCCAAATTGATATATTACCTTTCTATCGTCATCAAATTTTTTAATCATTTTAACATATGCTGCCATTAATTTATACCCTTTCCTTTTGAGGGACAACATCTCCTTAAGACTATTTTCCTTAAATATTTCAACGTGTTCAAAAATGTAAAAAATGCCTATAGTAGATGATCCACTTTTAGGATCACAATCAGATACTATATCTCCCCACCCATATTGACAGCCATTGAATATGCCATTTTCTATAAGTATCTTATCATGAATTTCTTTTCGCTTTGGTTCGTCTTCCCACCCAAGAAGTTCCACATCAATATTGCATAATGACACACTATATATTTTCTTACTATGAAAAATAAGATGTACTAAGTATTTTCGTCCATCTATTATCTGTGGTTCCTTTATATAAATTACTCTTATATCATCCTGTCCTTCATAAAACCTTGTTTTCTGGAAATCCTCAAAAGAATACTGCGGATGGATTACCAACTCATCATTTATCTTAATCGTTCCGCTTCTTAAATCCATTAACATCTTTTTTCCTCTTCTTATAGTTATTTAAATTAAACATACCAGTGCATTAAATTACATAATAAATATTTATATTACTTGTTAGCATACGACGTTTTCTAAATATCCTATTACTTTTTCTAATAAATCGATTAACACTTTTAGTTCGAAAATAACGTCTTTTAATTCCTTTATAGTCAACAATGAAATAATCGCAATCTGTTGGGAAATTAGCTTTTATACTATACTTTCAATTTAAATACTCAAACTTCCCACACCAATAAGGTGTGTTGAACCTTGCTACGAAAATAAAGCTCGTAGCAAGGTACGAAGTCCATTTTAGCTATGGGAAGTCTTAGTTATTTTAGTATATTCTGTTTCTTTTACTACTAATTTTCCATTCTCATACTCAACAATTAGCGTAGGTTTTGGCTGTGTCTCTATATCATTTAATACCCCATTTGGTTTAATATCACTTGCATGAAAAAAACCACATTGATTATAAGATAAAATGAATATTTCTCTTTTTAGCTTTGCAACTGATAATTTATTTTTTTGGCAATAATTATATAAAAATTCAATTGCAAGTGCTTTTTCCAGTTCTCTCTCTAATTCTATTTTATTTACTTTTTCATTAATTACCTCCAAATAAATTAAATTTACCATTACTATCATAATATAGCACTTTAAATATAATTAACTTCCATGGTCTGTCCGCTACAAGTAAGAAGACAGTTGCCTGCAAATACGTCTCTGCTTCCTCCCTTGTCTCTTTTGCTTCCATATTCGTTTCCGATAGTCGATATAAAAGGTATACTTCAACATATGGCTGGATATCACACAGATTCTAATCTCTACACTCAGATTATCACTTTCTATGACAATTACCAAAACTTACGTTTAATTATCAATAAACAATCTATATTTTACACTTATTTCAAATAGAATTTTGTATATTCGGTTTCCTCAATATTTAATTGATCATTCTCATATTTAATTACTAATGTGACCTTTGGCATTGTATCTCCATCATTAATTAGTGTCTGCTGATTAACCTGCATAAGCAGGTAACCAGCCCTCCCTGTGGTTCAAAATATCCAACAGATAAAAAAGCGCAGAAAGTATTCGTTGCTGCATCCTTACGATGTTTGCAACAAATACAGATAATGCGATAGAAGTGAGCTGTGTATCTTTCAGCTTAGTTACGATTTTGCCCATTCCATAGCAGCGTTTGGTTAAGCTGAATCTGCGTTCCACTTCGATTCTATCGGTATTATCCTGATATTCTATCTGTTTATCTGTTTTGGCTGTTCCCCTGTTTGGTCTCCCAAGCTTCGGACCGGATAACCGAATGCCATGCTTTTTGCAGAGGGCACGATTATCTCTTGTCCGATATATCTGATCTGCAAGTACTCGTTCCGGATAGTATCCGGTTCGCTCATAATAAGCATTAACAGCGTCCCGCAGGCAGGTGCTTTCATTGTAGGCATCAAAGGATATATTTTCAATCCTTGCGTAACCGTCTGCGCCAATACTAAGATCCAGCTTTGCGCCAAACTCTACAGGTGCCTTTACCTTTCCTCGTACGATTGGTCTGATCCAAGGCTGGCTGATACTCACAATCCGGTTCTCTGCTTTGTGAACCTTGTTGTCATACATATACTTCTGTTGTTCATAAAGTTTGAAAATGGTAAGTATCGTTGGGATGTCCTTTTGTCTCGGAGCCAAACCTGACGACATAAATCCTTCCAGATATCCAATGTTTCGTCTGACATAGGAAAGCTGCTTCTTCAGAGCCTTGCGGATCTGCTTCGCAGAGTGCTTCTTTGATTTTGCAAAGCTGTGATACTGTTTCCTTGCAGCCTTGCAGTCTCTTCGTGCTAGAGCAGCTCCATAGGCTTTGTGAAACCAGAAAATCATGTCTTCCAGCTTTTCTCTGGCTTCATTCAGCAACGATACGTCCTGGGGATATCTGATATATACCGGAGCACAGGTT
Source organism: Lachnospiraceae bacterium (assembly GCA_910574745.1). Lineage (GTDB taxonomy): Bacteria > Bacillota > Clostridia > Lachnospirales > Lachnospiraceae > UBA2882. Next base: position 49,566 of record CAJTCE010000006.1, on the reverse strand, counting down.
GCATCAATAGTCAGAGTGCCTTTGTTTTCGGTCTCCTCGGTTTTACCTGAATCCCCGGAACTATTGCCGGAAGGCGTATTGTGATGGTCATTGTCATCCTCTTTTTTATCAGGCTTATTCTCCTGAAGCAGATATTCATTTGCTTCCATGAGCATTTTTGCACTGATACGCTTTCTGAAAAGAACCAGTGTACTTGCATCAAATGGTGGAGCTTCCTGATAACCGGGCAGACCGATGAAGTACTGCAGATAGGGATTTTCCGTTATCTGCTGCACAAGCTCCCTGTCCGAAAACTGAAACCTGGTCTGAATAATCAGAGCGCCAAGGGCCATGCGCAGAGGCTTTGCAACATTCCCGGTTTTGCTTTTGAAAAGATGCTTATATTTCTTTTCGAAGACATTCCACGGGATCATATCTGCCATCTTAATCCAGCGGTTTTCCGGATTCATATGCAATCCCATCGGCTGGTTGAAATCGAGGAAGGATGTTTGTAACTTGTTGTCTGATCTATACATTTTCAGCTCCTGTATGGTAGTAATTTTTCAAAATATTTGCATGAAAATCGAACCATGGAATTCGATTTCTTTACAATTAATTTTACCATACATGGCTATAAAATGCAGTAAAATCAGTGGCTTTAGGCTATGTTTTTGTTAATCAGCAGACACTAATTAAACCATTAGGCTTCATATCACTAGGTTGTGCAAATGCACATTCATTTCCTACTAAGATAAACCTCTGTGCTTTCAACTTTTGAAGAGACAAATTATGTTCCACACAAAAATTTTTCACATATTCAATTGCCAATGCCTTTTGGAGCTCTTTCTCCATTATTTTTTGATTTCTTTTTTGCATTTTTCCCCTCCTAATCCAAATATATTAAAATTGCCTCGACTGTCTAAAATAACACTCTGGGCTTGATTAAATTGCTTTAAAATATACATATCTCCCTCTGAGGCAATTTGTTCCCGGATGAGTATGACCACTCTACTTATATCCTACATGATATAGCTCTTGTGCCATACTTCCGTTAATATTTACCGCATTAGTGTTTCCACGAATAATCATTTTTCGGTTTCCTCTTGTAAACAGTGCAAACTCATCTCCTGTTTTCGCTGTTAATGCTGATAAATCCTTCATATTTACATCTGATTTTTTACAACTATTGATAAATCATAATTAGGCAGCTGTTTTATAACTTTTCTGCCTCGTATCTAATTCAACATAAAAATGGATTATAGCACTAGGATTGCCCCTCTGCCCCACTTCATTAGCCGCTATCCGGTTCGACAGCTTCCTTCCCTCAGAAAATGCCGCTCTTCCCGACAGCCCCATGCTCAGGGCATTCAGTCCCACATCCAAAACGTTCCAACCGCTAAAACTCCCGTTCTCATAAGCTTCCGTTGCCCTTCCTGCAGCTTCCCAGGTTCCCTGTGCCGCCATGCATAATTACCTTCCAGACCATATATAAATTTCAAAAATATTCTCTAAAATATGGATCATCCGTGACTATCTTATCTGATGCATTACAAATCTCTATAATCTCATCTACAAACCCAGCAACATTATCCCTACGTGAAGTTGGCAAAATAATAATATTCCCTTCATCTTTAAGCTTTCTAAAAAAACGGAATACAGACGAACAAATTATCCAATTATAGAAAAGATGGCTATTCAGCCATGGAAAACAATAAATAACTTTATAACTTGCATATCCTATCGCTAAAGATGCTCTCCATCTTTCATAACTATAATTTGAGAGTCCGTAATCTAATCTTCTTTCTTGAAGACCAAATTCCTCAATAATGTCATTTATATTTTCATATCGATGATACTGTGATACTGCATGATTGAGCGCCTTTCTAACACTTATTTCTTTCTTGATTATTCCTTTAGAATATATTTCTCTCCCTATATACCAACCAATTTCTCCAATATCAGAAGGATTAATTTCTAAATCATCAAAATATATTTTCTCATCTTTCCAAGGAATCCGATTTGACATAAAACAAGATATAGCTGCTCCTCCTCCGCCATATTCGCAAACAATTCCATATATCTTTCCTTTCTCAAAAGTAAAAACATTATCCCCAATATCATCAAAAAATTTTTCTCCAAAGAAAGTCTCTATTCGCACAAACCGTTCTCTTGTTTCTAATTTTATCTTATTTATTTTTACCACCCTTTCTTAAATCCTACTATCTCTGCATCAGTAATAGAAATCGGCACCCTTTGTCCATCAGCGGTTCTCACAGTTAAATCTTCTATTGTTTTTCCAAGATTCCCTTCATCTTTTGAAAATGAAACATTTGTTTTAAATCTAATAACAGTTTGTGCATTATCTCCAAATCCTGCAACACTCGCCTGCCTTCTCGTGGGCTGTCTTTTCCATGCAAATACTCTGGCCTCCCATCTTCCACTCCGTAATTCTCCGGACTCAATAATCTGTTGTACACGTTCTTCAGTCGTTTGTTCCATCTTTATAGGCATCATGGCCCTGCTGATGGATTCAAAAGCACTTTCAGCCGCAAATCCTAAAGTAAAGCCCTTTCCTATAACCTTTAATGCCAGATAACCTCCCCGCTATCATTGCTGACTGCCATGGTAGAACCTAAATGGTTATAGTGATAATAATACTCTTCTCCCTTATTCCTTCTTTCGTTAACCAATTCAGACCATAAGTATAAGTTGTGCTGCTTACCGGCTCTGTATAGGCCCCAAAGACATTCTTTTCATATTCTCTCTTTACAAGCATCTGACTGTAGGTGCTTTCATGGTCTGTGGTGTACTCCGTGCGGATGCCGTCTATAACGGAAGCAGTACGATGTTTTCCGCATCATACTCATATAGTGCACTCTTCCATCCTCTTCCTTGACCTTAATCAGGCGGTTACGACAGTCATAGGTAAACTCCACCATGCATTAATCTCGAAAATCTTCTACCACCTCTCGTATTTCTCTATTTGAAGATTTTATACCCAAATTTAAAACTTCTTGCTTCAACTCTGGCACCGCAAAAACAACCAACTCAACTAATCGTCTATATTCCCATTCATCAGAAAAATTAATACAAGTACTTGCAACTTCAATAAAATGTTGCATTAACCATATTTTATCAATTTCCTTAACTTTTCTACGACTAATTTCTATAGGTGCATAATTCTGCCCTAAACAAGAATTTTCAATTAACACTTTTAAAATCTGCATTGCTACATGTAATGGATACTTATCTAAAATTTTTATATCTTCGTACGGAAAATCATCAACACTTTGTATTTTCTCAATTAACAAAATTTCATACTTATTCGTCATTTTTTTCCTCCATATTGTCACGGTAATGATTTGTACAGCTCATTAAATTCGTTGACTGTCATTTGTCTTGTTGGAAAAATTGTGTAATGTCCTATTCCATGAGGGGAATCAGGTATAACATCTAAACCATCTGGCATCTACGTTCCCGCAGACAACTTAATGATAATGTCCACCTAATGTCACTAGCCGCTATCTGGTTCGCCAGCTTCCTTCCCTCAGAAAATGCCGCTCTTCCCGAAGCACACATACCCAGGGCATTAATTCCCACATCCAGAACATTCCAAGCGCTAAAAGTTCCGTTCTGGTATGCTTCCACCGCCTTCCCTGCAGCTTCCCAGGTTCCCTGGACCGCCATTCCAAAGGTCAGCGAGCGGCCGATGACCTTTAATGCCATCCCTGCCGAGCCACCTACCAATGACCCTACAAATGGCAAGGCACAGATAGCACTGACTGTCGCCATGGTATAGTTGCCTTCCAAGCCATACCACACCGCATCGATGATATCAGCACCATCCCAGACAATTCCGGTTAGATCCAGGGCTGTGTGCCAGAAGCTGCTCTTGTCCGCAGCTCCTGTTTCCATTACTGAACTCGCAAGTCCCATAATGGATGCCGTCTGCTGCATAAAACCTTCCGCCAAGCCATTCCCATACGGACACAGCCCAAAGGGATCCGTCAGGCTCACAGGATTCCCCTGCACATAACAAAACCGATTTAGGCTCTGACTGTTCCCGATGTCCCCGCTCAATACATCCCGGTTGATAAACCTCTTGATGCTCTGGTCATAGTAACGCGCCCTCATGTAATAAAGGCCGTTCATATCCGTTGTCACACCATACTGCCCGTTGTAAAGGTACTCCATCCCCAAAGCATGGGCTAACTCTGCATAAGTATAGCCTTCCGACGCCGCTATATTTCCAAGACTGCCGCCGTTTCCATCCTTTACATCATACAGTTCCCCATAGGTTCCATAAACAAAGCGGAAAATAATTACTATTTATTAAAGAATATCTATTTGAAATGTTTAACATTACATTCAATAATTAAATACCATCATAAGCATCTCCAATATATATAAACTTGCTATCTAACCAAAAAATGCTTTTACCTTGATTTTCTAATAAGTGTAATAATAGTTCTGTGAAACTATTTGCAACAACTGCACACTCTCCAACTACTCCATGCCTATCCCAAAAGCTATCATAGCATTTTCCCAATCTCTCTTTGGACAAGTCAATAGTAATATAATTATTTTGAATGTCCTTACAGATAATGTACCATTCTGATGATATATCTTCATCGCAAAGTTCTCCAACAATAACTGGATTGGCTAATACAAGTTCTTCTGGACTTACGATTGTAAATCCATATGCCTCATGAGTAAAAAAAGATATTCCTCCACATTTCTCATAAAATAATTTTAAATCATTTGGTAATTTAATTCCTTTACCCAATAAGGGTAACCCACAAGGACTATGTACAATACAATCCGACGTATTTTTAACTTTATCAAGAATTTCTATAATATCCATTTCTATACCTCTTTCTGTTCTAATTTACTAATCCATAAATATAGCGATTAAATTCTCTATAATAATTATTTCTTGCAGATAATGGAATATTTGCCGCATCAAACATTCTTTCTGATAAACTCTGAACTTCTCTCGGGGAAACACTTGTCCAATCTACTTTGCCTCCAACTCGCCTACCTGTTCTCTCAAACAACCAATCTCTATACACTGATTTTGTGGCGGCATGTTGTTCTGGTGTTAATGCTATTGTTATGGAATCACTTGCTCTTGATTTGTAGCCATCAATATTATGAATGGCCCAAACATCCAATACTCCATGATGATTTTCTAATCCTGAACTTTTTCTCCATATTTAACAATATCAAATACATTAGTTGTATTATCTCCTCTTGATGTTTTACTCTTCACACCCCCCAGAGCTTCTAAATCCACACATCCTCTATTATCCGCTAGATAGGCCTTAAATCCCTTGGCAACCCTCTGTCCCGCTTCACTCGCCGCTATCCGGTTTGCCAGCTTCCTCCCCTCTGAAAATGCCGCTCTTCCCGAAGCACACATTCCCAAGGCATTCAGTCCCACATCCACAACATTCCAAGCGCTAAAAGTTCCGTTCTGGTATACTTCCACCGCCTTCCCTGCAGTTTCCCAGGTTCCCTGTGCCGCCATTCCAAAGGTCAGCGAGTGGCCGATGACCTTTAATGCCAGTCCTATGATAGATGCTGGTTGCTGCATAAAGGCAGTGACTGTTCTCTGCATCATGCTCTATGAATTGTCTATTAATGATTATACAATTCCCGCTATGATTAATTCACGATTGATTTCCATTGCAATTCCGTTAATGGTAGATACTCCATATGTTCCTAATATTCGAGGTTCATTACCAATTTCACTTCCATATTCATCAAAAAATTTTCCTTTCCCAATACTATAAAATCCACAACCATCAACATTAAATTTCTTATCATAATGAGCTATATTGTAAAAATAACCTCTCGTCCAATACTCTTTCCCCACAATTTGTGGTGGTAATAATAACTCCTCAGCTTTCACACCTTCATTTATACATACATCTATATTCATATTTTCTTTAAAAATCAATACCAATAATAAGTCCTTGCCATTAATATTATTAATATGGTTATTTACTACAATTCCATAAAAGAACAAGCTATCTTTAGGATTGATTTCAAATATGTCACCTATTGATGGGTAGTTTCTTTTTCTTTTTATTACTTGTAACTGATAATCAAAAATATCAGCATTATTTAAATCATCCAGTTTCTTTTTTACATCATCGGGCAACTTTTCATACCTTGCTTTCCAACGATTCGAAATAATATTATTATTCATATTTTTAAAATCCATCATATCATATACCCTTACTTTCTAAATATTGCTTCGCCCGAGCTAATGCATCTTTATAATATTTATTATTTTGACCTATGCTATTAATCTTGTTCAATTCATTAGGGCCATTTTCAATAAAATATTGTTCTATAGCTCTTGCTTGGTTTCTAGTCAAATTCTCATATTGCACTTCCAATCTCAAAAAACCTTTTCCTGATTTATTATGTTGGCCCAGCCTTATCTTAATTGGTTGTCTTGTTATCCCCATATACTTAGCCTCTCCATCTTTTATCCCAAAATAAACCTGATTATTAGAATCTCCTCTATTTAGCCATGCAGCAAATTCGTTATCCTTACTCTTCACAACCCCCAGAGCTTCTAAATCCACACATCTTCTGTTATCTGCCGAAAATATATTCCGTTAAAGCGCCGTCTTCCGCCCTCTCCAGAATTTTCTTTCCTGCTTCGTCGGTAACAATGGTGGTAATGCCTCCGTTCTGGTCAAGGATGCTTATTTCCACGCCGCCTTCTTCCCGGTCACGGATTTAATTAAACTATTATGTTAAAATTCAAGTTTTAATAAATCAATATCATTTTTGTTTTGTATAGTCCACCCATTTTTCTCAACATGCTCAATAAAATGTCTATCCAATTTAATGTGGTAAAATTTAACATAATATGACAAGTCTGAAGGCCAAGCCCACGTTCCGTCAGTTAAGATTTCTAAATTGCTAATCACACCTTTAGATTCATCTAAAACATCTGAAACTAAACCCCCAGTTATGCAAAAAGCAATACCATTTTCTAAATAGCCAACTATTTTATCCTCATTCTCTAACGGGCTATTACAAACAATTTCCTTTAGGGATATACCAAATTCATCTCCATGCTTTAATTCCTTGAAAAATCCTACTCTTTTAAGCTTCATACTTGATCCCTCCTTTTAATGTTTTCCTGGTATAAATAATGTCCAATTGCCTGTATTCGTATATGAATTAGGTCCAATAACAGTAGATCCGTTTGGGTAGATATAAAGAGTGTCAGATGGAGCCAATACATTAACTCCAAGTTTATTAGCTAACTGCTGTGCAATCCCATCTGATTTTGCACCTGTAGAACAAGAAATAAGCCTTACTGCGCCACCATTATACTCCGGACTATTCTTTAAAAAAGTTGCTAATGAACGCTGATTTATATACCCCCATTTACCATTATGCCACACTGCAAACGAATCTGATGTACCATGAATTGCAACATCTGTATATCCCGTCACAGGGCTTATTTTTGAAGCTGCTTCTTTTTAATTATATCCTTTACCCGGTTGAACTAAGGATGGTCCTGCTGCTATCGGATCAATAATACTCTCCAAAGTCTCTGAACTACCACTGTTCTTCGCAATCTTTTCCCCCGCTTCACTCGCCGCTATTCGGTTTACCAGCTTCCCAGACGATTCCGATTAGATCCAGGGCTGTGTGCCAGAAGCTGCTCTTGTCCGCAGCTCCCGTTTCCATTACTGAACTCGCAAGTCCCATAATGGATGCTGTCTGCTGCATAAAAACTTCCGCCAAGCCATTCCCATCCGGACACAGCCCAAAGGGATCCGTCAGGCTCACAGGATTCCCCCGCACATAACAAAACCGATTCAGGCTCTGACTGTTCCCGATTTCCCCGCTCAATACATCCCGGTTGATAAACCTCTTGATGGTCTGGTCATAGTAACGCGCCCTCATGTAATAAAGGCCGTTCACATCCGTCGTCACACCATACTGCCCGTTATAAATCTACACTTAAAATCAAACTATAAAATTTTTTACACTAAAATTAACCACATATTTTTATCGTCATATGCTTCCACTTGTGCTTCTATCTTTTGATTTAATTTATAATCCATATCTCCTATATAAACTCCGTAAAAATCATCTCCTTCAATTACTATACCTTGAGGATAGAAAAACAAACTTCGTCCTACAATTTTACTTCCAATAGAATATTTTGTTTTAGTCTGTATCCATTCCAATTGATAAGGCCTTATTTCTAATGACCATTTTTCTTCAAATATTTCACTTGATATATATTCAAAATCTCCATCCATATCTTCTTCATAAATCTCTCCTTCAGCCAAACAATCATTTCGACATGATAGTTGACTTTGACAATTTTCATCAATATTTATCTGCCTTACTGCATTTTGTTGTTTATCTAACTCAATATACATTTTTTGGTTATTAAAAAAAAGTAAGATATACGTCATTTTTAATTTCTACCTACCTTTCCTGCACTTACTATACGCCCTATCAAATCTAATGGCGAATCATTGGAATAACAAAAATACCCTCACGTCCTTTTACAACTTCTAAATCTGTAATGTCAATCTCAACATAATGCGTATATTTATATTTATTAGGAACTTTAATAAGTTTCTGTGCTAATCCCGCTGGAGAATATTCATTGGGTTTTATATTTGATAAATATTGTCCATTTCCGTATCTAGCATCTTTAGGATTATTAGCCTTAAGTGATGGATTTAATTTCTGAGAGCTTATTATACCTTCCATGCCTTCTTCTGTAGTGTAATGATACAATGTTCTTGCTCCATCTTTATCCTTACTCTTCACACCCCCAGAGCTTCTAAATCCACACATCCTCTATTATCCGCCAGATAGTCCTTAAATCTCTTGGCAACCTGAAATCTTGTTCCTTTCACAAATTGATTAATGGATTTTTTAGTTTGACATCTTTGACATTCAGGTATTGTTTCATTTATGCGTGGTCTCACTGCTGATGTCATAATTATATTAGCATTTTGATTACCTCCTAACCCCTTATAAACTATATCTTCTGCACATACGGCAAGGTTTCTGTATCGTGCACTCTATAATAATTATTTCTTGCAGATAGCGGACAACTATATGATTCACTAAATTTATTTGATTTCTCTAAAACTACCACCATTTCTTACCAAAAAACTTTAATTTTACAAATATTAATTAAGATTTCTTTCATTACCTTTACCGCATTTTCAGGATAGCTAATATCATCGTATAAAATCGAATAAATTTCTTTATCATCTTTTAAAAATGACAATGTATATAAATCAGCGCCTTTTTCATGACCTTTCCAAATTCTCTTACTTTTACGCAAAAATTTATCTATTACTTTATTTCTTGGAATCTTCCATTTTAGTCCATAATGTTCAATAACAAAAACATCAAATTCTTTTGGAAAATCTGGCTCAAAGGTATCACTAATTGGTATTTTGAAATAGTATAAATCATATTTTATGTACATTTCATTTTTTAAAACTGCCTCTTCACAGGCTTGCTCGATTTGTTTAGCGCTATAAGGTTTAACATATTGTTTAGTGCCATGTTCTAAAGTTTCTGCAAGAAGCCACGGATTAATTCCGCACCATCGACTGCCATAACCAAAATCCCAGTCTAAAAACAATTCATCATTTGTAGCAATACATCCTCTCCCATGGAAAATAAATCTCATTCCTTTTACCTCTAATTCCATTTGTCGATGTTTTGCTTTATACTCAAGAAAATCAAACTTTGTATTTAATTTGAGTTCTTTTAACACAATATTACAGACACTATTAACACTTGTAATATATTCTTTAATTACTAATTCTAAATCTTTATCCATGTTTACCCCCTTTAATTATTAATTCGATCGCCCAATAGTTGTTCAAGTGTTCTATAATAGTCCCCACTTGGCAAAGACTGCCCTAATTGTGAATTATGTAGATATTTAATTGGAACTCTATCATATCCCAGTTGACGAAATGCCTCATACCTATGATGTCCATCAACTATTAAGGCTTCTCCATTATGTACCCTAATAGGTATCGGTTTTATAGAATTTACTCCTTCTTCTAGAATTTGTCTTTTATATTTTTCAACTCCTTCTGAATAAGTATATGGCTGTGTTCGTACTAATTTATTAATATCGTACGTAGTGGGACTATTTGCAAAAAATTGCAAATTCATCGATAGAGACGATTGTCTATTATGTCTCGCAGTCCCCGTACTGGCAAAGCTTTCCATTGTAATGTCATTCAAATCATCCCAGTCCGCCAGCATCCCGGTATATCCTTTTGCACTTCTTTTACCTGCTCCTCTTACCGCCAGTTTTTCTATTCCGTTTTTCATGCCTTTTAGCGAAAAACCCGTTATCACGCCGCCAAGTAACATATTTCCAAAGCTTTCTACATCAAACCTGCCCTCCTTCAATCCTGTGACAAAATTCTCAAGATTACCCAGAAACATATCCATGCCAAACACTGTTCCGGCCCCGCTCAGGGCTACAGGTGCAACCATATTGACAATTCCCTGATATTTTCCAAACTTACTGCCACCGAGTGCAAACTTTGACCCGGCAGGCACTTCGGTAAAAACTGCTATTGCACTGGCAACCGCCATCTTCACGTTGCCTTCTTTTGCATACCAGATGAAATTAACTACATCCGCCGGCGGGAGAAAGATCCCCAGTATATCAAGTGTTGTATGTCCCAACGCATTCCAATCCAGATGATAAGCTCCGATACAGAGTTTTTTAAATGCCACATTACTGTCAGGGCATAACCCAAAAGGGTCAGTCAGGCTTACTGGATTGCCCTGTACATAACAAAACCTGTTTAAGCTCTGGCTGTTCCCAATATCTCCGCTTAATACATCCCGGTTAATAAAACGCTTTATATCCTGGTCATAATAGCGTGCCCGCATATAGTAAAGACCGTCCCTGTCTGTCTCAACTCCATACTGACCGTTATAAAGGTATTGCTTCCTCCCCTCAGAAAATGCCGCTCTTCCAGAGCGTACCACACCGCATTGATGATGTCCGCACCATAGGTCATGAACATCTTATAGGAGATTTATCTGCCATAATCTACATTCTGTTACAATTTATTAAATTGACTTCACTGAAACTATTTCGTATATTTATTTCTTATAACCTGCAAAATTATAACGCTAAGAACTTGTTAGATTACCTTTTTAATTCCATAATTTAACTTCTAAAATTTTTTAATAACTATCCCGTGGTCATTTTGAACATATGCTAATCGCCCCTCTCTGTCAGAAATTGCAAGAGAAATATATGCATCTGGCCATCTTTCTTTTATTTTTTTAGAAATTATATCTACATACCATACAGGTTCATTAATTACATATGAATTTGTATCATATAAAATATTTTTTGTATCTATCTCATATGGTTCTCCCTGCTCTTTGATATACCGTTCTGCTATTTTTAATATATCTCCAAACTTTAAATTTGTTTTAAAATTTATTTCATTTAATTTTAAAATCTCTATCTCTTGCATGTTTTAATTGCGTCCTCGTAATCTGGCAATATAATTTGTTGCACCTGCTAACTCAACCTCATTGAACAAACTACTATTATCCATTATCCTACTATAGACGTACTCCTCTCTTTCTAATCTTTCTAAGTTAATATATTTTTTCTTACCAATATTTAAATACTGCTCTGCATGAAATCCTTCATGATATAAATCTATAACCCCAGCTTTCTTCTTAATATAAATTGTTCCTGTAGCATAATCAAATCCTGCTGCTCTATTTCCATTCAGCACTTTGCCCTTTAGGTCAACAACTACATTAATACCCATACTTTGCATTTGCCTTTTATATCTTCTAATTTCTCTTGTAGTTGCTACACGTTCTCCATTATCAAAGAAAGAATTATCTACCAAACGGTTATCTAAAGTATTGCTGCCACTTTGAGCAATCTTCTGCCCCGCTTCACTCGCCGCTATCCGGTTCGCCAGCTTCCTCCCCTCTGAAAATGCCGCTCTTCCCGAAACACACATTCCCAAGGCATTTAATCCCACATCCAGAACATTCCATACGCTAAAAGTTCCGTTCTGGTATGCTTCCACCGCCTTCCCTGTAGCTTCCCAGGTTCCCTGAGCCGCCATTCCAAAGGTCAGCGAGTGGCCGATGACCTTTAATGCCATCCCTGCCGAGCCGCCTACCAGTGACCCTACAAATGGCAGGGCACAGATGGCACTGACCGTCGCCATGGCATAGTTCCCTTCCAGAGCGTACCACACCGCATTGATGATATCAGCACCATCCCAGACAATTCCGATTAGATCCAGGGCTGTGTGCCAGAAGCTGCTCTTGTCCGCAGCTCCTGTTTCCATTACTGAACTCGCAAGTCCCATAATGGATGCTGTCTGCTGCATAAAAACTTCCGCCAAGCCATTCCCATCCGGACACAGCCCAAAGGGATCCGTCAGGCTCACAGGATTCCCCTGCACATAACAAAACCGATTCAGGCTCTGGCTGTTTCCGATGTCCCCGCTTAATACATCCCGGTTGATAAACCTCTTGATGGTCTGATCATAGTAACGCGCCCTCATGTAATAAAGGCCGTTCATATCCGTTGACACGCCATACTGCCCGTTGTAAAGATACTCCATCCCCAAAGCATGGGATAACTCTGCATAAGTATAGCCTTCCGACGCCGCTATATTTCCAAGGCTGCCGCCGTTTCCGTCCTTTACATCATACAGTTCCCCATAGGTTCCATAAACAAAACGGTAAATAATTTCCCCGCTTCCATCACTGACTGCCATGGTAGAACCTAAATGGTTATAGTGGTAATAATACTCTTCTCCCGTATCCCTTCTTTCGCTGACCAGTCCCAGACCATAGGTATAAGTTGTGCTGCTTACCGGCTCTGTATAACCCCCAAATGCATTCTTTTCATACTCTCTCTTTACAAGAGTCTGGCTGTAAGTGCTCTCACGGTCTGTAGTGTATTCTGTGCGGATGCCGTTTGTGACGGAGGCGGTACGAATGTTCTCTGCATCATACTCATAGAGCGTGACCTTTCCGTCCTCTTCCTTGACCTTGACCAGACGGTTCCGGCAGTCATAAGTAAACTCCGCCATGCCGCCGTTTAAGGGACCCTTTATCATGTTCCCGCAGGCATCGTATTCCACAGCCTGCCCGTTATAAGTAAGCAGACGGTTATCCGCATCGTAGGTCATGGACACCTCATAAGGGATTCCATTGGCTGTCCCCTGCGTGCCATTTCCGTTTTCTGCATCCGCTTCTCCCAAGCTGTCCTGTCCGGCTCCTCCCGGCACATTCTCCCCGGTCCCGGTCTCCATCCCGTTTATCCTTACGATATTCCCACGCCCGTCATACTCATAAGCATATTCATTGATGACCTCCCCGGCGGCAGTTTCATCCCTGATCTCTAAAAGCTGTCCCGCCGTGTCATAGGTCCTTTTTTCCCGGCTTCCGTCTCCCCTTTCTGTCTCCGTCAGTCTTCCGTTTTCATCATAAGTATAATAAGTGACATTCCCGTCCTTATCCGTAACGCTCTTTATATTCCCGTCTTTATAGTAGGCATAACGCACCTTTTCTCCGCCGGGATAGGTAATGCTTACCCGGTTCCCCAGCTGGTCATAGCCATATCGTACGGTATCGCCTTTATAGTCCGTTACGGCTGTCACACGGTTTAAGGCATCATAAGTCCTGCTGATAGTTCCGTTTTTATCCGTTACGGTCAGCACGTTGCCGTTTTTATCATAGGTATAAGAAATCGTCCCAAGGCCGTCCTTCTGCTTTATGATGCGTCCTGCGGCGTCATATTCATAGACTGTCTTTTCATCTGCCGCATTCCTGCTCTCCGCCAGAAGCCCCTGTGCATTATAGGTATAGGTTTCCCTTGCGCCTATGGCATTGGTCACAGCAATTACCCTGTTCATGTTATCATAGGTATAAGCGGTGGTCCCTCCCATAGGATCCGTAACGGAAGCCATGTTTCCTTTTCCATCATAAGCGCAGGAGACTATGCCATTTTCCCCGTCCGTTACGCTTACAAGCCTTCCTCCGGCGTCATAGCTGTAACCGGTCTCCACTTTCTCTTCGCCGTCCGCACAGCTTATGAGCCTTGTGATATTCCCCATTATATCATACCGGTACTCCGTTGTGTTTCCCATTCCGTCCGCAGTCTTCACAAGCCTTCCCTGTCCGTCATAGGTATTCCCTGCGATGATATTTCCTTTCGCATCCATGACTGCTTTTTCCTGTCCCATGCCGTCGTAAAGTATGCGTGAAGTCCTGCCTTCCTCATCTGTCACGGCAGTTACCCTGCCCGCTCCATCATAAACATAGGACACGGATATGGTTCCCGCTTCAGACACTTTCTCTGTTTTTACCAGTCGGTCCATGGCGTCATAGCTCATGCGGGTCACATTTCCCATGGCGTCCGTAATGCGGATTGTGTTGCCCTTTGCATCATAGGCATAGGAGGTCCTATTCCCCATGGGGTCTGTGATCTGCGTGCATCTGCCGTAACTGTCGTATTCATATAAGGTCCGGTTTCCCAAGGGGTCTGTTTCCGATGTCCTGTTCCCCGCAGCGTCATAAGTATAGGTAACGGTATTTCCCGCACCGTCCGCCATCTTAATGCAGTTCCAGTTGTTGTCATAGTAATGGCTCAAGCTCTCCCCGTCCGGTTCTGTAATCTTATAAATCTTCCCGTTGGGGTAGTACTCAAATCCTGTGGTCTCCCCTGCCGTGGTAACGGCTGTGACATTGCGCTTTAAGTCATAGGTATAGTCCGTCCTAAGCCCCGTCCTGTCGGTCTGGCTGGTCATGTTTCCCGCCCTGTCATAAGCAAAGCTTTCGCTGCTTCCGTCCGGATAGAGTATCTTTGTTATGTTGGACATGCCGTCATACTGATAGCTTGTCACATTTCCCGCCGTATCGGTCTCTGTCAGAACGTTTCCGGCCCCGTCATAGGTGCAGGATGCCGTTCTGGTCTGCCCGTCCGCCCCGATTACGGTTCCCTTTATCTTCTGTCCGATGGCATCGTAGGTATAGATGGTGGTTATGCCCTCCGGCGTTTTGACGCTCAGCACATTTCCTGCCGCATCATAGGTAAATTCCGTTGTATTCCCTAAAGCGTCTGTCCGGGAAGCGACATTCCCGTAAATATCATAGGTACAACTTTCCGTGTTTCCGTTTGCATCAGTGTGGGCTGTCATTTTCCCGCCCTCATAGGTATAGGCATCTGCTCCTAAGCCGTCTGTAATCTGTCTGATGACATTTCCGTTTTCGTCATAGACATAACGGGTCACTCCCCCTAAGAGATCCACGTTCCGGATCAGGCGGTTGTTTTCATCATAGGTATACAAAGACTGAGCTCCCGTCTGGCTCTTTACCGCTGTCACGTTCCCTTTTTCATCATAGGTAAAGAAGCAGACATTTCCCGCCGTATCATAGGATGCTGACAGGTTTTCATTTTCATCATACTGATACATGACGGTGTTCCCGTAGGCATCCCTTTCATTTAAAAGGTTCCCGTATTTGTCATAAATATATTCCGTTAAAGCGCCGTCTTCCGCCCTCTCCAGAATTTTCTTTCCTGCTTCGTCGGTAACGATGGTAGTGGTGCCTCCGTTCTGGTCAAGGATGCTTATTTCCACGCCGCCTTCTTCCCTGTCCTTATAGGAAAGCCTGGATACCCCTGCTTTTCCTGCCTCCTTCTGGACGGTAACACGTCCTGATTCGTCATAGGTGTTCTGGACATACTGGATTCCGTTGGCATTAATCGCACTGACCATCCTGTGGCAGCCGTCATAGTTGTATACGCTCCTGCCGCCGGTCACGCCTGTAATGGCGGAAAGCTCTTTGTCTATATATTCTAAAGAAACCGTCCTGCCAAAGTCGTCATATACGGAAGAGATCAGCCCTTCCCCGTTATAGGAAATGTGCAGACTTTCCCCTGTAACGTCATCGGTTATGTCCATTCTTCCTTCCGCATGGACAATGGCGGTGCCTTTTCCGTCCCCTGTGGCGATATGGACAAGTTCCCCGTCTTTGTTAAATTCATAGACTGCATTTTCCTTACTGGTCAGACGGTAGCCGGAAGCGTTCTTTTCCATAATCCACCCTTCCATTCCCGAAGAGGTGGGCAGATAAGTTCCCTCCTCAAAAACGCGGTCCTCCATGATGATGGTATTCTCCTTCAGGATGCCGTAGACCATGTGGTTTGCCGCTTCTTCAATACATTAATATTTTTTATTTCCTATCTTATATTTTTTCCCATCTATTATTTGTGCCTCTGCTAAAATTATTTTTCTATTATCATCCTGCCCTTTATAAAACCTTGTCTTCTGAAAATCCTCAAAAGAATATTGTGGATGTATTATTAAATCATTACTAATCTTTATTATTCCACTTCTTAAATCCATTAACATTTGCTTTACCTCCTTAAACTATTTTAGCTAAACCTGCCTATATACTAAACCAAATAGTAAATGCTTATAGTACATGACCCACTTTTAGGATCACGTTCAGATACTATATTTCCCCATCCATATTGGCAACCATTCAATATTCCATTTTCTATGAGTATCTTATCATGAATTTCTTTTTGCCTTGGTAAATCTTCCCAATCTGGAAGTTCTTCATCAATATTGCATAAAAACACACTATATATTTCCCCATTATGAAAAATAAAATCAATCAAATACTTTCTCCCATCTATTATCTGTGGTTCCTTGATAGAAATTACTCTTGCATCATCCTGTCCTTCATAAAATCTTGTCTTTTGAAAATCCTCAAAAGAATACTGAGGGTGTATTATTAAATCATCACTAATCTTTATTATTCCATTTCTTAAATTCATTAACATTTTCTGTTCCCTCCTTTGCAAACTATTTTAGTTCAATGCATAAGTATGCTAAATGACATAATAAATACTTATACGACTTGTTCCACTCCTTTGATCATATTCAGATAATATATTCCCCCATCCATATTGACAGCCATTCAATATACCATTTTCTATAAGGATCTTATCATGAATCTTTTTTCGTTTTGATTCCTCTATCCACGGAGCAAGATTTTCATCAATATTGCATAAAGATACACAATATATTTTTCTATTATGAAATATAAGTCCTATCTTATATTTTTTTCCATCTATTATTTGTGTTTCTGCCAAAACCATCTTTCTATTATCATCCTGCCCTTTATAAAACCTTGTCTTCTGAAAATCCTCAAAAGAATATTGTGGATGTATTATTAAATCATCACTAATCTTTATTATTCCACTTCTTAAATCCATTAACATTTCATTTACCTCCTTAATCATTTCAACTGAATATTATATACTGGCACCAAAATCCCACTATCAATTAGCCATTTTGCATTTGGAACAAAAATCTGTGGTAGCCCTCCTTTTCCATAATCTGTATTCGCTCTTGTAATTCCAAACGCCGCATCTATATCATTCATTACCATATATCCCATCATATTTCCCCTATATCCATAGGTCTCATGTTCCAGCACCTGCAATCCCTGGAATATTTTTACCCTATCCCTTTCAGACCGCTCAATCGCAGACCTTGTAGTAAAATACTCTGTTCCATTTGGTTCTCCTCTATAAATAATTTTCCCTCTCCTTAATGTAATATCCCTATAGGTATCTACGCCCAAATAAGGTTCTGTTCCCTGCCAGCTCCTTGCCCATTCTGACGGCGACCTGCCATTACTTCCGGATAACTGGATGAATTGTCTCATTGTAATGTCATTCAAATCATCCCAATCCGCCAGTGGCACAACATTTCCTTTGGCGCTTCCCTTAACACTTCCGCTCGCTGCCGCCATTCCTATGCCGTTCCACAGACCTTTCGCCGAGTAACCTGCTATCAGACCTCCAAGCACCATATTGCCCAGACTCTCTACGTCAAACCTGCCATCTTTCAGCCCTCCGACAAAGTTCTCATAATTGGTCATGAACATATCTGAACCAATCGCAACTCCTACTCCCCCAAAAACCAAATGGGCAACTGTATTGACAACTCCCTGATATTTTCCAAATTTACTACCGCCAAGCAGCAGTTTTGACCCTGCAGTAGCATCACAAAAGACTGCCATTGCACTGGCAGCAGCCATCTTCATGTTGCCTTCTTTTGCATACCAGATAGCATTAACTACATCTGCCGGCTGGAAAAAAAATCCTGCTATATCCAGTGCCGTATGCCCCAGCGCATTCCAATCCAGATGATAAGCTCCGATACAGAGTTTTTTAAATGCCACATTACTGTCAGGGCATAACCCAAAAGGGTCAGTCAGGCTTACCGGATTACCCTGTACATAACAAAACCTGTTTAAGCTCTGGCTGTTCCCAATATCTCCTCTTAATACATCCCGGTTAATAAAACGCTTTATATCCTGGTCATAATAGCGTGCCCGCATATAGTAAAGACCGTCCCTGTCTGTCTCAACTCCATACTGACCGTTATAAAGATATTGTATCCCTATGGCATCGGCCAATTCCGCATATGTAAAGCCTTCCGATGCAGCTATATTTCCAAGGCTTGCACCATTTCCATCTTTTATATCGCTTAATTCTCCATAAGTGCCATAAGCAAAACGGTAAACAACATTGCCGTCTGCATCGCTGATTGCCATGGTGGAACCCAAGTGATTATAATGATAATAATAGATTTCTTTCGTATCCCTTCTTTCACTGATTAATCCCAATCCATAGATATAGGTTGTACTATTTATCAACTCAATATAGAAACCAAAAGCATTTCTTTCATACTCACTCTTAACCAACGTCTGGCTATAGGTACTTTCACGGTCTGTGGTATACTCCGTACGAATGCCGTTTGTAACGGAAGCTGTACGGATATTCTCTGCATCATACTCATAGAACGTGACCCTTCCAGTCTCTTCTGTAACCTTTATTAAGCGGTTGCGGCAGTCATATGTAAATTCTGCCATCTCCCCGTTTAAGGGACCTTTTATCATATTTCCGCAGGCATCATATTCCACGGTTTGTCCATTATAAGTAAGCAGACGATTATCTGCATCATAGGTCATAACTGCGGAAAGATTTAGGATTTCCTTTTCGTCATTCGTTTGCTTTCCTTGTGAAACCGCAGATATTCCGCTATCCATGCCGGTTATCTTTGCAATATTTCCCCGTTCATCATACTCATAGGTATAATGATTGATAACTGCCCCGACCGATGTTTTATCTGTTATTGATTCAAGCCTTCCTGTCTTATCATAGGCACAGTTTTCAATGCTTCCGTCTCCCCTGCATGTTTCAATCAGCCTTCCGTTCTTGTCATAAGTATAATAGGTTACTGCCCCCTGTGCATCAGTTACTGTAAGAAGCCTACCTGTTTTATCATAAGTATAGCGTACTTTTTCCCCACCCGGATAAATAATATAAGTCCTGTTTCCAAGCTGATCATAACCATAACGGATAACATCTCCCTTATAGTCGGTTACACTGGTAACCCGGTCCAACGCATCATAAGTTCGGCTGATAGTCCCTTTATTATCACTTACTGTCAAAACATTGCCATTTGCATCATAAGTATAACTAATAGTCCCCTCTTTATCCTTTTGTTCTATAATACGCCCTGCCCTATCATATTCATAGCTTGTCTTTTCGTTATTCGCATTTCTGCTCTCAGAAAGCAAGCCTGATGCATTATAACAATAGCTTTCCTTTGCTCCAATAGCATTAACAATCTCCGTTACTCTGTTCATGGAATCGTAACTGTAGGAAGTAGTTCCTCCCATTGCGTCTGTTACAGATATTACGTTTCCCCTGGTATCGTATATCTGTGACGTAATGTTCCCCGCCTTATCTTTTACTGCCGTCAAGTGGGCATCCATGTCATAGCTATAGACTGTTTCATTTTGGTTTGCACCATTGAGGCATTCCACGACTCGTGTCAGATTTCCTGCCATATCGTAACTATATGATGTTTTATTACCCAGAATATCCCTTGTTTCTGTTAATTGTCCAAGTACGTCATATGTATTCTCCTGCAGAACATTTCCTTCTCCATCTGTAATACTTATCTGATTGCCAAAAGAATCATAAACAATATGATTTGTGACGCCTTCTCCATCTGTCACTGCCACAACTCTTCCCATGGAATCATAAACATAGTCCGTACTGATTTTTCCGCTTTCTGTCTGTATCCATGTACTAACAGGTCTATTCAAACTATCATACGTCATATGGATTACAGTTCCCATTCCATCAATCTGACGTATGCAGTTTCCATGATTGTCATAGAGGTAGCTTGTATAATTCCCATTGGGATCTGTAACCCTGATGCATCTGCCAAAACTGTCATACATATATCTTGTCGTATTACCCAGGGCATCTCTGACGGAAGTCATATTCCCCTCTTCATCATAGGTATATCCCATGCTGCCTCCGGCACTATCTGTTATCAGAATACAGTTCCAGCTGCTATCATAGGTATATGTATAAATCCGGTCGTCCGGCAATATCTGCTTATAAAGCTTCCCATTAGGATAATATTCATATCCGACCGTAACATCCCCGTTTGTTTCCGTAAGCATATTATGATTTAAGTCATAGGCATATTCTGTAACATTCCCTCCTGCTGTGATTTTCTTTATCAAATTTCTTCCTGCATCATATGCAAACGTTTCTCTTGTTCCATCAGGATAAATGATCAATGTCTTATTACCGTATTCATCATAACAATATAATGTACTGTTTCCTGCTGCATCGATTATTCCTGTAAGCCGTCCCGCTCCATCATATTCATACCTTTCAGTTTTTGACGAACTATCCGACGCAGTCCAGACAACTTTAATAATTTGCCCTGCACTATCATAGATGTATGTCTTTTTTACACCATCGGCTGTCATTTCGTCTATAAGTTGTCCTGCCTGATTGTAATTATACAAATAGACATTTCCCATTGCATCTGTCTTTTTACAGATATTTCCATAACTATCATAGGTAAACAAAATTTCATTACCATTCTCATCTATCTGACTTATAAGCCTTCCACTCTCATATTTATATTGTAAAGCCCCCTTTCCATCTGTGCTCTGACTTATCAAATTCCCCTGTTCATCATAAACAAACCGGGTCACATCTCCCAGAGCGCCTATTTTACGTATTAATCTGCCTTTTTCATCATAACTGAAAGTTGTGCCTTTTTCGTTTCTGTCATATATTTTTGTCGGATTCCCTGAATCATCATAGTCAATAAAAGTAATATTTCCTGCCGTATCATAAGTTCGTATCAATCTGTTTTTCTCGTCATATTGATACATGACTGTATTTCCATAGGAATCTATTTCGTCCAAAAGATTTCCCTTGCTGTCATAAAGATATTCTGTAGTGGCTCCATTTACATCTACCGTCTTAATTTTATCTCCTTTTGCATTGGTATACACAAACATATCCGCACCTGTAACATCAGTAATCTTAATCCTGACACCGCCTTCCTCTGTATCTTCATAAGACATTCTGGTCACTCCTGCTTTGCCCGTTTCCTCCTGTGTCGAAATTCTCCCTTCTTCATCATATGTGTTTCTAACATATGTAATCCCTTCACTATTTGTTGCATTTATCATATGGTGAAATGCATCATAGGCATAAACTGAAGTATTACCTGTAAGTCCCGTAATACTTGTTAAATTTCCACCATTATGAGTAAGAGTTACCGTCCTGTCCGTATGATCGCTGACTGTTTGGATGAATCCATCCTCATCATACGATACAAGCAAATACTCTTTAGTAATCTCATCCACTATTTTCATGAAATTATCCTGATAAGTAATTCTTACTGCCCTGCCGTCGGTATCCTCCAGTCTGGTCAACCTGCCATCTTCATCAAATGTATAAAGACTCTTATTGGCTGCCGTTACGATATATCCTTGTCCATTCTTTTCGATCTTCCAGCCTTCCATACCACCGCCCACAGGATGATAAATGCCAGTATAAGCCGTCTGTCCATCAAGAAGAATCGTATCATCCTTAACTGTTCCATATGAGATATTGCCAGCCGCCTCCTCATTTATAAAGTTTGCTTCTCTATACGGACTTAAATGTAATGCAATAGTGTTACCATGATCTTCTATCCACTGTTCGTAATCATGGCTCCACCCATATCCTGCCTCTCCTCTATATTCCGCCAGCATGGAATTATAATACAAATCAAATGATACTGCATTTCCACCGTTTAATGAAATCGTATTTAATTCCTGCAAAAAAGCTCCCGTAGTCATATCGACAGGGTCGAGCATTAATTCATCAAAATCCCCCTCATCTCCCATAAGCATTCCGCCTACCACGACATATTTGCTAATATGACTATTAATAACTTTAACACTAACTTCAACTCCCAGATTTTCCCCTTCTATAGCACTAACCAAAGAATCTATCAAAATATAATAGATACTATCACTAGGTGCTTGTCCCATTCTTTTACAATAAGTCGCATATATTTTCTCTCCCGGAGAAAACACACCCACATCTATGATATCTCCATCATATAGGACAGGCACTTGTTGAGATTTTGCGGCAGATGCAGAACGATATACCTTTCCTCCGCTCCTTCTCCCACCAACTATTAATCCCGTATTAATGTCCTTTACCACAACAATTTCCAAGTGAGTAGACTGAATATATTCGCCTAAAGAGGTCTTTAGATTATAAAAGTCCCTGGAGGACTCATTTACTATTTCAAATTGAATATAATAATCTTCTCCCGGATAATAAGCATTTTCCGGGCAAACATAAATATGAATGCCTGAACCTCCCGGAACCACACAATCTGCTTCTGCTTCAAACTGGACATCCATATCTGCATCAAAAGGTTGCAATACCCCGTGAAATGATGCAGAAAAACGATAAATCCCTGTCTTATCCCCTCTTACTACCCATGAAGCCGAGGTACTTTCCTGTCCTTCGATATTACCAAATACGGTCGTTAATGTCTGTCCGGATTTTACTGATGCAAGACTTAAGCCCTCTGGCAAATTCAAAGTTGCAGAAGCATCCGTAAGGGGATACCCACTATCAGCATTGTTTATAATGCCAAGCTGTACATCATACATATCCTTCATCCAACTCACACTCTGAGTTGTCTGCAAATAAGTTATACCCGGACGATATACAGATGGCATATATGGTATTTCTTTGGAAGGATTTAATAATATAACCTCTATTGTACTTTCATTCTGTGTAAAAGTTCCTATGCTTTTTCCCGTATTAACATTGCTGGTCTTACGTATCCCATCCATATTTTCTGTAATATCCATAACGAGCGGCAGCGGACTCGACGCAAACCACAGCTCCGTCTTAAACCTGAAAGTGTGATAATTCTCCGGCGCACTCAAATCCACCCCTTTCTCTATCAGCTCGTCTAACTCCATCCGCTCCACGGTCAGATTTCCCGTAACCACTTCTCCCTTCTTAAGGGTAACACTCTCCTCCACAGTCTCATAATTACTGATTCTTACCGTTCCTTCAGACGGCATATAACCCGGCGCAAAAGCCGCATATTCATAAATACCGGATTTTCCGATAACCTTTACCTCTCCGTTTTTATCGCTCCGCAGCTGCAGCACATCCTCTGTACCGTTTCCTGTTTTGATATAAACGTATGCGCCGCCTACGGCATTTCCGTCCTCTGCCAGAATATGCAGGATGGAAACCCCGTTATTTTCTTTGTCCATGATCTGAACCGCCGATGTGGTAAAGGCTTCATTTCCCGCCGCATCCAAAACCGTCAGGGTAACGGAATAAATGCCCGATTTTTCATAGGTATGGACAGGCCTGGAGCCGGAAGCCTTAGCGCCGTCCCCAAAGTCCCACTCATAACGGTTAATGCGCACGTTATCGCTGCAAAGAGTTCCGTCAAATGCCACTTCCATTCCCGTAAAACCGAACAGGGTTTCCGGCAGCTCTGCCACAGGCGCAATAGTATCCACATGATTGGCATAGCAGGTTTTCGCTTCTGATTCACTGTAATTGTCATAAATATCATAAGCACGAACCTTGTAATAATAGGTGGTGTCCGTTTTGGGCGGCACATCCGTAAACTCTGTCTGGATTGTAGCCTGAATACAGGTATATTCCTGATCCCCATACTCCCTCCGGTAAATTTTATAGCACCTGAAATCCTCTTCCTCATTTTCCGTAAATTCCATTTTTACGCAGAAGCTTCCGGACTCTACGGAAAGCTCCGGCGCTTTCGGAGGCGTTAAATCCAGCGTATAAGTTTTTTGGGTATAATCTCCCTCATTTCCTGCCTCGTCCACTGCTTTTGCCCTCACTTCATAGGTCACGCCTTCCGAAAGTCCCGCAGTATCCCATGTGAAGGCCTCATATTTTACTCTTCCCTGTGCACTTAAGGTCGCAATTTCATGCCAGATACCTTCTCCCTCTTCCCGAAATTCCACCTGAACGGATTTCAACGCCGCATTATCCGTTGCCAGAATTTTCAATGTAGGATTTGCTCCGATAACAGTCTCCCCGGGAGAAATGCCCGTTACCACAGGAGCTTCCTTATCGGGCTTCACGGTTCCGCATATCTCGTCGGAAGCCTCTCCCCTGTTTCCTGCAATATCAATTGCCAGAATCCGGTAGACATAGGTAACTCCCTGCTTAACATTTCCGTCATGATAGTAAAGGGTATTGTTTGTCACTCCTACCCGTTCAAAAATCCCTTCATCCTCCAAAGCTCTCTGGATTTCATAGGACGCCACGTCTTTATCGCTGACGTTTTCCCAGGTAAGCCCGATATAACCGTCTTCCCCGGTAACTGCCGCACCTTGAACCTTTTCCGGCGCACTCTTGTCAATGATATAGGTATTTTCTATTTCCTTGTCATCAAAAAGAGTATTATGATATCCTGCCGTATCATATGCCTCAAAGCGCACTGTCACTTCTCCTTCAGGCAGCTCCGAAAGATCCCAGTTGCAGGTTAGCGTTTCTGTCAAAAGACCGTTTGCGGAAACCGTGGCGATTTCTCTCCATCCGCCGCTTTCCAATGCGTAAGTACGTTCTTTTTCAATATCATTTGCAGAAACGCCGCCGTTTTCTTTTTCATTTATATTTTCCAAAGCAGCAGCTTCTTTTGTCTGCAAATCACTTCCGTATCGATAAGAAAATTTCCCCCACGCTACTCCGCCGTTGTCCTTAACCGACATAGATAATAAAATATTCCCGTTGTAATAAGAGGATATGGGATTTACCGCCGTAATGACAGGGGGTGTTGTATCCTCCTTTGTTGTTATGGTCAGCACATCGGAGGGGACGCCCATATTTCCCAGCACATCCGCTCCCGTAACTCTGTAAGTATAGGTGTTGGCTGGCATTAAATTCTCAATTTTAAAGCCCAGGGTATCGCTGACCTTCCCTTTTTCAACCCAGTTACCATCAACTAACTCTTCCACTAAAAACCATCCGAAGTCCTCCTCCGTTACATCTTCCCATGCAAGTAAAACCCCGGTGCTTCCCACTGTGGCGTCTAAAAGTCTGATTTTTGCGATTCCGGTATTATCCACCACATACCGTCTCATAAACAAATCCGTATTTTCGTTGCCATGTCCGTCTCTTGCCACGGCTTTCACATAATAAGTATCCTCCTCCTGCAAAGTGGTGTCCCATTCATAAACAGCTTTATTATTTTCCGCAGGTACAGTTGCCAAAGGTTTCCAGTCCTCTTCTGCGGTATTTCTGATGAAAAGTTCAAACTCCGTTACCGCCCTGTTATCCTTTCCCGTTATCTCCAGCCTTGTGATTTTATTTACCTTTCCCGCCGCCGGCAGCATTTCCATAACCCGGGGCGCACTGGTATCCTCCTTTACATAAACATAGCCTCTCGGATTCTCCAGCCCTTATTGTCTGCGGCTCTCAAATCCAGTTTTATAAAAATTCCCCCACTTTTTGCCAAAAACACTTGACAAATCATTCTAAAAATGCGGCGCTTCGCGCCTCTTAATTAAAAAAGCACTTTTCATTTCGGCGCAGCCGGTAAGCATTTTTTGATTGGAGGCGATTTTTATGTTACCTGTTAATTATGGCGGTCATACCGCCTATCAGAATACCTTCGTATCTGATTTTCTGAACTTATTCCCGGATCCCTTTGCTGTCCCTAAACAAACATGGGATATTATTGTGAAATTCTGGTATCTTGATCTCTGCGAAACGGATACCATCATGCAGGAGTTTTATCCACTGACTGGCAAACCCGCCACACGTTTTCCATCCTGCCTGCTTCGCTCCTATCTTCTGTCAATCGTAATGAAAGTAGATTCCATTACCGAATGGTGCAGNCTGCTTAAAATAACTCCTTTGTATGCCATCCTCAGTGGTTTCCCTCCTCATGACACTCCCGGTGTTGGAACTTTTTACGATTTTTTCAACCGCCTGTGGCAGTCTGACAAACATAATTACATCAATCAGGTTAAGCATAAAAAAGCGAAGCCGGAAAAAGGTAAAAAACGGGGTAATAAAACTCCCTGCGACTCGGAAAGCGCTGCCGCTAAACTCCTTCCTCTTATGCAGCGCATCCATCTTCCAAACAGTAATCCGTTTTTCCTTATCTTCCGGCTGTACAAAGCACAGTTCCTTGATGTATCCGTCCGCAGGGGACTAATAAATTCCGCGCAGCTTTCACTTGCCGGTGACGGAACCCCTCTTGAAACTGCAAGACTGGAACGTTCCAAAAGGATTTGCGGCTGTCCGAAAGGTTCTGGCTGTGGATGCAAACGAAAGTTTTCACAGCCTGACTGCAACTGGGGATGGGATTCTTCCAGAAATAAATATTTCTTTGGCTACCATCTTTACATGCTTGTTGCTGCCGATTCCGAAAATGACCTTCCCGTTTTTCCAATGCTTGAGCGTGCGTCCAGGCATGATATGCTGTCCTTCCTGCATACTTTTTTCGCTATGAAATCTTATCTTCCTGAATTTCATATTGAAAAACTTCTGCTGGATTCTGCCCATGATGCCTACCCGCTCTATGATTACTGCAAAACTAACTGCATTAACCCTTTTATTGACCTAAACCCCGGCCATACGGGATACTTCAAATACAAAAATGACTTTACCATAGACGAAGACGGCGTCCCTGTCTGTAAACTGGGCTTACGTATGCATCACGATGGCGTGGAAAAAGCAAAGCACCGTGAAAAATACCGGTGTCCCCTTGCCAACAGGAAAAAAGGATGTTTCTGTGAACATCCCTGCTCCGATTCAAAGTACGGCAGAACCGTACATATCCAGCAGAAGGACAATCCAAGGCTATTTAACATACCACCAAGGGATAGTAAAGAATGGAAACTGGAATACAACAAACGAACCTCTGTCGAACGATCAAATAAGCGTGAAAAAATAGATTATAAACTAGAAGACGGCAGACACCGATCCTCTAAGATGTGGTACTGCCGCCTTTATGCCATCATGATGCTCCAACATCTTGATGCATGGAAAATGCCGACCCGTGTAGACACGATTTTTACATTCTCACGAATGGCAACTTCAAAATAAGCATACCACAATTTCAAAAAAATCTCATCTAATATCAAGGGAAAAGTGCGCCCTTTTTTCCACATTTATCTGATATCTTTCCAAAACTTCACAATATTCAGTTATCAAAATACAAATCTAAGCCAACTCATTATGAATCCGAGAGGCTATTTTTTTATCGTTGCACCGGTGCAACTTCAGGCAATCCTTTTATTGATATAAATAATGAGATTAGTCCCGCTGTTGCCGATACTGATGCCACATTTGCCCAGTTAATATCCATGACTGCCTGGCCCACTGTCAGCATGGATAACGCTGTCTCTGCCATTGTTTTGACAGCCCTTACTCCTGCTGCCTTTGCCCATTGTACCCATTGCTTTAATTCTGCATTCTTCATCTTAGTTCCTCTCTTTCTCCAGATCTTCTATCCGGTGGTTTGCGACCCTGATCTTTTCTTCCTGAAGGGCGGTCTGTTCCTCCAGCTTATAAGTACGTTCTATAACTCCGTTGTGCTTCTCAACCTTTGACGCCAGATTGTCAATTTTTACATTGATAATGGCTATGGTCTCATTGTGTTTCGCATCAGCTGTTCTTCTCTGTGAATTACTGTTCAACAGACACACAGCTAAGGCTACAAGCCCGCTGATCACGCTTGATATGATTGTTTCCATGCTTCTCCTTCCCATTGCGACGCCGCAACTCTGTAAATAGTTTAAATTTCCTGATTATCTTACTGTTGCCCATCCCCCAAGCCAGTTACCATTAAAAATACTGCGTTTCACAGTGGCATAAACACCACCCCCGAATCCGAAGGCTATTACCTCCTGACGGATATTAGATCCCGGCTGTCCCAGTACCAATATGGTCCATTCAGCTATTCCGGAAACAGCTGTCTGCGGACCGTCTGCAGGTGCATAAGGAGTTACCATCATGCCTATCATCAAACCGTTACAATTCTTCGCCCAGCCAAGAATAGTTGGCAGCATCTGCATATCAGGAATAAAAGTAATGTATTGGTTTAGTTGGCCTACTGTACTGGCCGCACTGTCAGCAAAATCAAGTGCGCTGTTAGCTTTACTCAAAGCAGAATTCGCAGTTGTCTTTGCAGTATTTGCTGTTGATGTCGCAGAATTAGCTTTACTCAGAGCGGAATCCGCAGTTGTCTTTGCACTGGATGCCGTGGTCTTGGCACTGGCCGCATCCGTTTTTGCGCTCTGAGTCGCTGCCTGCGCACTTGACACGGCGGCAGAAAGCTCATTTTCCAATGTATTAAAATCAGTTGCAAGGGCATATGTTTCGGATATGATGTTGCCATTTCCGTCTTTCTCTACTTTCTCAGCTTTAATAATCCCATCCTCTTGTATGGATATGGTTTCCCCATCCGGCTTTACAATCCCCGCCCTGTTTACTGTCGCAATGTCAGTCCCATGCTCTCTCGTTTTTTCATAATAATATTTTGCATTATCCGTATCTTCCCCCTCTCTCGTATCGGTTCCACCCACTGCATAGGATTTTGCCAGTGCTGCTGAATCTGCCGCTTTCATTTCCGAAATTACCGCTCCATTTTCGGAATCAGCCGCATTCTGTTCTGATCTAGCGGCATTTCTGGCTGCCTCCTCCACTAAAGAAGCATTTTCCAGCACATTGGCGAAGTAACTGCCTGACTGCTCACAATAATACTTTGCATTATCCGTATCTTCCCCCTTGTCATGCGTCGAATTATAGTTCCCACCTACGGCAGCTTTACCGCAAATCAAATTCGGCATCTCCCATATATTGTCTCTCCTAACGTGCTGTATATTACGGCACGTTTTTTTCTGTCCTATTGACCATTCTCTCTGATTCCCTTATAGTCTGTTTTGCAACCAAAAATAAAAAGAGAAAGAACAGCCCCGTCCAAAGTTCGTTCTTTCTCTCACACACCAAGCGCTGTAAGCAGGTTCCCCACAGGATCTAAGTCCTAATTATTATGACCTGGCACATATACAGACACTAAGCAATTACTATGATAAGAAAAAACTTACTCTTATGCAAGCTGATTCGTATAAAAACTTCATCCAAATCTCTTTTTGATTCCTACATGAGGCAGTTCCGGCCGGAGTTGGAGACCTGTCCCATCTGTGGAAGCACCGGAAACTGCCATATCCACGATTACTACGGCAGATCCATCATTGACTTTAATGCCGGAAGAAAGCAAAAAGAGGATCTCTGCATCATGCGTGTATTCTGTGACAGCTGTGAGCATGCCCATGCCGTCCTTCCGGATATCATTGTCCCCTATTCCTCCTACAGCCTGTTCTTTATCCTCTTCAGCCTGGGCGAATACTTTGCCGGACTCCATACCATCGAACAGCTCTGCGAACGCTTTGATCTCTCTCAAAAGCAGTTCCATAAATGGTTGGCTCTATGGATGGACCATAAAGAGCAGTGGCTTGGCATGCTGGAGGCTTCTGGCACTGACAACGCTGCTTTCTACAGGAAGCTTATCCTGCTGGACTCTTATTCTGCCTTTTCCATGGATTTCATCCGGCTCACTGCACACGCATTCCTGCAGTCCCACCGGAATCCTGTCTTAACCACTCCCAAAAACGCACACTACCGGCAGACGGTTTTTTCCCCCGATATCTTTCTTTTCTGACCACACGACCGGCGTATGGTTCTCCTTTCCCCCTTCTTTTATGATAAGACAAAACAAAAAAAGAAGGACTTTCCCATGAGCAGAGATACCGAACAGACCAAACATGACGCTGAAGTGGCACAGTTCCGCTTCGCACTTATTGCCCCTGTGGTCCAGGGGCTTTATCCTGATGCCTCGGCTACCGCTTATTACAAGCGTGTTACCGAAAAACCTCTTACACTTCCGGACGGTTCCACCGTCACCTACAGCTATAAAACACTGGAAAAATGGAAATCCCAGTACACCCTTGGCGGCCTGGATGCCCTCATGCCAAATGTCCGGTCAGATAAGGGCCTGTCACGTTCATTGAACGATGAGGCAGTTGAAGAGATTTACCGCCTGAAAAAAGATTTTCCCCGCATGAATGCCACCCAGATCCATGACTCCCTGATCAGGAATTCCTTTATACCTGCAACGGTCAGCGTGGATTCCGTGCAGCGTTTCATCCGTCACAATGACCTCAAATCAGCCAGGGACCCAAACCTCAGGGACAGGAAAGCCTATGAAGAGGATGAATTCGGAAAGATCTGGCAGGCGGATACCTGCTATCTTCCCTACATCACGGAAGGCGGGAAATCCCGCCGGGTGTATGTCATCATGATCATTGATGACCACTCCAGGCTTCTTGTTGGCGGAGAGCTGTTTTACAGTGACAATGCATGTAACTTCCAGAAGGTTTTGAAAGATGCCATTGCCACCTACGGAATCCCTGACAAGCTCTACGTAGATAACGGCTGTTCCTACAGCAATGAACAGCTTTCCATGATCTGTGTATCCCTCGGCATTCTGCTCCTTCATACGAAAGTCCGTGACGGGGCCAGTAAAGGCAAGGTAGAGCGCCATTTCCGTACCTTAAAGGAACGCTGGCTTTATACACTGGACATGGCTTCCGTTACATCCCTCGTACAGTTCAACGGACTCCTGAAGGACTACATGCGCTCCTACAACACCACCTTCCACCGCGGCATCGATGGTGTCCCCCTGGAACGTTATGAAGCTTCCAAAGAGCATCCCAGAAAACCTCTTTCCCGTGAATGGCTGGATGACTGTTTTTATAACCGTATTACCCGCAAAGTCCGTAAGGACTCCACCATTACCATTGACAGCATCTGCTATGATGTCCCCATGCAGTTCATTTCTGCGAAAGTGGATGTCCGCTATCTTCCCGATGACATGGATTCTGCCTATATCCTCTATGAGGATACAAAGTTCCCGATCCGCAGGACAGACCATCATGATAACTGCCATACAAAGCGTAATAACTTTCCGGCCATTGATTACTCCCGGGCAGGAGGTGGACGCTGATGTATAACTCCTACTATGGATTATCCTTCAATCCCTTTGACAAACAGCAGATGAAGGAAAAAGACCACTTTATCTCCCATGACTTTACCGAGATGACAAACCGCCTGGACTATCTCAAGGACATACGGGGCATTGGTGTTTTTACTGCAAGACCCGGCCTGGGGAAGTCCTTCTGCCTGCGTTGTTTTGCTTCCGGCCTGAATCCCAGCCTCTTCCACATGGAATACATCTGCCTGTCCACAATCAGTGTTGCTGATTTCTACAAGCAGCTCTGTGCCATCCTCGGGGTGTCCGACAAAGGCGGGAAAACCGGTATGTTCCGCGCCATTCAGGAGCAGATTTATTACCTGTATAAGGAAAAACGAAAGCCCCTGCTCCTTGCCGTTGATGAAGCACAGTACCTGGGCACCGGTATTCTCAATGACATCAAGATGCTCATGAATTACGGCTATGATTCCGTCAACTGTTTTACCCTGATTCTGTGCGGGGAATCCCATCTCAATGACACCCTCCGCAAGCCGGTTCATGAAGCGCTCCGCCAGCGCATCACAGTTCATTACAACTATGCCGGATTATCTGATGATGAAGTTTCCAGGTACATCCTGCATAAACTAAATCTGGCAGGTGCTTCTACATCCATCATTGACACTGCTGCCCTTGCTGCCGTACATAGTTTTACCCAGGGCAATCCCCGTCTGATCGATAATCTGATGACGGATGCCCTGACCATCGGCTCCCAGCAGGGCAGGAAAATGATTGATGCTGAAACCATCCGGGCTGCGGTTGACAACCAGGGGCTTTACTGATGAAGTTTTCAAAGTGCATTTACAAAGGCTGTGACTCCTGTCATGGCCTTATTTCAAAAGCAGGATTCCTGCTTTTCAAGCAAGGCTACGACAGCGTGCGGCTGCCCCGCTGAAAGTTTGCGGTTACCCACGCGACTGCGCAGTCGGGAAGGCAGAAGTGCCGAAATCAACGTGCGGTTTGCGCCTCCCATAATGTGCCGTCTGACACCCCCTCTCGTGTTCCTGTTCCGCCTATGGCATATGATCTCGACTCTACCGCATAATTATCTGCAGCTGTTGCATCCGCAGTTATCTGAGATACGATTTCCGAAAGATTAGCTGTCAGTTCTTCTGCTTTCTTTGATATTTCTTCCAGTTCACTTAATACCTTTACAACATCATTCCAATATATATTTGACTGCGTTATTGTTTCTCCGATTGTATCGGCGACACATTCAAAGGAACAGGATGCCGAAGACTCCCGTCCGCCTTCAAGCTTAAATTTAACATCCAGAATAACAGTTCCCGCAATTTCCAGTTCATTTCCAATGATGGTATATGCATACATTTCATCATATCCCTCCACTGTCTTCCCAAAAACAGTGCTGCCATCCGCTCTTTTAAAATAAACGTCTGGCAGCATCTCTGCATCGTAATATACATTTCCGTTGTTGTACACCTTCAAGTAAATGACGGTGCCACAGTCTCCTTGTTTTAAGCGGATACCGCTTTCAACTGTTCCGGTATCAACCATGTCAACTTTCATGACATAACTCGGTCTTTCCATTCTCATACCACCTTTCCTGTTATCAAATAAGAAGAGCCTACCTTTTGCAAAACAACCGTATCTCCGATTGAAGGCATATATGAATCCAGCCGCTTATATGGCTTTTGCGACATCTCCTCTTCTCCATAAAATGTTAAATATATATTGCCGCTTCTTATAGAAGAAACAACTGCCATCCTGGTCTGTGCCTCTTCCTCTTTCTTTGAATTTGTAATTGTATTCAAAAGTTTATTGCTGTTTAAACTCATAGCACCATTATCCTTTCACATTTATGTAGCATTTCTCCGCCAGGCTTTAAATCCATTTCCCATGCCGTTTCAATAAAATTTCCTTTAATATCATACTGATCACAATTTATAAACAGACAGTTCTGATATCCATGTCCCGGCATATTCAGGGTTTTAAAAGTCAACGTGTTTGATGACTGCATTGAATTTATCGCCACCGTCTTTACATAATTCTGTAAATCTTCATTGGATGCTATATCATCCACTGCAGCAGAATCAACAATTACTCTCCCCCTGTTTGTTACCGAAAAGGGATCACTGGCATCGTTGTTCACATATGTGGCAATCATATATGCGCTGTCCGCATTTTCTGTATATCTCACAAATTTATTAGGTATGTTAAATGCATCCGATTCCACTGATATCCCATCCAGAACAATGCTTTTCTTATTTGTCGTATACACCCGTTCAATGTTTCTCAACTGCGGAAACTCATATTTTTTCGATATTCCTATTCCAGATTCATCAAAATGTATTGGAGTATAGTTGATCGCCCGCAATAAAGTATTTGCAATCTTTAGTTTTGATGTTCCTATCCCCCACTCCTGATCATAGCCTTTTGTGATTGCAGATGTGGGAATATCCAACAAGTCGTAACATTCTCCCAGTATTTGCGCAATATAAGATGTATAAACTCCGCCGGCAGGAACATAAAATCTGGATGTCGTTTTATTATCAACTGCTATCTTGGCCATGTCATATCCGTTTATGCTGATTATATTTCTACAGGATGTACCCCTAAGTGATGTATTAACGATAAATTTCCCAAGAGGCCATTTCACAACATCCATTCCGATATTCAGGCACATATATGGAATGATTCTATAATCCGTACATCCAATATTCATCAAATCGGATTTTTCTACAGTGCCCGAAAAAGTACGCATGACCTCCGCCTTCGAATCAACTGATATTTTCCCATCCGATACAGCAATCTGGCCGATAGGAACATCCTTCCTGTCGGCCACCATATATTCATATTTAATTGTCCTGCTTTCCTCCAAGAGTTTCTCCATCAGGAAATCATTTGTATACTTTTCTGTTGAAATATCCATATTTGTACCTATATATCCACTCTGGTTAAATTAACAGTTACAATTCTGCCATCCATATACGGCCCATTATCAGTTAAATCCATATCACATACCATGTACTCTCCTTCCGCCTGATATTTCACAACATTTCCATTGATTTTCATATCCGTCAGTGCTTTCAGTTCCCGCTCCGTGACGTAGGCCTTAAAGCTTCTCTTGCTTGCCTTCCATTCTCCCTGCTCCTTTATTGGATATGTTCTCCCTAGACACTTTATAAGATTCTTCTCTCTGGAATCCTCCATATAAGTACTAAATACATCCTTTTCGGACATCCATAAATTTACAAGGTTCTTTTCATCCCGAAAGTCCCTGATTACCACCCCATCCGCTTTTACTTTTGTAACTCTCCAAGCTGAATCAGTAATGCCGCAGTCATACAGACGGATTGCATATTGATAAGTGTCTCTTAACGAGGCTGTATAATCAATAAATCCTTCTTTATATTCCCCTATGATTTCAACGTCTCCTGCATCTGCCTTTTTCCTGATAACATAGGCCTTTCCTCCCGTAACTTCACAGTTCACTGAAACTCCATATTCATGTGTGGCAAATACGTATATATTTTTGATGGATGATTTGCATTCCGCATCCAAAGTCAGGTAATGAGTCCCCCATGGAGTATAATAGCCATATATATTTAAGGCTCTTATATTTACCATGTACTTTCCATTCTGCAGCAAAGTGTTTACCTGATGATTTCTTAGATGTTCGTCCGCAACCACGCCGCTTTCATAAACTTTCTTCTCATTATCATCATATATAACGATTTCAAAAGCATTCTGTGAATCTATTTCCCATGTAATGACCGGTTTTGCATCATTTGTCACTTCAACGATTTCAGGTGCATCGGAATCTCCTACCACGACAAACGCATAAGGTCCACAGGTGCCATACTGTCCATCCTTGTTTAAGACTTTAATCGTATAGGAACAGGCTCCGTTAGATAACGTATTTGCCTTAATCGTATGAAAATGATTTGCCGATGTCCCCGAGTATTCTGTAGCCTGTCCATTCTGTGTGATATACAACCAATATTTTGTCTGTCCGACAGACACGGTTTCACTGTAATTCCACGCTATGGAAAATTCCTTTGATTTTTTTACCAGAACATCTATGGGATATACGCCCTGAACCGTGGGATAGGAAGGGACAATATTAAAACTGTACGGTCCCTTCGTTGCCGACTGTCCGTCATTATTCGTAACTGTAATTGAATAAGTTACCATACCATCTACATATTGATATGCCGGGATTGTATGCGACGTCGCTTCTCCTGTTCCCTTAAGGGTCTTTGTCTTTCCATTCTGGGTAATGCTTATGGAATAGTTTTTCTGTCCCGTACTGGCGGTTTCGCTAAACTTCCAGGTAATGGTAAAAGGCTGCGACTTTGGCACGCCTATATTTACCGGATAAGTTGCTTCAACCGACGGATAAGACGGAATACAAACCGCTGTATACGGCCCGTTGGTCGAAGTCTGATTATCATTATTTGTAACCGTTAAATAATATGAAACCTCTCCCTCGCTAAAAGTTCCCGAAGGAAATGTATAGTAATGATTCGAAGTGCTCCTAGTTACTGTTTGAGTTTGCCCTCCTGTTGTATATTTAATGCTAAATGACTTTTGTCCGACATCTTTAGATTCTGAATAGCTCCACCTGAATGTAACCGCTTGGGATTTATGAAATTCAGCCCCTTCAACCGGAGACGTCATTTTTCCGGTCGGAATCACATCATCATAGGTCAGCATAAGGTAGGTGTCCTGTATGTTTTCCAACAGTCCGCCATAGTATACCCCATTTGCTATCGACCCTAGGAATTCAAAAAATGTGCACTTGTGTCTGGCATAATCTATGAAATAGTCATAATAAAAATCAATATATTCACTTGATACGGACACTGTTCTTTGCGTACCCTCTACGTAAGTTCTTGATTGTTTCAATTGTGTAAGATTCATATTAACAAGACTGGTTGCAGAATTTGAAGAATTGCACATCTTGCAGCTTACATAGCGTTGTTCATCCCGATTAATATAATAAGCATACCCTCTGGAACTGTTACTTTTATACCCGATGGCAACCGCATGCATTCTTAACCGTATATTGTTTTTATATTTTAAGGTATCTGCTGATGGAAATGTTGATGTGTCAAAAAAGAGCATGGCACAGAAATTACCATCAATGTTTCTATTGTTGGGATTGTAGTCATGCATATCCTCGCCAAACCAGCCGAATTCTGCACTTCCCGACCCGAAGTTCGGGATACCGGTATTGAGATAGGAAACAACTCCCGCCGGACTTTTCCATGTATGTGACGCCATTCTATCAACCTCCGCACTGTGCTGATGCGCCAAGGCCTTCTATAGCATCGACCACATCGCTGACTGAACGCATTTTATCCAGATCGCACATTATTTGAACATTGTATATAGTATCTCCGGCTATATTTGTAGATTCTTTATTGTTATAAATTCTGGAACCCGGTGGTAAATCAACAATTTCCGGACCGTTTTCCCCTACCCATGTAGCTCCGCCTCTCCAGCTTTTAGTACCGGATGCATTATATCCGGTTTGTGGCTTTCCTCCCTGTGGTACGGATGCACCCCCTGTCAAATTTCCTATACTGCTTGCCGTACGCTCTATATCGGAAGTTTTCCCGATAATAACAGCTATTACTGTTGCAAGAGCTGTCAAGGCAACTACCATAAGAAGGACTTTTGCATAAGTGCTGTCCATGGTACTTCCAACGCCTTTAAAAATCTTACTTAATCCTTTCCCTGCTTCCATGGCGGAATTAATTGTCTTTGCAAACATTACCAATGTGGTAATTGTCGTTACCAATGTTACGATCACTCCCAATACCGGCGTTGGAATAGATGCTATTGCTTCGATTATCCCAGTCAATGCCGGTATCACTTTTGCACCTGCTGAGTTTTTCAGGGATTCAAATGCACTTTCTAATTTCTGCATGGCATCATCAAAAGCGCCTGCTGCCTTTAGGTCATCTTCACTCATGATCCTTCCCAGTTCTTCCGCCTCTTTCTTATAAGCCGCCATTCCCTCGCTTCCGGCATCAATGACCCCTGTAAGAGAAGCAGCGCTTTTCCCGAATATGTCCATGGCAAGCTGGTCCTGCTCCGTAGCATTCTTAACTTCTCCTAATGCATCAATGGTTTCCAAGAAAATAGTCTCTGCATCCTTCATCTGTCCGCTGGAATCAAGCACACTGACCCCCAGTTTCTTAAAAGCGTCATACGCTGTCCCTGAACCCTTTGCAGCACTCTCCATGTTTTTTTCCATCTTTTGTAAAGAACCTGTCATCGTTTCAACCGACACATCCACCAGTTCCGATGCATAGATCCATCCCTGCAGGGTATCCGTGGCAATGGAGCTTTGTGCCGACATGGTCAGTATGGTATCCGCATACTCGGAAGCCGATTTTACACATGCCAGCAAACTTCCTGCAATCGTCCCCAGAATACCTATCAGCGCTGTGGCATTTTCTTTGAAGTTACTCTGTGCAATCTGTGTGTCTTCAAGCTGGTTCTGAAGTTTCTCCAATGTGGTTCTTTCTTTTAGCAGTGCCTGATCTGCTCTGGAAATCTTATCCGTATCGGCATGAGCATCCATCAGGGCATTGTATTTTTCCTTTGCGGCCTCCACCTTTTTCTGTTGTAAATATATTTTCTGGGTCAGATATTCCTCTTTTGCCGCCATGGTTTCTGCTTTTGACGCACACCCATCCATCTGGCTCTGCATTAAGGCAAATTCTGCGTCCAGCGTTTTCATTTCCCTGTTACAGGCTGTAATGCCTCCTACAAATTCGCTGTAATCCAGCCCCAGAACAATTGTTTTTTTATAACTTTTCGCCATTTTTACCACCCCGGTAATGATTTCATACTGGTTATCTGTTCTGCTCCGTTGTCTTCAAATACCCCTCTCTGGGCTTCCAGCTCTTTTACAAAGCAGTCCAGGATATAGTCAATCTTCAAATAACTGCTGCTCCAAAATTCCTGCTCAGTATGGTGGAGCTTCTCTACATAAAGATAATAGGCATCGTCTATCCCGAAATCTATTTCTTTGCATTCAATAGATACTGAGCTACTGTTTTTTTTAATTCATTCTGACCCATTTTATCCATACTGCCGTAAATGGCTTCATTGTATGCCCCGATAATATCGCTGTAATGGGACGGTCCCATCTGAACGGCCAGTGCATTTGCTTCTTCTATGGTAAAGTCCGGTTCATTGGGTCTGATTCCTGAATAAAGGATTAAAGCTGTCATTCTTGCCGGAGATATTTCATTAAGTTTGCATTTCAACTTTCCAAGCTCTTCCTGCATATATGCCATTCCCATCATGGAAAAAGTGCAGGTATATGCCTTATCCTTCAATTGTATCTGTATCGGGTCAATTGGTTTCACTTTGATCGTTTTCATCAATTACCTTCTTGTTTGCAGGAACAGGTTTTGACGGTCCTTCTTTAAACCATGCATCCGCCTGTGCTTTTGTCAGTTCCGGATTGGCTTCATCGGCAAAATATTTAAGCATTCCATCAGACTTTCTCCTCACAAAATCAATTGTAATGCTGTCCGTGCTGTAATTTATGTTCGCTTCAGATTGCTTAACGTCTGAATTAATGGGCTGAGGTCTGCCTTTTAACAGCCAGACAAGTTCACGGCTTCCGTTTGTCTGTTCCACTTCGTAACCTACCGCAATATATTTTGACTTAACTCCTGCTTTTACCTGTACAATCCCGTCATTAACTTCATAATTATAGATATCAACCTGTGCTTCAATGGGAATTTTTGTTGTTGATAATACCATACTTAATCCGGCCAACATTGCACTGGAATCTACTATTACACCATTTCCATACAACTGACCGCTGGCAACAGATGCCGTAATCTGTGCCTGCTGCGCTTCTCCAAGACTTTTAACCTCTCCATAAGTTGTCCCTTCATTTTCATCCGAAAGAACCTCTGCATAAACCGGGTTTTTAATATTAATTCTATAAGTAGTTGTGCTTGTTCTCATGTTCTTAGTTCATCCTCCTCTAATACCTGAATATGCAATGCCGCCCGCCATATTTTTCCTTCTTTTTCATAAGTATAATCCGGGTCATCACATACATATCCGTTTTGGCTCTGCAAATATTTCCATATTTTCTTTGCTTTTTTCATGAGCTGCTCTTTGTCCTTCATAAACAGGTTACAGGCATAATAGTCAACACACGACTGTATCTGACCATTTCCCCTCAAGCCCTTTGAGGCATAGGGTGCCAGTGCAAATGAACCATCTAAAATCATGTTATCCTCTTTGATATATGGAAATTCTGTCAAGCTTTTGATTTGTTTTATTAATGCTTCAATCTCTGACCACCCCCTGTAAGAAACTGTCCACTATATCATCAATTTCATTTTCCGCTTTTACAACAGCCTTATCCGCAAAATAATTCCCCTGTATAAATTTCCCGTTCTGAGCTACATGCCCATCATTTGCCACATGCCATTTGGCCCAGGTCTTTTTCCCGCCGGAAATGGTCACATACAGTTCCTTTGTTCCTTTCGCTTTTTTTATTTTGTGCTCAATATCGTCTGCTATATGTACGCTTTCCCTCTTACTTCCTTCATACCAGTAAAACTCTTTATCAGATCTGGGAACGGTAGCTGTAATTGCTGATTCAACTGCAACTCCAATTTTTTCCAAAGCTTCTCTTCTCTTATCCTCAGCAAGTTTCAGGAGACGGCTGATATCAATCTGTATTCCTTCCAGCACTTCCTCATAGCTGACACTGGCTTTCACGTTTCCTCCTCCTTCTCATTTAACAGTTATTTCAATACTGCTTAAATCCTTTATATAAGTTCTGGATATTTCAAATTTCTCGCCATTATATAGAATGTGCCCCTGATAATATTTTCTTACTACATCCCCTTCCTGCACGCTTACATCACAGCTTTCAAAATCCTCCATATCCATTTCAAAAACATATTTTGCAGATAGTCCGGAAGCCTGGGCTGCATAAAATTCCGAACGTGTTGCAGACTTTTTCTCCGCAAAAAGTTCATCCGATATTTTGTGCTTCAGCTCCGCCCCTTCTTTATACTCTGTAACAACCTGAATAATATCATTTCTCATAGCTTATATTCTCCCGAAAGACTCAAGGAATCCCTTAAGGCTTCGTAACTTTTCTGGTACTGTTCTCCCTTTCCCTGAAAATCAAACGAAGCCTTGCAGTACAATTCAACAGCTTTTTCCACGAGGGCATCCTTCAACTCCTTCTGGGAATCCTTTAAAACGATTTCCCCCTCTTTGTCCCGCTTAAACGTTTCTATCCCAAGACGTTTCATATCCAATAAAGCTGTCTCTATATTGCTCTTGATATCATCATCTAGCTTGGCATGGGATATTCTTAATGTCGTTCTGATCTTTTTGACCATTAAAACCACCGCCTTAACCCACAGGAGCGGTTTCCCGCCCCTGATCTATGGAAATCACTACGGATTTGTCCCTGTTGCGCTCTCCGGATTATCAGCATTGGGCTCCGGGGTTCCGGTTCCTGCCGCTTCTTGTGTTGTCAGTAATGCATGGGCTTTGCTTGTCAGGATATTCCCGTCCATAATGGCGTAGCCACAGTAATCCGTCCTTCTTTTTTTCACATGTTCCTCTGTCATCATGCTAATCTCCTTATTGATATTCATGTGGTATCCGTCCTTTGCATTGGAAAAGAGGATTTCCCCGTCTTTCATGGAATCATCTTCCTTCACTACCATTCCCAGAATCCTGAAAACTCCCTGATTGGTAGGATCGGGAATAAATAACGGACGCTTATTGGCGTCCACTACATTTGCCAGCTGGCTCCATATAGTCCTGGAATTTGCATAAATGGAAAGTCCTGCCCCATATCCGGATTTTATCAGCGCTCTTGCTTTGGTAATATCCGTGTAAGAAGGTTTTCCAGTGTAGATAACAACCTGCGGAGTATCCTTTTCAGTCAGCAGAGCAGTTACGGTTCCCATAGGTTCCGGTTTTCCATCCGCCGCCTTTGCTCCGGCTCCGTGGGTTGCCCCATATCCGGCTCCAGCTCCCATTTTCTTTGCCATTTTTCTCTGGATGTAGGGAATAAAATCTTCCATCGCCATTTCTTTCAGTTTCCACGATACTGTAATTGACCTGGAGAGTTCACAGCCGCCTAAATTGAAGTCCTTAAAGGTCTCTTTTCCATCCTCGTTCTCGTCATCTTCTGTATACCATGCAGCATCTGAGGAAGTATCATCCATGATCATGGAAAAAACGCCATTCACATAGCTCTTGTTGACATCTGCAAAATAAGGATACAGCTCCCCGGCTATTTCCCAAATGCCGGCTGCTACGCTTTTGGGGATTACCACGTTGGTGTTTCCTGTCGTATGGGTAAATTCCTCATTGACCATTTTGTAAATCGTACTCTCTTCATCGGATAAGGGCCTGCCCATTAACGTTTTTGCCCATGCATTTTTATAGTCTTCTGACTCAAATGCTGCTGCCGCTTCTTTTCCACCTTTATCTTTTCCAAATGCATCCTCAACTGTAATTCCTCTTACTGCCACAGGTTCTTTGTTCATGGCGTCAAAATTTGCCTGGGCCTGTGCGATAGAATCC
The DNA here is from genome assembly GCA_910574745.1 of Lachnospiraceae bacterium. Taxonomy (GTDB): domain Bacteria; phylum Bacillota; class Clostridia; order Lachnospirales; family Lachnospiraceae; genus UBA2882. Next base: position 7,471 of record CAJTCE010000006.1, on the reverse strand, counting down.
CATTTGTCATCCAGTTCCTTGATCTCTTTCATTTTAGCTTCCGCCTCTTTCGCGCTTCCTTCATCTATCAGCTTCTGTGCTGCATCTACCAACGCTTTTCTCTGGTTTAAATACTGTTCTCTTGTCATTTTTATTCTCCCTTCATTTTTAAAAGATTTAACTTTTGCTGCATAAAAAAAGCCGATTCTTTATCCGAATCCGCCTGCTTTACCATTCTCTTTGCTTTTTCCATTTTCTCTTCACTGGGAAGAGTAAACAACGGGCCTGCCGTCATGACCACATCCGTGTTCCGGTTTCCTTCAAACATGATGCCGTCGATAAGCCCATTTTCTTTTGCCTTTTCCGCCGTAAGCCATGTTTCTGCTTCCATCAATTTTAACGCTTCCTGCTCTGTCATTCCAGCTTTGTTCATATATGCTGTACATAAGGCCTTATCAGCCGTCTTTAAAATTTCAGCCGTATGTTCCATGTCGTTATGGTTTCCGGCGGCAGCCGTCGACACACAATGTACCATCATCAACGCCGTAGGCGCCATTTCACAGTAGGCTGCCATTGTCACTACGGATGCAGCGCTGCAGGCCTCTCCTGTAATATAGATTTTAACATGGTCGGAATGTGATCTTAAAAGTGCATAAATTTCACTCCCCACATCGATCACGCCTCCGTGACTGTTAATATAGACTTCTATTTCATCCCCTTCTTCTATGATATCAAGTATTTTCTGTACATCCGCCGGACAGGTTGAATCCTCTTCGAAAAAGTCATAAAACCATTTGTAGTCGTTGGGAATCAGTACTCCCCGGATATTTATTCTGTGTTTCATCCTCGCTCTCCTTTCCTGCTGCCTGCAACAATTGTTCAATCAATCCCGCCATAACAGCATAATTTTCACTGCTCATTTTTCCAAGCATATCTTTTATCAGGTTGACCACCTGTGTATCCAGCCTTCTGATTGGCTGGTCTCCGCCCGGAATAGGTGCCATATTCATTGTTTCCCGCCATTCGTTAGGTGTCATGGCTCCGCGATCAACCATAGCCACCAGTGCCAGTTTTGTGCTTAGGCTGGCACACTGTAGGTTGCTGGCTTCAAACATAATCCGGTTTCCGCAGCTCCTTTCCTTCCTGCTGAATAACCTTACCGTGTATACTGCTCCTATCTGGATAGCAAAAGGCTCTATCTCCGCCTCATAATATGCATTCCATTCATCCTCTGTCCATTTTGACTGCACAATATTTTCATTTGTGTTAAAAAATGAATAGATGCGGTTAATGGTTTCTTTTGTCTGCAGTGCGTTTGGTACAAAGTCTTTCGGCTCAATCCTTTGAATCGTCGCTTTACTGTCAACACCCGCAGCTCCGAATGTTTCACTGTCAATACTGAGATAGTTTTTTACAAAGTTTTTCACATATTTCTCAATATCTTCGTCTCGCATAGAATTATTTAATTGAATCAGCCACCGGATTATCCCGCTGTTTTTAATAGCTTTGATAATCCCCTGGTCTATGGTTCCGATAATCTCCATCATGCCTTTTAAAGCAGGCGCCGGGCTTGTCCCGAAAATATCATTTTCATTGAAGTCCTGTCTTAAATGGATGATTTCCGTATAAGGAAAGACAGATATTTTCCCATTCCTGAAATAAAACTTTATAAACAGTTCATCATTTTTATAAAGGGTTTCGCACGTATCACAGGGTATCGGATAGAGCTGGTATGGCTTTCCGTTACCATCCCGAATAATCAAGGCGAATGCGTTATTATTCAAGCAGAGCTGCGTTGCCATTTTCTCCTGAAACTGCTGCCCCGTCATATATGGATTTGGCTTTTCCATTAAAAATCTGATATTCGCATCCGGATTGACAATTATAGTTTCTTCCTTCCCCAGTCTTATATGTTTTCCGGCCAATTTTCCTATAGCTTTAACCTTGGGACGTATACAGGATCGGACAATACCACTGTCATACAGCTTCCCGTTCCATGCATAATAATGCTCTCCCCACGTATTTATCATTTTTATGACCTCTTTTCCAACCTTCTCATTTTTTGTCGGTTCTCTTTTCCTAAATAACTTCATTCTCTGCTCCTTTTTAAATCAAAGTCATGTATTCTTCCAAATTCCTTTCCAATGTCACATAGGCATCCAGAAGTCCTGCCGTTCCATCAATCCTGCGTGTCCCAAGGTTTCCTTTTGCAGGCTGGATATTTCCGTTCCGATCCTCATCCACGGAAGTATTTGCCAGACACCATTTAAGGACCGGATTATTATTATAAATAATTCTTTTCTTTGCCAGATCAGCCCCCAAAGCCTTCATGGGTCCTGATAAAGTTTTCTTTCCCTGAATCACAGGCTCCATGACCGGCTTCCCAAAGGTGTTTGTCATGTCTTCCAAAAAGTAAGAAGCGCTCCATGAATCATACCCGCATTTGAATAAATAGATATCTGACTCATTCTGCACTTCTTCAAACCATTCTTTCACATACCTGTAATGGACTTTATTTCCCGGGCAGGTCCGCATCCATCCCTGCTCAACCCATTTATCATAAGGAATTTTATCCTCCTTCGTCCTTTTCTCCAATAAATCTTCCGGAAGCCAGTACATTTGCAGGACATAGATATTAGAATCTCCTGGAACCATAAATATGACGGTGGCATTTGTCAGGTCAATGTTGCTGGACAGGTCAACGCCTCCTATTCCATACCTCGGCTTTAATTTTTTAACGTCGAACAATTCCCTGTTATCAAGCTGCTCAAATGTCAGCCATGATTCGGTGGATGTTTCCCGGATATTAAATTCCTTACACACGAGGTTTTTTATCGAAGACGGGTTTCCCTTAGCCTTTTCCACTTTTGCCCGAAGTGCTTCCAGCTTCTTGATTGTCCCAAGACCAGGATTTGCTTTTATCCAGCATGTTTCGACTATCCATTCTTTTCTTTCATCTAATTCATAGATAAACGGATAAAAATGGATATCATGGTATCCGTTCTCATCAAACAAACCATTGATGATCCTTTCTGCCTCATCATATTTCTGGTCATAAATATCTTCCCGCACGGTTCCCGCCGTCGACGTTTCAAAAACAAGCGGCTGCTCCCTTGCAGATGTGCCATCCGCTATAATATTAAATAAGGCCCTTCCGTTTTTCCACTGATGTATTTCATCCATCAAGGCTCCATGTACATTCAATCCATCCAAGGTATCAGAATCCGATGCAAGAGGCTTGAAGGTTCCGTCATTGTAAAGTTCGCTGGACAGCTCCGCCACTAGTGGCTTTATTCTTCTGAGAAGGACGGGAGATTTTCTAACCATTCTTTTTGCTTCTGTCCATATGATCTTTGCCTGATCCCTTTTGGTCGCCACTGCATATATTTCTGGTCCCGGTTCTCCGTCCCCTATCAGCAAATATAAGCCGACAATGGAAACAATAAGCGATTTACCGTTTTTCTTCCCTACAATCAGAAGCGCTTCCCTGCACATCCGGTTCCCGTTAATGTCTATAAAACCAAAGACTGCCGCTAACAGAGCCTTTTCCCATAATTCCAGGCGTACTACCTTTCCCGCATTTGCTCCTTTGGATATCCTGCAGAAATTTTCGGCAAATTCTATGACATAGTTTGCCCTTTTCACAGAATAGAAATATTCTCCCGGATTATTTATCATCAGCACCAAATATTTATACCATTGGTATATCTTTCTGCATACAATAACCTGTCCGCTTTCAATTTCATTCCAATATTCCAGTATGGGATTATATAACAAAGGGTATCTTACCGCCATCAGACATCCTCTCTTCCTGATACGAAATCGTCAAATCCATCCTTGATTTCTTTGCTTATTTGCTCCGTTTTAGGCATACAATCTATTAAAATTTTCATTGCCTGGGTCTGTTTTTGTGACATCTGCAGATATAACTGCGCATCCGGCGACTGCTTTTTCCCCCACTGGTTTTCCCCGTTTTTATATTCAATGCTTGTTCCTTCCCTAATAATTTTTTCACGCAATTCCTGCATCGTAACGGTCATAAAAGCTATGTCGTCGATAGTCGTATATACCAGGTTTTTCTTATTTTTATCAATTTTACTAAAAAGCCGCCTAAGTCTTCTTATCTCCTTCTCAATCTTTGCATTTTTCTCCTGATAATCCAATTCATTATCTGTTTTTTCATCCGTTTTGGATTCCTCTAATACCTGTTTGTCATTCATCTATACCACACCCCCTATACGCGCGACTTGTGTATTCCCTGAATGTGTGGGTCTCGGTCTTTTGGAAAAGACAGGATGCCCCTGTTAAGGGGGGAGTTGCCTTTCCTCCAGTCTTCCTATCGGTTCTCCCTTCTCATTAAATATGACAGTCGGTCCTTTTGCTGCACGCCCAACTCCATGACCTTCAAAACGGTCATGGCAATCCTTACATACATAAGAAAGATTCTCATAGTTTAATGTTATATCAGGATTGTTTATATTGGATTCATCCAATGTAATCTTATGATGCACTATGAAGCCCGCCTGCTCATGGCATTCCTCACACATCCCTCCGTCTATCATTATCCTCTGCTGAATGTATGAGTTTCTGCACCGTTTCCATCTGGCGCTATTGTAGAAAATCTTTGCAAATCCTTTGGCCATCTTTGCTCCTTATGTGTTGCACCGGTGCAACTTATGATTTTTCCGTACAAAAAAGAAGCCTGGGGTGTTTTTCCCTTGGCTTCTTTTCTTGGTATCATATTATCACATTTGAGTGTGCCATTCTATGCCAACTTTATGATAATCCTAATTTTTTTTGTAAGGCTTCTTGTAACAACTTGGAAAAGTTTATTCCTTCTTTCTCTGCCTCCACGTTGAGATAATATGGAATTGTACAGTTTTTCTTAACCATGCGGTTATTATGTCGTTTTCTGTATTCCGAAAAATCAATATCAACCATCGTTATTATTCCCTGTGAATAATCAAAGATTTCTGTATCTGCTTTTGCTATTGCCATGGCTTCATTATAGTTTGATGCCTCAGGTAGTTCTTTCCCATCATCCTGATAATCAATTCCTTTTAATCCAATTGCATCCCTTGCCATTTCCATAGCATCTGTCATGCTCTTTCCTTCCGTATAAATTTCAAAATCAGGTACAAAAACCAGAAAATCATTATTATGTTCCGCTATAAATACCGGATACGCACTTTTCATTGCATTACTCTCCTTTCCAGTGTTAATAGATATTTAAACCAATACCTATAATATTATAAAGCTTCCATCTCCTTTATATGCTGTTTTACAGCTAAATGGGGATTTTTATTTTAATCCCCATTTTTTAATTATGCTTTTTGCCGTAATCTCATTTATTTCTTTATGTCGTGGGATCTGCTCTGTATCACTTCCTCTTTTGTATGTATCATGGTTTCCGCCATGCTCTTTGAATTCAAATCCTGCTTTTTCAAGCAATTTAACCAATTCCCGACGCTTCATTTACATATACCACCTCCTGTTAATTATATTATACGTACTCTGTACGTATTTGTCAACACTTAATACTTATAAAGTACGTATATTTTATGTAATAATAATATTGTTCAATGCTTTTGAATGAATCCTATGAACCTGTCTCCAACTGCATTGCAATTCATTACAAACCTCTTCCCATTTCATCAATTTTATATATCTATAAAAGAGAACATCTTTTTCATCCTCATTTTCAAGCTGCTCAATTTTATTTTTTATCTCTTTACACTTTTTAAGCTTTTTATACCATACTCTTTTATACTCTCTTTCTTCTCTTTCTAACAAAACGGCATATTCTGATAAATCCCTTTTATTTGAGGCATGTGGCATTCCATCTGCGGCTACGGAAGGATAAATATTTCCCAGTCTTATTTCTTGTATTTCCATTTCAATCCGTTTCAACTGTCTGACTGTTTTTTCATAACCTTTAAGATATTCTTTCTTCTCTTCATTTTGCTTATTCTTTTGCTGTACCATTCTCCACCCACTCCTCTTTCCTCTGTCGAATAATGTCGACCGATTATCCTTTACTTTCCCACCCGGTTACCGTATCATAATACTTGTGTAGAGGGGATCGCGGCGCAGCGCTTAGGCTGGCCGCTTTTTCCGTTTATCCCCTCCGCTTAGTTACTCCCTTCCAAAATACACATCAAGCATTTTAAAAAGTTTCTCCCGCTCTGCCTTTGACAGTTTATCTATGTAACTGTCATACTCTGCCAGACGGGATCCGCTGACATAATCCACCGCATCACACAGGATGAAATCAGCCGTTACTTTCAGTACGCTGAGCATATCCAGAAATGTTGCAAAACTCGGCATTCGTGTTCCCCGCTCGATCATGCCAATGTATCCAGCTGACAGACCTACAAGCTCCGCAAACCGCTCCTGGGTAAGATGCTTTGCTACCCTTGCCTTTTTCAGCCTGCTGCCTATGCGGCACAAATTTATATTTGCCATCATCTACACCTCCTTTCCTTTTAAGGTATAGGGAATATATCTTCCGGTTCTCTGGTTGCAGCTTTTTCATTATGAATACGCATATAATTCCAATGGCATATACAATTGTTAATGCTATAATTGCTTGTACCTTCAGTGATTCCACTTCTTTCCTCCTTTGTCTAATGTTATTGCATTTTGACACATTTTGTGTCACTGTGGGTCAAAAAAAAAATAGTTTGAACACTTTTTTTAAAATATTGTGCAAGAGAAATTTTTATTGTATCCCGAGGAATCCTTTCCCCACATTCATACATTGAAAGAGCAGATGTGCTTATTCCAACCGCTTTTGTCACTTCATCTTGTGTCTTTTCTCCACGTAATTCCACTAATCTTTTTCCTATTACTGAACTATCCATTCTTACACCTCCTTAGTCACATTTTGTGGAACATTTTAAATATAGACCAATCCACGTATTGTGTCAACACTTTTTGTGGAATTTTGTACTTTATTTTTTCACGTAGTGTGTTATTATACTTTTACAGACATGGAAAGGCAGTTATTTTATGGGTAAATTTGCGAATGTGTTAAAAGGATTGCGAATTAAAAGTGGCCTTACACAACAAGAAATGGCCGACAAGTTAAATATTTCAAGAAGTAGCATTGGAATGTATGAAAACGGAGAACGTGAACCAAGTTTTGAATTGCTTGAAATAATCGCTGACTATTTTAATGTTGATATGAACTATTTATTAGGAAAAAAAGAATCTTCTGAAAATATACCACAAGGCTATTACTTAAATGAAGACGCTCGAGATATGGCTCAATTTCTTTTTGACAATCCAGAATATAAAGTCCTTTTTGATTCTACCAGAAAGGTTAAAAAAGAGGATATCTTATTTGTTAAAGAAATGATTGACCGAATGAATAATGATAATTAGCCTGAATTATTCACGGCTGTGCCGTGAAAGTGGCTGAAAGCCACGTGGTTACTGTATTTAAGCTGTTTATTGCATTTTATCTGTTAAGTGAATAAAAAAGAGCATC
>CAJTCE010000005.1 GCA_910574745.1 Lachnospiraceae bacterium | reverse complement strand
CTTCAAATGTATTTTACGGCGTTCACAGCAAATATAAAAAGAATCGTGAAGCTGAAAGAACACGCTATGGCATAGGTCATGGCATGTTTCCAAAACTTTTTAAAAACTAAAGTATAAAAATTCTAAATATGAAAAACTCCCACTCAAAAAATGGGAGTTTTTCAGTGCCCTGGTAGTTACTGTTTTTATGCTGTTTATTGCATTTCATCTATTAAGTGAATAGAAAAAGAGACCAAATATGTGGTAAAATTTAGGTGTCGAATCCCAATATATACCGCAGAAAGGGTCTCTCTATGGATATTTTAAACACCTTAACACTTAAAAGCAATAGACTGATTAAAATAAATTTTGACGGAGGCGATCTATCCTCCGATGCAGGACTTCTTCTTATAAAGGAATTATCTGCATAAGATTTTCGTCATCTTTGTGGAAGCGAACTGACTTATCATTGGTTTTAAATCTCATTTTGATCAGACCTGAAAAGCCAATCTTTGCAGCGAATTTATCAGATCATATCTGCATATTTTGAAGATGACTGCGCTGATGAACTAACTCTGGATCCTGTTTTCAATGCCATTCTTGAGAAAGATGCTCTGGCATCACAGCCTACATTATCAAGATTTTTCAATCGTATGAACGAAGATACCCTCATACAGTTTGATGACATTGATAAAAGCCTCAGGGATATCATCTACTCCATAAAGTGTGCCGAAAATGGTCACAAAATCAATGGACTTTGAAATAGAAGCAAAATAATTGCTGTTCATCCCTACATGCGCAGAGCCAAACTGTGCGGCAATCTCAAGACAGCGAGCAGCCATGATCTCCTGGTCAAGCTGCCTGTCATTTTTGAAATGCACATAGGCACGGTATCCTGCAGGGTCAAATCTGGCCCACTGCGTCAAGGCCGCTTTAGAAATGGCAATGGCACATAGATTCGCTTCCTTTTCCCCAACATTAGACAGGATTCCGGTCACGGTATAGTCGCCATGAAAGCTCTCGGTATCCAACCGAACCGTCTTACCGATTTTGGCACCCAAACCGTAAGCAGAGAGAAAATATTCGCTGACAGCGACTTCATTCGCCTGTGCCGGGAGTTCTCCTTTTACCAGCTCCATCTGGCTGCGGGCAATATACATCATATCGCTGTCGTAGTACACATAGGAGGCGTTGTATCCCTGCTCCGAATGCTCCTGCCCCAGCAGATAGTATTCGCCCACCCGGGCAAACTCCGGCAGGTCTTTCAGCGCCGCCACATGGTCCTCCTCCACGCCGGTAAAGACCGCCTCATAGGTGTCGGCCACCTGATTACGCTGGATCTGCAATCGAAACGGACAGAACCGCTGACAAGCAAACCAGAAACGCCGCCAGGGCGACGACGACCACTACCATCAGGTTCCGGCGCTTCTCGCTTGCAAGGCTGCGCTTCGCAAGTTTTTTCACAATAGCGCCGGTATCATTTTCAAAAGGCCATGTCATGTCCTCCACCTCCTATTCCGTCACACGAAGCTGCTCTACGACACTATTTTTTCTGCAATACCGGCCAGCCCATTTTGTAAGGGCCAATTGAAGCATAAAAACTAACAGGACATATAAGAGAACCGGTACTACAGGAAAAGTATAATTTACGAAGCTGAATCCAGGCACAATCCCTACAGCAGAGCATATTGCTTTTCCAATTCCCAGACCGCAGATAAGGGAGGCGGCAAAACTGCCAACCGTTTGAAATGCATTTTCAAATCCTATCATATGATAAAGCTGTCTGTGACTTAAGCCAACCGCCCGGAACAATCCCATTTCTTTCCTTCTTGAAATGATATTTGTCATACTGGTATTGACCAGATTGATAATACTGAATATGACAATGACTGCCAACAGCGCATATGCCGCAATGGAAATTGTGCTGAATACGCTTTTGTATTGCATCGTCATATCTTTTAATGTCTTCAGGCGCAAAGTATCGCTTTCCAAAACCAATGAATGTAATTCATCCTCAATTCCGGCATAACTGTCTGTCTTTGCCCGGATCACAAACGCACTGTTTGCATTATAGGAAACCGTCTGTTCCATTTCACCTGCCGGAAGGATAAAGCTGGCAGAGCTGTCCCTGTCAAAAACAATCGCAGATACGGTATAAGTAAGGATGTTTCCTGCCTGTGAAAAAGTGACGGTATCGCCCACCTCATAGTTCTTTTGCAGGTATTCTAATTCCGGGCTGCCCATGTTAATGATAAGGGAGTTTTCCCCTGTATGGTCATAACCCGGCAATTTCCCGATCATTATCTTGTTCTTTAATTCCTTATAATCCTCTGTGTTCATACTCCGGATTGCCGTGTCCATTCCATCTATCCCGACGCATATTTCCTGCTGGCAGATGATTTCATCTACCCCGTCAATTGACAAAATATCATTTTTCAATTCATCTGTCAGTAGATTGTTTTCCTGCAGCTGAGTGAGGGAAAACGTAGGCGTGACCAGCGCCCGGTTCAATTCCACCACATAACTTCCCTCATAAGGGAAGGCCTGTTTCGCCCTTTGCTCAGGATCAAGGGAGGATAGCAGGGAAGAAATCCCTATAAACATCGTTCCGCTCAAAGCCAGTGAAATAAAGGTCAATATACTTTTCTTCCTGTTACGGGACAGGTTCATAGCCGCAAGTGAAAACGGCGTAAGATGCTTCCCGCTCTTTTTCCTCTTTTTTGTTCCGCTATAACCGCTATAACGGAATGCTTCCACAGGTGAAGCTGACGTGGCAATCTTTGCCGGTTTTAAAACAGCGAGCCTTACACAACCAAATACAGCAATTCCTGATAAAAACGAGGTCACAATATCCGGAAGCAGCTGAAAAGCGCTCCGGTCTATCAGAAAAGATAACACCGCGCCTGCCATACACCCAAACGGAATGAAGTGAAGCGCAAGATAGTTTCCTTCCCGTGAAATAATCTGCCTGATTTGTTTCTTCGTAGTGCCAATTGTACGCAGCTGTCCAAAGGAAACTACATTATTTATAACCGAAATATAAAATATATTATAGACAACCAGGGAACATACACCGATTAAGACCAACCCAACGAGCAAAACCGTCAGCACCGTCTCATTTGACATGTTATTGCTGTCAATGTATAAATTATTTACCTGAATGTTGTCTGCAGAGATCCCACAATCAAGGCCAATCGTCCGTATCAGCTCTTTTAATTCCGGATTGGTATATTTTGCAATATCATGGACAGAAATCATAGCTGCCACCGGTTCAATGGAAAGAGCAGGGTTTTCCCGCACAAAATTCTGTGAAACAATAGCGTTATAAGCAACCCTGTCCCTGTCATTCTCAGCGGTTGTTTGAATAAAACCTGTAATCCGGAAATCTTTAGTTTCTAACTGACGGCTTGCCTGATTGCGATAATGAAGAGATATTGTGTCGCCGATCCCCGCTTTTAGATTCAGGGTATCTATATATCCCCTTTCCACGAGCAATTCATCCGCTGCCTGGGGCATACGTCCTTTCAACAGCGTGATGTTGGAGAGCTGCATGGTTGTTTCATCAGAACATACCATACCCATTGTGATGCCATTCTCCTGTTCCGTCATGCCGACAGACTGATATACACCCACTTTTTGAATATGGGGATCTTCTTTCAGCAAAGAGATATTCTCCTGTGAAAGGTTTTGGAAAATTCCCTGATATGCAGTTGATGCCGCATATTCATTTGTAATGTTATATGCATAAGAAGAAACAAACACCATAATGGCTGCCGCCATAAATATAATAATCCCAATCAGACGATTCCTGAAGCGGTTCTGTTCAATACGGGCATTTGATAACCTACGGGTAACAGCGCTTGTATCATTTAAAAAAGGCCATGTCATGGTCTGCCACCTCCTTACTCTACGATCCTGCCGTCCTCAATCCTTATGATTCGGTCAGCAAGCTGGGCAATCTCGTTATTGTGGGTAATCATGACAATGGTTTGGTTAAACTCCATACTGGTACGCTTTAAAAGCCCCAGCACATCGGCACTGGTCTTGGAATCCAGATTTCCGGTGGGCTCATCGGCCAGTATGATGGCCGGTTTGGCGATGAGAGACCGGGCAATGGCGACACGCTGCTGCTGTCCGCCGGAAAGGTTATTCGGCATATTGTGAAGCTTATCTTCCAATGCCAGCATCCTCACGATCTCGTCCATGAATTTCTCATCTGCCACATCGCCGTCCAACTCCACAGGCAGGACAATGTTCTCATACACATTCAGGATCGGGACAAGGTTATAGTTCTGAAAGATGAAGCCGATGTTGCGGCGGCGGAAGATGGTCAGCTCCTCGTCGCACTTTTTTGCCAGCTCATCCCCACGGACAATGACGCTGCCGGACGTAGGCGTATCCAGCCCGCCCATCATGTTAAGCAGGGTGGATTTACCGCTGCCGGACGTTCCGACGAGCGCCACAAACTCCCCCTGTTCCACGGAAAGGCTGATACCGTCCAGAGCCCGGGTAACGTTCGTTTCACTGCCATAATACTTTTTCAGATCAATTGTTTGTAATACATTCATATATCAAATGCTCCTTTCAAGGCTTTCTACCTGTTGATAAGGACATTATAAAATCCAAATGTCACAGAAATGTCCGAATCGGCATAAAAAATGCGGCTGAAATGTTACAAGACTCAGACATTTCATCCGAAAACCTGCCACTGGCAGCTTTATCGGCACACTGCTGCGAAAAAATTTACGCCGGACAACTTGGAATGTCCCTCTGCTATGTGCTATCTTGTAGGGAGCATAATAGAAAATTCCGAACCCTTGCCCGGCTCCGAAACCACTTTGATATAGCCGCCCTGTCTCGTTACGATCTCGCGGGTCAGATACAGGCCAATGCCCACGCCCTGCTTACCATGTACTTCTTCCTCACGGTAAAAGCGCCGGAAAATGGCGGCCTGATTGCTCTCCTGAATGCCCTTGCCGGTATCGGACACACTCAGTTTTACATACATTTCCCATTGTTCTACTGAAATTCGGATGAACCCTCCGGCCGGGGTATATTTCACTGCATTGTCCAGCAAGTTGAACACGGCTTCCGCTGTCCACTTGCCGTCATGGGAAAGGCACAGATCCTCCGGACAGTCCACTGTTACGGATATATTCTTTTTCTCTGCCGCATATACGATGCCGCTTAAGGCCATCGCCAGCGTATCGATCAGCGGGGCGTCTTTCTTTTCCAACCGGATCGCTCCGGTTTCCAGCCGGGAGGTTTTCACAAGAGCCTGAAAAAGAAACTCCAGCTTGTCCGTCTGATTCCGGATGCCTTTAAGGAACTCCCGCTGTTCTTCTTCTGTGACAGACTTTGAAAGCAGCGTATCCGTTACCATTTTCAGATTGCTTACCGGTGTTTTTACCTGATGGGAGACATCCGACACCAGCATCTGCAGCTCCTGCCGTTCCTCATCCACCTTCCGACGGTTCTCCTGCATGATTCCATACAGCCGCGAAAGACGGTAGCTTATACGGGCAAAAAGTGTTTCACTGTCCGCAGCGCGCACAGGCTCTCCGCTTCCGCTTATCATCTGATCCATTGCCTGGCACAGTTCCCCAGTAAATACGGAAAGCCGTTTGCTGAAGGTAACCATCAGAAGAAACATCCATACAAGGGCACAAATCGTCAGAATCATGCCACAGGCCAGTACCCACATCTGTCCTGTTACCGCGAAGAAAACCGCGCAGATGGCCAGCATGGAAACTGCCATACCGCCGCTAACCAGCAGGAATATCCTTTTTACAGAGATTCTCCCCAGATTCATTTTTTCTCGCCTCCCATCCACTGATACCCAATTCCGTAAATCGTTTTGATATAAGTATCGCCATCAGCCTCAATCTTGCCCCGTATACGGCTGATGGAGGTTGTCAGTGTGTGTTCGTCTACATAGTTTTCATCCGCATCCCACAGCCGTTCCAGAAGCCGCTGCCTGGTCAGGATCTGTTTCGGGTTCTTGCAGAACAGGTACAGCATCTTATACTCCATGGGGGAAAGAGTAAGGGGCTTTCCATTCAGCGCAGCACTCTGCTCCGAAAAATCCAAAAACAGCCTGCCGTCATCATAGAAATCCTTTGCCAGCCCCCGGTGTTCCAGCATAGCGAACATGGCCCGTATTTTCCGCAGCAGCGCCCCTACGGAAAAAGGCTTGGTAATATAATCCACCGCCCCGACCTCATACCCCCGGATCTGGTCGCTCTCCTGGTCGTTGGCAGTCAGGAAAATTACCAGCGTGTCAGGGTTCTCCGGTTTTATGAGCCTGCACAGGTCATAGCCGCTGCCATCCGGCAGGTTGATATCCAGAAGTACCAGGTCATATTCCGTCTGCGTCAGTAACTCGGCAGCTGTGCCTGAATTCAGAGCTGATACGATATCATAACCCTCAGAAATCAGGTTGTAAGTCAGCGTTTTATTTAAAAGGGCATCGTCCTCTACCAGTAAAATCTTTTTCATATCCACACTCCTTTCAATTTCTATCATGAATGGCAGATTTTTGTCATTCATGATAGTTTATCAGGCAAATGTCCGCGAAATGTTACAGCGGGAAGATTTTTGTTCATAATAATAAAATCCTCGCAGAGCGTGGATTCTATTATTCTTTACAATAGAATTTTCGCAAAACGTGGATTCTATTATTCACGACAATAGAATTTTGGGGTAGCGTAATTCTTTTGTTTAAAAACAAAAAATTCTTCAATCGGGGCTTCTATAGCCCTGGAAATATCAACTGCCAGCTTTAATGACAGATTATATTGCGCTTTTTCCAGGCGCATAATTGTTTCCCGGCGCACGCCTGCTTTTTCTGCCAGCTGCTCCTGTGTCAGGTCTTTCATTTACCGGTTTTTTTTAATCTGCATTCAAATTCTGCCATATCCTATTCCCCGCCTTCCTCTGCCTGGTCGTCATGGTCATACTAATACAGCAAGTATTCAGAGAGGAAAATCCCCAGGCCCAATGCAAGGGAAAAGATAATAATCGCAGCAATCAGGGTGTACTCAAGGTTTCCCCTGACAAAGAATGATCAATGCGACAAGATAAACATAAACAAGAAAGCTCGAAACAATCATCGGCAAATCCTGTATGTCAAATACATAATCCTTAAAATCCATTGGAACTACCAGACGGGAATCATTATAAGCTACCCCATTCCATGACGAAAGAAACACACTCAGCACACAAAGTATCCCACAGCCAATCCAAATTTTCTTTTTATTTGTTTTCATCCTATACTCATCATGTAATATCCCGTTTGCGATATACCTTTACCGCAATCCGGTACGAAACAAAAAACCATATGACAGAAATGATAAGTACAATATGGAAAGCCAGAAGGATATTTTCCTTTACAGGAAAAACCAAATTGATAAGAAGAACAAGCCCCGTAATAATCCCCGTTGACGCCATAAATGACATCATAAAGACAATCTGTGATTTCTCCGGGTCAAACAAATATGCACACGGCAGACTGATGCCGCCTGCAAGCAGGCATGCGCTCATCCCGATAGAGCCGTACAGCAATAGCGAGTGAAGCGTGATATCCATACCGAAACAGGCAAGGACAGCGCAGGGTACCAGCGCTGTCAGCATTCCCAATATGGCAAGCAGGATATAAAACAGAAACTTCTCACCAATGATCTGGTTCCTTGATACCGGCATGGTAATGACATTTTTATTCCATTTGGAAGCCGCGTCACTGGTAATACTGATAAAGGCTGCTGTTGTGGCGGCAACCGGAGCCAGAACCAGAATTGCGCTGGTTTCCAGCAAAAAGGATAGCCCAAAGCCCAAAACAACCAGGCTGACGATAGTTACAAGGATATTGCTCCTGGCAATATAGAGATCTTTTACCAAAACGCCTTTCATCACTTTTCCCCCTTTACATAAAGAAGCATAATTTCATCAATCGTTGCCGGGACAACCAGAGCTTTCGGATATTTTTTCTGCATCCTCTCCCGGTCTGAAACCAGTATCTGCCATTCATAGTCCATTTTACGGTACGAGATGATATCAGATTTATCCAGTGCATCAAACTGCGCCGCACCGCACTTGATGATGCCATACCGCTCGGTCAGTTCGTCTTTGGGTTTCTCAAAAACCACTTTCCCTTCATGGATAAATACGATATAATCTGCAATCTTCTCTAAGTCACTGGTAATGTGGGAAGATACCAGAATGGAATGCTCTTCGTCCTGCACGAAATCTAAAAGCATATCCAGAATATCATCCCGGACAACCGGGTCTAAGCCGCTGGTAGCTTCATCCAGAATCAACAGCCTGGAATGATGGGAAAATGCAACGGAGATTGCCAGCTTCATCTTCATTCCTTTTGAAAACTGTTTGATCTGCTTATCGGCCGGCAGGGAAAACTGTTTCAGCAGACGCAGATAAACCTGTTCGTCCCATGTCTTGTAAATATTTTTCATAACCCGGTTCAATTTCCGGGGAGAAAGGATTTCCGGATAATTGCTGCCATCGAACACCACGCCGATCTGTTCTTTGACATTCCCGTCCAGTTCCTCCCTGTCTAAAATAGAAACAACACCGTCTTCCTTTTGAATCAGCCCTAAAGCTGCATTGATGGTTGTGCTTTTTCCTGCGCCGTTTTCTCCAATCAGTCCAACAATGGATCCACTGGGAACGGTAAACGAAACATGATCCAAAACAAAATCCTTATAAGTTTTGGTAAGGCCTGATACCATGAAAGCATTTGTCATCGCTAATCCTCCTCGTACAATAATGTTAATAAGCTGATTAATTTATCAAGCGGTATTCCGCTCATACGGGCAATTTCTATGGCATCGTTGAAACACCCCTCTATCTTTTTCTGCTGTTCTTCCAAATAGAAGTCCTGATTCCTCACAGATACATAGCAGCCTTTCCCGGCTGTCGTTTCAATAAAACCATCCTCCTGCAGGATGTCATATGCCTTCTGCACGGTCAGAACACTGATCTGCAGCGATTTTGCAAGGGAGCGGATAGAGGGAAGCGCTTCCCCAGCCTTCAGTTCGCCGCTCATAATCTGCATTTTTATCTGTGACACAATCTGCTCGTACAGAGGACAACTTGCCTTATTACTTACAACAATTTCCAAACCGACACCGCCTTACCGTATTATACTGTATTATATGAACAAATACAGTATAATACACAAAAAAGCCATTGTCAAATCAATTCTCTAACTTTTAAGAAATTAATTTTGCCACCACATCCGCACCATCAACAAATGGATTCAGCCAATACTGAAAGCAGGACGTTCCTCTGCCCGTTCCAAGTCCCGGAGATAGTTGGGCGACACTTTCTTGCAGAAAGAATCGAACATGGCACACAATGTAAAAAGGCCAATCTACATAAGGCAGATTGACCTTTACGGGCAAGATATACTTGCCTTGCACCATCTAATAGAAATGTCATCCTTTATAAATTTTGCTTTTTTTCAAATTCCGAATTTCACGCTGTATCCGCCTGCATACTCTCTGATGATCTTTCTCATTTGCAATAAAAACCGGCCTCAAGAGAAACCCTAGAAATTTCGCTTACCCATGTGTCTTTCTGCATATCCTTTTTAATAATGCGGTCAACGACAAATTCAAAAAATTCCCCAAAACCCTACGCCCTGGCCAATAAAAATCTGGTCCGCCATGTTATAAAGGGAATTGATGATTATTATGGCACCCTTTTGGGAATTATAATAGTTACAGATTGGCAGGTGTTCAAAATGGATGCACAGAACCGCATTAAGAAATAGATGGAAGAAAGAGGCTGGACGGATTACCGCCTGTTAAAAGAGGCAAACCTCTCCCATTCCACAGTCACAAATATGTTCAATAGAAATAATGCGCCAACGCTTCCTACTTTGGAGGCGATCTGTCGGGCATTTGGCATAACCTTGGCACAGTTCTTTGCCGAAAATGAGCTGGTGCAAATGACTGATGAGCAGCGTATCCTGTTCTCCAGATGGAATCCGTTGACTGATGAAGCGGGATAAGATCCAATGGATTTTATCCCACTTTTTTTAATTACGGGTCTATCCGCCCCATAAAAAACGAAGATACCCTTTCGAATATCTCCGCCTAATCTCTTAGATGATTTCTACATCTACTTTCTTATTCTCTCCCAACGAAGCCGCTTTCACAACAGAGCGAATCGCCTTTGCAATGCGTCCCTGTTTACCGATCACTTTTCCCATATCAGATGGAGCAACATGAAGCTCAATTGTAACATGCTTTCCTTCTTCTTTTTCCGTTACAACCACTTCATCAGGATTATCAACAAGAGCTTTTGCGATTACTTCAACTAATTCTTTCATAATCCACCTCCAAAGTGTTATGACAGGTTTTCTGATCCGGCATAAATGCAATGCATTTATTATTTTTCAATTCCGGCATTTTTGAAAATTCTGCCAACAACCTCTGTAGGCTGTGCACCTGCTGCTAACCATTTCTTTGCTAACTCTTCGTTAACTTTGCAGGAATAAGGCTCTGTGTTAGGATCATAGGTTCCGATTTCCTCAATAAATCTTCCATCTCTGGGAGATCTGGAATCTGCAACTACGATTCTATAGATTGCGTTTTTCTTCTGACCCATTCTTCTTAATCTGATTTTTACTGCCATCTTTTTTCACCTCCGAAAATTTTAACTAATGTTTATCATGAACAGATTCCCTAAAAGGGAAATCTCATTCCACCTTTTTTACCGAACAGTCCCATTCCCTTTTTGCCGCCCATCATGCCCGGCATCTGTTTCATCATTTTCTGGGTCTGTTCAAACTGCTTGATAAAGCGGTTTACAATGGAAATATCCACTCCCGCGCCTTTGGCAATGCGGTGCTTCCTGCTGGGATTTAACAGCTTGGGATTGTTTCTCTCTGCCGGCGTCATGGACAACACAATGGCTTCGGTCCTTGCCAGCTCTTTTTCGTCGATTGCCGCTTCCAGCTGTGCAGTGTTCATGCCCATCATGGAAAGAATGGAACCCATACCGCCCATGTTGCGCATCTGCTTCATACTTTCCAGATAATCGTTAAAGTCCATTTTGCCCTTCTTTACCCGGGCAGCCATTTCCTTTTCTTTATCTTCATCAATATCAAGGCTTTCCTGTGCTTTCTCAATAAGGCTTAACACATCGCCCATGCCCAAAATACGGTTCGCCATACGTTCCGGATAGAACTGCTCCAAATCCGAAAGCTTTTCTCCCATACCTGCATAGAGAATGGGCTTTCCCGTTACGGCTTTAACGGAAAGAGCCGCACCGCCTCTGGAATCGCCATCCACTTTGGTAAGGATGACCCCGTCCAGTCCGACTTTCTCGTCAAACTCTTTAGCCACGTTTACGGCATCCTGACCTGTCATAACATCCACAACGAGAATGGTCTGATGCACCGTAACTTTTTCTTTGATTTCCTGAAGCTCCGCCATCATATCTTCATCAATATGAAGACGGCCTGCCGTATCTAAAATAACCACATTGTGGCCGTTTTTCCCCGCATGCTCCAAAGCCGCCTTAGCTATGTCAACGGGCTTGTGGTTCTCTCCCATGGAAAAAACATCCACGCCCTGTTTTTCTCCGTTTACCTCCAACTGCTTAATAGCGGCCGGTCTGTATACATCGCAGGCAACTAACAGGGATTTCTTGCCCTTTAGCTTAAGCTTTCCTGCAAGCTTTGCAGTTGTAGTAGTCTTACCTGCACCCTGTAAACCGCACATCATAATTACGGTAATGGACTTTCCGGGCTGGAACTGTATTTCGGCTCCTTCTGAGCCCATTAAGGCTATCAGTTCCTCATTTACAATCTTAATAACCATCTGACCGGGATTTAAGCCGTTTAATACATCCACGCCTACCGCCCGCTCTTCCACGGTTTTGATAAACTGCTTTACCACCTTAAAGTTAACGTCCGCCTCTAACAGCGCCATTTTAACTTCCTTGCAGGCAGTCTTTACTTCTTCTTCCGTCAGACGGCCTTTGCTTCTTAAGTTTTTAAATACATTCTGCAGTTTTTCCGTTAAGCTCTCAAATGCCATGTATTACAACTCCTCCAAAATCTCTGCCGCCAGATGATGAATCCGTTCTCTGTTTTCCTGTAAGCAGCCTTCCGCCATGATATCCGCCGTTTCCTGGATGCATTTCAGCTTCTCCCTGATCGCAGTAAACTTCGCAATGAGATGGAGCTTATTTTCATATTCCTCCATAGCCTTGTCACAACGCTTCAGCAAATCATGGACACCCTGACGGGAAATCCCGTAATTGTCGGCAACCTCGCTTAAGGACATATCGTTAAAAACCGCATCCTGATACACTCTTTGCTGATGGCTTGTCAGCAGTTCTCCATAGAAATCAAACAACAGACTTTGTACTACTATTTTTTCCATACTGTACACCTATCCTGCTTACACCTATAGCATCATACACGAAAAAAACAGTGGTGTCAAGTATTTTTTCTTGACATCGCCCCTTATATTACCAGGAAATCCCTGCATTAATCAGTGCTTCCCTAACTTTTATCACACAATTTCCGCATCATAGGACTTATACCCTTCCCCATAAATCTCATTTGCACTGGTCACGATCAGAAATGCGTTTTTGTCCACTTCCCTCACAATGGCCTCCAGCTTAGGCGCCTGGATTTTTTTTGTGGCGCAGAGAATAATATCCTTTTCCCGTTCTTTAAAGGCTCCTTCTCCTTTTAAATAAGTAACACCCACCTCTAAATCTTCCATAAGCCTTTCCGCCACCTCTTTGGAATGATCCGTCACAACGAAGAACAAGCTTGCCTCATCCCTGCCATAAAGCACCATATCCATAATATGTGAAGTTACCAAAACAGTGATTCCCGCATAAATACCTGATTCTATTTTTCCGAATACCAGTATTGCCAGCAGCACAATCAGGCTGTCTATCATAAGGTAAAGTCTTCCCGTACGAAGATGGGGGTATTTGCGCCGCATAAGCTTTACAATGATATCAATGCCTCCTGTGGTGGCATGAAGCTTCATAATAGAGCCGATGGAAACAGCCGTTAAAAAAGCGCCTGCCAGAGCTGCTGCCAGAGGGTCTTTTGTAAGGGTCGGCATTCCTTCCAAAAGATTGGTGACCACCGATACCACACCGATGGAATACACGGTGGAAATCATAAACTTCCCGCCAAACTTCCACCATCCCACAATCAGAATGGGAATATTTAAGGCAAATACCCATGTACCCGTCCCAACTCCCGTAACAGCGTTTAACAAAATAGAAATTCCGGTTATTCCTCCCGGGGCAAGGTCATTGGGCTCCAGAAAAAAGGCGATGCTGCATGCAAAAAGAATGGAAAAAACCGTTATGGCAAAATACTTCTTCACGAAAAAGCCTCCCAAGAATTTTTTTCTAGTATTTCCCATAACGGTTTTGCTATTCTACTTTTTTATCAACAAAGAGCTTCCGGTCATTTCCTCCGGCTGCTCCATACCCATTAACTCAATTAAAGTAGGTACAATATCAGCCAGACATCCGCCCTCCTTTAATCCGTAAGCAGGATCTGCATTTACCAGAATAAAAGGAACCTGATTTGTGGTGTGCGCCGTAAAAGGTGCACCTGTTTCATAATCCACAAGCTGCTCCGCATTGCCATGATCTGCACAAATGAACATCTGCCCGTCTACGCTCTTTAACGCTTCCACTGCTTTGCCCACGCATTCGTCAACCGCTTCCACTGCCTTGATTGCCGCTGCTTCCACACCTGTGTGTCCTACCATATCAGGGTTGGCAAAGTTGATAATGATCACATCGTATTTACCTGAAGTAATGGCGCCGCATAATTTATCGCATACCTCATATGCGCTCATTTCCGGTTTTAAATCATAGGTTGCAACATCCTTAGGGGAATTTACCAGGATTCTGTCCTCGCCCTTGTTGGGTTCTTCCACGCCGCCGTTAAAGAAGAAGGTAACGTGAGCATATTTTTCTGTCTCGGCGATTCTTGCCTGTTTCAGATCCCGCGCTGCTAACCACTCCCCAAAGGTATTGGTAATGGAAATCTTCTTAAACGCCACTTCCTTATTGGGAATTGTGGGGTCATAATCGGAGAAGCACACATAAGTTAAATCCAGTCTCTTCTCACGCTTGAAATTAATATCCTTAAAGAAATCATCCTCACAGCAGAAGCATCTGGTAATCTCTCTTGCCCTGTCGGGACGGAAGTTGAAGAACACTACGCTGTCTCCGTCCTTGATGGTTGCAACGGGAGCGCCGTTTTTCATAACAACCGTAGGCTTTACAAACTCGTCTGTCTCTCCTCTGTCATAGGATTCCTGAATGGCTCCTGTTGCGCTGTCAGCCTGTAAGCCTTCGCCCTTTGTGAGAGCATCATATGCTAACTGTATGCGGTCATAGTTGTTATCCCTGTCCATGGCATAGTAGCGTCCGCTTACCACACCTACTTCCCCTACGCCGATTTTTGCCATTTCAGCCTCTAAATCCGCCACAAAATCTTTTCCTGATGCGGGAGGTGTATCACGACCGTCTAAGAAGCAGTGAACATATACTTTCTTCAAGCCGTTTCTCTTTGCCAGTTCCAGCAATCCATATAAATGGGTATTATGGCTGTGAACGCCGCCGTCGGACACCAGCCCGAACATATGAAAAGCGGAATCGTTTTTCTTACAGTTTTCCACTGCATCCATTAATTCAGGATTGGTAAAGAAAGTTCCGTCCTGAATTTCCTTTGTGATTCTTGTCAATTCCTGATATACAATACGGCCTGCACCCATATTCAGATGTCCTACCTCGGAATTGCCCATCTGTCCCTCAGGAAGCCCTACCGCCATACCGGAAGCATTGCCCCTTACAAAAGGATATTCCGCCATCAGCTTGTCCATAACCGGTGTTTTCGCTTCGGCTACCGCATTTCCTTCGGTTTTTTCATTGAGACCGTATCCGTCGAGAATCATTAGTACAGTTGGTTTTTTACTCATTTCCATTCTCCTTTACTATTATAAATTGATTTCTGTCTGCATCCGTTTGGGGGATGCCGTAAGAGTCAGCAGCATTTCTGCCAAAATCTGCCGCCGGCTTCATATCCTCATCTGTATTTCTACAGGATAATTTTGTAAACCCAAATCATTATACTACGCAAGGGGTCAAAAAGGCAATCATTTTAAGTGATAATAGGCTACTTCTTCCACCGTTATCTCCTCCGGCTTTCTGCATCCCTCAATCCGCATATCAATCCGGGTATGTGATGAAAGAAGCCAGGAAGGATTTACACCCACGGGAATCAGCAGGCAGCCGTCTCCACAGTCACAGTTTACGGCGCCTCCGTCTCCCTTCTTGTTATTCCAGGAAACCGTCATTTTCCCTCCCTGTAAATTTCTTAAGCGTATGTATATAAAGTCCGCATTTTTCCCGTCAACAGGCTGATCCGTTTCAATCTGTATCACGGCGGTGTTTTCGTCCTGAACCTGTATCTGAATACGGCTTTCTATATTTTCTTCCATCCTTTCGCAGGTTGTCATGGAATCAAGGGATTTTCCAAAAGCGTCAGCCGTCAATCCGCAGTCCGTCGGCTGCATCCAGGGAGAATCTGTTAAGGAACCGTCACAGCCATAGATTTGACGATGCAGGGTCTTTGGCATATAAATTCCAAGCTCTGTGCTGTATACATATTCCTGCCGCACCAGAAATCTGTATAAATAATACTGCTCTAGCGGCGATATCCCCTGTCTGACCACTGTATGCTCCAAATCCACGGCGTTCATAACCGCCTCCGACGCCTTCCTGCTTTTGGCAATGGCTGTTCTTCCCGAATAAACTGCCCTTTCATTTAATAAAAAGTAGTAAAACTGGGACTGTTCAAAGCCAAGCATTTCTATATCTTCATCATATTGCCTCAAATATTCATAAATAAACGCATATTTATCCAAGTGCTGCAACGTTTCCAGTTCTATAAATCCGCTTCCTATTTTATTAAAATCCACATGAGGATACTGCCCTTTTACCTCATCGGACACCATAACATAGTTGCTTCTTACCTCATACGGCTGCAGCTTGGCGCTATACTCTCCTATCACATAGGACTCTCCATCCGTCGCTCCTTCCAAAAACGGAAACCCGTAATCATTACAATTATAAAAAAACAAAAACGGCACGCTAAAGGCCATTGCAATAAATACCGCCTGATTCCTCTCCCCGACCAGTTCCTTTCCGGCTTCAAATAAAACCACGAGACCCGCCAGACCGCATACAAATAAAATAACATGTCCGGAACGGGATAAAAGATTCCCCACCCAATCCTCATCCATACAGACCATGGTATAAGTATAACAAATACATAAAACGGCGGGAATGCTGCTAAGCAATAAAAAACTGCCGTTCAAAAGTTTCTTTCGCTCTTTTTTCCCCTTTAAATATCTGACCAGCAGATAAACAGCCGTAACCACAAACAGACCGCCTAAAATAATACGCAGGATATCATACAATTGTCCGTATCCCTTCCAATTTGCCAGATAAGGCATAAACCATCCCGGCGGCTCATATCCTATAACCGTCATTCCATCCACATCTATGGATTGTCCTGCCAGGGACAACACATGCATCGCCATACGGTAAAGCAGCGGCGTTGATAAACCAATCAGCAAAAGCATACCCCCGCCTAAAAGCCATTCCTGCCACCTGCTTTCTTTCCATTCCCTGTTTCTGACCAATTCAATAAGCTGGATCGCTCCAAAGGGAAATGTTCCAAGCAGCAGCGCCACACCGAATAGGGGATAATACAGGCCCGACAGAAAACATAGAAACACCCAGCATAAAAGCCATCTGTTCCGCTTCTTTATCAACTGTTTTTCCGATAAGATCAGAAGCACCGGCAGCAAAATCCATGTTCTGCAATAAACAGGCATGTGAAAAACTACCGCCACAAAAATAGTCCATTGTCCTCCCAGCCGTTTATGCAAAAGATACATTATAATTCCTTCAAATACCAAGGCCACCAGCACATAACTGATTCCGTATTCCACCGCCTTCCCGTGGAAAATCAGACTGTTAACCGCCCCTGTCAGCATGGGAAAAAGGCCGGAAGCAGGCGAATATTCCTCATAGGCCTTCTGCCCCAGCTCCACAATCTGCTGCCACGGAAGAATCTGCTCCCCGTGGTGGTGTAAATCGGACTGCACCAGCATTGCAGGCGGCATGTAGGATGCAAAGGCAAATACTGAAAAAACCGTAGGAAACCAGATTCTGCTTCCCTCCGTCAGTTTATTTTGAAAAATTCCGACTGCCTTTCTAAATTGATGCAGCAATAACAACGCCGCCAACGCTAAAATGATCACAACATAACGGCGTGGAAAATCCACCTGAAAGGTATATCCCTCATAAGCATATTGATTTTTTAAATAAATAAAAATCAGAGCCGGAACGGGTATCTGCAAAATTGCAAGAAGTCTTTCGTAAAATTTCTTTTTATCTCCCGGAAATTTCTGCAAAAAAAACGCTAAAATGACAAACAAACACAATGAAGTTAAAAGTACCCCGTAATCCCCCAGCAGATAGGAATGAAAAATAAGTGCGGCCAAAACCACGGCGCTCTCAACCGCAAAATAAAGGCATAGAAACAACGCCGCCATATAAATGCTTTTTTCTCCGTATATGAAAACAACAGCGGCAGCGATAACCGTTATTAACACCATAATATCCGTTGTCCTGCCATAAAACACAAGATGGGTAAGCATCGGCAGAAGGCACAGACAGGATATAAACGCCCGTTCTCTTTTGCCCCCTTTCTGCCTGTATTCGTGCTGCTTTTCCACACAGGCCATAATAATAGCCAAAATACAGCCTGATACCAAAAGAACCCAGAATAAAATCCACTCTCCCGATTTATTGGTGCCGGTATAAGCAACCTCGCCCACAATAAAATCCTGAAAGCTGTGATGACTCCCCTTTATCCAGACAATTCCTCCTGCACAGGCAACGCCTAAAAATAGAATAATACACAAAAATATTGTCCATACATTCCATACAACAAAGCCGGTTTTCTTTTTACGCCCCATTGTGTTACCCCCGACATTTTATGTTTTCATATCTTTGGAATCATAGCATATTTACCAAATATTGACAAGTTTTGCCCGTCGTTTATTGCCCTGTGGTCTATGGCAGTTCATAATTCATATTTTCTTCAAGCAAAATGCATATTGCGAAAACCCGGCAATTGAATTAAAATAAGAAAAACCTGCCAAGGAAAAGCAGGAATATATAAAATGTAACACAAATACAAAGGGAGTTTCATTTATATTATGATTACTTTATTAAGCAGCCTATTGATCACTGACAAAGAAAATACATCTTCTCCCCATGTACGCAAGGCCTATGGCATTTTATGCGGCGCTGTAAGCATCTTTTTAAATTTATGTCTTTTTACCGGTAAATTCTTTGCGGGATTTATCAGCAATTCCATTGCCATTACCGCTGACGCCATGAACAATCTCTCCGATGCAGGTTCTTCCTTTATTACCTTAATCGGCTTTCAGATGGCGGGACAAAAGCCGGATATCCATCACCCTTTCGGACATGGCAGAATTGAATACATATCCGGTTTTCTTGTTTCCATAGCCATTATCTTTATGGGCTTTGAACTGGTAAAAACCTCTATCGAAAAAATCATACATCCGGAGACAATCCACTTTGATCCCCTTGTTACCGGCATTCTTATTATTTCTATCTGTGTAAAAATGTATATGGCATTTTATAATACTGCCGTCGGCAAAAAAATGGAATCTGCGGCTATGAAAGCAACGGCCACGGATTCCTTAAGCGACTCTCTTGCTACCTTTGTGGTTCTTCTCTCCACACTGGTATGTAGATTTACCAGTGTAAATATTGACGGTTACTGCGGTATTGCCGTAGGATTATTTATTCTTTATGCCGGGTACAGCGCTGCAAAGGACACCATTTCCCCGCTCTTAGGACAACCTCCCCAAAAGGAATTTATCGAACAGATTGAGACCCTTGTCAATTCTTATGAAGGAGTACTTGGCATTCACGATTTAATTGTCCACGATTACGGTCCCGGCAGGGTTATGGTTTCCCTCCATGCGGAAGTCGATTCTACGGGAAGTATTATGGAAATTCACGACATGATTGATAACATTGAAAAAGAACTGGCGAAAAAGTGCCATTGTGAAGCGGTCATCCATATGGATCCTATTTTGGTAAACGATCCTCTGACAGATAATCTTCACAGTCAGATCGAAACGATTCTGACAACACTGGACGCCTCCGTAAAGCTCCATGATTTCCGTGTGGTTTCAGGTCCCACCCATACCAACATTATCTTTGACGTACTCATTCCCTTTGAGTTTAAGATGAGCGACGAAGAAGTTGTAAGCTACCTTCAAAAACGCATTCATGATATAGATGACCGTTATTACGGAGTTATCCAAGTGGACAAAGCATATTACTGATCCAAAAACGAAACGGCAGATTTTTTACCGTTTTTCTTTCTTTCACATCTAGAAATAGGGCTTTATCGTCATTACATAGTATTCAAAACCCCTAAAAGCAGTTCAAATACCTCTGTATTGCAATATTTATACGTTATAAAGATTGCAATAATTCCGCAAACGTAGTATTCTAAATATCAGAGAAAACTGTCTCATTCTGAATATGATATTCAAAATACTATGATCTAAAGAAGGTTTTTACATGAAAGAATTATTTCATATTATCAGCGACGGCTCCTGTGACCTCCCCAAAGAACTGGCACAGGAAAAAAACATTACGGTCGTACCGTTTTATGTATCTTTCGACGATACACACTATTTCAAAGAAAATGTCGAAATTGACATCCGGGACTTCTATCAGCAAATGGTGGAGAAAAAAGGGGTATACCCCAAATCTTCCATGCCCTCCATTCAGGATTACGAAGAAGCGTTCCTTCCCTTTGCCCGGGAAGGCGTTCCTGTGATTTGTATCTGCATTACCACAAAATTCAGCGGCTCCATGCAATCCGCCCTCAATGCCAAAGCCCTTGTGCAGGAAAAGTATCCCCAGGCGGAAATTACCGTCATTGACGCCACGATCAATACAGTCCTGCAGGGACAATATGTATTAGAGGCGGTAAACCTGCGGGATGGTGGCTTTACCTATAAGGATACCGTAACCCGTCTGGAGGAAATTAAAAGTACCGGCAGGATTTTCTTTACGGTAGGAAATATGGAATACTTAAAGCATGGCGGACGAATCGGGAAAGTATCCGCTCTTGCGGGAAGCGTTTTGGACATCCGCCCGGTCATTACTCTAAAACAGGGAGAAATCTTCCCTTCCGGCATTGACAGGGGACGGAAACGTACTTTGAAAAAGGTCTTGGATCTTCTTTTAGAATATTTAAAGAAAAGTAATTTGGGAATTAACTGTTACAGCCTTGCAGTAGGCTATGGATATGACCGGGAGGAAGGCCTCGCCTTTCGTGACCAGGCGCTTTCCACACTTTGGGAAAAGGGATATGACATAAAGGAAATACCGGTTTACCAAATCGGGGCAACCATCGGCGTTCACACCGGACCTTATCCCCTGGGATTTGGCATTATCGAAAAAGGAATTCATAGGTCTAAACTGTAGAAAATCCTCCCCATTTTCTCTCCTTCCTTTCCAAAAAAGAAAAGAAAATGAAATGAAAATAAGATAAAGCTACTTGCAGTTCTGCAAAGATAGTCTTATAATAAATTAAGGTAAAGAAATCAATATGAATTCTTTACCTCATTTTTTTAAGGAGGACAAGAAAAGAACGATTATGAAGAATATGGAAGACTACATACGCAGTATTCCGGATTTTCCGGAAGAAGGTATCATTTTCAGGGATGTGACCAGTGTACTGCAGGATCCGGACGGATTAGCGCTGGCCATTGATTCTATGAAAAAGATGCTGGAAGGAATTGATTTTGACCTGGTTGTCGGAACAGAGTCAAGAGGATTTATCTTTGGCGTCCCCATTGCCTACTCCTTACATAAGGGATTCGTTCCGATTCGTAAAAAAGGCAAGCTGCCATTGGAAGTCATCTCTAAAGAATACGCTTTGGAATATGGCAGTTCAGTGGTGGAAATGCATAAGGACTCTATCAAACCGGGACAAAAGGTCGTCGTAGTGGATGACCTGATTGCAACAGGAGGCA
Source organism: Lachnospiraceae bacterium (assembly GCA_910574745.1). GTDB lineage: Bacteria > Bacillota > Clostridia > Lachnospirales > Lachnospiraceae > UBA2882. The sequence continues at coordinate 158,586 of CAJTCE010000005.1, read as the reverse complement.
CCATTGAGGCAAGCATTCAGATGATTGAAGAACTTGGCGGCGAAGTCGTTAAAGTGATTTTTCTGATGGAACTGGCAGGTCTTAAGGGAAGAGAGCGCCTGAAAGGTTATGATGTGGACAGCGTCATCATCTATAAAGGCAATTAATATCTTACACATATTATGAAAAGGTGGAAAATAATGTTAGAAAAATGGTTCAAACTCAAAGAAAACAACACGAGCATTAAAACGGAGGTAGTTGCCGGAATCACAACCTTTATGACGATGGCATATATCTTGGCGGTCAATCCTTCCATTCTGTCTGAGTCAGGCATGGACAGCAACGCTATTTTAATGGCCACTGCACTTGCGGCTTTTGTAGGTACCATGGCAATGGCGCTTCTTGCCAATTATCCTTTTGCCCTTGCACCGGGCCTGGGCCTTAATGCATATTTTGCTTATACGGTATGCGGTGTCATGGGATATTCCTGGCAGGTTGCGCTCCTGGCAGTATTTGTGGAAGGCTTGATTTTCATCGTACTATCCGTAACAAATGTGCGTGAGGCAATCTTCAATGCAATTCCGCTCCCTTTAAAGAAAGGCGTTTCTGTAGGTATTGGTCTTTTTATTGCCTTTATCGGATTCCAGAATGCAGGAATTGTAGTCAACTCAGATTCTACCCTGGTTACGGTCATTGACTTTACAGAAAGCTTTCACACGGCAGGCATCAGTGCGCTGTTAGCAATTATCGGCACGTTTCTGATTGTCATTCTTTATATAAAAGGCGTGAAAGGTTCTATATTAATCGGCATTTTCGCAACCTGGATTCTCGGCATCATCTGCCAGTTGACAGGATTATATACCGTAGATCCTGAAGCAGGATACTATTCTCTTCTCCCCTCCTTTAGCAACTTTAGCTTTGGCGCTATCGGATTGACTTTCGGACAGTGCTTCAAGGCAGATTTCTCATCTGTCAGAATAACAGATTTCATTGTTATCATTCTGGCATTTTTATTTGTAGATATCTTTGATACACTGGGAACCTTGATTGGCTGTGCAAACAAGGCAAATATGTTAGATAAGGACGGAAAGCTCCCCCGTATCAAACAGGCCCTGCTGGCAGATGCGATTGCAACAAGCGCCGGTGCGGTTCTGGGCACTTCCACTACCACCACTTTTGTAGAGAGCTCTGCCGGTGTGGCAGAAGGCGGCAGAACAGGACTTTCATCCGTTGTGACCGGATTCTTATTCCTGCTTTCCATTATCTTTGCACCGATCTTCACGGCAATTCCGGGGTTTGCAACAGCTCCCGCATTACTATTTGTAGGCTTTCTGATGATAACAGCCGTAGCGCAGATTGACTTCAACGATTTAACGGAAGCGATTCCCGCTTATTTGTGCCTGCTTTCCATGCCTCTTTTATACAGCATTTCCGAGGGCATAGCAGTAGGTGTTATCTCCTATGTGTTTATTAACATTGTATGCGGAAAGGCGAAAAAAATCAAACCGCTTATGTACATACTTGCCATACTGTTTATTTGTAAATACATTTTCCTGTAAAAACAGTATTTTTCCGAAATTTCGGAAATGATAGGATGCTTGTGTAAGCCACGGTAAACATTACGGATAATACCAAAATATGCAACCAAAAAGGGGCTGTTTTAAAGAAACAAATTTTCGCAATATATGGTGCATATATTGTTGATATCACAACGATATATGCAGGATAATCGTACTTTTGCAACAGCCCCTTCTTTTTTTATTAAATTCCTTGGAATTTTTAGCCAAAACCAATATCCCGTCTGTCTTTTAAGGGATTTCATCATTTTTCATATTCACAGATATATCCCACTTTTCCAGCATAAGAAGGCGCTGCGGATAAAATATCATCCGGCACATCATTTAAATAGCATCTGTCGTCTGCCTTACGGTAGAAAAGAACCACATAGTCTTCGTCAACTTCCACTCCGTCCTCTGTCAGTCCGGTATAACTTGGTTCTCCTTCCAGCCAGAATTCAAACAGCGCATTATATAAATTCAACATATCATAAGTTTCTCCGCTCTCCGGTTCAATCCAATGAAATCCAAAGGTATTATCGGTTCTTTCGTTATTGGCTCCAACAAAAAATGTGACGTTTTCCTTATCTTCCGAAATCATCTGCTCCTGAATCCGCTCCAGCTCTTCCCATGTCGTAATCGTAGCCAGATAGCCGCCCTTTTCCCGGCATAAAGCTTCCGCTTCCTTCCATGTCAGATCTTCCACTACCATTTCATACCGATGTCCTGCAAAAGTCGCGTCCCCTGTTTCTAAAACAGAACGGATTTCCTTCAGAATATAGTATTTTTCTGCTTGTCTGGCCTGTTTTGACGGATATACCTCGTTTAGCCGCGTCCCATACTCTTCTTCGCTTACCTCTTCCTCGCCCCATTGATACACAAAAATATAATCCCCATTTTCGTCAAACTGCGGTCCATCCGAAGGATCCCCCCACACTCCGCCGTCCACATAGCGCCACTTTCCATCTTGAATCGTATACACATAATCATGGTAATAGCCCATATTACCATCTGAATTGCAAATAAGATTCCCTTTCTCAATATAAGTAACATTTAAGCGGTTCGACTGCCATTCATCCAAAATACCATCATGGAAGGTCAGAATTTGGCATCCCCCGGCCTCATATCCGGTATCTATTACCAGTTCGGGAATATCATCTTCATCTACATAAATAAGGCTGTAGGTACAGGTATCTGCAGCATCCCCGAGGGAATCTAAATAAGAAAGATACGCATCCTTATAAGTATTTCCCCCGTCGTCTCTATCCTGTCCTAATTCCGCTTTATCTTTTCCGCCGTACTGTACAGCATCTTCTCCCTCTTTACTGTCATCTTGTCCGGAATTCTTTTCGTTCTCGTCCGGTTCTGCCGTTTTCTCCACGTAATCTTTTTCCGGCGCCAACTCCTTTTTTCCGCAAGAGCACAAAATTGCAAGACTGAGGCAAATAAACATAACAGCTTTTGCATTTCTCATTTTAATCTCCATTCCGCCGCCTTCGGCTGACGACACAAACAGTAATGTCAAAAGGGATATCAATGGAATTCAATTCCCTCAATATCCCTTTTTATTACATTTAGCAAGTATTAAACCTTTGCAATAACCTTATTATTTGTAATTCACGATCTTGCCAAAGTCAGGCTTTAATGCTGCTCCGCCAACCAGACCGCCGTCAATGTCAGGCTGTGAGAATAAATCTGCTGCTGTAGCTGCATTTACGGAACCGCCATACTGGATACGGATCGCTTCTGCCGTTGCATCATCATAAATTTCTGCGATACACTCACGGATGCCCTTGCAAACCTCCTGTGCCTGCTCTGTAGTAGCTGTCTTGCCCGTTCCGATAGCCCAGATAGGCTCATAAGCGATAACTGCTGTCTTTGCCTGGTCTGCCGTTACACCAAGGAAACCAACCTTAACCTGCTGACGGATAAAGTCCATGGTCACGCCCTGTTCTCTCTGTTCTAAGGATTCTCCGCAGCACATGATAGGCGTAATGCCGTGCTCGAAAGCCTTTAACATTTTCTTATTTACCGTTTCGGATGTTTCTGCAAAGTATTCTCTTCTCTCGGAATGACCTAAAACAACATATTTAACGCCAACATCTGTCAGCATGTTAGGGGAAATCTCGCCTGTGAAAGCTCCTTTCTCCTCAAAATACATATTCTCAGCGCCAACCTGAATATTGGAGCCTTTTGCAGCTTCCATAACAGGAATGATATCGATAGCCGGCACGCAGAAAACAACGTCTGCATCATCAGTCGCTACCAGGGGTTTTAATGTGTTTACCAATTCTACTGCCTCGCTGGGAGTCATATTCATCTTCCAGTTTCCGGCGATAATTTTTTTTCTTGCCATTTTTCATTCTCCTTTAAATAGAATTTGTCTCACTATTAATACGGCTAATCCATAACTAAAAGTGAAAAATCTTTTTCTTTGCATATTTCCATTCGTACATTTCTAAATCGTATTCGTGAATACATACTGTGGGTGTTGTAGCATCATAGATAACAAAAGTTTTTGTTTCCTTATCTTCTTTAACCCATCCATAGAGATTTATTTTTTCTCCTGTTTCCCGGTTAGCAACAAAGATAACTCTTGCTTCCTTATTTTTCTTATTTAACATCCTGCTCCTCACTTTTAAAATCTGCCCGAAGAAAATTTACGAATTTAATTTTTAGGAAGATTTGGATTTCTTAATAAGTACAATGCCGCCAATCAAAAGTCCCAGTCCCATGATTCCAAAAAATACACCAGCACCTGCTCCCACACCATAAAATACAGTGCCAAGCGTTTCATAAGTTCCTTCCACCAAATCAGGCGCCATACAAGATCCGGGATTATCTTCATCATAATAGATGACAATAGAATCTCCCTCTCTAAAGGAACTGTTAGAAACCGAAAATGCAACCTGATAATAGCTATCATCCATTTCTGAATAATATTCAATCGTCGTTGAACTATCTACATCTGTAATCGTACCATAGGTCTCCACTGCATGTTTGGAAAACTCTTCAAATTCTTCCGCCGCATTTTGTCTCACATTTCCCATTATTCCTCCTACTGCCAGAAAAACAATGGCAAAGATAACAGCACTGAAAAGAAAGAGACCGCCAAAAACGGACATAATAATTCCGGCGACTTTTTTGCCTGTACTCATTCCCATCCCCCAAATTTAATGTTTATTTATCATCAGCCGCATCTACGCCAGGAAGCACTTTGCCTTCTAAGAATTCAAGGGAAGCGCCGCCGCCTGTGGAAATATGGCTCATCTTATCCGCAAAGCCCAGCTGGTTAACTGCTGCTGCAGAATCGCCGCCACCGATAATAGTTGTAGCATCTGTTTCAGCTAAAGATTTTGCAACTGCAATGGTACCTGCCGCAAGGGTAGGATTCTCAAATACGCCCATAGGTCCGTTCCATACAACGGTCTTAGCGGATTTTACAGCGTCAGCATATAATTCTGCTGTCTTTGTTCCGATATCAAGACCTTCCATATCAGCCGGAATCTTGTCAGCATCTACAACCTGAACGTCGATAGGTCCGTCAATAGGGTTGGGGAAAGCTGCCGCGATTGTGGTATCAACAGGAAGCAGTAATTTCTTGCCAAGCTTTTCTGCCTTTTCCATCATCTCTTTGCAGTAGTCAAGCTTTTCATTGTCTACTAAGGAGTTACCTACTTCATAGCCTTTTGCCTTTAAAAATGTGAAAGCCATTCCGCCACCGATGATCAGGGTATCGCATTTTTCAAGTAAGTTGTTGATAACATTTAACTTGTCAGCAACCTTGGCGCCGCCGAGAATTGCAACGAAAGGTCTTACAGGGTTTTCAACCGCATTGCCTAAGAAATCGATTTCCTTCTGCATCAGGTAACCGACTGCGCACTCGCCGCCTTTTGCACGTACAACCTCTGTTACGCCTGCAACGGAAGCATGTGCCCTGTGGGAAGAACCGAAAGCGTCGCATACATATACATCGCAAAGGTCTGCCAATTCTTTAGAGAATGCTTCGCCGTTCTTTGTCTCTTCCGCTCCACGGAAACGTGTATTCTGAAGCAGTACGACATCTCCTTCTTTCATATCTGCAACTGCCTTTGTAGCAGCCTCGCCTGTTACGTTGTAATCAGCCACAAAGTTTACTGCTTTTCCTAACTTCTCGGAAAGTCTCTTAGCAACAGGTGCCAGGGATTCTCCTTCATTGGGGCCGTTCTTTACTTTTCCTAAGTGGGAGCAGAGAATTACTTTGCCGCCGTCCTTTAATAGTTTTTCAATGGTGGGAAGCGCTGCCTTAATACGAGTATCATCCGTAATCTCTCCGTTTTTGAGAGGTACGTTAAAATCACATCTTACTAAAACACGCTTTCCGTTTACGTTGATGTCATCAACTGATTTTTTGTTTAATCCCATTTTTATAGCCTCCTAAATTTTTTAATCAAGCCGGAAATCTATCCGGCCTTGCGCACAGGCACATACTGTAAACCAATGGTTTTCCCTATTATCCCCTGTGCATATACAAAGGGTCCGGCCCAAATGACCGGACCCTTTAAGGTCTTTACTTAATTCAGATTGTATCAATCAGGATTAGCCTAACTCAGCAAAATATTTGATTGTACGAACCATCTGAGATGTGTAGCTGTTCTCATTGTCATACCAGGAAACAACTTCTACCTGTGTTTTTCCGCCGGGTAAAGGAGAAACCATTGTCTGAGTAGCATCGAATAAAGAACCAAATCTCATACCGATGATATCGGAAGAAACGATTTCTTCTGTGTTGTAACCGAAGGACTCTGTAGCCTGAGCTTTCATAGCTTCATTAACTTCTTCCTTTGTTACCTCTTTGTCTACTACTGCGAATAATAATGTGGAAGAACCTGTAGGGGTAGGAACACGCTGAGCAGCTCCGATTAATTTTCCGTTTAATTCAGGAATAACAAGGCCGATTGCTTTAGCAGCACCTGTGGAGTTGGGAACGATGTTGCAAGCGCCTGCACGGCTTCTTCTCTTATCGCCTTTTCTCTGAGGTCCGTCAAGAATCATCTGATCGCCTGTATAAGCGTGGATCGTACACATAATACCGGACTCGATGGGAGCCAGATCATTTAATGCTTTAGCCATAGGAGCTAAGCAGTTTGTTGTACAGGAAGCAGCGGAGATAATCTGATCTTCTGCTGTTAATGTCTCATGGTTTACATTGTAAACGATTGTCTTAAGGTCGTTTCCGGCAGGTGCGGAAATAACAACCTTCTTTGCACCAGCGTTGATGTGAGCCTGTGCTTTTGCTTTAGATGTATAGAAACCGGAGCACTCTAATACTACGTCAACACCGATTTCACCCCAAGGGCAGTTATTTGCGTCTGGCTCTTTGTAAATTTTGATTGTTTTACCTTTTACTGTGATTGTACCTGCTTCGTCATCTGCTGTAACCTGATCTTCTTCGCCCACTGCTACGTATCTTCCCTGAGAAGAGTCGTATTTTAATAAATGAGCTAACATTGAAGGTGTTGTTAAATCGTTGATTGCTACAACTTCATAACCTTCTGCACCAAACATCTGTCTGAATGCAAGACGACCGATACGGCCAAAACCATTGATTGCTACTTTTACTGCCATTTTAATTCCTCCTAAAATGAAATTTTAATATATTATTCTGTCAATCATCTGGAAACAAATGGAATGACAGAATTTTGTCGGCAAATTTATTGTAACCAATTTGTCCCAAAATAGCAAGATGAAATTGAAAAGAAAATGAAAAAGAAGGGAAGATTTTCCTTTTGCATTATGCTATGATTGGGTTGTATACAATTATTATGCAATCCTGATTATTGTTTGGAAAAGCCAGATATCTGAACAGCCCCAAAGAATCTATGCTCTTTTCGCACATTTCTTTGCCGGCTGCCCGTAATAATCCAGGACTGCATTGGAAAGGCAGGCATTTATCATGAACATTTTATCCGATTTTCATTTACATTCCTATTTCTCCGGCGACTGCAGTATTCCAACGGAGGAAATGATCAAGGCCGGTATCCGCAAGGGGCTTTTCTCTATGTGCTTTACCGAACACAACGATTTCGATTTCCCCTATACGGAGGATATGAAACAGGACTCCTTTATTCTCAACACGGATTCCTATCTTTATGAGCTTATAAAGCTACGCCGGAAATATGATGATAAGATTAAAATACTTTTCGGCATCGAAATCGGTCTGCAGCCCTGCTGTACAAAACAAAATGTTCTTCTGGCAAAATCACAGGATTTTGATTTTATCATTGGCTCTTCCCATCTGTGCAAAGGCGCCGACCCATACTATCCCGCTTTCTTCGAAGGAAAAAATCCCGGGGAATGCTGTCTTTCCTATTTTGAGGAGACTCTTGAAAATATCAAATCCTTTTCAGACTTCGACGTATACGGGCACTTGGACTATATCGCCCGCTATCTTCCCGAAAATGCCGCGCCTTACAGCAGTATGGATTATCAAAACATACTGGAAGAAATTTTGAAGGCTCTGATCGAAAAAGGCAAAGGCATTGAATGCAATACTTCCGGTCTCAGAAAGCACCTGGCAACCATCAATCCCGCTCCGGAAATCATAAAACGATACAGAGAACTGGGCGGGGAGATCATTACCGTCGGTTCCGACGCCCACGCCCAGGAAGACATTGCCGCCGGTTTTGACACTGCGGCACAGATATTAAAGGATTGCGGCGTCTCCTATTATGCCACCTTTGAAAAAAGGCAGCCCTCTTTCCACAAATTATAAATATCAATTGACTCTGACAGCTTACCCATTCCTATGAAGTAAGCTGTTCTTATGTTCCGGGCTTTCGCATATACTTTATGGAATTATGCTTCTGGGGTGTCATCCTTGAAAAAAAATCCTATTATTACCGGAACCGTTATTCTGACCGCGACCGGCGTTATAAGCCGCGTCATCGGTTTTTTCTACCGCATTTTTCTATCCAGGAATATCGGAGAAGAAGGCATGGGAATTTACCAGCTGCTTGCGCCGGTCATGGCGCTTTCCTTTTCTTTAACCGCAGCAGGAATCCAGACTTCTATTTCCAAACACGTCGCCGCATATGAAGCCAGAAGGGAACACCGCTCCTCTGTTTCCGTTTTAATGTGCGGCCTTTTTTTGTCCGTATTTTTATCCCTGGCCATGGGCTTTATTTTGTTTGAATACAGCATTCCCATTTCCAACCGCTTTTTATTGGAAGAGCGCTGCGCCCCTCTGGTGCGCATTTATGCCCTTTCCCTTCCCTTTGCAGCGGTACACAGCTGTATTAACGGCTATTATTACGGCTTAAAGAAAACCTCGGTTCCGTCCGTAACCCAGCTTATAGAACAGCTGGTCCGCGTGCTCAGCGTATACATCATTTTCTTTTATTGCGGCAAATATCATTTGGAACCCAAGGTATCTGTAGCTGTTGCAGGGCTTGTTCTAGGGGAAATCGTTTCGTCTCTTTTAAGCGTCCTTGCCATAACCCGCTTCTACAGCAAAAGTTCCAGAAAGAGAAAGCATTATCTTCCGCAAATGCCCTCTTACCATATTGCAGGACAGTTAAAACCTCTTTTAATGCTTGCCATTCCTCTAAGCGTAAACCGCATTGTTTTAAATTTTTTACAAAGCATTGAAGCCATCCACCTTCCCCGCCAGCTCTGCGTATTCGGCCTTACAACCTCCCAGGCCTTAAGCATCTATGGTGTTTTAACGGGAATGGCGCTTCCCCTGATTCTTTTTCCCCAGGCCATAACCGGCTCTATATCCGTTCTGCTTCTCCCCTATGTTTCCGAAGCCGACGCCAAAGGAAATCCTGCCAAGATCTCCAAGGCTGTTTTTACCACCACGGGCTTCTGCCTTCTTATGGGATTTAGCGCAACTGCTTTCTTTTACATAACCGGCCCTTCCTTGGGCGAGCTTCTTTTTCATAGTGAAGAAGCCGGACTGTTCATCCGTTCCTTAAGCTTTATGTGCCCTTTTCTCTATCTGGGTTCTCTTTTAACAAGCATCTTAAACGGCTTAAACAAGGCTACCCATGCATTTTTTATCAATGTCCTTGCTTTGTGCATCCGTTTGTCCTGCATTTTTCTCCTTGTGCCCCATATCGGCATAAAGGGATATTTATTCAGCCTTCCCGTAAGCCAGCTCGCCCATTGTTTCTTCAATTTCCTTGCGCTGAAAAAATATATATACTATAATAAACGCTGTTGATACATGAGGCTTTACAAATTATGAAGAAAGAGGCAATATTATGAGTTTTGAATTTTTACAAAAGCTTCCCACCCCCGCGGAAATCAGGGAGCAATATCCGCTTCCCGGGGAACTGGCTTTACTGAAAGAAAAAAGAGATGCGGAAATAAAAAAAGTTATTACGGGGGAAAGCGATAAGTTTCTCCTGATCATCGGTCCTTGCAGCGCCGACAATGAAGATTCCGTCTGCGACTACGTAAACCGCCTTGCGGCAGTCAACGATAAAGTATCGGACAAGTGTATTCTGATTCCCCGTATCTATACCAACAAGCCCCGTACTACCGGAGAAGGTTATAAGGGCTTTGTCCATCAGCCCGATCCCGAAAAGAAACCGGATCTTTTAGCCGGTCTTATAGCTGTACGAAAGCTTCATATCCGCGCCATGGAGGAATCGGGCCTGACAGCGGCGGATGAAATGCTTTATCCCGAAAACTGGAGGTATGTCCACGATCTTCTTTCTTATGTCGCAATCGGCGCCAGAAGCGTCGAGGACCAGCAGCACCGGCTTACGGTCAGCGGCTTTGACGTGCCCGCAGGAATGAAAAATCCCACTTCCGGCGATTTATCCGTTATGTTAAATTCCGTTTACGCGGCACAGCATCCCCACGAATTCATTTACCGGAACTGGGAGGTAAAAACACCGGGCAATCCCCTTGCCCATACCATTTTAAGAGGCTCCGTCAACCAATACGGAAGAAGCTTCCCCAATTATCACTATGAGGATTTGAGCAGGCTTTTGGAAATGTATAACGAACGAGATTTACAATATCCCGCCACCGTTATTGATGCCAATCACAACAACTCCGGAAAGCAATTTGAACAGCAGATCCGGATTGTCAAGGAAGTCCTTCATTCCCGTAAATTAAATTCCGATATCCACAAGCTTGTAAAGGGCGTCATGATTGAAAGTTACATTGAGGAAGGCTGTCAAAAAATCGGCGGCGGCGTCTATGGCAAATCCATTACCGATCCCTGCTTAGGATGGACCGACAGCGAAAAACTGATTTATGATATTGCAGAGAACTGTTAAAAACCAATAAACCAAAGTAATCGCAGACAGAAACAAAACTGCCGCAGGCTTGCTAAGTTTGGCAAAGTAAGCCTGCGGCAGTTTTGTTTCTAAAGTAGAATACCTGATATCGAATTTATACAACAGGGAGAGCCATTATCCTCTCGGATGGGCCTTGGCATAAACCTCCCTGATACGGTTGTGATTCATATTGGCGTAAATCTGTGTTGTGGAAATATCAGAGTGCCCCAGCATTTCTTGTACACTTCTTAAATCCGCACCGTTTTCCACCAGATGGGCTGCAAAGGAATGTCTTAAAGTATGCGGCGTAATGTCCGCTGTAATTCCCGCCTTCTTGGAATAATATTTAATCAGTTTCCAAAATCCCTGTCTGCTCATGGGGCTTCCCGAACAGTTGGCAAAGAGAATATCGGAAGACTTGTCCTCCACCATCTGTTCCCTCGCTTCGGTCATATATTTGATCAGGGCGTTCTTTGCCGCCATTCCGAAAGGTATGGCTCTTTCCTTATGGGCATCCTTACAGACAATAAAGCTCATGGAAAGATTTACTTCGCTGATTCTTAAAGTAATCAATTCCGTAACCCGGATTCCCGTAGCGTATAAAAGCTCTAACATGGCCTTGTCCCTGATTTCTTTGGGAGAATCTCCCGAAGGCTGTTCCAATAGTCTGACAACCTCTTCCGTAGTAAGTATTTCCGGCATTTTCTTTTCTATTTTGGGAGCCTTTAAACGCTCCGAAATATCCTTTTCTATCAGCTTCTCCTGGCTGAGAAAATGAAAAAATGCCTTCATGGATGCAATATTTCTGGAGACCGTGGCCGTGGCAAAATGTTGTTCCTTCATAGAATCAACATATTCTTCAAGGTCTTCCTCTTTTACATTAACCAAATCAGTCAACCCTTTGGAGCACAAAAAAATAAACACTTTCTTCAAATCCCTGCGATAAGACAGCTCTGTATTGGCAGATGTTTTTTTAACATTATGTAAATAGGTAATAAACTGTTCTATCGCCTGTTCCATAAAAAATATAACCCTTCCTCAATAACAAACTAATGACAATCTATGTCAACCTAGGTTCTATTATAATCAGAATTTCCGATAAAAGCAAATGGAAAATTTACAGGATTCTCCCGAAAACAAAGGGATTTGACACAAAATCCCAACATCTATGAAACCACTTTTTTCCCTTTACAACATCTTGTAATTTTTTCACAAAAATAAATTTGCAAATAATTTTATAAAGAATGGATTTACATAACATTCCAATAAAATCCCCGTTATGACAACTCCTATTATCAATAAATTCCTTCCCACTTTTCCATAATTCCGTTTCTCATCCCCTCCCCCATATTGACTAGAATAGTCATTTTCAAAGCATCCTCCATAGGCATAAAAATAGCAGATATAATGTGGCAGTATCATAAAAAGATAGCCTAATACCCCGGTCATTCCCCAGCGCTGCACCATAATATACCCTCCCATGCCAAAGCCGCATCCCGTCAGCCAGGCCCACAAAAACAATCCGATTTTCTTTTTACGCAGAAAACTCATAAATACGACAAATGCCGCCTGAAGACCTCTGATTTTTAGCAGATATATGAGATAAGATATCCTTTTATATTCTGTATATTTTTCCGTTTCAAACAATCTGCCTCCAAAAAACATTTCATCCTGTAATAGGGAATCTCCAAGCATCCAGACAATGCCAATTCCGCAAATTATCCCTGTTACTAAAGGAAGCCACTTTCCAATTCCATTTTTTTCCGTTCTTTTCCTCGCCCGCACCTCTTCCACCCTTTAAATCAGCCTTACTATTCAATATATGTCCGCAATTTACAACTATGAAATCCAAGAGAGAATTTTTTTAATATCTAAAATCGCTGCCAAGCCCGGTACTACTTAAAATACGGGAAAGGCTATAGGCAGAGTAAAAAAGACTGCAGGTTTGAATATTCCATTCAAACCTACAGTCTTTTACACACTTCTTACTTATTTTTACCAATTATGGCTGCAAAGGTTTTTGTCCCCTCCGCCATAAGTTATTTATTGACATATTTATGAATGTATGCCATTAGAGACGCAATTGTCTTTGCATCCTGGATTTTCCCCTCGTATATAAGCCTGCTCAATTCATCTGTCGTATAGGGATATACATTTATAAATTCATCCTCGTCCAAATGCTGCTGGCTTCTTTTTAAATTCTTTGCCACATACACTTCAATCCTCTCATCGCAAAAGGCCACCGTAGTACGGATGGAAATCAAAAATTCCATATCCTCCATTTCACATCTGTATCCCGTTTCCTCTTCCAATTCCCTGTAGCTGCACTCGATAAAAGGCTCATCCGTTCCGTTCCGTCCTCCTGCCGGAATTTCAAGGGTTTCCCGATCCAAAGCATTACGGAACTGTTTTACCATCAATATTCTGCCGTCATCCAGCACAGGAACAACCGCCGCTGCGCCTTTATGACCAATGAAATCCCATTTTACCACATTTCCATTGGGAACTCTTACAGTATCTTCATAAAAGTCAACAATATTGCCGTGATGAACCAGTTTTCGCTCTAACCTCTCAAACTGCTCTGCCATTTATTTTGCCTCCAACAACTTCTCTACACTTACCAGTTTTACGCAAAGGACAAATATCGCCGTTGCCTTCTTTAGCTCTTCAGGGGTAGGGAAGGTAGGCGCAATGCGGATATTGCTGTCCTTAGGGTCTTTCTTATAAGGATATGATGAACCCGCCCCCGTCATAACAACGCCGGCCTCTTTACACTTTTCAACAATCTTTTTCGCACAGCCCTCCATTGCATCAAAAGAGATAAAATATCCCCCTTTAGGCTCAATCCATGTAGCAATCTCAAGACTTCCCAATTCTTCATTTAAAGCCTTTAAAACAGCCTGGAATTTAGGTCTGATAGATGCCGCATGTTTCATCATATGTGCGTTCAGGCCTTCAATATCCTTAAAAAATCTGGCATGTCTTAACTGATTGATCTTATCGTATCCAATCGTCATAATTGTCATAGATTTTTTGATATATTCCAGATTCTTTTCCGAAGCCGCAATAGCCGAAATTCCTCCGCCGGGGAAAGACACCTTGGATGTGGATGCGAATTCAAATACTATATCCGGGTTTCCACACTTTTCACATTCTGAAATAATATCCAGCAATTGAATCTGTTTTTCCTCTTCTTCATATAAATGATGTACCGCATAGGCATTATCCCAGTAAATTCTGAAATCCTCTGCAGCCGGCTTTAATGCCGCCATTCTCTTTACTGTTTCGTCAGAATAACATACACCCTGAGGATTGGAGTATTTGGGTACGCACCAGATTCCTTTTACAGTCTCATCCTCACTAACATATTTCTCAACTAAATCCATATCCGGACCTGATTCGGACATGGGAATATTGATCATTTCTATTCCAAAATATTCCGTGATGGAAAAATGTCTGTCATATCCCGGCACCGGACATAAAAATTTTACTTTATCCAGCTTGCACCATGGTGTAGCGCCGCATACGCCATGGGTCATAGAACGTGAAACCGTATCAAACATAACATTAAGGCTCGCATTTCCGCATACGATAACCTTCTCCGGCACCGTTCCCATCATATCCGCCATTAACCTTCTTGCAGCGGGAATTCCTTCCATTTCTCCGTAATTACGACATTCTATACCCTCTCTTGTCTTACAGTTGGATTCAGAACTGACAACATCCAGCATTTCTTTGCTTAAGTCCAATTGCTCCGCCGAGGGCTTTCCTCTGGACATATCCAGCTTTAATCCTTCTCCTTTAGCCTTTTCATAGGCCGCTTCCAATTCCTTCTGTAGCTTTAACAATTCTTCTCTTGACATGTTTTTATAAGCTTTCATCATTCACCATCCTGAAATTGTTTAATTGTATACAATCATACACCTCGCATATTATACAATATCTATACAGGAAATACAAGCATAAAAAAGAAGCTGCCTCATAACGAAACAGCTTTCTTTTTATATTCTTATTATACAATACTATTTTGCATAATCGATTACTCTTGATTCCCGGATAACATTAATCTTAATCTGTCCAGGATACTCCAACTCGGCCTCAACCTGTTTGGATATATCACGGGCTAACAGAACCATATCCGTATCCGTAATCTGTTCTGGAACTACCATAACACGAATCTCTCTACCTGCCTGAATAGCAAAAGATTTTTCTACACCTTTGAAATTGTTTGCGATATCTTCTAATTGTTTTAATCTGGTTGTATATGTTTCTAAAGTCTCTCTTCTTGCACCCGGTCTTGCCGCAGAAATAGTGTCCGCCGCCTGAACAATACATGCAATCAGGGTCTGCGGTTCCACATCTCCATGATGGGACTCAACCGCATTAATGACCGTTGCAGATTCCTTATATTTTCTACATAACTCAGATCCTAACTGAATATGGGATCCTTCCATTTCATGATCGACTGCTTTACCAATATCATGAAGCAGTCCTGCACGCTTGGCCATTCTCACATCCATTCCCATCTCAGCCGCCAAAAGGCCGGATAACTGGGAAACTTCAATGGAATGCTTCAACGCATTTTGACCGTAACTGGTCCTGAATTTCATCTTACCAAGCAGACGCACAAGCTCAGGATGAATGCCGTGAACGCCAACCTCAAGGGTAGCAGCCTCGCCTTCTTCCCTGATCATAACTTCTACTTCTTTTTGTGCCTTTTCAACCATTTCTTCAATTCTTGCCGGATGAATACGTCCATCCAGAATTAATTTTTCCAAGGCAATGCGGGCTACTTCTCTCCGGATCGGATCAAATCCTGAAAGAATTACCGCTTCCGGCGTATCATCAATAATCAAATCAACACCGGTTAATGTTTCGAGGGTCCTGATATTTCTACCCTCTCTACCGATAATACGGCCTTTCATTTCATCATTAGGAAGCTGAACAACGGAAATCGTAGTCTCGGACACATGGTCTGCCGCACATTTCTGAATAGCATTTACCACATATTCCTTCGCTTTCTTATCCGCTTCCTCTTTTGCCCTGCTCTCCATTTCTTTGATCATGACAGCAGTTTCATGTTTTACTTCATCTTCAACAATTTTCAATAAATATTCTTTTGCCTGTTCGGAGGTCAAACCAGAGATTCGTTCCAGTTCCTGTACTCTTTGTTCGTTCAGTTTTTCAATCTCAGCTTTCTGCCTTGACAGTTTTTCTTCCCTCGCAATGATACTTGCCTCTTTTTTTTCGATTGCATCAGCTTTTTTGTCAATATTTTCCTCTTTCTGCTGAACACGTCTCTCGAAACGCTGCGCCTCTGCCCTACGCTCTTTGATTTCCTTGTCCAATTCGTTTTTAGTACGAATGGATTCTTCTTTCACTTCAAGCAGTCCCTCGCGTTTTTTTGCCTCTGCGGTTTTTAAAGCCTCGTCAATGATTTCCCTGGCTTTTTCATCCGCATTGCCCAGTTTGGCTTCTGTTACCTTATTGTGGTATTTGGTAGTCAGCAATGCCGTAACCGGAATAGCAATCACAAGTGTCACTACAACGGTTATCAATATCTCAACAACCATTGTACAGGAGCACCTCCTTATTTAGTTTTCATTGTACAAATATCTCAAAATAGAATGATATGTAGCTTATCTCATTCTAAGGCGTGATTTTACAACACTACAATTTTAAACTGATTTGACAGTTATGTCAAGTCCTATAGCAAAGATAGAGTACAATTCGTCCAAAGTAGGATTCCATTTCTACAGATTATTCGTCATTTTTACCATAAACAGAAAGCGCTTCTTTGATTTTGTCACAGGAAAACCCCTTTGAGAAAAGGAATCTCATGATTTTTTGATGACTTTCCCAATCCCCTTCCGGGTCATAACGTTTCTTCTTAAGAAGTTTGCAGATCAGCTCGGATTCATCCGGCGCTTCCCCGCTGTTAACGAAATTCTGGTATTCTCTTTGAATAATTTCTTCGGCAATGCCCTTTTCTTTTAATTTCATAAAAATTTGCTGTCTGTTAAGCTTCCCGCCATGATAGAAGAGATAATCCGCCGTATATTTTTCATCATCCACGTATCCAAAGGATTTGACATAAGTAAGCGCTTCTTCTATACAAGAAGGCGGGTACTGTCCCGCTCTGAGCTTATCCCGCAGTTTCTTTTCCGTATAGGCTCTGCTTTTTAGGAGATTCATTGCCCGAAGCTTTACTCTTTTGGCCAGGACTTCGTTCATAATCTTATCATAATTCTTTTCTTCAATGGGCTCTCTCTTTTTTATTCCGTATAAATGCAGTTCGCCTTTGTATAAAACAAAGGCAAACTCATTGTCAATCATAATCTTACATTGCTTTTTTGATATTTCAATAATATCCGTTACTATCATTTTTTATCCTTTTTTTCCGGTTTGGAACCAGTATCAGTTGCTGTATTTAAAAGACCGTAATGCTCTCTTACCTTCCTCTCGATTTCATCGCACATCTCAGGATGCTCCTTTAAAAACAGCTTGGAGTTTTCACGTCCCTGCCCCAGCTTTTCTCCTTCATATGCATACCATGCCCCGCTCTTATTTACCACATTGCAGTTGGCAGCCAGATCTAATATATCTCCTATACAGGAAATTCCTTCCCCGAATACGATATCAAATTCTGCAATTTTAAAGGGCGGTGCGATTTTATTTTTCACAACCTTTACTTTTGTCCTGTTTCCCACTGCCTCGCCATTTACAAGAAGCTGCTCCTTTCTCCTTACATCCAGTCTGACAGAGGAATAGAATTTTAAAGCATTTCCGCCTGTTGTTGTCTCAGGATTGCCATACATAACTCCCACTTTTTCACGAAGCTGGTTAATAAAGATAACCGTACAGTTGGATTTGCTGATAACCGCCGTTAACTTACGAAGTGCCTGAGACATCAGTCTGGCCTGAAGTCCTACATGAGAATCTCCCATATCGCCCTCTATTTCCGCCTTGGGCACCAGTGCGGCAACAGAGTCCACAACAACAATATCAATTGCCCCGGACCTTACCATGGTCTCTGCTATCTCTAAAGCCTGTTCTCCGCAGTCCGGCTGTGAAATATATAAATTGTCTATATCTACTCCGATATTCCTTGCATAGCTCGGATCTAAGGCATGCTCCGCATCAATAAAACCTGCAATACCGCCCCTCTTCTGTACCTCTGCAATCATATGGAGAGTAACGGTAGTCTTACCGCTGGATTCCGGTCCATATATCTCGATAATACGTCCCTTAGGAATCCCTCCCAGTCCCAATGCCACGTCCAGGCTTAGGGAGCCTGTAGGAGTCGTCTCAACATTAATCTGGCTTGCGGGGTCTCCCAGCTTCATAACAGCCCCTTTACCATATGCTTTCTCAATTTGTGAAATGGCGGCATCCAGTGCCTTTAATTTTTCATCTTTTTCCATAGTGTTCTCCTTTACAAGGAACATTTGTTCGTTCTTTATATAGAATAAAACAAACGTTCGAATTTGTCAATCTTTCTTTTGGTTAAATTTTACGGTTTCCATTACATTAATAAAATTGAAATCCGTTTCTTTAACCATACTGATCATAACAGTTTTTATGTCCCTTAAAACTCCCTCAATGGCATCACATCTCTCTTTTTTTATTTTGAATCGATTATTTGGAAAATTTGGCGAAACGCCGGAAGCAGATTGCTTGAGATGGATTTAATGTAGCATACCTATTGTCAAAATGCAAGGACTTTATTCTTAAAGTAAATTTTAAAAAAGAAAAATGTAACAATAAAAAAACGATACAGCCGGAATTGTCCGGCCATATCGTTTTTTATTTCCGCTATTTTCCAAGAATCTCTTTAATAGGATTGAAGATACTGCTCGCAATCCACTAAGGTCGCAGTTACCCATCCGTAGCTTTCATCCGTTTCATAATTAATTCCCACTTCAAATCCGCAGGGAGTATAATACAAAATCAAATCGGCTTCATCCTCGAAGAAAGTTCTCAATTCATCATTGTCAAAATACCTTAAAGCCGGAACACTGCCGTTCTGATCCCTGCAGGTATCACGGTAATACTCTAAAAACTCATCGGAAACATCAAAGAAATCGGTATTATAAAGAATGATTCCCGCTTCCAAATCAATATTAAGGCTGATTACATGCTTATTAATCTCTACCGGAGTTTCATAATACTGATTCATGACGATGCTGATTTTCTCATCATCATTATATGTAACGAAGGCATCTACATCCACTACATAACCGCTTCCGTATTCTTCAAAAATTTCCTCGTAGCTGTCTATATTTTCATTATAGTAATTGCTATAATACATTGCGGCTTCTTTTAACGACTCGTTAATATCCTCTAAATTGGGAATATCTCCCTCTAACTGATAGTAATTAATGCGCATACAGATATTCCGGGATTCATCCGAATCCTCAAAGGTTTCAAAATTAACCTGATAGTTAACGCTTCTGTCGATGCAGTTACACAATTCATAATAAAATTCTTCTCCTACATCCTCAGGATCGTAATTGTATGGCTCCTCTTTCCATGATTCGTCATTCCAGTCTATATCATCCAAAAATTCCAGTGGATCATAATCATCATCATATGGAGCATCATCTAAATCCGAAAACTGGTCATCATTCGTATCCTCGTCAGAGAAAGGGTCATAATCATCCTGATCGTCATCACGCTCCGTCCCCTGTCCCACAGAATTTCTATCATCCGGCAGGTCATCTTTGGCATAACTAAATCCCATGGTAACTACAAGAATCAAAGCAATTACCAAAATCAGAAGAAGCAAACCTCCTATAACAGCAGCAACAACGGCTCCTTTACTGCTGCTCTTCTGGGGCGGCTGGTTGGGATTATATCCGTTGTAGCCATTCTGACCCTGGGGATTCTGGTAATAACCATTTTGATTTGCACCATTTTGTTGATAATAGCCGCCGTTTACATTGGCGCCGCCCTGCTGGTAATAACCATTCTGGTTTGCACCATTTTGTTGATAGTAGCCGCCGTTTACATTAGCGTCGCCCTGCTGGTAATAACCATTCTGTGCGCTATTGGGCTGATAGTAACCGCCGTTTACATTGGCGCCGCCCTGCTGGTAATAACCGCTCTGGTTCGCACCGTTCGACTGATAATAGCCGTCGTTTACATTAACGCCGCCCTCCATCTGTCCGGCTCCGTTTTCAGCTGCCGCTCCATCCATTTGCGCTCCTGTTTGAGTCCCTGCCGACATTTTACCGGTCTGTTCATTTTCAAAACCTGTACCTGCTGTAGAATATCCGCATTCCGGACAGACTCCGTCATTTAAAAACATTCCGCAATTAGGACAAATTCTATTGTTTCCCTGATTCTCCATCTTCTTCTCCTTTTCTCATCAGTTTTTCTTATTTTTTCCTTTACCAAAGGTAATTTCACTGAAATATTCCAACACGCATTGTCTAAGCAGTGTCAATGCCGCCACAACTGCTGATTCCCTGATTTTCATACGGCTGCCGTCAAAATGATATTCCATTACTTTTGTCCTGCCCTTAACGCTGCACCCGATATAGATCAGACCTACGGGCTTTTCCTCCGTCCCCCCGTCAGGTCCGGCAACGCCCGTAACAGATAAGGTAACGTCCGCTTTAGTCAGTAAGGAAACACCCTGTGCCATTTCCTCGGCAACCTTTGCGCTGACTGCAGTATATTTTTTGAGGGTGGACTGCTTTACCCCTAAAACCTTACGTTTTGCCTTATTGGAATAAGTAACATATCCTGCTTTAAATACCTCGGATACTCCCGGCACATTAATGAGCCTTGCCGCGATCATTCCTCCCGTACAGGACTCCATGGTGGAAATTGTCAGCTCGTTTGCCAGAAGCAGATCCACACATGCCTGTTCTAAGGTTACTTCCTCATTGGTGGTGTATATATTTTCCTGAAACCGTTTTTTCAATTCATGAACAACCGGCTTCATCATCTTCAGAGCATGTTTTTCACTATCCGCTTCTGCCGTAACCCGGATATGAACTTCCCCTGTTTTCGCATAGGTGGCAATGGTAGGATTCTCCTGCCTGTCAATCATATCCTTTATCATACTCTCAACCATGCTTTCTCCGATGCCGCAGATTTTAACAACCTGGGATCTGATGATCTTATCCGTCTTAATCTGCAGATATGGAAAAACCCGGCCTTCAAACAGAGGCTTTAATTCCCCGGGCGGTCCCGGTAACAGTATCACTGTTTTATTTTCCACTTCCATAATCAATCCGGGAGCTGTTCCGTTGTCATTATCCAGCACAATTGCTCCCTCCGGAACCAAAGCCTGCTTCCAGTTATTATCCGTAATGGTCTTTCCCCGCTTTTTAAAATATTCCTGAATTTTTTCCTTGGTACGGGCATCTTCCACCAGCTTTTTTCCAAATACCTTTGCCACGGTTTCTTTTGTCAGATCATCCTGGGTAGGACCCAGGCCCCCGCTCAATATGAGAATATCTGCACGGCTTTTTGCAAGCTGGAGCGTTTCCCCAAGCCGCTTTTCATTATCTCCCACAACGGTCTGATAATAGCAGGCTAATCCCAACGCCGCACATTTTTCGGCAAGATAGGCTGCATTGGTATTCACAATATTGCCTAAGAGAATCTCTGTTCCTACGCTAATCAGTTCTACTACCATTTAATCCACATCCTTTAATACGTCCTTATTCTTCATAAGGTAATCAACCAAAGATACCACCGTTAAAATCAACGCAATGTACATGGTAACATCCCCTATTATCCGCAACACCGTTTCAGGCATTGAAATAATGACAGAAGCAGAGGAAGTGACCGGCAGATAGCTGTCCAATACCAGCATTTTCACACAAAGCATAACCATCTGAAACGTGGTCTTCCACTTTCCCCACATGCTGGCGGCAATTACCTTGCCCTTCTCCGCCGCAATCAGTCTGAATCCGCTGATAATAAATTCCCTTGCAATGATGATCATGGTAATCCATGCAGGTATGGCGCTCTGGGAAAGGGCCGATATCCCGATTAAGGCGGAACACACCAAAAGCTTATCCGCCAAAGGATCCATAAATTTCCCGAAATTGGTTACCAGATTATATTTTCTTGCAATTTTGCCATCCAAAAGGTCTGTCAGGCTGGCAATGACAAAAATGCCAAAGGCTATCCATTTAAACCAGGAATACTGTGGTGTTAAAAGCAAAAAAGCTGCAAAAAACGGCACCATAACTGCCCTTGAAAGTGTTAACTTATTGGGAAGATTCATTGCACTATTTCTCCAATCAAATCATATTCATAGGAAGCGGTTACCTTAACCTTTACAAAATCCCCGCTCATCAATTCTTCTTCTGAGCTGACGAAAATCAATCCGTCCACACCCGGGGCGTCCTTATAGGTTCTTCCTGCATAGGTATCCTCATCGGCAACCTTTCCTTCAATCATCACATAAATCTCACGGCCGATCATATCCGCCGCTTTATCAAAAGCAATTTCCTGCTGCAGTTCCATGATTTCCCCCTGCCGCTTTTGCTTTGTCTCTTCTTCTATCTGACCGGGGAATTCTGCCGCCGGAGTATTTTCTTCCGCAGAATAAGTAAAAACTCCCAGCCGGTCAAACTCCATTTCATCCACAAACTCCATAAGAGTCTCATGATCATTATCCGTTTCTCCCGGAAATCCGGTAATCAGGGTAGTCCTTAGGCAAATATCGGAAATTTCCTTCCTAAGTCTGCCAATCATGGTACGCAAATCTTCATTGGAAGTTCTCCGTCCCATTCTTTTTAACACATCATCGCTGGCATGCTGAACGGGAATATCCAGATAATGACAGATTTTCTTTTCTTTTTTTATGGTATCAATCAATTCTCCGGTAATTTCCTCCGGGTAACAGTACAAAATCCTTATCCAGTACAGCCCCGCTATGGCACAGAGCTTCTTTAAAAGCTCCGGCAGCTTCTTCTCTCCATACAAATCAACACCATAAATAGTCGTCTCCTGGGCCACCAGAATTAACTCCCTTACGCCTTCCTCTACCAGGTCTTGTGCCTCTTTGACCAGAATCTCCATGGGAACGCTGCGGTAATTTCCCCTTACCTTCGGAATAATGCAGTAGGTACAGTGCTTGTCGCAGCCTTCGGCAATCTTTAAGTAAGCGTAATGCCCTCCCGTAGTAAGTACCCTTTTTTTACCAAAAACGGGCGTTTCGTGAATATCCCTCAAAAAATCCGGCCGCTCTTTTCCCGCAGTCCTTTCTATGGCATCGGCAATTTGATCAAATGCATTGGTGCCCACAATGGCATCTACCTCGGGAATCTCCTGACGTATTTCTTTGGCATAACGCTGCGCCAGACATCCTGTGGCAATAATTCCTTTTAATCTTCCGTTTTTCTTTTTTTCTCCCAGGACTATGAGACTGTCAATGCTCTCCTGTTTTGCATCGTTAATAAAACAGCAGGTGTTGACTACGGCAATGTCTGCTTCCTCCTCATCATCCGTAAAGGTATAGCCTTTTCCCGAAAGCATTCCAAGCATCATTTCCGTATCTACCAGATTTTTATCACAGCCGAGTGAAATGAAAATAATCTTCATAAGCAACCAAAATATCAAAAAAGGATTGATGAAAATGAGTTAATTCTTCCATAATTACATCAATCCGATTTTTCCTATTCTTCCTCTTCATCTCCTAAAATTTTAATCTTGCCGCGGTTTAACTCCTCAATGGCAACGGAAAGCGGCTTATTGCTCTGGCTTTCCACAAAAGACTCTTCGCCGTCAATAATCTGTCTTGCTCTTTTGCTTGTTGCCATAACGATAGAATAACGGCTGTTAACAACCTTTGCTTCTCCCGGCTCAACCTCACTGTTTACTACCTTCATTAAATCTGAATAAGATGGATGTATCATTCCTTTTCTCCTTTCGAAATACCACTTAATTCTTCACTTATTTTTTCTATTCTTACAATTGACTTTTGTACCTTGCAATGGGATGCAATCACAATGGCATGAATATCCTCCACGCATTTTTCCAATTCATCATTGACTACGATATAATCATAGTTCTCAATGCCTTGTGCCTCCTCAACGGCTCTTGAAAGCCGCTTTCGTATGACATCCTCCGTCTCCGTTCCCCGGCCCATAAGGCGTCTCTTCAATTCTCCTGCATCGGGGGGCGTCACAAATACTAAAACCGCATCGGGAAACTTATTTTTTATTTTGATTGCTCCCTGGATTTCTATTTCCAGAATTACATCTCTTCCCTCTTCCAAGCACTTTTCCACATAGGCTCTTGGCGTTCCGTAATAATTACCGCAATAATCGGCATATTCAATAAAACCGTCATCCTCTATATGCTTTTCAAATTCATCCCTGTCCACAAAGAAATAATGTTTTCCATGCTCCTCTCCTGGTCTCGGCAGCCTGGTTGTCATGGAAATGCTCAGGGCATAATTGTCATAGCGCTCTAAAAGCCTTTTCATTAACGTCCCTTTGCCTGCACCGGAAAATCCCGATACAACAATCAAAATTCCAGTTCTTTTCATTGTCTACTCCTTAATTGCCCTGCTTGCAATGGTTTCCGGCATCAGTGCCGATAATACCACTTTATTGCTTTCTGTCAGGATAACGGATTTTGTTTTTCTCCCCTGGGTTGCATCCACAATACTGCCGTCCTCCTTTGCATGCTGCACCAGCCTTTTAATGGGTGCTGAATCGGGACTGACAATGGCAATGATCTTATCTTTATTAACGATATTTCCAAATCCGATATGAATTAACGTGTTCATCCTTCTCCTATTCTATATTCTGAATCTGTTCCCTGACCTTTTCAATTTCGGTCTTTAATTCAATTCCCCTGTTGGAAATCTCCAAATCCGTCGACTTGGAAAGAATCGTATTAGCTTCCCTGTTCATTTCCTGAACGATAAAGTCTAGCTTCCTGCCGATACTGCCGCCGGCAAGGAGAGTACTTTTGACCATTTCAATATGACTCTTTAACCGGACGATTTCCTCATCCACACAAATCTTATCCGCAAAAAGAGTGACCTCCATCAAAAGCCGTCCTTCATCTATGCGGTTATCTTCCATTAAATCCCGCACCTTGTTCTGAAGCTTCTGCTTATATTCTTCAATGATTTTGGGGGAATTTTCTTCTATATACGCCACATGGCAAAGCATTTCCTCTAATTTTTCAACAAGATCCTTCTTTAAGTTTTCTCCTTCTTTTACTCTGGATTCCACAAAGGACTCAGCCGCAATGCGTATGGCTCGTTCCAAATCCTTCCAGATTCCCGCTTCGTCAATCTCCTGCTCTTCCATGGAAAAAACCTCAGGATATCTGGACAAGGTAGAAACTCTTATATCATCTTCCAGCGAAAAGGCTTCTGATATTTCCCTTAAGTACTTTAAATAGGAGGCGGCCACATCCGCATTATATTTTATGCTGACCGTCTGCTCCGACAAATCTTCATAGGCAATGTATAAATCTACCTTTCCCCTCTGGACATATTCCTTTAAAAGACCGCGAATAGAAGCCTCAAAAAAATTCAGCTTCTTGGGCATTTTGATAGAGACATCCAGATACCGGTGATTTACGGCCTTTATCTCAACCGTATATTTGCGCTGGCCTTCGGAGATTTCCCCCCTGCCAAAGCCTGTCATGCTTTTAATCATAATATACCCCAATCCGGTTGCGAGCATCTTTTCTTTCGCACACTTCTAATTATTATAAATCAACGGCTATCAGCCGTCAAGTATCCGCTGCTGTCGAAATCCCGCTGATATCCGTATCAATCAGCATAGAGTAATTTGTATAATAGACCACAAATCCCGGTTTCGCGCCCTTTGGCTTTTTCACATGCTTTTTCTGGATATAGTCTACCTCCACCTTATCCTGGCTGCCGCCCCTGGAATAATGGGCCGCCAGTCTTGCCGCCTGCTCAAAGGTTTCGTCAGGCAGTTCTGCTCCTTTACACTTTACGATAACATGGGAACCGGGCATTCCCTTGGCATGGAACCACCAGTCCCCGCCTTCCGCCATCTGGAACGTAATCTCCTCATTCTGAATGTTGTTTTTCCCCACATACATATGAAATCCGTCGTTGCTGATATAATGCAGCGGGCGGCTTTCTGTTTTTACCTTTTTAGCGGAACCTTTCTTTTTAATATAGCCGCTGCTAACCAGTTCTTCCCTGATCTGCCACAGATCATCCTCACTTTTTGCCATATCAAGAGCTACGGCAACGGATTCCAGATAATGAAGCTCCTCCTCCGTTTCCTTTGTCAGAACGCTTAAGGCTTCATAGGTTCTCTTTAATTTCCCGTATTTGTCAAAATATTTTTTGGCATTTTCCATGGGCGTTAAATCCCCGCTTAACGGAATGGTAATCTCCTGCCCGTCATAATAGTTGATTACCGTGGCGCTTTTTGCCCCCTCCTTTATTTCATAACCATAGGTATGCAAAAGCTCGCCGTAAACCTTATATTTATCTCTTTTTTCCGTATCCAAGAGTTGTTTTTTCTGCAAATCCAGCTTTTTGCTGTTCCGCTCTATTGCCGTCTGGACAATTTTCCTCAAATCCACCGATTTTTGACGAACTCTGGTAACTGCGCTTTTTTCTTCATAATAAACCTTTAAAAGCCGGGATATGCTCTGAAATTCCTTTACCTCAGATTCCTTAAAAATACTGTATAAGAAAACGCCGAATTCCTCGGGCACTCCGTTTTCGTATACGATATTGGGAGAAAACTCTTTCCTTTCCACTCCACATTTCAGACGCAGCACTTCCTCCTCTATCCGCCGTCTTTCATCCTCTTCTAAAGAAAGGGTGGGCTTATCCCCGTCTACTCCTGCCCGAAAACAGATTTCCTCTGACATAACAGGAGAAATTCCCGTAAAATTTTTATAGATAAATTTGCTGGCGGCAACGCTTTTTTCTGCCAGCAGCTTTTCAAATTCCCTTCTGATTTCTTCCCCGCAAACCTCCGGCAGGTTTATCTTTTCCTCTGTTCCCGGAATAAAATAAGGCCTCTGGGGCAGTACTTCCCTGACACTGCTTACTGCTGTCGATACATGCTTCATACTGTCTATGATTTTCTCATCGTCCCGGAAAATAATATTGCTGTATTTTCCCATAAGCTCCATCGTCAGGATTTTTTCGCATAAATCTCCCAGCTCATTTAAATGCTCAAGCCTTATGTGGACTGCTCTTTCCAGCCCGGGCTGTGCTATGTCCAAAATCCTGGCATTTTGAATATGCTTTCTCAAAAGCATACAGAAATTCGGCGCATTTAAAGGACTTTTTTTATTTTCATCCGTCAGATACAAAAGAGGCAGAGAAGGATTTGCCGACATTAACAACCGGTACTGGCTGCCGTTATTTTTGACAGTAAGCAACAGCTCATCCTTTTCCGGCTGGGCTATTTTATAGATCCTTCCTCCCTCTAATGTTTCCTTTAATTCCGCAACAAGCGCTGCAACGGTTATTCCGTCAAAAGCCATACTTACTCCTTTCCCTGCTAAAGGGCCGTTTCTATACGGATCATGCATAATTTTCCAAAATATAAAACAGGCTGCCACATTCAGAAAATCTTCCGAACGGGACAGCCCTTTTACTGATTTTTAACCTATAAGCCAGTCATACATTTCCTGATATTGTCTGGCTGACACATGCCATGAGAAATCAGCTGCCATAGCTCTGTCTATCATCTTGTTCCACTCGCGTCTCTTCTGATAATAGATGTATTTTGCATAACGAATCGCCGCAAGCATTTCATGGGCATTATAATTTCTGAAACTGAAACCGGTTCCGGTGCTTTCATATTCATTGAAAGGTTCCACCGTATCCTTTAAGCCGCCCGTCTCCCTGACAATAGGAATCGTTCCATAACGCAGGGACATTAACTGGCTGAGACCACACGGCTCAAAAAGTGACGGCATTAAAAATGCATCGCTGGCCGCATAAATCTTGTGGGACAATTCATCAGAATAGTAAATATTCGCCGAAACCTTCTGGTTGTACTTCCAGTCGAAATGACGGAACATATTTTCATACCGCTCTTCTCCTGTGCCCAACACAACTATCTGTACGTCTTCCTGACAAAGTTCATCCATAATATATGCTATCAAGTCAAAGCCCTTCTGATCCGTCAGCCTGGATACAACTCCAATCATAAACTTTTTGTCGTCCTGTTCCAGACCCAGTTCAGCCTGAAGCGCTCTCTTATTCTTAATTTTCTCTTTACGGAAGTTTGCGGCATTGTAAGGATTTACTATATTTTTATCCGTTTCGGGGTTGAAATCCTCATAGTCAATTCCGTTAATGATACCCCGCAGGGAGCCGGCCCTTGCATTTAAAAGTCCATCCAGGCCTTCTCCGTAAAAAGGTGTTTTAATTTCTTCCGCATATGTAGGCGAAACGGTTGTAACCGCGTCTGCATAAACAATACCGCCCTTTAACAGGTTTGCATCTTTATATGCCTCAAGCTTATCCGGCGTAAAGAAATAATCCGGAAGGCCCGTAATGCTCTTTACCGTTTTCACATCCCATTTTCCCTGGAATTTCAGGTTATGAATGGTCATAACGGACTTAATGCCCCTGAAAAACTCATTCCCCTGAAAACGCTCCTTTAAATATACAGGAACCAGACCTGTCTGCCAGTCATGACAGTTGATTACATCCGGTCTGAATCCGATAAGCGGCAGTGTGGATAATGCTGCTTTACTGAAAAATGAAAATTTGGTTATTTCATCAATTACATTGTCGCTGTAAATCTTGAACCCGGTAAAAAAAGACTCATTGTCAATAAAATAATAGGTAATGCCGTCAACCTTCGCTTCTAATACGCCGACATACTCACTCTTCCAGTTGAAATCCATATAAAAATGAGTCCTGTATTTCATTTTATCCTTTAATTCCTGTTTGATACAAGAATACTTGGGAATCATAACCCTGACATCAAAATATTCCTTGTCTATGCACTTGGGCAACGAACCAACCACATCAGCCAGTCCCCCTGTTTTAATAAACGGAACACCTTCAGATGCCACAAACAGTATATTCTTCATCATATCCCTCCATTAACCTTCTTTGGCATATTATACCACGATGGAGGTTAATTTAAAAGCCTTAATTTCTGTACAGTAATCTTATCTTGTCTGCAATCAATGCAATGAATTCGGAATTTGTCGGTTTTCCTTTTCCCGTGTTAATGGTGTATCCAAAAAGCGCATCCAGAGTTTCCATTCTCCCCCTGCTCCATGCAACCTCAATGGCATGCCGGATAGCTCTCTCAACCCTGCTTGGCGTTGTTTGAAACTTCTTTGCGATAGTGGGATATAAAATTTTTGTAATGGAATTCAGCATATCCATATCTTCTACCGCCATCATAATTGCCTCCCTCAAATACTGGTAGCCTTTAATATGTGCGGGAACGCCCAGTTCATGAATCATATCGGTCACATCTTTCTCCAAATCCCGTTTTGCGGGCTGTTCTTCGCTTTTTTGAGAAATAACCGTAATATCTTCGTTTTTTCCTCCCGAAGGTACGGAAATCATAATCTGAAATTCCTTATTCTGACTCAATAGGCTCTGAAGCATCTTATAAACGCCTTCTTCATCTTTCGTCGTGACAACATTTCGTTGTTCCATGTCAATCCCTCCATTCTTTTGACATGGATTATAACAAAAGGACTTTTTATGATTCAAGCCTTACTTATCGCACAAAATCTGTCAATTCGCTAAACTATTTCATCTTGTGCCCGATAGTTTGTGTTTTGCCGTCGTCTTATTTCATATTATAAAATAAAAAATGGCTGTTTAAATGGTTAAACAGCCACACTTTTTATTCGTTTTATGTATTATTTTGTTTCTGCGGATTTTGTAGTTGACTTTTTAGCAACGACATTTTTCGCCGTTGCAACCGCAGCCTTCTTCTGGGCAGGCGTTACGGTCTTTGCCGCCTTATCAGCCTTTGCTGTTTTTGTCGTCTTCACAGCTTTTGCCGGTTTCTCTGGTTTTGCTGCTCTTGCCGGCTTTGCTGCCGCTTTTTTTTCAGCTTTCTTTTTGCTGTTCTTTAAGAGTTCCCCGAATTCCTTCGCTTTCTCAATACTGCCTTCTACCTTCAAGCCACCTGTCAGATATGCCGCAACCGCATCCTTTTTTCCATCAACAATCGAAGTAAAAACATCTGCTGAAGCAATCAACACTACGTCCCTGTCAAAATACTCATAGGGCTCAACTACTGCATTACTATCGTTGATTTCCACATAAAATGCGCCTTCTCCTTCGCCTGTAATGTTAACCTGCGCAGCCAGATGTCCTTTATACCCGCTGATATCTACTTCTGCCATTTTGCTTCTCGTATAAGCAACAATCTCTTCATAGGTCATAATAGTTACCTCCTTCTAACCTCTCTAAGAGGTAATTATATCCATCTGCCGCAAAAAGCACAATGTACCTTTTTACTGAAAATAGAACGGTTTTACAAACTTTTTAATACAATTTACACATCAATTAATGATAATCCGATACACTACCCCGTTATTATATAACCTTTCCTTAATTTTAATACCCGCATTTTTCTCCTGCTTTATCCGCCGTTTCTATTAATTATCCGGCTTATTTATTCATCTTTAAATTGTTACGATCTATGTATCATTTCCGTCCTCGCACATTCGCGAGTTAGCATATGGTAACTCCACTTTTTACTACACTAAAAAACCGTCCGGCAATTTTCCCGCGACGGTTTTTTTAGGATTATGACATTTTTTGCACCTGTCGTTTACGACAGGATTTTCATTTATTGTCCACAATGATGACCGCAATTTTTGCAGTCGCAGCCACATTGTAATGACTTGCCTGATTTTTTATCGCGTATCATACCGTATATGACAGCTCCTACTATGATAAGTAAAGCAGCCCCTACAACTACTGTTCCCATATGTCTGTTCCTTTCCGGTTTTTTAATTATCACGCCTTTTTATAAATGATAATCATTTTCATTTATATTGTCAGTATATAATACTTTATTATCTTTGTCAACTGTTTATAAAAAAAGAAATTCAAAAAATTACAATTTCTTCTTGAAATTTTCAATAAAAAAAGAAAAGAAATAGATCGAAATATGTAACATGCCGCACTCTCTTGCACATTTCATCGAATGTCGAAAGAGGCGGCAGCAAAATTACCGGGTTACATCCCTAAGCCATTTTTTCTGCTTATACCGCCAGGTGGTCATTGGAATTTTAATAATCTCGTCTCCCAAAAGAATCATATATACAATGGTTACGGGAAGCTTCCATACAAATGCCGCCAACGCGCCGAAAACAATAGAGCAGCACCACATGGTACTTACATCTAAAATCAATCCGAACCTGGTATCCCCTCCGCCTCTGAAAATACCTACGACCATGGTACTGTTATACATCTGACAGATAACAAAATAGCTCATAACAAACATCATCATGGAAAGATAGCCTTTGGCCTGGGCTGTCATTTCCATCTGGGCAAGCATCAAAGGACGCATGGCCAATACAAGCCCCGCTCCTATCAGACTTACCAAAACAGTCATCCGCATAAGATATTTTCCATATACCTCAGCAGCTTTTATCTCTCCCTGTCCGATGGTCTTTCCAATGACAATTGCCGCAACGGAAGCGATTCCAAATCCAACTACCGTAACAAGCTGTCTGATGACCTGCGCCACGGAATTAGCCGCCACAACAGCTTTTCCCAAATGTCCCATGACAGCGGTATTCATAGAAGTTCCCAGTCCCCACATCAATTCGTTCAACACTACGGGAAGGGAAAAAATCAGGAAGTCTTTCAGCAATACCTTATCCATGTGTAGAAAATATTTCCCTCTGAAACGGATGGGAACCGATTTATTCCCGGCATAAACACAGATAATCAACACCTCCACAATCCTTGCGCAAAGAGTTCCCACGGCCGCGCCCCTGATTCCCATTTGGGGAAAAGGGCCTATGCCGAAAATCAAAAACGCATTTATGATCACGTTTGTGATAAAAGAAGCCCCGTAGCATATCGTGGCAATCACTACCCTTTCCATGCTTTTTAGCACATTGAGATATACCATACTGACTGCCATCAAAACATATGCAAAACAAACAATCCGCAGATATTTTACGCCTTCTGCAATTACATCCGGTTCAGAGGTGTAAATTTTCATTAAAACCTCCGGCATAACGATGGCCGCCACCATAAACAGCCACCCTACAATGACTGCGATTTTCAGCGCAATACCTAGTATTCTCTCGATAGCATCCAGATCCTGTTTTCCCCAGTACTGGGCTGTAAGAACTGTTGTTCCGGACGTTATGCCAAAGAAAATCAACGTCATGATGTAGGAAATCTGTCCGCCCAAAGATGATGCGGACAAAACAGTTTCCGATACTTTTCCTAACATCAGCACATCGGCGGCCTGTACGCCTACATTGATCAGGTTCTGCAGCGCAATGGGAATTACCATGGAAATAACCATCTTATAAAAATCTTTTTTGGACAACATAGCTTTCTCCTTTGAAATTTTCATACGGACTATTATAGCAAGGAGCGTCCAAAAAAGCTATGAGGTAATCGTATAATTTTGGGTATAATTTATTAAACCTTTTGGAATGGATTTCTATATTCGGCTACATCCCCAAGTTCTTCCGCTATGCGCAGAAGCTGGTTATATTTTGCCACCCGGTCCGTCCTGCAGGGTGCGCCAGTCTTAATCTGTCCCGCATTGGTGGCAACCGCCAGATCGGCGATGAAGGGATCCTCTGTTTCCCCGCTTCGGTGGCTGATGACTGCCTTATAACCGTTTTTGTGCGCCATCTCAATAGCCTCCATGGCTTCGCTGACTGTACCGATCTGGTTTACCTTTACTAAAATCGCATTGGCAACCCCCAACTTAATGCCCGCATCCAGACGCTTGGTATTGGTAACAAATAAATCATCTCCCACCAGCTGGATTTTATCCCCGATTCTTCTGGTCATTTCTTTCCAGCCTTCCCAGTCATCCTCCGCCAGTCCGTCCTCAATGGATATGATAGGATATTTGGAAATAAGCTCTTCATAATAGGAAATCATCTCATTGGCATCCCGGATTACCTCTTTGGTGTCCGCAATGTCTTCCTGGGTTGTTCCCGCTTCATACGCACCGTTTGGAATAGCGTCCCCTTCGCCTGCAATATTTTTGCGTCTGCGGCTTTCCGTTTCTCCCGGAAAATGATACATGCCGTCGGTCTCATCATATAATTCACTGGACGCCACATCCATGGCAATTTTTATATCTTCTCCCGGGGTATATCCCGCCGCTTTAATTGCTTCCACAATCAAGGACAGAACCGCTTCCGCATCCGGCAGATCCGGTGCAAAGCCTCCTTCGTCTCCCACACCGGTGGATAAGCCTCTCTGCTTACAAATTTGTTTTAAGTTGTGATATATTTCCGCACAGATTCTTAAGCAGTCCCCAAAGTCTTCCGCTTTTACGGGCATAATCATAAACTCCTGAAAATCCACCGTATTATCCGCATGTTTTCCTCCGTTTAAAATATTCATCATAGGAACCGGCAGAAGGCTTGTGTGTACGCCGCCCAGATATTGGTACAAAGGAATATGCAGCGCTTCCGCTCCGGCTCTTGCAACCGCCATAGACACTGCCAGCATGGCATTGGCTCCAAGATTTCCTTTGTTATCCGTTCCATCGGTTCTAAGAAGCCTTCTATCCACTTCAATCTGATTCAAAGCGTTCATATTCATAATGGCGTCGGCAATCTTGGTTTCAATATTGTGAACCGCATTACGCACACCAAGCCCCATATATCGGGTTTCTCCATCCCTCAGCTCCACCGCTTCAAATTGTCCTGTACTGGCTCCGCTGGGAACGGCCGCACGCCCTCTATAAAAGTGACCTGTCATGGTATCTGTCACAGTAATTTCCGCTTCTACCGTAGGATTTCCTCTGGAATCCAGTATTTCTCTTCCCCGTACTCCTGTAATTCTCATCAATGATTTCATAAAAAATGGACCTCCTTTTTTACAAAGGGTGTCCATTTTCCATGAAACTTATGCAAAAATTGCCATTTTGGTATTACAGGATTCTAAAACATATTTAAAATGCTTTTGCAAAATACTGAAACATTCCCATCAGCTGCGTTCCCTGCTGGTACTGTTTGTAAATTCCTGCCTGTAAATAATCATTCATCATTCTGGATACGATATTCATCCAGTTAAATTTTGCACCCAGAAAATTCTCATATCCTCCCAAGCTTTGACAATATCCATTCATTTCCGCATTCTGCCCAAAAACCTTCATACGCTGGTAAGAGCCGAAAGTTCCTCTGTCGCTGATTCCCTTATCATCGCTATATGCGCATAAGGCAAACATCTCAAGCTGTGATGCGTTATTAGGATTTACTTCATGAATGTTTACATTGTAAATAACCGTTTTTCCGCCGTAATTGGAAGAAACCTGTATGACCGGGTTTTCATCCGTGGAATGCTCAGCATATTTGGCAGTCATTCCATAGGTAACATTCCCGCCATCCGGTATCATTGTCATACTTAAGACAGGTCTGCTGCTCTTTTTCTCTGTCAGCTCTGCCGCATCAGAGATATTCCCATAAAAGTCTGTCTGCTTTGCCTCCCTTGCTTTTTTGTAGATTTCATTCTGATAACGAAATCCGGTAACAATTCCCATTGTGTCCATTTTACATCTCTCCTTTCCGATATAGGTTCTTCTGTCATTCAGAACCCGCCGCTTTCCCGAAAGGTCCAAGCGGTGTATTTATATTATATATATCGGTGGGAGACTGCTCTTTCATATAAGGGATGTAATGAACTGCGGGAAAAATGTAATTAAAATTTAAATGCTGTATTTTGCATATATTTTACTGTATATAGTTTATTTTTAAATATTATTTCAACCATACTTTTCTTTAAATATTTTTTCTATATGTCCTATTCTGTTTTTTACCAAATTGTTGACACATTAAATACCATATTCTTTACACAGCATACTGCGGTAAGCATCATCTTCAACAGTCCTTCTTAAATCCTCTGTACGACCATCTTCCAGCAGAGATTTGTATAATACTGCTATACGGCGTTCGCCTTCTTTTCGACCTTCTTCCAAGCCTTCCTCTCGTCCTTCCTCCCTGCCAAGTTCCCGCTCATCCGCCCTGATGATTGCCATTTCTTTCTCTTCATCAAATTCATAAATACTCATCCTTACCAACTTCGTCTTTTACTTCTAAATGCTATATTCTTCATACAGTTTGCCACAGTATGTACTATCTTCGATAGCCTTATCCCAATCCTCCATGCGGTTATCTTTGAGCAGGCATTTATATAGTACTGTTATCCGATGCTGTTCCTCTTCCCTGCCTTCCTCTCTGCCAAGCTCACGCTCATCCGCCCTGATGATTGCCATTTCCCTCTCTTCATCAAATTCATAAATACTCATCTTGACCACCTCCGACTTCTGCTCCATAAGGAAATCCCTTAAGATATTTTCCCGGATGCATTCTTCTACCGCCTTTATGACTGCATCCTTTAGCTCCATTTCCTCACTATACTTCCGTACTTTATCTATATACTGCATATACTGCTTTAACTCCGGGCACATTTCTTTTAGTTCCTCATTCATCCCGGAATTGATATTTAATACCTTTACCTTTAATTCTAACGAAGGCTCATCCGTCTGTATCAGATAACTGTCCGACAGCTTCATCTCCATCTGCTCCGGCAAAACCCTTACTCCGTTATAAAACACCACAAAATTCGGATTGGGCATAACAGTCCTTTTATTACTGTAGATACTCTTATCCATAAATTCCTTCTGCCAGACATCCGCAATATAAAATAAATCCCTAAGCGGCATATTTACAGGTACAGTGGACTGATGCTCATACAGATTCACGCTGCTTGCAAACACAAAGGATAGATCATTTTTCACATTCATAAACACCGCATTTTCCAATGTATTAAATTTCAATGACGAAGCATCCTTATAATCCGTCCCGTTTACACCATTATACAGGGATAAAGCCCTCTCCTCTTTCCCAAACAACATACGGAACACCGTATCCTTGTACTTCTTCTGAACATCCTTCTCCTGTACAGGTTTTTCATCTTTCTTCATAAGCAACCTCCTTACGCAGGAGTTACCTATCAATTCCCTTTTCCTGAAACTCCCGCTTTTAAAATAAATTTGTTGGATTTAAAAGCATTGATTTCAAGACGCCTTCCGGCAGAAAATAGAATGCACTAAGACTGTGCAAAAAGAATGTTAGAAATATATGCCTTTACAGAATACTACCATCTGATTCATCGAATGTCAATACACATTTTTGCGATAACCAAAATCCGCACGGAATAACAATGGCTCGCCTCTATGGGAAAAACAGAAATATTCTCCCATAGAGCTGAGCCATTGTAATTCCGTACCGGTCTCTCCCTATTCCTCATTCATCAAATATTCGTCCTGACCAGCTTCGGCATATAACCTTTCTCCTTTAACGCCTCCATAATCTGCCCCTTATGCTCCGTCCCGAATGCCTCCATGGTAATCCTAAGCTCCACAGCCGCATTCCTATTGGTAGAAACAAACTGATTGTGCTCTAACTTAATAACATTTCCGCTGGCCTCTGCAATAATTCCCGAAACCCTGCAAAGCTCTCCCGGCTTATCGGGAAGCAATACGGAAACCGTAAAAATCCTGTCCCTGAAAATCAATCCCTGCTGAACCACGGAAGACATCGTAATGACATCCATATTTCCGCCGCTCAAAATGGAAACAATTTTCTTATTTTTTATATTCAGATGCTTCAACGCCGCAACCGTCAGTAAACCGGAATTCTCCACGATCATCTTATGGTTTTCCACCATATCCAGAAATGCTACAACCAGTTCTTCATCCTCTACAGTAATAATATCATCCAAATTTTTCTGCAAATAAGGAAAAATATTGCTTCCCGGCGTTTTAACTGCCGTACCGTCGGCAATGGTATTGACCGAAGGAAGGGTTACTACCTTTCCCTCTTTTAAAGATTCCTGCAGACAGTTAGCCCCCGCAGGCTCCACACCGATTACCTTGATTTTGGGATTTAAGAGCTTTGCCAGCGTGGAAACGCCTGTAGCAAGACCGCCGCCGCCGATGGGAACTAAAATATAATCCACTAAAGGCAGTTCCTTTACGATTTCCATGGCAATACTGCCCTGGCCCGTGGCAACAGCCGGATCGTCAAAAGGATGAATAAAGGTATATCCCTGCTCTTTTGCCAGCTCCAATGCTTTATCACACGCCTCGTCATATACATTTCCATAAAGAACCACTTCCGCCCCATAGCTCTTAGTTCTGTTAACCTTAATGAGAGGCGTGGTAGTGGGCATAACAATAACCGCCTTGGTCCCATAGCATTTTGCCGCATAAGCAACGCCCTGGGCATGATTGCCGGCGGAAGCGGTTATAATTCCTTTTTTCCGCTCCTCCTCGCTCAAGGTACTCATTTTGTAATAAGCTCCCCTTACCTTATAAGCACCGGTAAACTGCATATTTTCCGGCTTTAAATAAACCTTGTTGCCGGTCTGGCCGCTTAAATATTCGCTGTATACCAGTTCCGTAGGAAGGGTCACTTCCTTTACCTTTTCCGATGCCTCTTCAAATCTCTCCAACGTCAACATTTCACTGCTCATTTTATCCCTTCTTCCTGCTCCTTAAGCCTCGGGAGCCACATCAAACAATGCGTCTACAAACTGATCCGCATCATATTTCTGTAAATCTTCAATACTTTCTCCTACACCGATATATTTGACCGGTATCTGCAGCTCCGACTGGATAGCTACAGCAATACCGCCCTTTGCCGTTCCGTCTAGCTTTGTCAGGATGATTCCCGTCAAATCCGCTACCTGGGCAAACTCTTTTGCCTGATTTAGGGCATTTTGTCCCGTGGTTCCGTCCAAAACCACCAGATTTTCCCGATGGGCGTCCGGAAATTCCCTGTCAATAATCCGGTTGATCTTCTTTAATTCTTCCATTAAATTTTTCTTATTATGCAGTCTTCCCGCCGTATCACATAAAAGCACATCGACATGTCTTGCCTTCGCCGCACTGACCGCATCGTAAATAACGCTTGCCGGGTCTGCACCCTCGCTGCCCGAAATAATATCCACGCCCGCTCTGTGGGACCATTCCTCCAACTGCTCAATGGCTGCCGCACGGAAGGTATCCGCCGCCGCCAAAAGAACCTTTCGACCCTTGTCCTTTAACTTCCCTGCAAGCTTTCCTACAGAGGTGGTCTTTCCCACGCCGTTGACGCCGATTACCAGTACAACCGATTGTTCCGATTCAAAATCATAGGCGGTTTCCTCCACCCGCATCTGCTCCTTGATGCCGTCAATCAAAAGCTGCTTGCACTCCGAAGGCTCCTTGATATGCTGCTGTCTTACCTGCTCCTTGAGCCGTTCCACAATCTTTGTAGTGGCATTAACGCCGATATCTCCCATGATCAGGATTTCTTCCAGTTCTTCATAAAAATCCTCGTCAATATTGGAAAACCCTGAAAAAACATTATCAATGCCCCGTACAATATTATTCCTCGTTTTGGCCAGACCTGCTTTCAGCCTGCCAAAAAAACCTAATTTTTCCTCTTCCATAGAACCTCCTTGAAACAATTCAGAACCAAACGGTTCTGAATAATTTAATTTATTGAATATCCTTGTCTATGAGGTCCACGCTGACCAGTGTGGAAACTCCCTTCTCCTGCATAGTAATGCCGTAAAGCCTGTCCGCCTTTTCCATTGTACCACGTCTGTGTGTAATGACAATAAACTGGGTATGTTTTGTCAGCTTATGTAAATAATTGGCAAACCGTCCTACATTGGATTCATCCAGCGCCGCCTCAATCTCATCCAACAAACAGAAAGGCGAAGGTTTTAAGTTCTGGATGGCAAATAACAGCGAAATTGCCGTCAATGCCTTTTCCCCACCGGAGAGCTGCATCATATTCTGCAGCTTCTTTCCCGGCGGCTGGGCAATAATACGGATGCCCGCTTCCAGAATATCCTCCTCTTCAATCAGTTCCAAAGTACCTTTGCCGCCGCCAAAAAGCTCTTTAAATACCTTATCAAACTCTTTGGTAATTTCCGCAAATTTTTCTTCAAACTGCTTCCTCATGGCAGTATCCAGTTCCTCGATAATGCCTAAAAGCTGTTTTTCCGCCTCAATCAAATCATCATACTGCCCTTTTAAGAAGGTATAACGCTCCATGACGCTCTTATAATCCTCAATGGCATTAACGTTGACATCTCCCAGACGTTTAATGGCGTCCTTAATTGCCGCAGCATCCCTTTTCATAACTGTCAGATCATTCATTTCCTCATTGCGCAGGGCTGCCGCATCGGAAAGCGTGATCTCATATTCATTCCACATGTAATTGATCTTGGCCTCAATGGACTCCTCTAACCGTTCCTTCTGGGCATTAAGACGATACACCTCTTTATCCAGCGCAGTCATGCGCTCGGACAAAGCCTCCCTGTTCGTAAAGAAGTTTTTCTGTTTTGCAGAAAGCTCTTCCCTTCGCTTTGTATTGTTTTGGAGCTTTTCTTCGTTTTCATTCTGGCTTTCATAGGAAGCCGCAATGGTTTTCTCAAGCTCTGCAATATCGGCCTTTTTCTGTTGGATATCATTTACGGTATTTACCATACCGGAATCGATTTCCGCCAGTTCTTCCTCGTATCTGCCCCGTTCTGCAAGAATACGATCCAGATTCTGCTGCTCAAAGGACTGTTTCTGGATAACCTTTTCCATTTCCACATCCATCTCCGCATTCCTTGCAGCCTGTTCTCCTTCTTCTGCCCTGACGGCATCCAGCTCTTTCTGGAATTCGGCAATCTGTACCTGAACATTTTTTTCCATCTGCTCAGAACTTTCAAGCTCTTTGGCCGCATCCTCCTTGCCTTTCGCAATTTCCGAAAGCTGCTCTTCTATTTCTTCCTGTTCTTCCTTTAATTGTGAATAACCCTTTCCTGTTTCGTTTCGTTTTTCTTCCGCCTGAATCACATTGAGACGGGCAGTATTTTGTGCAATAAAACGCTCCTGCAAGGTAGCCTTGACTTCCTCTAAGCTGCGCCTTATCTGCATTCTCTCGCCCTTGGTCTTTTCAATATCATCCAAAATCGCATCTATTTCTTTTAAATAATTCTTGACCTTCGCCTCCAACTCATCCATTTCACGGCGTCTGCCCAAAAGGTTGCTGGAATTTTTGAATGCGCCTCCGCTGATGGCCCCGCCGGGCACAAGCAGTTCGCCTTCTATCGTAACCATACGAATGCCGTAATCAAATTTTCTGGCAATTTTAACTGCATTGTCCACGTTGTCCA
Source organism: Lachnospiraceae bacterium (assembly GCA_910574745.1). Lineage (GTDB taxonomy): Bacteria > Bacillota > Clostridia > Lachnospirales > Lachnospiraceae > UBA2882. The sequence continues at coordinate 118,414 of CAJTCE010000005.1, read as the reverse complement.
CAACAACAATTCGCCCTAACATGGCCTTTGCCACGTTGAGGTACTCCTTCTTTGTGTTCACAAGCTCATTAGCCATGCCGATTACGCCTTTTTCCTTTAAAACTTCAGGGGTTTTAAATTCCTGTGGTCTGGTAATGCTGGTCAGGGGTAAAAAAGTAGCACGCCCGAATTTATTTTTCTTTAAGAAAGAAATCATCTTTTTAGCGGTTTCTTCATCGTTGGTCACGATATTCTGAATGTTGCCGCCTAAGGCTGTCTCAATAGCGGTTTCGTACTTTTCCTCTACCTTGATAATATCCGCCACAACGCCGATAATACCTTCATTTTCTTCCTTTTGCTCCATTACCTTACGGATGCTGTTGCCATAGCCGTCGTAGCGCTCCGTCAAATTGCTGATAGCGTCCAGCTTGGATTTTGCCTGATGATAAAGCACCTGGGTATCCCGAAGCTTCTGATCCTTTTCAGAAAGTTGGTCGGTTATCTCGTGATTTTTTTCCTCCAAAGAGCTTTGTTTTTCATTTAATCCTCTGATTTCTTCGTTGATAGCTTCAAATTCGCCCTGTAGCTTTAAAATAGCCTCCTCATGCTTTGCTTCATCGGATTTGGCGCGAAGAAGTCTGGAATTCAGTTCCGCCTTACGGATCTGTATCTGTTCCAGCCTCGTATCAAAGCTGCTGATACGTGACTTAATACCTGCCCGGTCATTTAATGCCTGAATAATGGAATTTTTGCCGGCTTCGATCTGTCCGTTTAGTTCCTCCATACGGTTTTGCAGTGTTTCCAGCGCTGCCTGTGCCTCCGCCTTCTTTTCTTCCATCTGTGAAAGAGCGTCGTCAAACTGCTTTTTACCTGCAAGGATTTCCTCTTTTTCCCTATCTTTTCCTGCAATCTGTTTCTGCAAAGAAGCCTGTCTTACTTTTAAGTGCTCTTCATTACCCGTTGCAGATAAAATCTGCTCCTTTAAGACATTGATCTGTCCTTCCAGCTTTCCCCGCATCACATTGGTATCGGAAAGAGCCATGCGCTCCTCTTCTATATTGCGCTCCAGTTCTTCCAGTTCTTCCGCAATTTTGTCATACTCAGACTTAATATTTTCATATTCCTTTGTAGTGTTACTAAAATCTTCGGATGCAATTGCATATTTTTCCTTCACATCCTCAAACTGCGCTTTAAGCCGGGCATTCTCCAGTAAAAACATATTCACATCCAGAGTCTTTAATTCCTCTTTCTGCTTTAAATATATTTTCGCCTTTTCCGACTGCTTCTCCAAAGGTCCTATCTGCTTTTCCAGTTCCGTCAGAATATCGCTGATACGGACCATATTGGCTTTTTCATCCTCCAGCTTTTTCTGAGCGGTCACTTTCCTTCTCTTGAACTTTACAATACCTGCCGCTTCATCAAAAAGCTCCCTGCGTTCCTCAGGCTTGCCGCTTAAGATTTTATCAATCTGACCCTGTCCGATAATGGAATAGCCTTCCTTACCGATACCGGTGTCATAAAACAATTCATTAACATCCTTTAACCTGCAGGGTGCGCCGTTAATCAGGTATTCGCTTTCCCCGGAACGGTAAATCCTTCTGGCAACGGTCACTTCCTCAAAATCAATTGCCAGGGAATGATCGCTGTTATCCAAAGTAATGGCAACATAAGCATAACCTAAAGGCTTGCGGTTTTCCGTACCGGAAAAAATAACGTCCTGCATACTGGCGCCACGGAGCTGTTTGATGCGCTGTTCGCCTAAAACCCAGCGGACCGCATCGGCCACATTACTCTTACCGCTTCCGTTCGGGCCTACGATACCCGTAATGCCCTGATGAAACTGAAATACAATTTTATTTGCAAAGGATTTGAATCCATGAACTTCAATACTTTTTAAATACATAATTTACCCCTCATCTGCCCCTTGACATTTCATTAAGGCATCATAGGCCGCACTCTGCTGTGCCGCTTTCTTGCTTTTCCCCTTACCGGTTCCGATGACTTCTCCGTTTAACACCGCTTCCATAATGAAAACCTTTTCATGCTCCGGTCCTTCTTCTCCTACGGATCTGTAAGTCAGTTCTCCCGCCTTTTCTTCCTGTAAATATTCCTGTAAAACAGACTTCGCATCAAAGAAAAGTCTTTTATTTTCCAAATCATTTAACACAAAGCGATAAATAAAATGCTTTGCCTCCCTCATGCCGGAATCCAGATAAATGGCGCCGATAACAGCCTCTACCACATCGGCAATAATGGAATCTCTTTCCCTGCCGCCGTTTTGCTCCTCGCCCTTTCCAAGCACCAGATATTTTCCCAGATCCAATTCCCTCGCAGTAATGGCAAGAGCCTGTTCACAGACGGCAGCGGCCCGCATCTTTGTAAGATTTCCTTCCGTTTCATCAGGATAAGTGCGGTAAAAATAATCGCTGCTGATTAATTCCAGAACCGCATCTCCCAAAAATTCAATACGCTCATAGTTTTTCCATTTCTTGATTTTCTGTTCATTGGAAAAAGAGCTGTGGGTCAGCGCCTGGCGCAGCAACGCTTCATTTTTAAAGCTGTATCCTATTTTCTGTTCCAATTCTTCCATTGATTCCATTCTTGTAACCTTTACTTCTTTCATAGCTTGTCCGCACCCAACTCCGCATGGCACATTCGGAAAACCTCCGGTTTTCCTCATTTACGGGCTTCGCCCTATCACTCCACAATCTGGCAAAAATGACTGCAAGCAGTCCTTTTTCCATCTTGTTTCGTGGCTCAACTCCGCAGTGCACATTCGGAAAACCTTCGGTTTTCCTCATTTACGGGCTTCGCCCTATCACTCCACAATCTGGCAAAAATGACTGCAAGCAGTCCTTTTTCCATCTTGTTTCGTGGCACTGCTCATTGCTTCGCACACGCAATGAAAAAGCCCCTGACGGGCTTTTTATTTCTTTTTTGCATGTGTAATGTAAGACATTGCTTCGGAAACCGTTTTAATTTTTTCTACCTTTTCCGGTACCATTTCTATATCGAAGGTTTCTTCCATTTGCAGGACAACCTGATACATGTCCAAAGAATCCGCACCCAGATCCTCTGCAAACGTACTGTCCATGGTTATTTCATCCGGAGCAACCCCTAGTATTTTAACCAGAATGTCGCGTAAAACTTCAAATTCCACCAAATGACTTCCTTCCTATTCACTTACGGGAACGATTCCCTCTTTTATCTTCTCGTTAATTTTCTGTTCTTTAAATGTGGCGCACTGGAAAATACAGTTTTTAATAACAACCGCTTTTGAATTGCCGTGGGTCTTCACAACCAGACCGTTTAATCCTAAAAGAGGAGCCCCGCCATACTTGTCCACATCAAATTCGCCCAGGGTTCTCTTTAAAGCGGGTTTAATTAAAAGGGCGCCTATTTTTGTGCGTAAGCTTTCCATAAGGCTGCCTTTGATCTTGTTGATCAAAACAGCTCCTACACCTTCATAGGTTTTTAAAATAGCATTGCCTACAAACGCTTCGCATACAACCACATCCGCCATGCCCATGGGGATATCCCTTGCCTCAATATTGCCGATAAAATTAATATCAGGACAGCTTCTTAAAAGAGGATGTGTTTCCTTTACCAGGGCATTTCCCTTTTCCTCTTCCGCGCCGTTGCTGACCAACGCCACACGGGGATTTTTAATGCCCATAACGCTTTCCATATAGATAGAACCCATCTTGGCAAACTGCAGTAAATGGGAAGACCTGGCATCAACATTTGCCCCGCAGTCGATTAATAGAGCTGCACCTGTTGCCGTAGGAATTAAAGGCGCTAAAGGCGCCCTTTCCACTCCCTTGATTCTACCCACTAAAACAGTGCCGCCTACCAGTACCGCCCCGGTGCTGCCCGCCGAAACAAAAGCGTCAGTTATGCCTTCTTTCGTCATGTTCATGCCTTTAACGATGGAGGAATCCTTCTTTTTGCGGATAGCATTTACGGGAGCCTCTGCCATTTCAATGACATCTTCCGTATGTATAATCTCTATTCTGCTTTCATCATAGGTATATTTCGCCAGCTCTGCTTTTACCAGGTTCTCTTTCCCTAGTAAAAATACCTTAACATTATCTCTTTCATTTATAGCTTCCACCGCACCTTTTACAATTTCTCCCGGTGCATTGTCTCCGCCCATCGCATCTAGTGCAACATTTACCATTTCTCCCATTCTACTTAACCTCCATACTTTTATAAATATACTAAAAGAAGGGGAAAAAGTCAACAAATGCCCATCTTTTTTCGATGCCTGTCATTCTTAATTCTTATCCATCACACGTTTAAAAGGAGACGCCCTTTTTACAAAGCATCTCCTTGTATCAACACTGTGTTTTCTTAATTTGTCACATGCTCTCTGCGATTTTGACGGTCTCAGCCTCATTTTCATCCGGCATCTGAACCCTGACAAAAATACAGTTTAGACTTACCTCCGAGTTTCCCTGGTATTCATAGACCGGCTGCGCATTGCGAAAAAATTCTCCCACATATTCCTCCTGAAAGAGCCCTGCCCTGGCAGCTTCATACCCCACCGCTTCCAATTCCTTAAAATCCTGGTTTCCTGTATCTATCTCCATATTTACTACATAATCCGCACTTACCAAAAGCTTTTCGCCTTTCTCGTTGGAATACGTTATTTGAAAACCGTCGATCTGAGTCAGCGCTTCATCTGGCAGTAAATATTCATATACGATACTTCCGTTTTCCTCTTTTTCTTCCGGAGATAACCCGTCTAACATTTCCTTTGTCACGTAATAGGTCACGTATGCGCTTTCAAAGGCATATCCCTCTGGTATATAGGAAGGCGCCTTCATGTCGCTCTCCGCTTTTTCAAGCAATGATTCCAATTCATCCTCATCGGAAACAGTATACTCGTTCATTGTATATTGATATCCTGTTTCCGTTTCGGAATAAGTATAAACGTTCCATGCAGTTTCCTCTGAAACCGGCTTGCTTCCTTCCTCTCCAGAAGCATTACCGCATGCGCACAGCATCATACAAAAGAGCATACCTGTTATAAATTTTTTTTTCATAAGCCTTCTCCCCCTTTTCCAAGCGCTTAACTCGTAAAGCGTTTTTCAACATTTGTTGTCAAATTCAATTTCAACCCCGCTTCTGTCGTAACAGTTGCCCTTGAATTAGCCCCGATAGAATATAATCTGGCAGAGCTTATACTGCTGAACCCTGTGTTATAGGAAAAGGAATTGCTGCTCGGTCTCTGTTCCCCACTGTTTCCCACATTTCCACCATTGATTGCATAATATACATAGCGGTCCGACAGAGTAGTATTGCCCCTTAACTGTGTCCATGAGCCTGATACCTTTGTCAAATTTGCAGTGGTATTGTTTACCGAATAAGTAATACTGATATATGCTTTCCAGTAGGTATTAGAATCTGATGACGACGCCTCCGTTCTGGGCATAGATGGTACGGTATCCACAACCTTTACATTCCCTTCTTTGTCAATCTCCATGATGGCTTCGTAGCTCTCCGTTATCAAACCATCATCACTGCAAGTTCGCATCTGCCCCGCCTCTTTTTGTAATGCCATGGGAAATTCATAAATTCCGCCTGTTTCTGTATTCTCAATTTTTATACTTCCTGTATAAATTTCGTTATCATTTGTAAAAATGGCGTTCTGTTCCATAGCAAACGCCTCATGGGCAAAGGATATAGCAAGCGCCAATGCGACTCCAAGAACCATTGCCAGTTTTTTTGTGTGCTTCACAAGATCTTTTCTTTTCATGTCAGTTCCTCCTTTTCTTTTTTAATATGTATTTAGCAATCTACTCCTCCATGCCTTTATAAATAGTGAATAATAAATCATTAAAAAAGGCGTTTTTTGTCGTTTCAACTGCTAATTAAAATTATATACTCACCGTTATATATGCGTCAACAATATCCCGTCGACAATAAATACAATAAAAATACAATTTTACATTAATTTGAAAAAGAAGGTTCTGATACATAAGGACATAAAAAAACCACCGGCATACTGCCGATGGCCTTTACTTTGCACATTTTATTAATCTACGCTGATGATCTCTCTCTTATTGTATGCGCCACAAGCCTTACAAACTCTGTGAGGCATCATCAAAGCGCCGCACTTGCTGCACTTTACCAAAGTGGGAGCACTCATCTTCCAGTTTGCTCTTCTCTTATCTCTTCTACCTTTAGAAGATTTATTTTTAGGACAGATAGACATCGTTACACCTCCTTATTCGCGTTAAAGATATCTTTTATTACTGCCATTCTGGGGTCGGGAATGAAGGTATCACATCCACAGTCCCCTTGGTTTAAATCTTTACCGCATTTTGCACAAATGCCTTTGCAATCCTCTTTGCACAAGATTTTACCTGGCCAGTTTATCAATATTTCATTGCCGATCAACACTTCCGTATCTAACTGATAGCCCTTCAAGTACGGACACTCATCGGCATCGGCGGGATTTTCAATCTGCTCTGTCCCGATTGCTTCATCAATCCAAATATCAACGGTAATATCTACAGGGGCAAGACAACGGTCACACCTTGTCCGAAACTGCAGGCTGCCCTTTCCGGTTACGCTCATCTCGCCTTTTCCCTGGTTGCTTAAGGTTAATACAACGGGCCCGTTTTGCAGTACCTTGAATTTTCCCTGATCCGATTGAAAGAAACCGGACTCATAAACAACAGAGATTTCTTCTGTTTTACCTTCATTTGATAAGATGTCTGTCAGGTTCAGTAACATTTCATACTCCTATCCACACTCAAACGATTATACATAACTTAGTGGTATTTGTCAATAATCATGTTTCTTTTTCTGATTTTTTATTCACTTTTTTAGTCACAATTTTTCATCCGGACCTTTTAATCGCAGTAAAAACAGCTTTTCAGGTTACATTTTGGGCCTGTTATGATATACTCATGCTATATTCATTTTTATTTTGGAGAACACACTATGGCAATTTTTAAATCCGGATTTCCCAAAGCTTTCCGTCCGTTTCTTCTTTTAGCGGCGCTGGTTTTATATATTTTTCACAGCCTTATTCTTCGCAATCAGGTTCATAACATTTTTTCCCGGGATATTACATGGGGAAAGACACAACTTGCTGCCATAGCTGTATCGATGCTTTTTGGCTTTTTTGTCTATCTGTGCCTTTTGATTGCAGTCTGTTTGCTTTTTACCAAAAACCCGGCGTTTTTGAAGCTGACAAAGGAATTTCTTATTTATTTTGTTCCTATGATGCTTTTGCTGTTATGCACCTGGCCCGGCATCTTCAAAGGAGACGAATTTTATGTGCTGCAGGCTGCGCGCAGCTTAACCCTGTCTCCCGCCCAGACGGGAATTACCAGCCTGTTTTACATTGCATGCCTCAGGTTTTTTCCCTCCATGGCTTCTATTTCTTTTTTTCAGATCGTTATCATCTGCTGCATTTATGCCTGCATTTTTTCTATGTTAAAATCCGTTTATCCCGGACGAAAGCTGATTCTCTGCCGTCTGGTCTGCTTTTTCCTGCCTGTTATGGACGGTAATCTCTTTACCCTTCGCGCCACTTTAGTAGGCTGGATTTTCCTTCTCATTATGTGCATATGCTTCTGCAGCTGGAAAAAACAGCTTCTGACTACGAAGCGGCTCATTGTCGTTTCCCTGCTCTGCGGTCTGATCATCGCATGGAGAAGTGAATATATTTATTTGCTGTTATTTATACCTCTGGCAGTTAAATTTATATACAAGAAACATCTGAAACAGGTTTTCCTCTGTTTTCTTATTATATTGGTTTCCTTTCAAATATTTAACATTCCCAACAAAATTGCTTTAAACGGAAGTAATAAATATCCCATATCCCTTGTCATCAATCCTTTGGGAAATATTTTTGCCCAGGATGAAATCCGCGGCGAAACCGCTTACGATGATATTATGGCCATCAACGAATTAATTGATGTACAGGCGCTGCGCATTCATCCGTCCGTCCGCAATATCAGCCAGTACTGGAACATTCCCGATATACTGCCGAAAGAACAGCTAAACAGATTTATGGCGGCATCCATGAGACTGATTTTTAACAACTTCGACCATTTTCTCTATTACCGCTGGCTGACCTTTATGCACACCAACGGCATGGTTCCGGATGAAATCAACCATCCCACCGCTCCTACCTCAGAGACGGTTTATACCTTAAATTATTACGGGGAAGACTACAAAAACAACTATTACTTTATGCAGCCGGTTTTGGGTAGAAAAGTCAGAAATACCGTTATCGACTTTTTATCCTGTCGGAATTATAAAGAAGACAATATTAAAACAAATCTTTTCTATCCTGTTTTTTATAATTGCCTTCCTACCATTATCATTGCATTATTTCTCATACTATTTTGTCTTGTGAAGAAAAAGGCCGTGCCTGCTTTTCTACTATTCCTTACAGGCACCCAGGTGGTTCTTATCTTTTTAACGGCCCCTGCCATGTTCTTTATGTATTACTATTGTTTCTATCTGGCAGGATACTTTTTGTCTGCCGTTATTCTTACGGAACTGACAATCCCCCACAATATATCTTCCATCTAAAAATATCTGAAAAAGACTGTATCAGAAAAGAACCGGAAAATTCTTTTTTGATACAGTCTTTTTATCTATTTTTATACCAGCTGTGCCTGCACCGCCGTCAGGGCCACAACGCCCACAATATCCTCCCACGAACATCCTCTCGACAAATCGTTGACCGGCTTGGCGATTCCCTGAAGCATGGGACCGTAAGCCTCGGCCTTTCCAAGTCTTTGTACCAGCTTATAGGAAATATTTCCGCAGTCCAGATTGGGAAATACAAGTACGTTTGCTTTACCGGCCACTTCGCTGCCCGGCGCTTTGGATTTGGCAATATGGGGAACCAACGCCGCATCCGCCTGTAATTCTCCATCCACACAGAGATTAGGGTAAACCTCCTTTGCGATCCTGGTTGCTTCAACCACCTTATCCACAAGCATATGCTTTGCACTTCCCTTGGTGGAATGGGAAAGCATGGCAATAATGGGCTTCGCCCCTACCAGGCTCTTAAAGCTCTTTGCAGAAGTTTCCGCAATATCTGCCAGTTCTTCCGCCGTAGGATCCTGATTCAGACCACAATCCGCAAAAAGGAAGGTTCCGTTTTCGCCATATTCGCAATTCGGCACATCCAGAATAAAAAAGCCAGAAACAAGCTTAACTCCCGGAGCCGTTTTCAATATCTGCAAAGCGGGTCTTAAAGTATCAGCCGTTGCATGGCAGGCTCCTGCCACCATACCGTCGGCGTCATTGGCCTTTACCATGATAACGCCGAAAGTCAGATAATCCGTCTTCAAAATTTCCTCCGCTTTTTCAAGGGTCATTCCCTTTGATTTTCTTGTTTCATATAAAAGCTGGACATATTCGTCAAATTTTTCATATTTTTCAGGGTCTATCACAGTAACGTCATCCAGCTCAACCTCCAGCCAGCGGGCGCCGTCCATAATTTTTTCTTCATTCCCTACCATAATAATATCCGCAATTTTTTCCTGCATAATACGTGCCGCCGCGATCAAAGTTCTTTTGTCGTTTGTTTCCGGCAATACGATTGTTTTGCGATCGGCTTTTGCTTTCTCTTTAATCAGATCAATATATGACATATCCGTATATCTCCTTTCACGTTCCTTTGCTCATATTATAATGCATTCCCAAAGGAACCACAAGTTTTGTATGATTTAATTTAACCGTATTATATCTTTATTTCAATAAATTTTTAAAATTTACCCACTAATAGTTGTTGGAATTTCAAAAACATGTTATCTTTGATATATTAGGCTACTTTAACTATCGTAACAAAATACCAACGGGGAGAACATCTTATGAAAATTGCGGCCATTATAGCAGAATACAATCCTTTTCACAACGGTCATTACTATCAGCTTCAAAAAGCAAAGCAGATTACAGATGCCGACTACATGATTGTTGTCATGAGCGGCAATTTTACCCAGAGAGGCACGCCTGCCCTCATTGATAAATACAGCCGCGCCAGAATGGCCCTCATGGGTGGAGCCGATTTAGTTTTGGAGCTTCCGGTCTGCTATGCTACGGGAAGTGCGGAATACTTTGCTTCCGGCGCTATCGCCTTATTAAACCAATTAGGATGCGTTGATTCCATTTGTTTCGGTAGTGAATGCGGAGACATTGTTCCTCTCAAAAACATTGCCAGCGCTCTTGCCTATGAATCGGAGGAATACCAGAAGCTTTTAAAAAGCCATTTAAAATGCGGCTCTACATATCCTGTAGCACGTAATACTGCTTTGGCGGAAACCTTAGACGGTTTTGTTCCCTTTGATGTGATTCTGGGCTATCCCAACAACATTCTGGGCATCGAATATATTAAGGCCATTATACGTCAGAACAGTTCCATCGAGCCTTTTACCAATTTGAGAATAGGCTCCGACTACCACTCCTACAGGCTTGACGATACATTCAGTTCTGCGATTTCCATCAGGCAGTCTTTATTTACCCAGGATAATCTGGAGATGGTACGCCCCCAGCTGCCAAAAGCAGTCTACGAAATCATGCAGGAAAGTTTTCACAAAACCTTCCCTGTTTTTTCATCGGATTTTTCCTCCATGTTGAATTTCAAACTGATTCAGGAAAGGGAGAAGGGCTTCACAGAATATCTGGATATTACAAAAAGCATCTCCGACAAAATCGTCAAAAACACTTTCAAAATGCAGGAATATGATGATTTTTGCGATATTTTAAAGACAAAAGAGGTAACTTATGCGCGTATCAGCAGATGCCTTTCCCATATTTTACTGGACACCTTCACGGAAGACGTAGCAAAATACATGGATTCCGGCATTGTATTTTATGCCAGAGCTCTGGGCTTCAATGAAAAAGCCGCGCCTCTTTCCAAGCTCATTAAGAAAAATACGTCCATACCTCTCATTACCAAAACCACATCAGCCGCCGCTAACCTTTACCCATTAGGAAGAAAGCAGTTTGAGCACGATGTCCATGCATCCCACGTATACGAATGCATTGCCGGAACCAAATACCGTCACGGCATGCGGGATGAATACCGCAGACAGATGGTTAAACTGCGGGCTGCCGATTAATATGTTTTTGATCAATTTGCATAAATACATTCTAAAGAAAAAGACATGTCTCCTATCTAAGACATGTCTTTTCAAATTCCTCAGCCGGCATGGGCTTCGCATAATAATATCCCTGTACCATATCACATTTCATAGACTTGAGCATGGAAATATGTTTCTCCTTTTCCACGCCTTCCGCTATGACATAAAGGTTGATTTTCTTTGCCAAAGCTACAATGGAACTCATGATATTTTCATTTTTGCTCTGCTCTCCCTTATTCTGCAAAAATTTCATATCCAGCTTTAAAATATCAATAGGCAGCTCCGCAAGCATATTCAAGGATGAATAGCCGCTTCCGAAATCATCCATTTCAATGATAAAGCCCGCTTTTTTTAACTGTTCCACTATGAGAATCAACTGCTCCGGATTTTCCGTATAAGCGCTTTCCGTAATTTCCAGATGGAGAATTTCCGGGGTTAATCCTTTTTTTCTGACTATATTCTCTAAGATTTCCGGGAGATTTTGTTTATAAATATCTTTTCTGGAAACATTCACGGAAAGAGAAACCAGTTTTCCATATTTCCTTTGCCACTTGGCAATGTATTCACAGCTTTTATTCCATACATACATATCCAGTTCCGTAATAAAGCCGTTCTTTTCAAAAATCGGTATAAACTCCGCCGGAGACATAAATCCCTTTACAGGATGATACCATCTTACCAGTGCCTCCGCACCTGCCATCTCTCCTGTTACCAGATTATACTTGGGCTGGAAATAAACATCAAACTGTTCTTCCCTCAAGGCACGGACCATATCGTCCCCGATCTGTTGTTCTAAAAGAAGCTTTTCCCGAATGGAATCATCATAATATGCCACATCCTTTTCATAAAGGCCTTTTGCCGCCTTTACGGCAATAAAAGCCCTGTCGCACATGCTGTTTACCGGAACGGAAATATCATGAATCTGATATACTCCCACCTTTACATGTACCTTCATATCCAATGGATAGCTTTCCATACTGCGGTTGATGTTCTCCACAGCTTTTGACACATACTCATCATTTAAACGCTCACAGAATATCAAAAACTGATCCGCATAAACTCTTGAGCAGACGCCGTTATAAAAGCCGCTTTCATCCACAACATGCCTACCCACGTATTTGAGGAGCCGGTCGCCTTCATCCACGCCATATGTATCATTGAATAATTTGAAATGTTCAATATCAAGAGCAACAATATCATAAGGAACATCCGTCCCGCCGCTTAACATTTCATCTAACTTGTGACAGAATCCCTCTTTGCTGTAAAGCCCTGTAAGGCTGTCTTTTTCCATAAGTCTTACAGCCGTTGCATTTTCATGCATCTGAATCAGATTATACAGACGTTTCTTTAAAATTTCTCCGTTGTAAGGCTTGGAAATAAAATCGCTGGCTCCCATATTTAGCGCCTTTAACTCATACTCCTCTTCAAATGCCTGGCTGGTAACCAGAACAGGCATCTTTGATAAACCGGGAGTTTTCTGCATAACCCGCATGACTTCATATCCATCCATAACAGGCATCAAAATGTCCAAAAGAACCGCCGAAAACTTTTCCCCGTTGTCCAACAGGATATTCAGCGCTTCCAGTCCGTTTCCCACACATACAGTTGCGTAATCCGGCTCCAATATATCCTGCAGCATTTCCCGATTCAGTTTCTGATCTTCTACAATGAGAACCTCTCTTCTTGTTTTTACCATAAGCCCCAAACCCTGCCTATCATATTGATATATTTCGATTATCTACCCGTATCTTTATTATATCCGCTTCATTATTTTTTTTCAACAGGATATATAACCCAAAGCCCTGTTAAAACCGCTTCATCTCCGGCTTTTCTTTTCTTTCTTAACCTGATACATAAAAGAATCCGCCTTTCCGATCAGTAAGTCGATATCCCGATTCCCCTTTTCAGAATATGCCACGCCGACGCTTGCCGATACATTCCCGAAATGTTCTTCTTTTATGTATGTCTGATCAAGCTGCTCCTGAAGCCATTTTCTCTTTTCCTCCATTTCGGCTTCCGTTGTCTTACCACCCCGGATAACCAGAAATTCATCTCCGCCCATTCTGGCAACTACATCATCTGGCATGCATTCCTTAAGAGCCTTTGTGGTAACCAACAGCAGCCGATCGCCCTCCTGATGTCCATACCTGTCATTTACTTGTTTAAAATTATCCAAATCCAGGAAGAACACCGTCAGAGGTTTCTCCCCTTCCTGCTCTATAAACTGGTATACATATCTTCTGTTGTACAATCCCGTCTGGAAATCCGTATTGGCATTATTCAAAATCATCTGCTCATAAAGACGCTCCTGGGTAACATCTATTCCCACGCCTACCGTTCCCATGACGCTCCCGTCCAGATCAAATAAAGGGGATTTATAAGTCTTCAGCTGCCGCATCTCATTACCGATTTTTACACTCTCATCAAAAATACAGGTTTCCTGCTTCTCCATAACCTCATATTCCGATTCCATGCAGACATATTCGCCTTTATGATATTCCTCCGAAGTAATATCCCAAATATAGTAGTGCCCCCGCCCTTCTATCTGCTCCATGGTTTTATTTACTGCCTTGCAGAAGCTTTCATTGACCTTTTCATGAACGCCCTCTTTATCCTTATACCAAATCAGATGGGGCACATGATTAATGGTTGCATCCAGATAATTTCTGGCCTGCCAAAAGTCTTTGTCCCTCTTATACTGCCGCTGCCATCTTAAAAGCCGGAAACAAAATTCCTCTTCAGACATAGGAAGACTCCATATATCCAGATTCTCCGGCAATTTCCCGCAAACCAGTTCTTCTGTCTGATTCTTTTCTGCAATCAGAATAATTTCCCTTTCCTTTTCACTATGTTCAGCAAAAAGTGTAAGGATGTTTCCTATATCCATTCCCTGTAAATTTACGAGAACCACATCTGCTCTGTTTAGCAGTTCTGCTTCCGGTTCCCTGCTCTCCATAAACTCATGTTCAAAATTAAGAAATGGTTTTGATTTTTTTATAAAATCAAAATAATCTGCCTGATTTCCCAAAAGATAAAAACAAATATGGCAATGATACATGAGTAACCCTCCAATTCTCCTTAAATTTTACATGATAGAAATAAAAAATTACCTTCTTCTTTTTTCTGTCCCTGCTTTTAATTTTTAAAGCTGTGTATAGGCGCCGGAATCCTTCCGCCCCTATTTACAAAATTATCACATGCAAACCGGTTGACCGGCATAACGGGCGCATATCCCAAAAGACCGCCGAATTCCACAGTCTCTCCCACGCCCTTTCCGATAACGGGAATAATCCTGACTGCGGTGGTCTTCTGGTTTACCATACCGATAGCCATTTCATCGGCAATAATACCGGAAATGGTAGACGGCTTTGTATCTCCCGGAATGGCAATCATATCAAGTCCCACGCTGCACACGCAGGTCATGGCCTCTAACTTATCTAACGTCAGGGCGCCTGCATTAACGGCGTCAATCATGCCCTGATCCTCGCTGACAGGAATAAATGCACCACTTAAGCCGCCTACATAAGAAGACGCCATAACGCCGCCCTTTTTTACCTGATCGTTTAAAAGAGCCAGCGCCGCCGTAGTGCCCGGGGCGCCCGGATGCTCCACGCCGATTTCCTTTAAAATATCCGCAACACTATCCCCTATGGCCGGTGTGGGCGCAAGGGATAAATCTATGATTCCAAAAGGAATTCCCAGCATACGGGAAGCTTCCTTTGCCACAAGCTGTCCCACTCTGGTTACCTTAAATGCCGTTTTTTTAATGGTCTCGCAGAGGACTTCAAAATTCTCCCCACGTACTTTTTCCAAAGCGGTCTTTACCACTCCTGGACCGGAAACGCCTACGTTGATAATCTTATCCGCTTCCGTTACTCCGTGAAAAGCCCCTGCCATAAAAGGATTGTCGTCAGGCGCATTGCAGAACACAACCAGCTTTGCACAGCCCATGGAACCGTTATCCTTTGTGTACTCTGCTGTTTCCTTTACAATTTCTCCCATAAGCTTTACCGCATCCATATTGATGCCTGTTTTGGTGGAGCCCAGATTAATGCTGCTGCATACGCGTTCTGTTTTGGACAATGCAAGTGGAATGGATTTAATCAGCATTTCATCCGCCTTTGTCATGCCCTTTGCAACCAGTGCGGAATAACCGCCCAAAAAATTTACCCCTACTTCCTTCGCTACCGTATCGAGAGTTTCTGCAATCTTTGCAAAATCTTCAGGACTTTTGCAGGCTGCCCCGCCAATCAGGGCGATGGGCGTAACGGAAATTCTTTTGTTGACAATGGGGATTCCGAATTCCTTTTCGATTTCCTCCCCTGTAGCTACCAAATCCTTGGCTGTTTCTTTTATCTTGGTATAAATATTGTTCCGAAGGGTTTCCAGATCGGAATCGATACAATCCAAAAGGCTGATGCCAAGGGTAATGGTCCTTACATCCAGGTTTTCCTTTTCGATCATCTTATTGGTTTCATTTACTTCATAAAAATTTATCATGGCTTCACTCCCGTTAAATACGATGCATCATATCAAAAATATCTTCCCGCTGGCATCTGATCATAACGCCGATATCCTCGCCTAAAGCTGCCAGTTCGTCCACCACCGTATCGAAGGCCGCCGTGGATTTTCCCATATCCACAATCATCATCATATTAAAGTAATTCTGTACAATGGTCTGGGAAATATCCAGAATATTCACTTCATGCTCCGCTAAATAGGTACATACGCGGGCAATGATGCCTACTGTATCTTTTCCTAAAACAGTAATAATCGCTCTTTTCATTTCTTTCTCCTTGTTAATGCCGCTTTTATCAGGCAAGTGAAAAACCACTTCCTTTTACCAACAAGTATAACACAATCTAAAGTTTATCACAAATCTATTCATAACTTACAAAGCAATAAAAATGCGACAACAGAATCCCATGTCACATTTTTTATTACTTTGCATATATTCTCTGCAATTTGACCGTCAACATTGCTTTTTGGCCTTTAAAATTCTTCTATCTCTCAGCCACTACCTGAAAAATATAAAATTTCAGATAGTAGGATTCATCCGCCGCCCATAAAATGGGATGGTCGGGAGCCTGAGTGCGATACTCCACCTGCCGCAGACGTTTATGAACGTTTTTAGCTGCCTGCCCGATGGTCTTTGTAAATAGTTCATAGTCCATAAAATGAGAACAGGAGCAGGTGCATAAAAAGCCGCCGTCCTTTACCAGTTTCATAGCCCTTAGATTGATTTCCCGATAGCCCTTTACCGCATTTTTAATGGAATTTCTGGATTTTGTAAAGGCGGGCGGGTCTAAAATGACCACATCGTACTTTTCTCCCTGTTCCTCTAACCTGGGAAGCAGTTCAAACACATCCTCACAGATAAAAGAAACCCGCTCCTGCAATCCGTTTAATAAAGCGTTTTCCCGGGCCTGCTTCACGGCAAGCTCCGAAGCGTCCACACCTGTTACCTCTTTTGCGCCTGCAATTCCTGCATTTAAAGCAAAAGAGCCCGTATGGGTAAAGCAATCAAGGACTCTGGCGCCTTTGCACAATTTATGAATGGCAAGACGGTTATATTTCTGGTCTAAGAAAAATCCCGTCTTTTGTCCGTCTTTTACGTCCACTATGTATTTCACGCCGTTTTCTACAATCTGTACATTGGTGTCAAAGGGTTCTCCCATAAAGCCCTTATAAGGCTCCATTCCCTCCTGTTTGCGCACCTTGGCATCGCTTCTTTCGTAAATCCCGCGAATCTGAATGCCGTCCTCCGAAAGGACTTTTTGAATTTGTTCCAAGATAAGCGGCTTTAACTGATCGATTCCCAAGGCAAGGGACTGCACCACCAAAACATCTTCAAACTTATCCACTACCATTCCCGGCAGGAAATCCGCCTCTCCGAAAATCAGACGGCAGCTTCCTGTATCTACCGTTCTTTTACGGTATTCCCAGGCTTCCTTTACCCTTTGATACAAAAAAGCCTCGTCAATTTCCTGTTCCTTCTGTCTTGTCATCATCCTGATACGGATTTTGGATGTTCTGTTGATAAAACCGCGCCCTAAAGGAAAACCGTCAAAATCATGTACCATGACGATTTCCCCATTTTCAAAGGTTCCCATGACAGAATCGATTTCATTGTCAAATATCCAGCATCCGCCGGCCTTTAACGCTCTGCCCTCTCCTTTTTTTAATATTACGATTGCCATTTTTGTCTGTGATCCTTTCCTGCGGCTATTCCTTCATTTGTGTAATGAACGCCGCTTTATGAAGCCGCTTATTTGCCACAGCTTTAAAGCCGTTCCTATGACGATAATCTATTCTGACAGCAAAAATGCCTGATAACCGCATTTTGCCTCATAAAGATCCGCCTTGGAAGTCGCTTCAAAGGGCGCATGCATATTGAGAACCGCAACGCCGCAGTCAATGACGTTCATGCCGTACAGGGAAAGAATATAGGCAATGGTTCCTCCGCCGCCCAAATCCACTTTTCCAAGCTCCGCAGTCTGAAAGGAAACCTCTGCATCGTCCATAATCTTTCTGATGAAGGCAAGGTATTCCGCATTGGCGTCGTTGGAACCGGATTTTCCTTTTGAACCGGTAAATTTATTAAATACCATACCATGGCCTAAATAAGCCACGTTCTTTTTGTCAAAGCTTGAGGCATAAGTAGGATCAAATGCGCTGCTGACGTCGGAAGATAGCATCCTCGAAGCGGCAAGGGCTCTTCTTAAGGTAAGCTCGCTAAACTGCTCCATGCAGTCTAACACTTCCGCAAAAATATTTTCAAAGAACTTGGACTGCATTCCCGTTGCGCCAACGCTGCCGATTTCCTCTTTATCCACCAAAAGACAGCATGCGGTCCTGTCAGGATTTCCGATTGAAAGCATCGCTTCCAAAGAACTGTATGCACATACCCTGTCGTCCTGTCCGTATGCCAAAACCATACTCTTGTCAAAGCCGGCCTCTCTTGCTTTTCCAGCAGGAACAATTTCCAGCTCTGCGGAAATAAAATCCTCTTCCTCCATATCATACTCATCCTTCAAGATCTTGAGGATGCCTGCCGTAACCTTATCCTTTTCTTCTCCATTTAAAGGCTTATTACCCACAATAATATCGAGAGCTTCACCCTCAATGACCTTATTGGCTTTTTTCTCCATCTGCTCCGCAGCAAGATGAATCAAAAGGTCTGAAACAAAAAATACCGGATCGTCTTCTTCCTCGCCTACGTTAACAATGACTGTCGTCCCGTCTTTTTTTACAATGACGCCGTGCAGGGCAAGGGGAATCGCCACCCACTGGTATTTTTTGATGCCGCCGTAATAGTGAGTGTCCAGATAAGCAAAATCCCCGTCTTCATACAAAGGATTCTGCTTTACATCCAGTCTGGGAGAATCAATATGTGCTCCTAAAATGTTCATCCCTTCCTCTATCGGCGCTTTGCCGATGTGAAACATCACAACGGATTTTTCCATATTGACTGCATACACCTTATCGCCGGGCTTTAATCTTCTCCCTGCTTTCACTACCTTTTCAAGTTCAACATAACCCGCATCTTCAATCCGGTTTACAATTTCGCTGACACACTCCCGTTCTGTTTTGCCCGCATCTAAAAACTCCCGATAGGAGGCGCTGAGCTTCTCTAATTCCTTTAACTGTTTATCACTATATTTTTCCCAGACACTTTCCGTCTTCATAACATGTTACCTGCCTTTATTTTTAATCGTTTTTACCTACTCTGCTATTCCTTCGGACTTTGACTTCTCTGTCCGAATTTATCTTCCGTTCTCTGCACGCACGTTTTCTCTCCGGTTGTCAGCCATACTGATCCGCTTTTCTATTCCCTTCTTAGCTTTGCCTTATAATTGCCCTCTTATACCTTTACAATTGCCTTTTTGGGGCATTTGGAAGCACAGATACCGCAGCCTACGCACTTATCCTGGTCAATATGTGCGTTAAAGCTTTCAATGGAAACTGCCTCCTTGGGACAGTTTTTCGCACAGAGCGTACAGCCGATACAGCCTACCTCGCAGGCCTTCATGGTAACAGGGCCTTTCTCCGTATTGCTGCATGCCACCGCATATTTGGAATCATAAGGAATCAGCTCGATCAAATGCTTGGGACACACCGCAACACATTTCCCGCATGCCTTACATTTCTCCTTATCCACTACGGCAACGCCCATGACTACCTTGATCGCGTCAAAGGGGCATGCCTTCACACAGCTTCCGTAGCCAAGACAACCCTGGTTACAGGATTTGGGACCGCCGTTTGGCACAAAGCTGAGCATCCCGCAGTCTTCCACGCCGCTGTAGTCATAATCCATACTTGTCTTGCCACAGTCTCCCTGGCACTTCACAAACGCCGTCATGCGCACGCTTTCGCCTGCATCCACACCCATAATCTCCGCAATCCGTTTTGCCACCGGCTCTCCCCCTACGGGGCAGGTGCCAACCTCAGCTTCGCCCTTTGCAATCGCAGCGGCTAACCCCGAGCAGCCTGCAAATCCGCAGCCGCCGCAGTTATTGCCGGGAAGGACTGCTAATACAGCCTCTTCCTTTTCATCCACTTCTACTTTAAACTTGATTCCCGCAATGCCTAAAAACAAACCGATAAACAATCCGATTCCGCCTATTAAAGCGGCAGCGATCAAAATTCCAGTTATATTCATCTGCCACACCTCCTACAACAAGCCAGAGAAACCGCAAAATGCGATTGCCATCAGTCCCGCAGTTACAAGTACAATCGGCATTCCTTTAAAGGGAGCGGGAATATCGTTATATTCGATTTTTTCCCTGATGCCCGCCAGAATCACAATGGCAATGGTAAAGCCCACCGCCGTGGCAAAGCCGTTTACCACGCTTTTCAGAATACCGTAAGAATCCTGTACATTATTCAAAGCCACGCCCAAAACAGCGCAGTTGGTAGTAATCAAAGGAAGATAAACTCCCAGCGCCTCATACAGGGAAGGCATGAATTTCTTTAAAAACATTTCCACAAACTGAACCAGTGCGGCGATTACCAGAATAAAGACGATGGTCTTTAAGTAATCAAGTCCTAAAGGTTCCAACACATAATTGTAGATAATTGCCGCCACAAAGGATGCAAGGGTAATCACAAAAATAACCGCCGTTCCCATGCCTGCCGCCGTATTGGTCTTTTTGGATACCCCCAGGAAGGGACACAGGCCTAAAAACTGGCTTAAAACCACGTTACTGACCAACGCAGAGCCTAACGCAATGATAATCAACTCACTCATCTGCACTTACCTCCTCTGCCGCTTTTTTTGTTTCCGGTGTTTCTGCTTTTTCGGAATTATCATAAAACTTCCGTGCCGAACAGCCCGATTCCCCGCAGTTCATGCAGTCCTCGCTGCAGCCGGAACCGATTTTGCTCATATCCTTACCCTTTTTCTCTCCTTCGATCTTAACCTTGTTCTGAATGGCAACCAGTACCGCAAGAACAAAGAATGCGCCGGGAGCCATGACAAAAATGCTGACAGGTATGTAAGAATCCGGCATCACTGAAAAACCAAAGGCTTCTCCCGCTCCAATAATCTCCCGCACAAGACCGATGATCGTCAGGGAACAGGTAAAACCGAGTCCCATCCCGATGCCGTCAAAAAGCGACGGGATTACGGGATTTTTGTAAGCATAGCTTTCCGCTCTTCCCAAAATAATACAGTTTACTACAATCAGGGGAATATAAAGTCCCAGCGCACTGTAAAGGGAAGGAATAAAGCCCTCCAGCAAAAGCTCCACTATGGTAACAAAGGAAGCAATAATAACGATAAACGCGGGAATCCTTACCTTATCGGGAATAATCTTCCGAAGCAGTGAGATAATCGCATTGGATAAGGCAAGTACCACGGTAGTGGTCAGTCCCATGCCCAGACCGTTAATTGCCGACGTGGTAACCGCCAGAGTAGGACACATGCCAAGCATTAAAACCAGCGTGGGATTTTCTTTGATAATGCCGTTATATAATCTTTCGCCTGCTTTATTCATTGCCGCTGCCCCCTTCCGTCAATTCTGTATGAAAATATGTAAGCCCGGCATTCACACCGTTTACCACTGCATTAGTGGTAATGGTTGCACCGGAAATAGCGTCAATCTGATCTTCGGAAGCCGCACCTGTTTTGGTGTAGGAAAACTGCGCCGCATTTTTCCCTGCAAACTGCTCCTTTAATACCGGATCCGCTTTCATGCCAAGGCCCGCCGTTTCTGAAATCTGCAAAATAGAGATGCCGTTTAAGGTTCCGTCATTTCTGATACCCATGGAAAACTGAATATCCCCGCCATAGCCTTCATGGTCTGTTACGGTAATCACATATCCCAGAAGCGTTCCGCCTGCATCAAGGGCCTCGGAAACCTCGTCTATGGTTACTTTAAAACCGGCCTCTGTTACTACTGCGGTCGCAGCTTCGGAATCGAGGTCTTCCCTTAATACAAAAGAGGCTGCATCGGCAAATACTTCCTTGCTGGCTTCTTCCTTTGCCTCAGCCTGCGCCTTTTCTATGGGCTCCTTGGTCACATCATAGACCAGTCCCAGCAGGCAGCCGGAAATCAGGGTAATGACAAATAGAATCGCTGCTTCTTTTAACATACTTTTCATATCTTTTCCCCTCCTCTTCCAAAGCCTTTGGGAAGTGTAACCTTCTCAATCAAAGGAACCAGGATATTTCCTAAAATAATTGCGTAGGACACGCCTTCCGCTCCCGCACCGAAAATTCTGAAAATCCCTGTTAAAACTCCCAGGAGAACACCGTATAAATACTGCCCTTTAATCGTAATGGGCCTTGTAACATAGTCTGTTGCCATGAAAAATGCGCCTAACATCAGACCGCCTCCTGCCAGATGAGCCGCCACATAACTAAAATCAAGACCGTGACCGCCGAAAAGACAGATGAAAACCACAAAGCTTACAATATAACTGCCCGGAATCCTCAAATCAATAACGCCCAGTAAAATCAGGAAGCACGCCCCGATCACAATGGCTATCATAGAAGTCTCGCCAATGGTTCCCGCAGTCCTTCCCACTACCATATCAAATACATTTACGCTGCCGCCGCTCTTTAATACCGCAAGGGGCGTTGCGCCCGTATATGCATCACAATCAAAATTGGTCATAATGGAGGTAAAGGAAATCAGAAGAAAGCATCTGGCCCCTAAAGCCGGGTTCATAAAATTCTGTCCCAGACCTCCGAATAACATCTTCACAACAACGATGGCAAAAGCCCCGCCTACCATCCCAAGCCACCAGGGCGCATTGGGGGGCAGGTTTAGAGCTAAAAGCACCCCTGTTACCACTGCCGAAAAGTCTCCGATGGAATTTTTCCTTTTGCATATCATATCAAACAGAAATTCGGAAAACACACAGCTTGCCACCGTAATGAGTATTAAAAGCAAAGCATTGATTCCGAAATTATAAACTCCAAAAGCAGCAGCAGGCATTAAAGCCAGAACAACACAAAGCATAATATTGCTTGTGCCGGCTTTTGAGCGGATATGCGGATTGGATGAAACCTTCATTAAATCACTCATTTCCTTTTCCTCCTACTTCTTTCTCCGGTCTGCAAGGACCATTTTTCTCATGGATTTGATCTGCTGGGTCAACTGTCTCTTGGCAGGGCATACAAAGCTGCAGCAGCCGCATTCACAGCATTCCATACCGTTCCATTTCTGGAAGGTCTCCTTGTCCCCCCTGGCGGCAAAATCCGCAAGCCTGCTGGGAACAACCCTTCCCGGACAGGCATCCACACAGCGCCCGCAGTTGATACAGGGCCCCTCTTCTTTTTCCGAAACCTGATCATGGGTCAGGCAGAGAAGCGCTGAAGCAGTCTTGGTAGTGGGTACATCCAAGTCAAAAATGGCAAATCCCATCATGGGGCCGCCGTTTACGATTTTTTCGGGATTTTCTTTAAATCCGCCCGCTTCATCAATCAGCTCATGGTAATTGGTGCCGATTCGTACCCGGAAATTTCTCGGATCCGCAATGGCGTCTCCCGTCACTGTAACGATACGGTACATCAAAGGCTTGTTTTCCCTGACGGCGCTGTTAATGGCAACCAGGGTATCCACATTGTCCACGATACATCCCGCGTCGGCAGGAAGCATATCGGAATTGATCGCCCTTCCCGTAGCGGCATAAATCAGCTGACGCTCCGCCCCCTGTGGGTACTTGGTCTTCAACGCCTTAACGGTTATCCTCGGCTCATCCTTTGTCAGTTCCTTTAAAATCTGAACACAGTCCGGTTTGTTATCCTCCACCGCCATAATACCCTTGGCATTGTCAAAAAGCGCCAAAACACATTTTAAGCCGTCAATTACCTTTTGGGGCTCTTCTATCATCCTGCGGTAATCCGAAGTCAGGTAAGGCTCACATTCCGCACAGTTTGCAATTACAAACTCTATCTTATCCGGTTCCTTGGGCGACAGCTTTACATGAGTGGGAAATCCTGCGCCACCCATGCCTACAACGCCTGCCTCCTGAACCTTTTTGACAATTTCTTCCTTTGTCAGCTCTTCTAAAGGCTTACATTTCCCGTAATCCACTTCCTCGTATTTACCGTCGTTTTCAATGACAATGGCATTGACATTGTCTCCCACGGTAACACGTCTTTTTTCAATTGCCTTTACCGTACCGGAAACCGTTGCATAAATCGGCGCAGAAACAAAGCCGGCAGCATCGGCAATTTTTTGTCCCGTCAGCACATGGTCTCCTTTTTTTACCACCGGAACCGCCGGCGCGCCGATATGCTGAGACAGGGGGTAAACCAAATCTCCCTTGGGCAGTATATCCTTGATCGGCTTATCCTTGCTTAAGTCTTTGCCGTCATAGGGATGGATTCCACCTGTGAAAGTCCCTCTTGCTCCCATAAACTCTCCCTCTTTTCTATGTAATCAGTGTTTCTTTTGAAACAGCCGACGCCTGTGTAGAGCCTCACTTACGGCGTACATGCTGTTACTCTTTTATATGTACGCATTCGGCATATAATACATGCATTGTATCATATGTCAAATGTCTACGGGCAGAGCTCCCAAAAACCTTTGGCTTTCCGGAGTCGCTTCGCTCGTCAAATGGACAAAGCAACTGTTGCTCAAGCAAGCTTGGCAGCGGTTTCTTTGTCCACTTGACTCTGCCCTTTGCGTATATCATACTATTTTTTTCAACTCTTTACCACAAGGATTGATAAAAAAATACAAATTTTTTGCTGGCATATTTTAGCTAAAATATTTGAATTGTATTCTTACTTAATAACAGATTATGCTATAATAGCAGGATAAAATTACATGTCCTGATTTTTTTAGGTAAGGGGTAGACAGAATGAGACAATATATCATAGATGCGTTTACAGATGAAGTATTTAAAGGAAATCCCGCAGCCGTCTGTATTCTTGACCGTTGGATAGATGATGCGCTTATGCAGAATATTGCAAAAGAAAACAATTTTTTTTGAAACGGCATTTCATAACAGCGGCATACTGCCCGTCAGCTTATTGACCTTCTTTTTAGCGCCGCAGATTGCAATGCCGAAATAGTTTAACTCCCTTTCCGATACCAGCTCCATTCTGCTTATGAATTCCTCATAGGTTTTACAGCTCTGTGCCAGATCAGAAAAGTCTGAAACGGACAAATCCGAGAATTCCGGCTCATAGAGCTTTTCCCTGATCGCTTTGATCAGTTCTGCATTTCCTTTCCAAGAGTAATTCCCATGATGGCCGCCGTATTGGCAATAATTCCCAGGGGCATATTTTCATCAATGATCATAACGCATTTTTCATTTTGTAATTCCACTTGTTTTCCTCCTTGTTTTGTTCCCTGTTTTGATACCGGCTTCCTCCATTGTCATCCTTTACCGATACCTGTTTTTCTGTTATTCATAACCCTTCCTTTTTTCCCTTATATTCAGAAATGACCAGTCCCGACAACGCAAGCAATGTGCCTGCCCCCGACAAGGGCGTTATCCTCTCTTTCAGTATCAGAAAGGAAGTGACGACCGTTATAACGGGAACCATGTAAATGTAAACGCTGGTCTTTACCGCCCCCAATACCTTTACGGCATAATTCCATGTTACAAAACAAAGCGCGGAAGCTCCAACCCCTAGATAGAAAATCCAGAACAGGTACGATGAATCGGAAAAACGCGACAAATCCGGCTTGAAATCCAGAAAGAACAGGGCAGGCATCATAAAAAGAAGTCCATAAAAGAACGTTCTTCTTGTGGCAAGGATAACAGGATAGCCAAAGCTGCTGATTTTTCTGGTAAGGATAGCATAACAGCCCCAGATAAACGCCGCCAAAAGTGCCAGAAAGTCTCCTGTAGGATTTAAGGAAAGCTTCGCCCCGTTAAAGCTAATAAGGAAAATGCCCGCCATTGCCGCAGCAAATCCAAGTAAAAATCTAATGCGCAGTTTTTCCTCCGATTTCATCAGGAAATGAGCCAATATCGCTGTAAAAAACGGCGCAACCGACGTGATAACTCCCACATTGGATGCCATTGTATAGGTCAGGGCAATGTTTTCCAAAAGATAATAAAGACAAATTCCACACAGTCCTGCCGCCATAAAGACCGCTTCCTGGTAAAAATCCGTAGTCTTCAATCTGCGGGGATTTGCTGCTGCAAGCACCAGGAATCCCATAATAAAACGGAAAAATAAAATTTCCAGAGGCTGAAAATCCCTTAATAATATTTTGGTGGAAATAAAAGTAGTTCCCCATATGACAACCGTAAAACATGCTGCCATATGTCCTATTGTTTCTTTATGTTTCATTTTTATCATCCTTACTTTTTTCAAAAAATATTTCACGGTACATGCCGGGGGCAAGACCTATTACGCTGTTAAAATAATTGGTAAAATGACTCTGGTCGCTAAATCCGGTCTCCATGGCTGCCATAGAAGGCATCATTCCCTCTCCCAACAATCTTTTCGCTTCGTTAATGCGGATCGTTTCCAGATAACGGTATGGTGTGATGCCCTTCTCTTTGGTAAATGCCCGAAGCAGCGTGGATTTACTCAAACCCGCATAGCGGCAGATCTGGTCCAGATAAATATGCCCGGCAAAATGCTGTTCCATGTATACACAGGCTTTCTCAATTTCCTCCCTGCACTCCGGAATGCATTTCTCAAAAGGCTGTCCGTATTTTTCCATCAGCACGGAAACCAGAAGAAGTAAGGCTTCTTCCTTCCCAAACCCCGCTCTTCCTTCCATTACCATTTCATGAAGCGGGCGCATATAGCCGGCGGCTTCTTCATCATAAATAACATTTTGTGAAAATCCGGGAAATTTCCTCTTTCCCGTAATTTCCTCTGCTAAATCAGCCATAATTTCCTCGGAGATATGAAAGCCCCTGTAATCAAATCTTCCTTCGCCAATTTGTACACAGCCATGATTATCTCCCGGATTGAACAACACGATATTTCCTTTTTCTATGATATACTCTTTATTTTTACAGGAAAGCATCCGTCGTCCGCCTTCCGCAAAACCCAAGACATAATATTCGTGGAAATGATTTGGAAAAGGCTGCTTTATTCCTTCAAAGCGGTATGCCTCCAGTCTGAGTTCATCATCATAGACAACTGTCTTTACCTCTTTTTTCATCTCTTTCTCTCCCTGCCGTACCTATTATAAGGCACAAGTATTTATCTGTCTTGTAAAATATCTTCATTTTTTCCTCCGTCACTTTCGCATTTCCGTTTTACCCTAAATGAATCCCTAAAATAAATCCAAAAAAGGAACCGGAAAATATTCTTTAACCCGAATCGCAAATATGATATGATTATTTATAGACAAATTTCGTCGATAAAATCAACCGGTAAGCGGATTGCCTTTCACGGTTTATCATTTATAGTGCATTACGATTTATATGGCTTTACAGTTCATATGGCACATAAATCAACAGTCAGCTTCGGCTCAGAAAGGAAAATAAGATGAAAATATATCATGAAAATCTGACTCCGGATTTGAAAAACTATCCCTTAAACCAAATCTATGAGTTAGAAAATATACTATTTGTCGATATTGAAACTACAGGCTTTTCCGCAAAGACGGCTTCTTTATATGAAATCGGCTGTATTTATTTCGAAAAGGAAGAATGCAGGCTGATTCAGTTTTTTGCCGAAAAGCCGGAAGAGGAAGCGCAGATACTGGAAGCTTTTTTTGCCCTATGCCAAAATCATTCTGTTTTGATTCATTATAACGGCAACACCTTTGACATTCCTTTTATGAAGGCTAAGGCATCCCAATACAACATGGAACATCCTTTTGATTCCATGGAGGGAATCGACATCTACAAAAGAATTTCTCCTTACAAAAAGCTTTTGGGACTGGAAAACTGCAAGCAAAAAACCGTAGAAAAATTTCTCGGCATTAACAGGGAAGATTTGTACGATGGAGGACGGTTAATCGAAGTGTATAAGGATTACTGTGGGAATCCTTCAAAAGAAGAGGAGGATTTGCTAATCCTTCACAATAAAGATGATATGAAGGGAATGCTAAAGCTTCTTCCCGTTTTATCCTATTCGGATATTTTTATGTACCCCTTCCGCGTAGTAAAGGTACAGGCCAACCACTATGCTGATGAAAACGGAAACGGGCGGGATGAGGTATTGATGAAAATCCGCTTTTTAACCCCTTTCCCCAAACCTTTTTCCATGAACAAGGCAGACTGTTACTTTAGCGCCGAGAACTGGGAAGGCTTTTTAAAGGTTCCTTTATACCATGAAGAGATGAAATATTTTTATGCGAATTACAAAGACTACTACTATCTTCCTTTAGAAGATGTTGCCTTACACAAATCCGTTGCCACCTTTGTTGACAAGGAACACAGAGTTCAGGCAAAGGCATCCACCTGCTATACCCGCAAGGAATCTTTGTATTTACCTCAATGGGATATTCTCTTTACACCGATTTTTAAGAGGGATTATCAGGACAGCTTATGTTTTTTTGAACTCACGGAGGACATGAAAAGACAGCCGGAGATTTTCAGACAGTATGCTCTACATATACTGGATATGATAGCACATTCCGATTAACTGTCTTTTAAAAATTAAAAGCCGCTGCAAAACACAGGATTTAGAAAGATATCATTATGATATAGTACCATAACATATATACATAAACCTGTTATTTTGCAACGGCTTCTTTTTATGTTTTTTTCTATAAAAAGAACGTGCATACAAAACTCCAATCAATTCTTTTAGCTTTCAATCTCCAGCAAAACATCCAGAACGGAACAGACCTTCCTCGCTTCCTTCCTGTCAAGCCTTTCCAATTTCTCTTCGTATTTGTGTAAACGACTCTGATATGCTTTTTTAATAGAATTACTTAATAATTCATCTGCTGTTGCATTCAACTCATCGGCGATGATAACAAATGTATCCAAACTCGGCAGTCTTTTTCCCCTTTCAATCATCCCGATATAGCCTACACTCAAATCCGTTTTCTCTGCCAGCTCTTCCTGTGTAAGATTGCTCTCTATTCGTTTTTGCTTTACTCTTTTTCCAAAATCAACTATATCCATTAGTTAACCGCCTATACTATTTGTGCTAATCATAGTATAAATTAGACGCTTGTGCCGATAAAGAGACAATTGGTTTATAATTCCAGCGATTAGTGCGCTTAGCAGAAATCATTCTTTTCCCTAACATTCTGATTCAGAAAAAAGAAAAGGAGCTGCTAAAAAACAACTCCCTCGTTCTTATTTTTCAATAGAGAAATTCAAATTCAACAGCTTTAGGGCTTCTCATAATAGAAGGAATCCCGCCTAT
Source organism: Lachnospiraceae bacterium (assembly GCA_910574745.1). Classification (GTDB taxonomy): domain Bacteria; phylum Bacillota; class Clostridia; order Lachnospirales; family Lachnospiraceae; genus UBA2882. The sequence goes on along the minus strand of CAJTCE010000005.1, from coordinate 89,554 downwards.
TATATCCCATCTGTTTGAAATTAATAATCTGCTCCGTACTTCCGATAAATAAAATTCCCTTATGCGATAAAGACTGATAAAACTTTCCAAATATATCATCCTTTGCTTCTTCTGTAAAGTATATCAGCACATTTCTGCATACGATGAAATGACAATCCTTAGGATAAGCGTCCTTCAGCAGATTATGTTTCTGAAACGTCACTCTGGACTTAATTTCATCATCAATCTGGTAGGAAGGACCCACCTTAGTAAAATACTTTTTCTTAAGATCATCCGGCACAGCCGCAATGCTTTTCTCGTTGTACAGCCCGGCTTTTGCCTTTTCCAGTACCTGATTATCAATATCGGTGGCATAGATGCTAATCTGATGTAATGGCATATGCCTTGACAACGCCATTACCAAAGAATAGGGTTCATCCCCTGTTGAACAGGCCGCGCTCCAAATCTTTAGTCTGGAACCGAAATTTTTAATCAGCTGGGGAATCACTTCCTTGTCCATATATGCCCATTGCTCAGGATTCCGGTAAAATTCCGAAACATTAATAGTCAGGTAATTCACAAATTCATCAAATTTCTGGCTATTTGTACGCAATAATTCCACATAAGGAGCGTACCCTGTAATGCCGTTCTTAGCAATCAGAGTATCAATTCGACGTTTCATCTGCTTTTCCTTATAGCAGTTCAAATCAATACGAGTCAGTTCAAAAACTTCCGCCTTAAACTGTTCATAATCAAACAAAGCCATTCTTATTCAGCACTTTCTTCGGCAATAACCTTATCAATATCAACAGAAACAACATCTGCGTCCTCGTCTGCTTCCGCAGGCTCCGGTGCAAGCAACGCCTTTATGCTCAAACTGATTTTTTTCTCATCTTCATTGAAATCAACGATTTTAGCTGTAACTTCCTGTCCCACGGTTAAAACATCCGAAGGCTTTTCAATGTGCTCCTTGGAAATCTGGGATACATGCAGTAATGCATCTACGCCCTCTTCCAGCTCCACAAATGCACCAAAATCAGTCATTCTTGCAACTTTTCCTGTTACCTCTCTGCCTACAGCATATTTTTCTGCCGCATCTCTCCAAGGATTGGAATCCTCAAATTTTAAGCTCAATGCAATCTTGGTTCCCTCAATATCCTTAATCAGAACCTTGATGGAATCTCCAACCTTAAATGTCTTTTTGGGATTCTCAACTCTTCCCCATGACATCTCGGAAATGTGAAGCAGTCCGTCTGCACCGCCTAAATCAACAAATGCACCGAAATCAGTCACATTTTTAACTGTTCCTTCTACAACATCTCCTACATGGATTTTTTCAAACAGTTCTCTCTGCTGCTCTGCCTTCTTTGCAACGAGAAGCTGCTTACGGTCTCCGATATACCTTCTTCTCTTAGGATTATATTCACTGATTACGAACTCTATTTCCTGATCCGCATATTTGGATAAATCCTTTTCATAAACATTGGATACAAGGCTTGCGGGAATAAAAACTCTTACTTCATCCACAACTACGCTTAAGCCTCCGTCCAATACCTGTGCAACCTTTGCCTTCAGCACTTCCTTGCTTTCAAAAGCCTCCTGTATTCGCTTGTTCCCTTTCTCCAGAGCCAGTCTCTTATAAGAAAGGAGAACCTGTCCTTCTCCGTCGTTGACTTTAATGACTTTTACTTCCATCTTGTCGCCGGCCTTTAAAACTTTTGTCAAGTCCACGTTAGCTTCGTTTGTGTATTCATTTCTAGTAAGAATACCATCAGATTTATATCCAATGTTCAAGACAGCTTCATCCGGCTTTACGTCGATGATGGTACCTTCAACGATTTCTCCATTTCTAATTGTTTTCAAAGACTCCTCAAGCATTTGTTCAAAAGTTAATTCTGACATAATTTTGAACCTCCTCAATAATATTGTTTGGGGTTGACGCCCCGGCGGTAATTCCCACCAGACCGACTCCTCTTGGCAGCTTCCCTAAAAGGTCGTCCAGTGTCTGTATATAAAAAGTGTTCTCACATTTCTCCCGGCAGATTTCGAAGAGTTTCCTCGTGTTGGAGCTGTGAGTACCGCCTATCACTATCATAGCATCGACTTCTTCCGCAATGGCTGCGGCTTCTGTCTGTCTTTCCTCTGTCGCATTACAAATCGTATTTACAACATTTATATCATAACCTTTTTTAAAAATAATTTCAACTAATTCTTGAAATTTATTGTAGTTAAATGTCGTCTGTGAGACCGTGCACACTTTTTGATTATCGGGCAGTCTGAGATTTTGTGCCTGAGAAACCGATTCTATTACAATTGCGGTATTTTTACACCATCCTTTAATTCCCTCTACCTCCGGATGGGAATCGTTCCCGATAATAATAATCTGCTTCCCTGCTTCGCTCTCTTCTTCCACAATCCGGTGTATTTTTTTTACAAAGGGACATGTGGCGTCGATACACTCCAGCTCCTGCTTTGTAAGTATGTCGTAAATTCCCTTGGAAACCCCGTGGGAACGGATGACAACGCTTCCTTCCTTTATTGCCTTTAAGCTTTCCGCATCCTCGATAACCTTTACGCCCTTTTTTTCCAGATCCGCCACAACACCCTCATTATGGATAATCGGACCGAAGGTATATATTTTTTTCCCGCTTTCTATCTGCTCATAAACCCTTTCCACAGCCCGTTTTACGCCAAAACAGAATCCTGCGGTTTTTGCCATTTTTATTTTCATTTCGTATGATACTTCCGTTCGTTTTTCTTAAATTGTTTTTCCTTTGAAATCATTTTTTCAAAAAACAGTTTCTTTTTGCGCTCTTTCTATCTTTTTACCAATCCGATAATTTTTTCCACCACCTCATCAACGGTCAAATCCGAAGAATCCAATAAAACCGCATCCTCAGCCTGCCTCAGGGGAGAAATCTCCCGGTTCATATCCCGCTCGTCCCGATCCATAATATCCTGTTCTATTTTATAAAGATCGCATTCGCTTCCCTTCTGCTTTAGTTCGTCATACCGTCTCTTAGCCCGGACCTTTGAATCCGCCGTCAGATACACCTTCACATCTGCATGAGGAAGCACACAGGTCCCGATATCCCTGCCATCCATAATCACATCGGCAGTTTCCGAAAGCCTTTGTTGAAGAGAAACCATCTTTTTGCGCACATCGCCGTTTACCGAGCTTGCGGAAGCCATATTTCCCACCTCTTCCGTACGAATCAGTCCGTTAACGTTTTCTCCGTTTAACAGTACGACCTGATCTCCTTTTTCATAACGGAGGGTAATGTCCGCATCCTCACACGCCCTGCTGATAGCAGTTCCATCATCCGGCGAAATACCCTTTCTCAAAATATGCAGCGCCATAGCACGATACATGGCACCCGTATCCACATAGATACATCCCAATTGTTTTGCGATTTTTTTTGCAATGGTACTTTTTCCCGCTCCTGCCGGTCCGTCAATTGCTATGCTGTAACTCATATTATTTCCTCTTTTTCTCCTTTTCATTTTTATAATCGCTTTCAGGCAATAATTTTTCCTGTCCCAATCCGCCTGCCCGTCGCTTTTATACTTTTTATGTCGGTGCTTTTTCTATTCCTTAACTTTATTGCGGCACCGATTCTCCCGCCAGTCTTCCCGTGGACCAGGCTATCTGCAGATTATATCCGCCGGTAAAAGCATCCACGTCAATCAGCTCGCCTGCAAAGTACAATCCGCAAACCCGTTTTGACTCCATGGTGGAAGGATTGATGTCCTTCACACTGACGCCGCCCTTTGTTACAATTGCTTCCTCATAGCCTCCCGTCCCCGTGATCGTCAGGGGAAGGGCTTTGATGCATTGAATAAAGCCTCTTTTTTCTTCTTTGCTGATTTCACACGCCTTTTTCTCCGGATCAATACCGGAATGGGCAACCATAACGGGTATCAACCTTGCGGGAAAAAGTCCGCTGCAAGCGTTTTTAAACTGCTTTTGCCGGTTTTCGTCAAATTCCCTGGTCAGCCTTTTTTGCAGCTGTTCCTCCGTAAGAGCCGGCTTTAAATCTATAAAAAGCTGTATCTCATTTTTGGTAAGCCTCTGGTTTATGACACTTGCGCCGCTTAATATAATGGGTCCGCTGACGCCGAAATGAGTAAAAATCATTTCTCCGAACTCTGAATACAATACTTTTTTACCTTCTTTAAAGGTTGCAGTCACATTCTTTAAGGAAAGCCCCATCAGCTCCCTGCAGAAAGCTTCCTTTGCTTTTAAGGGAACAAGGGCCGGGTAAAGGCCTGTAACCTTATGTCCCGTCTCTTCTGCCATTCTGTGTCCGTCTCCCGTAGAGCCTGTAGACGGATAAGAAACGCCGCCTGTAGCAAGAATAACCGCATCCGCCTCATAGCCTGTTCCATGCTCATCCCTGACGCCCCTTATATATTTTTTATCCTGACTGCCTTTTGCCAAAGAACCTTCTGTCAAATCACTTTCCGTTATCAGACTTTCTACTCTGGTATGAAGCCTGATTTCCACCGAAAGAGCCTTTAATCTCTTTTCTAATGTCTTAATCACATCGGAAGAATGGTCGGAAACCGGAAATACTCTGTTTCCCCTTTCCACCTTCAAATGCAGACCGTTTTCCTCAAAAAAGTCCATACAGGCACGATTGTCGAAACCGTATAGCGCGCTGTATAAAAATTTCCGGTTGGTTACAATATGCTCAAAAATTTCTTCTATATCTGAGGCATTGGTCAGATTACACCTGCCCTTTCCCGTTATGAAAACCTTTTTTCCAAGCTTTTCATTTCTTTCCAGAAGGGTTACCTGATGTCCTCTTTCTGCCGCCGATACCGCCGCCATCATACCTGCGCCGCCGCCGCCGATCACAATTACTTTACTCATATTCTTCCTTTGTAAGGGGATTGTTTAACACAGGCTCCTCATCTATAAAATTAATTTCATCATTTAAATAAACCTGGTAATTTCCCCATACCTTTTCCAATTCTTTCAGATTATCCGTTACCTGTTCCGGCTTTCTTAAGCAGAGCGCCACCACAAGCGCATTGATCAGACTTAAAGGCGCAACCAGGGAATCCACGATAGAAACCATATCGCTTCTGGCACACAGGTTGCAGGAAGAATACAGATTCATAGGAGAATGAATGGAATCCGTAATGGCAACCACCTTGGCGTTCCTGTCATTGGCAAGTTCCATTGCTTTTAAGGTACGCATGGAATACCTGGGAAAGCTGATGCCGATTACCACATCATTTTCATCTATACGAATCATCTGTTCAAAAATTTCTGTGACAGAGGTTGTCCTGATCAAAATAACATCCCCTCTTATCATCGTCAGATAAAAGCTTAAAAAGTCTGCCAAAGGCTCACAGCTCCGAAGTCCCACCACATATACATGCTTTGCTTCCAGAATAATGTCCACTGCCGTTTCAAAAGCCGCCACGTCCACATTTTGAAGCGTATCCGCTATTTTTTCGATATCGGAATTTAAGACGCTTGTGAGTATTTCCGACTGCGTGCTTTTGCCGTACTTCATCCCTACCTTCGCAACGCTGTTCCATTCGTTTTTTATCCAGGCTTCCAAAGCATGCTGGAATTCAGGATAACCCTCAAATCCCAGTCCTGATGCAAAACGCACCACCGTGGATTCACTGATTTCCACTTCTTTTCCAAGCTGCGCCGCCGTCATAAATACCGCATGATCATAATGATCCATAATGTAGGCGGCAATCTTTTTGTGGCTCTTGCTCATCTTCGTATAGCGTTCCTTGATAAGCTCTATAATATCCGTATGCTCCCTCTTATCTGTTTCCTCTGTCATTGTAGCTCCCTTTGCTTTTTCTTCTATTACTGTAACTTCCTAATACTTTCTTCATCCGTTTCTTCCATAAACTACACTATGAAGCTTCATAAATTAAATCCGCCTATCGCATAAAGGATGTATAAGTTTCCTCTAAAAGTCCTCTTGTTTCATCCATGGAAAGGTCATAATCCCCGGTAGTCATCATAGTCGCCGCCCCATGGATAAAGATCCACATCTTCATAAAAATCCCGCTTGGATCTTTTGCTCCTTGCGCCTTTGCCTTTGCAATTTCCTTATGAAGAGCATTGGTTTTACCATTTAAAATGCTGAATAAAGAAGCATTGCAACGTTTTTCCTCCATAAATAACATACGAAATAATTGAGGTTCCTTCCCCGCAAACTCAATATATGCCATTCCAAGATTTGTAAAAGGAACCTGACTATTTCCCGGATACTTCCCGTAATAATCCGCAAAATAGTCGATTGCCATGCTGTAAATCTCATCATACATTTCATCCATACTGCTGTAAACACGGAATATGGGCTGGGTGGAACAGCCTGCTTTAGCGGCAAGCTTTCTGGCCGTCACTTCCTTAAGCCCTTCCTCTCCTGCCATTTCAAAAGCGCTGTTCATAAGCATTTCCTTTGTAACACTAATCTTTCTGGCCATGATTTAATCCCTTCTCTTTCGTGGCGGACCATTTTCCGCACAATAATCCATAACATACGTTATGTTAGTATATTTGGGAGCATTTGTCAAGTGCGTAAATTTTATTCCGCATGTTATTTCTCGTAATGTTTTCCCTTTTCGTCTTATTGGGGCTGTACATATTCCATCAGCCTGCGGTATATATCGGGATACTCTTTTTTCATACGGATAGGTATCATAGTATTTGTTACGAAACAGTGACCGGATTCTCCCGTTGCATGGAGCTTTCCCGTATCCTCGTCGTTCACTTCATATAACACGCGGAATTTTACTCCCGTAAAAGAAACAATCCTCAATGTAATCTGAAACCGCTGTCCGAAACGCATGGCATATTTGTATTCACAGGCGGCGGACAGAACAGGAATCATAATCCCTTCTTCCTCCATTTTGCTATATGGAAGGCCTATTTGACTCAAAAAGTCAATCCTGGCTTCCTCAAACCATCTGATGTAATTGGAATGATGGACAATGCCCATTTGATCCGTTTCATAATAAGCCACTTTTCTTGTATATGGTATGATTTCTTTTTTCATCTTTCCTTCTTTCCTTTCTGATCTATCTTATATGCAAATTGAAATCTGAGCCGTTATTCAATATCATTCTGCCATCATTACCAAAAACCCCTTCATAAGCTTCAAAAAGCTTCCAATCATAGCTTCCATTACCGGTTTCAAACGGTTCTCCCTGTAAAATGTAATAATACCAGTTGCTTTTGCCATCATAAAGTTTTTCTTTCCCCTGAGCACAGCATATAATAGCAACCAGATTCCACGTATAGCCGCTTTCTTCTTTTATCGCCTCCATCATTTGAAGCACTTTTTCTTTTACCGCTTTCTCAAATTTCTCCTTTTCAGCTCCTGATAATTCCAAATCGTCGATGCTTAAATGCGGGGAAACCTCAATAGGAAAATCCTTAAAAATCTGTCCATAGTCCAATTCCCACAAATGGATCGTATTTTCTTTATTCCCCAAAGTATTCAGAAACTGTTCCCAATATCTGTCGCCCGCCTTCTTTGCTCTCAAAGGCTGCTTTTTATAATGCTGCGAAAGCTGCTCTTCCAGCCATCCAATCTGTTGATTCTCCAAATTGTTTTTATTGTTCAGCATTTGTGTATATTTCTATCCTAATTGATCTTCATAAGAAATTTCCCATTGATCATAAATGTAGGTATCCGAATGATATCCGCAGCTGCAATCCTCCCCCTCTATGGTAATGGTTTCTTTCTCCCCAATCTGATAATCCTCGCCAAATATAAGCCGAAGCTCCTCTTCATACAATTCTGTATAGTCTTCTGTATAACAAATTGTTTTGATTGCATGTCTGTTGTAAAAAGATATTCCCATAACCGCCATTGTTATGATGATTAAACAAAAAAACGACAGCAGGATCAAAGTCATCTTTTTCCGCTTCATACTCCTCCCCCCTGTTATACACTTTTCTGTAAAAAAGCTTAATATTAAATTTCACATATTTTTATATTAACATGTGCACAAAGCTCAAAACAAGCTGTAAAGGGAAAATTTCTTTTCTCCTTCATCCTATACGTTTTCAAAAATCGCTTTTCTAAATTACGTAATCTCATGACATTATGCACATACAAAACAAAAAAGCTCCAGACAACTGCATCATGCATTATCTGGAACTTTTTATTGTTATCTTATGACCTGAACACTATTAGACCGGATAAGCCCCGTTCTTTGTATCAGCCTGTGTTAAATCCACTTTTTCTTCCTGTGCCTTGCGGTATTTGAAGAAATCAACTGCTACCTGAGGGAATAATGCATAGGATAATACATCCTCATCGCTTCTTGCCCATTCTTTGGCTTCTTCTTTCAGCTTATCCCATTCAGGCTCTAATAAATCAGCAGGACGGCAGGTAATAACCTCTGTATCGCCGATAACCTTTTTCTGAACCTCTTTGTTGAAGGGTTTAACGGTTTCGCCGTATTTGCCGCTTAACAAATCCTTGGTCTGGCCGGTAGCCATCTTATAGGGCTCGCCCATAAGGACATTCATAACCGCCTGGGTACCTACGATCTGGGATGAAGGTGTTACAAGAGGAGGCTCGCCAAAGTCTTTGCGGACTCTGGGGATTTCCTTTAATACATCGTCGTATTTATCCTCTGCATTCTGCTCCTTCAGCTGGCTAACCATATTGGAAAGCATACCGCCGGGTACCTGATATAATAAGGTCTTGATATTAACGCCCATAACCTTGGGATTTAAGAGACCGCTCTTTAAGCACTCTTCTCTGTAGGGAGCGAAATGGTCTGCGATTTCAGCCAGTAAATCCTGGTCAAAGCCGGTGTCGTATTCCGTACCTTTGAAGGTTTCAACCATAACCTCTGTTGCAGGCTGGGAAGTACCCAGTGCGAAGGGGCTCATAGCTGTATCGATAACATCAACGCCTGCCTCTACAGCCTTTAAGTAAGTCATACTTGCTACACCGGAGGTATAGTGTGTATGAAGCTGGATAGGAAGCTCTGTTGCGCTCTTTAATGCAGTGATCAGCTTGCTTGCCTCAAAGGGAACCAAGAGACCCGCCATATCTTTGATACAGATGGAATCAGCGCCCATTTCCTCAATTCTCTTTGCAATATCCATCCAGTACTGCTCTGTATAAGCGTCTCCCAATGTATAGGACAAAGCGATCTGAGCGTGTCCGCCTTCTTTCTTACATGCCTTAACTGCCGTCTGCAGGTTGCGAAGGTCATTTAAGCAGTCGAAGATACGAATGATATCAATACCGTTAGCAACGGATTTCTGAACGAAATGCTCTACAACATCATCTGCATAATGACGGTAACCTAATACGTTCTGACCTCTTAATAACATCTGCAGCTTTGTGTTTTTAAAGCCGTCTTTTAATTTTCTAAGTCTCTCCCATGGATCTTCTTTTAAGAAACGAAGGGATGCGTCGAATGTTGCACCACCCCAGCACTCTACGGAATGATAGCCGACTTTATCCATCTTATCAACGATGGGAAGCATCAACTCGGTAGGCATTCTGGTAGCAATCAGGGACTGATGAGCATCACGTAAAATTGTTTCTGTAATTTTAACAGGTTTTGCCATTACTTTTTCCTCCATATTTTTATGATCATTTTATTGCCATTCTGCAATAAGGCTGCGTCAGGGAGCTTATCCCCGGCGCTTTCTTGCTTTTTATTTCAGCAGACGGCGGTCCGTATCTTTCCGGATATCCGTCAGCTGTCTCATTCGTTTGACAACTTAGAATACTCCGAAAATCGCCATAAAGGTTCCGGCTGCAACTGCAGTACCGATAACGCCGGCAACATTGGGACCCATAGCATGCATCAGCAGGAAGTTGGTGGGATCATATTCCGCACCTACCTTCTGGGATACACGGGCTGCCATAGGAACCGCGGATACACCTGCGGAACCGATCAAAGGATTTACCTGACCATGTGTCAGTACGCACATCAGCTTGCCGAATAATACGCCGGCTGCCGTACCGAATGCAAATGCAACCAGACCCAATGCAACGATTTTTAAGGTAGCTACATTTAAGAACGCCTCTGCACTTGTGGTAGCTCCTACGGATGTACCAAGCAAAATAACCACGATATACATCAAAGCATTGGAAGCGGTATCTGTCAGCTGTCTTACCACGCCGGACTCCCTGAATAAGTTACCTAACATAAGCATACCAACCAAAGGAGCGGTTGTGGGAAGAATCAGACATACCACGATTGTAACGACAATCGGGAACAGAATCTTCTCTAATTTGCTGACAGGACGAAGCTGTCCCATTTTGATTTTTCTTTCTTTCTCGGTAGTGAAGAGCTTCATAATGGGCGGCTGGATAATCGGCACCAGTGACATATAGGAATACGCCGCTACGGCGATTGGTCCAAGGAGCGCCGTCTGTCCCAGCTTACCTGCCAGGAAGATAGACGTAGGACCGTCTGCACCACCGATAATGGAAATCGCTGCTGCCGCCTTGTCGTTAAAGCCCAATGCAATAGCTCCGAAATAAGCTGCAAAAATACCAAACTGTGCGGATGCACCTAATAAAAAGCTCTTTGGATTGGCAATCAGGGGACCGAAGTCCGTCATGGCGCCTACCCCCATAAAGATCAGGGACGGCAGAATTGCCCATTCATCCAGTAAATAGAAATAATACAGTAAGCCGCCGGCGCTTCCATCCTGAATGGGAGCCATGATATCCGGATAGATATTAACTAACAGCATACCAAATGCTATCGGCGTTAAAAGCAAGGGTTCAAAACCTTTTGCGATAGCCAAGTAAAGAAATACACAAGCAACGAGAATCATCAGGTAATTTCCCCAAGTCAGGTTGAAGAACGCTGTCTGATGTATCAGATTGCTCAATGTACTTGAAATATATTCCATCTCGTTAACCTCCTGTTTTATTTACAAACGATTCATCGTCTGTATTAGTTTAATGTAGCAAGTACTGCACCTGCTTCAACAGGATCTCCGACATTTACATTGATGCTTGCAACGGTTCCGTCCTCGGGAGCAACCTGAGGGATTTCCATTTTCATAGCTTCCAGAATCAGGACGGTATCGCCTTTCTTCACTGCCTGACCTACGCTTGCTTCTACTTTAAATACTTTACCTGCTGCGCCTGCTTCGATTTTGATGCTGCCCTGAGCGCCGCCTGCTGCGGGAGCCGCTGCCGGTGCAGCCTTAGGTGCTGCCTTGGGAGCTGCTTTGGGTGCAGCTGCAGGAGCGCCTGTAGATGCGCCTTCTTCTACTACTACGTCATATACGTTGCCATTTACGGTAATGGTATAATTTTTCATTTCTGATATCCTCCTATATTAGGCTCTCTGCCATTTATTTGTATTTGCTCTCTTAATGCTTCTTACTACAAAGCCGTCTGTGGTTACCGCGCCTTCGCTTGCCGCAATTGCCGCTGCGATAACAGCTACCAGCTCTGTATCATCAGAAAGCTCTTCTTTTTCAACAATCTGGGCAATTGTATTGTCAACTGCCGCTCCTGCGTTTGCATTGTTCTCAGCCTTTTTGCCGGCAATGGATTTTTCGATTTTGGGAATGATTCCAAAGGCCATAATGATAAGCATGATCAGAACCAGTACAATAAATACGGTTCCCATACCAAGCAGAGTATTTAATGCCGCTTTTTCCATTTTTTCCCCTAATGTGTAATTGGGACTTATCATCATGGAACCGGGTACGATCGTAGCCGCCGCATATTCCGCTGTGTAATAAAGCTCTACCTTAGCGTTTCTCTGACTACCCTTAATTTCACAGTAAACGGTAAAAGCTTCATCGGTTCCTTCAAAAGAAACGGAATCCTCTACAACGCCTTCATAAGAACCGATTTCCTCAAGAGCGCCTTTCCATATCTCTCCGGCAGCAACCAGCATATCTCCCGCACCGCTTTTTACAGTTTCCAGCTGAGCTGCATTTTCTTCAATGGCGTCTTCCTCAACTGTCCTGTCCAGGGCCGTAAAAACCGTGGAAGCATTATACTCGATCTCTTCCTGGGTATAGGAAAGTCCATTGTCGCTATCCTCCGTACTGCCGCAGGCAGTCATCCCAAAAACACAACCTGCAAGAGCTAAGACTAACAAGAATTTTTTCATCTCTTATATCATCCTTTCTTATACAGTTCCGTGTTTTTTAGCCGGACGTTCATCTCTCTTTGTAAAAAGCATCTCAAATGCACCGATTAAATATTTTCTTGTATCGGCTGCTTCTACAATCTGATCGACATATCCTCTCCTTGCAGCTCCCTGTGCGCTTGTCTGGGCATCGGCATATTCCTTTGCCTTCTCTGCAATCACATCGGATCCCTGTCCGTCAAACATAATCTGTGCCGCTGTTTTGGCATCCATAGCTCCAATCTGCGCTGTAGGCCATGCCATTGTAACATCAGCGCCGATTGCTTTGGAGTTCATTGCCACATACGCACTTCCCATAGCCTGTCCGATTACCACGTTAACCTTGGGTACGGTAGCATTTGCGAAAGCGTATGTAAGCTTCGCAACTGCTTTTGCAATTTTCTTCTCGGAGCAGACAGTAGCTTCAAAGCCCTTTACATTTGTCAGGGATAACACGGGAATATTGAAAGCATCGCAGAAATTAATGAAATCAGCAGCCTTCTCACAGCCCTTTGCCGTTAATACCGCATCCATTTTTTCTGCTACCTTTCCTTCCGCATCACATACTTCGCTGCGGTTTGCCACAGCGCCCACTGTCATGCCGTTTAATTTAATAAAGCCTGTTACCATATCCTTTGCATAGTCTGCTTTTGTCTCAAAGAAAGCGTTGTCATCCGCAATAACGGATAAAGCGATGGAGGTATCTCCCACGCAGCCTGCAAGCTCTGCCGTTGCACGGTTTAGATCATCTGTACACTCTACATAAGAAGCATCATCTTCATTATTGCCGGGAAGCATTGCAACAAGCGTTCTGATCTGTGTCAGAATCTCGCTCTCTTCTGCCGTCACATCAACAATGCCTGCTTCTTTGCTCTGAAAATCTGCTGCTGCGGTATCGCATTTCTCTTTATAGTTTCCATCTAAAGCATTGGGGGAATTTACAAATAATTTTGCCTTGCTTCCTTCCATAAAAGTAAAATCAGTCAGGGTGGGAATCATTGCAAGTCCGCCGCCGCACGCTCCAAAGATTGCAGTAATCTGAGGAATCACACCGGAAGCCAACGTCTGCTTCATATAAATTTCGCCAAATGCATTTAATGCATCGGTTGCTTCCTGCAGTCTAAGTCCGGCAGAATCGATCAACCCGATAACAGGCGCTCCCATCTTCAATGCCAGATCATAGAGGTTGGCAATTTTCTTTGCATGCATTTCGCCTACAGAACCGTTTAGCACGGATGCATCCTGGCTGTAAACATACACAAGATTGCCGTCAATTACTCCATAGCCGGTAATAACGCCGTCTGACGGAGTTTCGGTTTGTTTCAGATTGAAATCAGTTGCTCTGGCAGTAACCTGTGCGCCAATTTCAACGAAACTGTTGTCATCGAGTAAAGCTGCAATTCTTTGACTCGCTTGTGAAGAATTACTCATTTTTCAAACCTCCATTTTATATTAATTAAAAGAATAACGATTTTTGCGAATGGGCAGAGTGAACCCATTAACGCATCGTTAGAAGTATAACACAGAATTTCAAGTCAGGCTAGATAAAATTTGTAATTTTTACGGTATTTTAGCGAGTTTTTTCCTCTCAATCCTCATCTTCGCCGTACAGGAATAAATCTGCAAGATATTTCAGGCAATAATCATAGGTATACTCCTCCATGGCGGCTGCCGTTTCTATGGGAAAAGCATAAAACAGCTGGTCGTTTACCTCTATTTTTTCATAACCGATAATTTCCCCTTTTTCCACAGGGGCCTCCAGATTTTCTTTGATATCCACACTTATTTCTACATCATCCCAGTCTGAAAGAAGCATATTGACCTCCTGCCACTCCATATTTAAAGGAACGCTGTCTTCCACCCCATTTATTACCGCTATCTGCTCCGGTATCTCCACGCCTTCCACGTTTCTTACACTGTAGTTCTCCACGCCCATGCTCATCAGTTCCTTTGTATCCGCCCATTTATAGGTTTTATGGGGCGGCCATCCGCTGGCCAGCACAACGGAAATCAAGGTTCTGTCGTCCTTTCTGATCGCCCCCACAAAGCAGTACCCCGCCTGATTGGTAAATCCGGTTTTAATGCCGATGGCCCCATCCATCATTCCCAAAAACAAATCTTTATTATAAACCGTAAAGCCCCTTCCGCTCTGCTTCTCCGAAAAGCTGTAGTTCCCCGTTCCCACCAGGGTAACGAACAAATCATTCTGAACCGCATAAGCGGCAATTTTAGCCAGATCATAGGCCGTAGTGGAATGGATTTTATCCCCCTGGGTGGCATCCAGCCCGTTGGGGGTAATAAACCAGGTATTTTCGCAGCCCAGATCCCTGGCCTTCTGGTTCATCATTTCCGCAAATCCTTCCGTGCTCCCGCCTATATGCTCCGCTATGGCCACGGCGGAATCATTATGGGATTCCAGCATCAGAGAAAACAGCAGATCCTTTAACTTATACACTTCTCCCTCGCGCATACCAAGATGTACCTTTGGCATGGACGCCGCCTTTTGGGAAACGGTTACCTCATCTTCCAGATTGCCGTATTCCAGCGCCAGAATAGCAGTCATGATCTTCGTGGTGGATGCCATAGGCAAGACCTCATAACCGTTCTTTTCATATAAAACCCTGTTATTGGAGGCATCCATAAGCAGCGCCGCCCTTGCATACAGCTGCAGCTCTTCCTGTTCTGCCTCTGGCTCTGTTTCCTGCTCCGCTCCGCTTTCCGGCTCCTTTAGAATTTCCCATCCCATTTCCGGAAACGTTTCTTGCGCCTTCCCCTGCACCGTCTCTTGTGCCGTTTCCTGTCCCGTACTCCATTCCAATTCCTGCGTTTTCATTTCCGTCCTTTTGGCTTTATCTAAAGCTGCCACAGACTCTCCCGCCTTTATAACAGAATGTCCTGTAAATAAGTATGTGCACCAATACAATATTAAAAAGCACAGGAAGATAATCGCCTTTCTTCTTGTGCTCTTCTTAAATCCCTTACCCATGTGCTTTTCCCCATACTGTTTTTTACAATATATTCAGGCAGGTCTTTAAATATCCAATTTAAGTTGTACCTCTTTTTCAGCCTGTTCCCGAAACTCTTCTATACGGTCTGTATTCATCCTTGGAAGGTCCTCTAGGCTGGTAACGCCAAAGCTTCTTAAAAACTGCTCGGTAGTGCCGAATAAAAGGGGTCTTCCCGGCGCATCCATTCTGCCCACTTCCATAACCAGGTCAAATTCCACAAGTCTGTTTACGGCATGGTCGCAGCTTACGCCCCTGATTTTTTCTATCTCCATCTTCGTTACCGGCTGCTTATACGCAATGATGGATAACGTCTCTAAAAGCGAATCCGTAAGCGTGTATTTACGGGGAGTGGAAGCAATTTTAATCAGCCATTCATACATATTGGGCTTGCTGCACATCTGATATGCCCCCTCTAATTCCATAAGAGTCACGCCCCTGCTTTCATCCTCATCGTATTCCTGTTTCATTTCTTTTAAAAGCGCTGCCGTTTCTTTGGCGCTGATTTCCAAAACCTGGGAAAGCCTGCCGGTATCCACGGATTCCCCCATGGTAAACAAAACCGACTCCAATACCGCTTTCATTTCACTTTTTTCCAATTACGCTGCCTCCTTTGAGGTAATATAAATATCGTTAAACGCCTCTTTCTGCTCTATCATAATCTTTCCCACCTTCATCAGTTCCAGAACAACAAGGAAGGTTACAATGATCTCCATTTTGGAGTGCTGCTTTTCCAAAAGACTTCGGAAGCTGCATTTTTTTTGCATAAAAATATAGTCCTGTACATAGACCATCTTGGCGTCCATATCCACTTCATCTTTTTCGATTTTGCCGAAGTTTGAGCGAATGGGATCGATCTTGTCCTCTCTCCGCTTCATAACGGACTCAAACACTTCTCTCAGGCTCGAAAGGCTTGTCTTACCAATCAGCTGTTCGTAATCCACAGGAGGCGTATACTCCGCCACCTCCTTTGGCATGGTCTTTCCCTTGAACCAAACCTTCCCTGCATCTAACTGCCTGTCCTTTAATTCATAGGACATATATTTGTACATTTTGTATTCCAGCAGCTTTTCAACCAGTTCTGCCCTGGGGTCTTCCTCTTCCCCGTCCTCATTTACCTCTTTGGGCAAAAGCATCCTGCACTTTATATCAATGAGCGTTGCCGCCATAACCAGAAACTCGCTCATAACATTCATGTCCTCGCGGTGCATCTGTCTGATATAATCCAGATACTGCTCCGTAATATCCACAATGGGAATATCATAAATGTCCACTTTGTTCTTTTCTATCAAATACAGCAGCAAATCCAGCGGCCCTTCAAATACCTGTAATTTAACCTCTAACGACATCCTAATCCCTCTCACTTGTTTTTGCCTTCAAAACCAGACGAACATATTTGCATGTCCATTTAGCCTTTTGACCCTTGCCCGAATACCCGCGCCAAATTATAGTACTACATCTTGGGTGTAATTGCAAGCAGATTACAAGATATTGTTCGGCTTTTCATTCAGATTCTGTAAAACCGCTGTTTTTACCAGAGCCGCTCCGGCCGGTATCCGTTTTTCACATTTGTATAAATTATGGGAATCCGATATTCTACCGGGGATGAACCACTATTTCCACCAATTCTCCCGGATTAAAAAACCTGACGGGAATCGTATGGGTTCCCAGACCTCTCCCTAAAATCATGACGGATTCCCCTTCTTCATACCGGCCGCCGTCATATTTTGGAAACAGCCTTAAGGAAGGGGAAATAACTCCGCCTAAAAGGGGAAGCCTGGCAATACCTCCGTGAACGTGTCCCGCAAGGACCAAATCCGCACCATACGCCGCATATGCGGGAAAGTAAGAGGGATTATGGGCAATCAGAATATTAAAACGCTCTTTATCCGGTTTTCCCAGCTTTTTTTCTATGTATGCTCCCGTCATCTTAGGCACATGCAGCTTTTTGTAAAATTCCTTGTCAATCTCAATGCCATAAACCGCAATATTCCGGTTTTTCACTATAACCTTCCGGTTTTTCAGCCGTTCTATTCCCGCTCCGGTAATTGACGCTTCATACCGCGCGGACATATCCTTATACTTTTTCGGATAAATTTCCATGCGGTATTCGTGATTGCCGCTTCCGTAATAGACCGGGTACTTTTCCGAAAGCCTTCTGATAAATGCCGCCGTCCTGTCAAAATCCTTTCCCGGCTTTGCCGTAATCATATCTCCCGCAATATAAATACCCTCGGGATTGATCCGGTCAATCGCTTTCATCAGCCTTTCATTATTTTTTCCATAGCTTTTCCCATGCAAATCGGAAAGCATAACAAAACGATAAGTCCCGTTTATTTTTCCACTTTTCATCGTGTACTTTCTTATGACAAAGCGGTTTGCATCACAAACAACAATGCCTGCAGCCGCAGCCGCCAATGCTCCCAGAGCTTCCAATACATAAAGCAATTTCATACAGTATCTCCCATATATTATGTGTCCCATAGTATAACACGGATTATGATACCCGTCAAAACCGGCCGCCCTTCTGCAAACAGAACGGGCAGCGGTCATGTTAAGTAAATTCGGAATATCATTTTCAGATAATCTTTGTATCTGGCCTCATGTACATCCTCCTGATACAGAATGTTCACACTTCCCACCTTATTCCCTTCCAGAAAATAAATGGCTTCCCCTGCTACTTCTCCCGCCTTAATAGGCGCCCGATGCTCCTCCTTAAGCCGTATTTCCTTTGTAACCTGGTTTAAATCCTTTCCTGTTACGTCCAGATAAGAAAACTGGCTTTCATACATCAGGCCGATTTCTTCCTCCACGCCGCCTGTTACCTGCGCCATTTCCAAATCGTCCTGATTCATGTCCTGATAAATACGGCTGACGGAAAAGCCGTATTGTAAAAGCTTAGCGGCATCATCAAATCTGACCTTATAATCCGGCGCCGCCATAATAACCGCGATCAGGTCGATGCCATCCTTATTGGCCGTGGCAGAAAGACAGTATTTTGCCGAGCTTGTGGAACCTGTCTTGAGTCCGGTAGTATAAGGATATTGCTTTAACAGCTTGTTGGTACTGGAAAGTGTAAAGGGCGTGCTTCCCCTTGCCGTATTGTGGGTAATGTCCTCCATCCATATTTTCGTATAATCATAAACCTGGGGATATCTGGTAATCAGCTCCCGTGACATGATCGCCACATCCCTTGCGCTGGTAATATGGGTATCGGAATCCGTCAGTCCACAGCAGTCTTCGAAATGAGTTGCCGTCATGTTGAGGGCTGCCGCCTTTTCATTCATCATTTGTACAAAGGCTTCCTCACTCCCAGCCACATATTCCGCCATGGCAACGGCCGCATCGTTTCCGCTGGCAACGGCAATGCATTTAATCAATGTGTCTACAGACTGAACCTCTCCTTCATCCAGAAAAACCTGGGAACCTCCCATGGACTTTGCATAAGCGCTGGTAGTTACCTGGTCCTCCAAATGTATCTGCCCCTTCTCCAACGCCTCAAAGGTCAGAAGCAGCGTCATAATTTTGGTAATGCTGGCAGGTTTTAAGGGAATATCCGCATCCTTTTCGTAAATAACCGTTCCCGTGGAGGCTTCCATTAATAGTGCGGAAGGCGCCGACACATTCAGGTCATAAGAAGGCTCCGTATCCTCTCCAAGCACCGGGGTAACCAAAACCAGAAAGCTTAATTGGAAGCTTAAAAACATCATCAATAATTTTTTCATACCAAAACCATTTAACTTTTATTACTACTATCATAATACGAAAAGGCTCTTTTTATGACTGTTATCTCTTTATCTTCCCTGCCAAATTGGCATAAACGTCTCCATGCCATTCTCTATTTATCTCTATTGCAATATCGCCCATTAAAAAAGCGCCGTCTGCCTTACCCGGCAGACAACGCGCTTTCCAATCAGCTCCATCTTTCTCTTAAATTGTGATATGCATCCTTTATCTTTCTGCCCCGGGCTTTTATATCGATTTCATGTCCCCTTGCCTTTAAAAAGTGATAAACAAAATCGGCAAGATAATACAATATCACAATCTGGCACAGGCGGATGCCGACTCTAAAGGGAACTCTTGTAACCAGGCTCATCATTCTCTGGTTTAAAAACTTTACAATAATAATGGCGTAAAATCCCCACGCAATGGTGCTTTCCAAACAAATAATGCCTTTGTAATTAAAGGGCTTATCGTTGTAATCCCACCAGACCTGATGAAGCACCTTTCGCATTAAAATTCCTACTAAGTATTCAAAGGTAGTGGCTAAAGCTGCTCCGATAAAATAAAGTCCCAGCAAATGCCCTCCTAAGGGATGCATGATAATATATCCTAAAACGCCTCCAAACCCGTAAATAGGACAGAACGGGCCAAAAATAAATCCCCTGTTAGTCCATTTTCTGTTACAGAAGGACATATATAAAGATTCTACTACCCATCCGATAAAGCTATATAAAATAAAGCATTCCACAAGATATATCAATTCTGTTCCTAAAATCTGTTGTGTCCACATAATATACCTCCGTCATGTACATTTTCACAATTCTTTTATTAAAGAATATGATTACTCCTTATCTCATTATCCGCAAAAAAAGAAACTCCCCGGCTAAAAGCCGGAGAATTTAATTAATTGTATTTACGTTTTCGTGCTGCTTCAGATTTTTTCTTACGTTTTACGCTGGGTTTTTCGTAATGTTCTCTTTTACGAATTTCCTGCTGAATACCGGCTTTTGCACAGCTTCTTTTAAAACGGCGTAAAGCGCTATCTAAAGTCTCGTTCTCTTTTACGATTACGTTTGACATAAATCACACCTGACCTCCCTTCAGTCCCTTCACGTTAAACGACTGCTGGGTAATTATTATGCAAATCATATATGCACATTTAAAATTATAGCACAAAATATGCATCCGTCAACTATTTTTTCAATTTACGCGATGGATTTTATGCAATCTGTCCATCCAGCACCTTCTCAGCTTCCGCAATGGCCGCCTCGATTCCGCCGGGATTTTTGCCTCCTGCCTGTGCCATGTTGGGACGACCGCCGCCACCGCCGCCTACCAGTGCGGCAATGCCTTTAATAAGGTTGCCTGCATGGGCGCCCTTTTTCATGGCGTCTTCCGTAGCCATAGCCACCAGATTTACCTTGCCGTCCAAATCGGAAGCCAGCAAGATCACGCCTTCTCCCAGCTTTTCCTTTAGCTGGTCTCCCAAGTCGCGCAGACCGTTCATATCCACGCCGGATACCTTTGCCGCCAGAAGTCTAACGCCTTTTACTTCCGTTACCTGGTTCATAACGTCTCCCAAAGCATCCTTTGCAGCCTTGGATTTCATGGATTCCAGTTCACCGTGCAGCGCTTTGTTCTCAGCCAAAAGATGCTCCGCCTTCTCCACAACATTTGCAGGCGTCGCCTTTAAAGCTTTGGCAACCTCATACAGCTTATCTTCCATTTCTTTGTAATACTTCATAACGCCGTTTCCGGTCAGGGCTTCAATCCGTCTTACTCCTGCCGCAACGCCGGACTCGGAAAGAATCTTAAAGGCTCCGATGGCTCCCGTATTCTTTACATGGGTGCCGCCGCAGAATTCTCTGGAGAAATCCCCCATCATAACAACTCTTACGGTATCGCCGTATTTTTCGCCAAACAGCGCCATGGCGCCGGTTTTCTTCGCTTCCTCCATGGTCATGACCTGTGTGTCAACCATGATATTTTCCGCGATTTTTTCGTTAACAATATTCTCTACCTTTTCCAATTCTTCCGGCGTCATAGCGGAAAAATGGGAAAAGTCAAAACGCAGTCTTTCTCCGTCCACATAGGAACCTGACTGCTCTACATGGCTGCCTAAAACAGTTCTCAAGGCCTTTTGAAGCAGATGGGTAGCGCTGTGGTTTTTGCATGTATCGCCTCTCTTTAAAGCATCTACGGATAATGTGGCAATATCGCCTACCTTCAGCATTCCTTTGGTTACGGTACCGATATGTCCTACTTTTCCGCCTAAGAGCTTCACGGTATCTTTAACCGCAAACTCTCCGTCCTTCACGGTAATCACACCGGTATCTCCGTTCTGTCCGCCCATGGTGGCGTAAAAAGGTGTTTCCTCTACAATAACGGTTCCCGTCTGTCCGTCTGTCAAAGCCTCTGCCAGCTCCGTTTCTGTTGTAAGGACGGTAATCTTTGACTCTTGGATCAGTTTATCGTAACCTACAAACTCCGTTGTAATGCCTGGATCAATGGATTCATAAACCGTTACGTCGGCACCCATATAGTTGGTTGTTTTACGGGCTTTTCTGGCTTTGTCCTTCTGCTCTGCCATAGCCGCCTCAAAGCCTGCGTTGTCCACGCTAAAGCCCTTCTCCTCCAGAATCTCCGTGGTAAGGTCTAAGGGGAATCCGTAAGTATCATATAATTTGAAAGCGTCTGAGCCGGAAAGTTCTTTTTTGCCTTCCTTCTCCATAGCCTCTTCCATTTCATTTAAAATGGAAAGCCCCTGGTCAATGGTTTTTGCAAACTTGCTTTCCTCCTGAGTCAGTACGTTAAAAATAAAGTCTTTCTTTTCTTCCAACTCGGGATAGCCGTCTTTGCTCCCCTCGATAACCGTCTCGCTCAAGCGTGAAAGAAAGGCTCCTTCAATGCCTAAAAGCTTTCCGTGTCTTGCGGCACGGCGGATAATACGGCGCAGTACATAGCCCCTGCCCTCATTGGTTGGCATAATGCCATCCGAAATCATAAAAGTAGCGGAACGGATATGATCCGTTACAATACGGATGGATACATCCCATTTATATTCCTTTTTGTATTCTTTTCCCGAAAGCTCGCATACCTTGCTGCGAAGAGCCAGAATGGTATCCACGTCAAAAATGGAATCCACATCCTGCACAACGGCAGCCAGTCGTTCAAGGCCCATGCCGGTATCGATATTCTTCTGCTCCAGCTCGGAATAATTACCTTTTCCGTCATTGTCAAACTGGGTAAATACGTTGTTCCATACCTCAATATATCGGTCGCAGTCACAGCCTACGGTACAGCCGGGCTTTCCGCAGCCGTACTTCTTACCTCTGTCATAATAAACCTCGGAACAGGGACCGCAGGGACCGGAGCCGTGCTCCCAGAAATTGTCCTCCTTGCCGAAGCGGAAAATCCGTTCCGCAGGAACGCCGATTTCCTTTTCCCAGATCTCATAGGCTTCATCATCATTTTCATATACGGAAGGATACAGTCTGTCCTTATCAAGACCTACCGTTTCCGTCAAAAACTCCCATGTCCATGCAATGGCTTCATGTTTAAAATAATCTCCGAAGGAGAAATTGCCCAGCATTTCAAAAAATGTGCCGTGACGGGCTGTTTTTCCGATATTTTCAATATCGCCGGTACGAATACATTTCTGGCATGTGGTCACTCTTTTGCGGGGCGGAATCTCCTGTCCCGTAAAATAAGGCTTTAAAGGCGCCATACCGGAATTGATCAACAGCAAAGAATTATCGTTATGCGGCACCAGAGAAAAACTCTTCATGGCAAGATGTCCCTTGCTCTCAAAGAACTCCAAAAACATTTTTCTCAGTTCGTTTACTCCATAAGCTTTCACGTCTGTTTCCTCCAAAATATCATTCCTATTCCGCTTTAAAATGTAAATTTCTCCGCAAAATACGCATCCAAATCTTTAATGGCAATCCGCTCCTGCTCCATAGTATCCCTGTCGCGGACTGTTACGCATCCGTCGGTCTCGGAATCAAAATCATAGGTAATACAGAAAGGTGTTCCGATCTCATCCTGACGGCGGTATCTCTTGCCGATATTGCCCCTGTCGTCGAATTCGCAGTTATATTTCTTGGAAAGCTGCGCAAAAACCTTTTCCGCACCTTCGTTTAATTTTTTGGATAAAGGCAGCACACCGATTTTAACCGGCGCCAGTACCGGATGGAAATGAAGGACGGTACGCACATCGCCCTCGCCGATTTCCTCCTCGTCATAAGCTGCGCAAAGGAAGGCCAAAACCACACGGTCAGCGCCTAAGGAAGGTTCAATAACATACGGAATGTATTTTTCTCCCTTGGTATCGTCAAAATAGCTCATATCCTGACCGGATGTGTTCTGGTGCTGGGTCAGGTCATAATCCGTTCTGTCCGCAATGCCCCAAAGCTCGCCCCAGCCGAAGGGGAATAGGAATTCGATATCCGTTGTACCCTTGGAATAGAAGCACAATTCCTCCGGCGCATGGTCCCTTGCACGCATCTCTTCATCCTTCATGCCAAGGGATTTCAGCCAGTCAATACAAAACTGTCTCCAGTATTGGAACCACTCTAAATCCGTACCCGGCTCACAGAAAAACTCTAACTCCATCTGCTCAAATTCCCTTGTACGGAAGGTAAAGTTGCCCGGCGTGATCTCATTACGGAAGGACTTGCCGATCTGTCCGATACCGAAAGGAATTTTCTTACGGGAGGTTCTTTGTACATTTTTAAAATTCACAAAGATACCCTGAGCCGTTTCCGGTCTTAAATAAACTGTATTTTTCGCATCCTCCGTCACGCCCTGGAAGGTCTTAAACATCAGGTTGAATTCACGAAGCTCGGTAAAATTGTGCTTGCCGCAGGTAGGACAGGGAATCTGCTTTTCCTGAATGAAATCCTGCATTTCTTCCTTGCTGAAAGCATCAATGGGCTTTTCTAAGGTAATGCCCTTTTCCTCGCAGTAATCTTCGATGATTTTATCCGCACGAAAACGCTCATGGCATTCCTTACAATCCATTAAGGGATCGGAAAAGCCTGCTAAATGTCCGCTGGCTACCCAGGTCTGGGGATTCATAAGGATGGCGCAGTCAACGCCTACATTATAGGGATTTTCCATGACAAACTTCTGCCACCACGCCTTTTTCACGTTATTCTTCAATTCAACGCCCAGATTGCCGTAATCCCATGTATTGGCAAGCCCGCCGTAAATTTCGCTGCCGGGATATACAAAGCCTCTGGACTTAGCCAAAGCTACAATTTTTTCTAATGATTTTTCCATCTCTCTCTCCTCTTTCCGCTTTCGTTTTACCTAACTCACAAATTTTTAATTATTCATAAATGATATAAGACAGCTTTTCCCCGTTATCAGGCAGAACAGCCGTTTTTTTATCTGCCAGGGTTACCCCTTCGCTGACATGGGAAATCTTGCCGGAAACATTGATATTTACCGCTTCCTCGGAAATCACGATCTTTTTGCTTCCCAGTTCTAAAATGTCCCCTTCGGAAACCGCCGCTCCCGATTCCTGGTCAATCATGGGCACAAAAGTATATCCCGCATCATAAGCGTCGGAAACAGTCCCACTGAAAAACACCTGATTGTGAATCAGGGAATAGTCCTCGCCGCCGGAATAAATGATCTTTGCCCTTACTCTGTTTTCTCCTTCTTTTTCCTCTACACTGTCAAGCTTTACCGTATCCGTCCCGGCCGTCTGATTATATGCCTGAATCTGTTCGCCAAGCATCTGTTCAAGACCGTCAACGGAATAATAGTCTTTATCAAAATCCGTTATAATGTTTTCCTCTACTGTACCGTCCTTTTTTATGACGACAGTAGTGGTGTCCACGTCATTGACCGCACCGCATCCGCCAAGCAATAAGCTTAAGGCCGCTGCTGCCAAAAGCATTCTTTTTGTTTTCATAATCTACCTCCTGCATACTGCCTAATATTATAGCCGACACTTCTTATATTTTCAAGCCACAATTCACTATGCCGGGCAATCCTATTGTCCAAAAATATCACGCAATACCTCCTCCATGCGTTTCGGTTCTATAGGCTTCAAAATATAAGCAGCCGGATTCATACCCAAAACCTCCTGTATCTTTTTCCGTTCCGTTACTCCCGTCAAAAATACAATGGGAATATGACTGAATTCCTTTTCCGCACGAATGCGCCCCAAGGTTTCCTTTCCGTCAGCTCCCGGCATATCGTAATCCAGAAAGATGACATCGGGAACATTTCTATGCAGTATCTTCATGGCATCCTCACAGGATTCCGCCACCTCTACATCATACTGCTTCTGCAGCATGCCCTTCAGCATACGGAGCTGGATTTTGCTGTCGTCAACCAGAAGAACCTTTCCCCGCTCCATTTTGAGTTGCACATCTTCCCCGGTCTTAGCGCCTATTCCCAGACACTTATTTATTTTTTCAATAATGGTTTTCATCTGTACAGGTCTTTGAATTTTATGGATCTGCTCTCTGCAAAAAAAATCTTCAAATATTTCAAATTCCGCTCCCGTTCCCACGCAGACCACCGGAATCCGCAGACAATGTCTTTGTATATATTCAAAAATTTCCCTGTGAGGCTCTTCCATCCCGGTGGTGGATATCAATATCAGATCCGGTACTTCCATTTTCAGGAGTCCCGTTACCATTTTCGGATCTTCAGAACCCAGCTGCACCTGAAAATGATTTCCCAGTATCCGGTTCATATTTTCGGTAGTTGTATTAAATTCTCCGACTAAAAGTATTTTTTTCATATCCAAAGTTCCCCTTCCTCATCTTCTATATCCACTATATTTTCTGCATTCTCTAAATCTTCCGGATTTACCGTATCTTCTATATTTTCCGCCTCTGTGGGGTTCGATGTTTTTTCCGCTTTCCCATCCGAAGCCTCTGATACAAGAACATTCATATAATCCTTATGCCTTGCTATTTCTTCCAGCAAAACAGGATGTAACTGTCTAATCCGTTCTATATTGCCCTCCATTGCCGCCACTTCTAAAAGCCTGGCAAGCTTTGACAGAATTAATGCGCCAATCATTGCAGTATTGCTTTTCAACGCATGCGCCTGAGTCTGATATTCTCTAAGCGCCTGTCTCCAAGGCTCCTCTCCGGTTTTCCCCCCGAGAATTGCCTTACCCAGTTTAGCCAATAAATCAGCCGTATCGTCAAGGGAATCATATACATCCAACATTGTCATCTTAAGAAGTTCTTCCTCTTCAAAATACCGCTTTGCATAGGAAATATCAATTTCATTTATTTCGGGCAGGGATTTCATCTCCCCGTGGGCCTCTTCTCTCTGCTGCATTTTTACCTGCTGCCAATGGTTTGCTCCCTCATTCTCTGCATCCGCCGCCGCTCTTTGGGCCTTCGGCACAAGTTGCATAATAACCGCTTCCAGTTTATCCGCCTGTACCGGCTTCGACAAATAATCCGAAAATCCTTCCTGCAGATACTTTTCCTTTGCTCCCGTTACCGCATTTGCCGTCAGAATCACAACCGGCACGCCGTCGCAAAGGCTTTCCTCCATATGCTCCATTTTATGCCATGTCTCTATTCCGTCCATCCGGGGCATCATGTGGTCCATAAAAATAATATCATATCTTTCCTGCTTAATCCTCTCCAGACATTCATAACCGGAAGCTGCCTCCGTAATCATCATCCTTGTCTGCTTCAACAGATTCTTAAATACCCTGCGGTTAATTTCATTATCATCCACAAGGAGCACCTTCACATCCGGCGCCACAAATTCCGCCTTATACGCTTCTTCCTGATACAAATATTTGCTGCGCTCATCAAAATTACCGATAACGTTTTCCGAAACCACCGGCTGAATCAGGTCAAAATAAAATACCGTCCCTCTGCCGTATTCGCTCTCTACCTCCAGTTTTGTCCCCATCAGTTCCAGAAGCTCCACCACAATATTCATGCCAAGCCCGGTTCCCTCCACATTTCTGTTCCTTCTCTCCTCAATCCGTTCAAATGCGGCATAAAGCTTGGGCATATCCTCTTTTTTAATTCCGATTCCGGTATCCCTTATTTCGAAATGAAGCCGTTCTCCTTCATCCGTCCGCCTTCCGGATACCATAAGGCTGACACTGCCTTTCTCTGTATATTTTATGGCGTTACTCAGCAGATTTACCAAAATCTGCCTGATTCTCACATCATCCCCAAACAATCCGTTGGGTATGTTTTCCTCTATCTTTACCAGAAATTCCAGCTTTTTATCCCTTGCCTTGACAAAAACCATATTTACAACATTATTTAAGAGGCTGTCAAGTTCATATTCCACAGGAAGGATTTCCAGTTTACCGGATTCAATTTTGGACGTATCCAGAATGTCATTGATCAGTCCCAGCAACGCATTTGTGGAGGCCTTGATATCCATGGAATATTTCTTTATCTCCGGTTCTGCGCTTTCCCGCAGTATCATCTCATTCATACCCATTACCGCATTAATAGGCGTCCGGATCTCATGGGACATTTTGGCAAGAAAATCCGTCTTTGCCGCATTTGCCACTGTAGCGATTACCGTCTGCTTCTCAAGTTCAACCATATAATTCCAGTTTTCCGTAACATCACTTATTATGAACATTTTTCCATAGATTACATCATCCTGTATAATGTCTTTTTCATGAATTTCATAGACCTTATCATCTATGGAAAGCTTTTCTCCGCTGGTCAGCAGTTCCCCAAAAGCGTCTAATATATGCGGATACTTTCCCTCCGCAATCTCAGGATAAATTTCAATAATCTGCTGATTTGCATAAATAAGCCTGTGGTTCTCATCCAATACCAGAAGACCATCCGCAAATTCATCAATTACCGTTTCCTTTGCCAGCTCTACCGCATCCAGCAGATTGTAGCGCACCATGGCAATCAACAGTAGAATGGTACAGATCAAATATGCAGACAGGGTTGAATCGTATCCTTCCATGATTCCGCTGAAATAAACTGCAAATCCGGTTCCTGAAACTATGGCAATGACTGTCAGGTATAAAATCTGCTTTTTTTCCCTTGCAGTCCGCACCTTTTGGTATTTCCAAAAGCCCGTCCCCACTATAGCCAGCAAATAAACGAGAACCAGCAGACTGTAGGCCTTGTAAATTAGACTGTGGCCCAGAACAAGATGTGGAAAATACCCTTCATTGACATAATCTATACTGCTGTAAAAAAGAAAATGATGTTCACAGGTAAATACCAAAATGCTGATTCCCATATGTATGGCGCACAAAATGTACTTTATGGCTGCGGGAATCCTGATTTTGTAATATCTCATGGCAAAAAGGAAGGTTGCCAGTATAATATACGGCTTTCCCAGATACAAAAACTTAACCGCCTGCAGCGCCTCCTCCTTAGAAGTTGACTGTATTTCGAACAAATATCCTACGAAATTTACCAGAGTTGCCAGAATCACAACCAGGAGCGTTGTCTGCAGCCTGGAAGGCCTCTGCCATATGATATAAACGGCTTCCAGCGCTAACACAAAAATGCCGATATACTGAATCCAAATAAATACCGTAAACATTTATCCCCTTTTCTCCCTCATTTTTTTATCATCTCTTCCAGAATGTCCAGACTTTTAAATTTTTTCAAAAGAAACCGCTTCCTGTACTCTCCCGCACATTGTGACAACTCATTTAATACCTCATGGGAAACCACAAAGGTATAAAGCTTATCCAGCCCCGCCGTCGCCACATATTCTATGGCATATCTGGTGTCCGAAAGAATCGTGATATCCTTAGGCACTCCGGGAAACTCCCCGTTTACCGCCAACGCCTTCATTTCAAATATGTATCTGACCAGTTCATTGGGAATGGACGGCAGCAAAAGAGCCCTCAGGGACTGGTAAAGAAGGCTCAGCATATTCTTTTCATCATTATTTTCCCTTGTATAATAATCCGCCACATCCAGAAAATACATGCCGTAAACGGCTCCCTCCAAATCTTCCCTAAATCCGTCAAAATAATTGGAAATTTCCCCGTCCACAAGACTGTAGGCATTCCTGCCTTCATACAGCTTAAAAGTTCCAAAGCAAAAAGGATTCGTCCTTGCCATCAGCTTATTATTCTGTCTTCTGGCCCCCTTGGCAAAAGCGGATATTTTCCCCCTCTCCTTGGTCAAAACCAGCACTCTTCTGTCATATTCTCCCATAGGAAGCGCTTGCAAAATCATTCCCGTTACTGTTACAAAATCCTGCATGGTTTCCGGCTTCCTCCCTTTTCTTTCCGGTATCGATGCAGCCAACCGCCGCTTCCCGGTATGTTAAGTAATCTTCCACTTTTCCTGTTTTGTAAAATCTTTGCCACTCATTCGTTTCCATGTATAACCCTCCCAATCGGCATGACAGAAGCCTCCTGATAAAATCATTCCTTCCGCCCGCTGCTTTCATCATCATGTTTTTCTAAAAAGTAGGGTCTTCCATTTCCACTTTTCTATGCGGTTGTTTCTTCATTAAAAATTGGTAGTTTAAGACAATTGAAAAGCTTCGGCGTTTGGCATAAACGGCCGGCGCGCTTTACAAACGGGTGTCGTTGGGGTTATAACCGAAGTTTTTCAACAAAAAATCACTGTCCCGCCAATCCTTTTTAACCTTTACCCACAGCTTTAAATTGACCTGACACTCCAAAAGGTCCTCGATTCCCTTTCTGGCATTTGTTCCGATTCTTTTCAACATACCGCCGCCTTTACCGATAATAATTCCCTTATGGGAATCCCTTTCACAGATAATAGTGGCGTCCACATCCATAATCTTTTTCCGCTTTTTCATGGAATCCACAGAAACCGCAATACCGTGGGGAATCTCATCCTCTAAAAGCCGCAGTGCCTGCTCTCTGATCAATTCCGCCACGATCTGCCGCTCCGGCTGATCCGTAACGGTATCCTCGTCATAAAACATAGGACCATAGGGCAGATAGTCAAAAATGGTCTTTAACAGATCTTCCGTACCCTCTCCGTTTTTTGCCGATACGGGAATAATCTGGTCAAATTCCATTTCTTTGCGGTATGCGTCTATGTATAAGAGCAGTTCTTCCTTTTTTGGCACCTTGTCTATTTTGTTGATCAATAAAATAACTGGCGTTTTTGCTTTCTTCAGCTGTTCGATAATATGCTTTTCCCCTGCTCCGATATAATCCGTAGGCTCCACTAAAAATAAAATAACATCCACTTCTTTTAAAGTATGTTCCGCCACATTTACCATATAATCGCCCAGCTTATTCTTTGCCTTGTGAATACCCGGCGTGTCCAGAAAGACAATCTGCCCCCGCTCATCGGTATAAACGGTCTGGATTCTGTTTCTGGTAGTCTGGGGTTTGCTGGATGTAATTGCTATTTTCTGCCCGATCAAACGGTTCATTAATGTGGATTTTCCCACGTTGGGTCTTCCGATCAAAGTGGCAAACCCTGTTTTTATCTGTTTCTCCATGTGTTTATGATTCTCCCTGTGTCTTTTTGCTTCCAGTATTCTTTCGCTAACTATATCTTTTTACTTAGTGTTTCTTTCTGCTTACTGCTTCTTTAATACCGGTCCGTTGCCTTCTAAATTTCCCTCTTGTCTGACGGTGGCTCCCGCTTACGGCTCCGCTTTCCCGTTTGCTGCGCTTATCTTGCTTTACTTTTGTAAGCTGCTCTACACTGTACCGATAAGGTTTTCAATGTGTTCAAATAAATCACAGTTGTTTTTAATTTTCTCTTCGCTGCCGATTACACAAATATATTGTTTTTCCATAAAAGCGTCAATATAAGCTGCAAGGCTGCGGATCGTCTTATCATCGGTACGGAGCAGTTCATCCCTTTCCTTTTGCTCCATTGCAAAATCATAATCCGCAAAATAAGCCGACATAGACCGCGTTCCTTTTGCCTGGGGCGTTAAAGGCATATCCTTATCGCTGATTGCCCCGATGACATATTTGGTCATGGTCCGCTCGTCAGCCCTGAAATTTCTGATATATTCCGCCGCTTTTTCATATACTTCCAGAGTTTCCTTCAGATTCGGGTCCCTGTAGGAGACAAAATAGCTTTCTCCCGTATTGCGGAAATTGTTCATACAGCCATAAGCGCCGCCTTTTACCCGCACATTGAGCCAGAGATAATCATAGCCCATCATAACCTTTAATACCTTCAATGCGCCGTGATAGGGCAATCCCTTTTCCTTAAAGCTGCCGCACCGGCATACATACTGTACCTGTCCCGAGGTTTTGAAGCCTTCATTATAAGTCTTGGGATAAATTTCCATTGTTATTTTTCCTTTTTGCCCGTCAAAAAGCTTCTCCCTGCATGAAGGAATCAGTGCAGCAATTTCTTCAAAACCTTCCTTTGTTCCCGTATAATCCAACATAAATGACTGTTTTTTGCATATATTTTGCACCAAATCCTGCAAATTTCCTATTAATTCATCGGCTTTTGCATCAAAATTCTTAATCAGTCCGTCCAGCTTTTTATAAAAACCGATTCCCCGCAGCTGTTCCTCAATGTATGCAGTCTTGTTAAAATAGGACGCCGCCCGAAGTTCAGCCGCGGCATGACCTGCGCTTTGCAGGTTTGCCTCCAATCTGGACTTGGTTTCCTCCAAAATTTCCAGAAGTCTTTTTTTATCCGTAAAATCTGTTTCCAGTAACAGTTCTTCCATGATTTCAAAGGCCTTGTCCGCCTGATTGTATAAAGCCTTGGCCTTACATTCCAGATGGAGCCTGAACGCTTCATTATCCTTTGCATTGGCATAGGAATTGATAACCGGCGCCACTCCGCCCGTATTCATATAGATTTCATTAAAGAAATCCCCGTAGCTGTGTCGCTTGGTGTCCATAAGCCCCCAGACGGCTTTCAGAATGCCCAGAGTAAAGAGCTGCTCCTCCTTTAAATCAGAGATGTCAAAAATCAGCCTGATATAGGATACGCCGTTGGTAAACAAATCGTGGAACAAAATCTTTGTCCCGTCCTTTTCGATGATTTCATTCACAAAAGGCTCCGCTTCTTTTTTCATATCCTCCCGTTTTAACATAGGGATTTTGGCAAGGTCCTCCGGTGCGTCTTCTGATTCCTGATATTCCTCCAAAGACCTTGTTTCTTCTATGAGTCTTTCTATCTGCGTCTCCGTAAGCTGTTCTTTATAGGCAGCCAGCATTTCGGAAAGCTTCTTTTCCTTTTCCACATTCAATCCGGGCTTAGGAACCACACAGACATAGGATTTGTGGGTATTATCCAAAAGGTAGGTTCCAATCAGCCTTTCAAAATAGTCTGTTTCAATTCTTTCTTTTAATAAGGCAAAGGTTTCATTGGCCTCCACATGCATAAAGGGACTGTTCACATCATAAAGCCAGCTGTCAAACATCTGCAGCCCGTACATGAGCCCCTTCGGGTAGGAGCCAAAGTCCGCTTCCCTGTATTTGAATTCAAAATAATTTAGGCCTGCTTTCAATGCCTTCTTGGAAATTCCTTCCTTTTTAAGACGCTTTAGTTCTTCCTCAATAGTTCCGATAAATTCATCTTTCTGCTCTAAATTGGCATTTTTTGCCACAATGGAGAAATAGGGCTGGTAAATACCGTTATCATAGACGCAATAAATTTCCGTTCCGATGCCTTTATCCGTCAGAACCTGCTTAATAGGCGCGCCCGGCGCAGTACAGAGAGCATAGTCTAAAATCTGGAAGGCGATATATTTTTCCTTGTCCAACACGTTGCCTACTACCGCATTATAGGACAGATAGGTATGATCCCGCTCCGACTCGTCGGTGGTAATGGAATATTCCTGTACAATATCCACAGGCTTTGCAAAAGGCTTCTGCTCATTGATTTCAGAATCCACCTCCTGATAGTCAAAATCAGCAAGGTAATGCTCGTCCAGCCAGTTCAGCCGCTCTTCCATATCCATGTTTCCGTAGAGGTAGAGATAGCTGTTAGAGGGATGGTAGTATTTTTTGTGAAATTGTAAATATTCCTCATAGGTCAGCGCAGGAATATCATCGGGGTCCCCGCCCGATTCAAAGGCATAGGTATTGTCGGGAAACAGGGTGTTTAAAACGGCCCGGTCCAGCACATCATCAGGGGACGAAAAAGCTCCCTTCATTTCATTGTATACAACACCGTTTATTTTCAATTCGCCGTCGGGCTTATCCAATTCGTAATGCCAGCCCTCCTGCATAAAAATTTTCTTTTCTTTAAAAATATTAGGGTAAAAAACCGCATCCAGATAAACATCCATGAGATTTTTGAAATCCGTGTCGTTACAGCTTGCCACGGGATATACGGTTTTGTCGGGATAGGTCATGGCGTTTAAGAAGGTGTTTAAGGAGCCTTTTACCAGTTCCACAAAAGGATCTTTTACAGGAAATTTGCGGGATCCGCAAAGAACCGTGTGCTCCATGATATGGGCTACTCCCGTGCTGTTGTCGGGGGTGGTGCGAAAACCGATGTAAAATACTTTGTTTGGGTCGTCGTTTTCCATGACTACTACTTTGGCTCCGCTTTTTTTGTGCATGAGTAATGCTCCCTTGGAGTTTAGGTCGGGAATGTCTCTTAATTCTTTTATTTCGTAAGCTTTGCAGGCTTCTAAATTCATGGGCGGTTCCTCCTCGTTTGGTCTGTTATCAGTATTCTCAGTATAGCATGAGTTCATTCTAAATACAAAGAAAAGAGGGGAATTTAAAAATTATGGGGTTAGTGAAGAGACAGGTACTTCATATTTTAATTGGTTTTTATAAACGTCGAAGGTAAAGGTATAGTCGAACTATGTATGCAGATACCTTGAAAGGGTGTTCCAAGGTGCTTTTGCCTGCTGAAAGCTTGCCGTCGCATTCGCCGGGTCAGAATCCGCATTGTGGAAATAGGTTCTCCCGCAGCCTCTCTGATCCCACGCCACTACAGTGTGCTCATCTGCCAGATAATCTGTAAATCCATAGGTTATATAAGTATCGGGAGAAGATGATCCGCCGTGGAGATAAATAATGACAGGGTTCTCGTTATTCATTCCACGCATCAGCACATATTGTTCCTGTTCTCCTAATGTTATATAGATGCCTTCGCCCACGCCCTTTTCAATCAATTGATAGTGATGAAAATAATTGATGTTTCTGCATCCGATTATAAAGGCAATGATACCGGTTAAGGCAGCAAAAATAACACACCCGACCCATTTGAATATGCGAACGGGCAGTTTTCTTTTTTATTTTTCCAATATCTCATTTTTATGCTGTAAATGAATGCCGATGTGGCCAATTCCGAGTATTATGACCGCTGTAAGCAGGAATATATTACATCCGTATATTCCAAGTAGAAAGAAGGCGGCCACCGGGAGGGTTGCACCAGCCACCGGTACGCCCAGAAAACTGCTGTAAAAGTCCTTCATCCCATGCTTGCTTTTAAAATACCTCATCCAATATGCTTCATAAAAAAGCATAAGCATGAATGAAAACGCCAGCCATATGCACCAGTAGGTTTTTCTGATATTAAAGTCCGAAAATATCAGTACAAGTACACATACAAGAGCTTCCCCGATTCTCTCAAGAATCAGAAGAAGCTTATTCTCGTTTTTTGCATATTCATCATATCCTTCAGGTTTATATTTCGTCCAAATGATATTGGGCACAAAGAGCATGATCAAATATAACAAGCCTACATATGAAAATCCAAAACGGAACATAAGCGTTTCCTCCCGTCACACATGCATCATCATCAGATGCCGTTTTTTAAAACAGATTTCCTGAATCAGATATTGTTCCGGATTTTCTTTTATCTCTTCCTGTTTTAAAAATTCATCCAGGGAATAGTCCTTCGTCTCATAAACCTCCTTCAGGTTTCCTTTTTTGTCCTGTTTCTGCAAAAGGGCCGTGACTTTAATCCGAATACGTAGCTGGGAAAACGCCATATGACATACGGAAGCGTCCTCTAATTTGAGCAGGTGCTCTCCTATGGTCGCAGATGGGGCGATTTCTTTGAAAAATGTTCTGTAAACGGCATCTTTCAGCCTTCCCGGCGTGTTTTCAGCGTCTGCCAGTTCCTGATAGGAAAGTCTGGCGCCTATATAGTAGTTGGAAAAGTCCTCTATTACGTATTTATAGTCGTTTTCATTTAAGATCATTACCTTCGTCTCCTGTGAATCGAGCTAATTCAAACTACATAAATACTAACAAATCCAGGCAGGAAAAGCAATTATTTTATGAAGAATCAATGTTTATTTCAATATGCCGTATACACATTCCAAAAGAATTATGGCAAGAACAATATTAATGAAACGGTAGTGCTGCAGATATACCTTCTGAATTGCCATTCCCATGCCAATCCAGACTAAAGTGGCTATGGTACCGATGGTCGCAATCACAAGTTCAAAGAAAATCAGTACATACAGGGATGTGCTGTAATTTGTCACATATCCCGTCAACGCCGTAATTCCAAACAAATAAATCTTCACGTTTACAAATTGCAGCATAAACCCCTTTCCAAAGGATGCTGTTCTTTCCATGCCCTTTTTCTCCGGACGGTCAAAAGCAATGTGAACCGCAAGCCAGAAAATGTAAGCAGCCCCCACATATTTCATGATTCCCAGTACATCCGGCAGCAAAGTGTTCACGCCATAAACAAAAACGGCGCATATTATCTGTACAACATAGTATCCTGAAAAGATTCCCCAAAAAAGGGGCGCTCCCTTTTTCCATCCATACTTTGTTACTGTATTCAACGCCAGGATATTGCCCGGTCCCGGTGTAAATGCATTGACCAGGGAATACACAAAAAAATTACCTAACACATAACCCGGCATAGTGCCACCTCCTTCTGCCAGTGATTATATAGCAGAATGTTATGCAATAGGTAATATATATCTTTTATGCCAATCCATAGATTTTTCCTATGAGCCATTGTTCCTGTATTGCTTCAGGGCTTCTACATAAATTTTTCCCAATTCCGATAATTCCCTGTCTTTGTTGAGGATAAATCCAATCCGTATGATTTCATCCTCTGCAAGCGGAATGGAAATAATGGCGTCTCCGTGAAGATATTTGGGAAAAATACCGCTTGAAACCGTATAGCCGTCCAGCCCGATCATAAAATTTACAATAGCGGCGCGGTCGCTGATCTTTATACTCTTTTCTGTATTTTCATTGCTGAATAATTCTTCCGCAAAATTTGCAGATTCATAAGCTCCCTGCACAAAATTCAGCCTCGGATAGGGTTTTAAATCCTTCAGCCTGAGCTTCTCCCGGGCCGCAAGCGGATGCCCCTTTCTTAGAAATACATGGGGAGCGGTTGTAAACAATTCCTGAAAATGCAGATGATTTTCTTCAAAAATCTTCTTCAATACATTTTCATTGCTTTTACTAAGATAAAGAATCCCCATGTCACTAAAGCGATTTTTGACATCCATAATAATCTGATGGGTCTGTGTCTCATTTAAAATAAACTCATATCGCTCCTCCCTCCGTCGTCAGCGAAACTCCTGCCCTGCCACGGTTAAAAATGGTTATCTTTGCCTCTTTTTCAACCTCCCGGATTGCTTCGGAAAGGCTTGGCTGTGAAAGAAACAGCTCTCTCGCCGCCTCTGTAATGGAACCTTTTTCCGCTACTGTTATCATGTATTTCAATTGCTGTAATGTCATATTGTTTTACTCTTATTATCTATACCGAAAAGTCGAACCTATCTCCTTCCGATTTTTCCTTTTCCTTGATTTCGCTCCAGTCAACCTCATTGATCTTCTTAATGGAAAGAAGCTCCTTTGCTTCCGCTCCCCTGCTAAAACAATCCAGGGTCCATAAAGATGACTACCAGCTCACATATTCTACCGTTTTCATCCATACCCCAGTAAGGAGAATAGTATCCGTCTCCTAATCCGCTGGCAAACATGGCAATCTGCGTACCGTCTTCCGGGTTTTTCCATAACAGGAAGTCTCCCTCCGGGCGTTGATATTCCGGGTTTTGTTGATAGCTTTTTGCAAAGAGTTGACAGAAATAATCATCATATAAATTCCCATCCGGATTTTGTTTGTACCACTTATCTATAAACCTCCAATAGCTCTCGGCTGCCTTTTCATCGCAAAAGCAAACCAGTCCTGCATCAACGGGAATTCCGGCAAATGTTTTCTCCCATTGTCCATCTTTTTTCCTTAGAGCCTGGGCAAGTTCATACTTTACTGCGGCTTCAGAGGTAATGTTCATTTTTGCTCCCACAATCCGGCGCCCTGCAACAGAAGAATCCATAACAGCCAGAATAACCGGATAATTTCCCGATGAAATCTGTGGTTCTAAAACAGTGATGTGTTGAGGGCTTTGAAGACAGCACAAGGGATCTGCCGCAATCACTCTCCCCGTGGGAAATCCGCAGTTTTCCAAGGTAAAATGCCGAATTTTACTGTTTGTCTCAAAAATTTCTTTTACCAATTCCTTCTCCAAAGCAGCTTTACTTATAAATTTCAGGTTCTTCTCAAAGGCAAGCTGTAAGGGAGATTTTACCCTTTCTCTGGCAACAATCGTGTTTTTAGCAACAATCGTGTTTTTAATATCCTCAACGTATTGCTTGAATTCAGTTGTATTTTCTATGAACATAAAGTATCCCCCACTCAATTCAAATCACATTTTAATCTAACAATTATTATAATCATTTTCTATCATTATACAAGTAAAATCTGATTTTTTGTGAGAAAGTAATTCAAACACTTATCAAAAACATTAACCAAAGGCTCTTTTACTGGCGGTCACTCAAATTTATCTCAATAGTATCGATCTGTTCCCCGCTGAGCCTGTATGCCTCTTCAATCTCCCCTACCGTCAGATCCGTCTCCGCCGCCAGTTCTTCCGGGGTAACCTTTCTTCGCAAATCTTTATATAATTCTTCTGCCGCCAGCGCCACCCTGTTTACCTGCTCTAAGATTTTTTCATCCATTTCCTTTAAATCTCCTTCGGCGGATACCAGCACTTCCATGGCGTCCATGATCATTCCCGCAAAAAATCCTTCCGCATCTTCCGGCTTTTCCACGCAGCTTACCATAGATACCGCACTCATCAGGGCCACATTGCCTTCTCCGATCAAATCTTCCATTAGGACGCCTTGTCCTGCATAGAGCTTTGCAATTTCCACCACCTTGGGCAAAAATACGGTAAGCAGCTTATCCGCAGCCGCTTTGTCATCCTCCATGGCAGACAGGATTAAAGCAGTCTTTTCTTCCTCCGATACAAAAAGCAGGCCGTCCAGTTCTTCCATAAACATAGCAAAAAAGTCACGGTCCTCGGGATTTAGCGTTTCCTCATCATTCCATTCTTCTTCCAAATCAAGGGGCTCTCCTACAGAAATTTTATTCTGCGTCAGATAATCATAAATCAAGGAAAGCTTGCTTTTATCAATACCGGAAGCCGGAAACGCCTCATTTACCTGCTCATGTGACAAACGATTGCCCTGTTTTTTCCCAAGGCGCAAAAGCTCTGCCAGCTCTTTTCTGAAAATCTCTTCCTGTCCCATTATTTCTCCTGTTCAAATCTATTTTATTTCCAAATTCACATACAGCTTACCCGCATATAGTTAACATAATTCTAAATTCATTTAACATCTACTGTCCATTTTTCACATGGGCATGGGTATAAATATGCTTGGAGCAATATTCATAATTACCCTCACATTTAGAACAGAACCGAAACTGCTCATCGGGGTCCGTTTCTTCCGTGCGGCCGCAGATGGCGCATTTATGTCTTGTCAGCTTTTTCATTTTGACCACATGCTTTTGATATGCCTTCTGCCGCTTTATCTGGGAAGGCGTCCGGAAGCTCTTACGCGTTATAATGAAGAATACCAATACATTCAACAGTGAAAATCCGATGACCACCGCAGTGGCAATTCCCATCAACATGCCGCTGTAGCGGAAGGTCTGCATGATCTGGTAAATCATCATAAGCACATAAATACCGCCTAAGATTTTGGTCTTAATGGGAATGACAAACATAAACAGCATCTGTATATCCGGAAACGTAATGGCAAATGCAAGAAAAATCGACATACTGACATAATAGGTACTGAACATGTAAGACGTCATTGCCGATAAGCTTTCCAAAGGAACCGTGGCCCAGATATTTCTTCCCATAACTGCAAGCAGAAGGTATAATACGAAAGCCCCGAGAATGGTAAAAATAACGCCCGAGAACATAAATACATTATACCGGAATGTGCCCCATGTACTTTCCAGCATATTGCCGATTCTATAATAACAGTACAGGGTTATCAGAATAAAAATGCTAGGCGCCCCCGGAGGAATTAAAAGCCATGTCACAAGTCTCCATATCTGTCCGTGGAGAATCGCCGCCACATCCAATGTCATATAGGATAAAAACCCTGCCGCCATTGTTCCGCCCAATCCAGCCGAAAGCTCAAGAGCATACCCCACCGCATAGCAGATAATCAGGTATCTGGTCAGATTAGGAATTGCATATTTCCCGTATTTATTTTCCATTTTGTAAAACCATAACATTCTTATTACACCTCTGTTAATCTCTATCATATTTTAGTTTATATACCCATAGTATTTTATCATGTGGACTTGCCAGTGTAAACAAAAGGCTGGAAAATTCATTTTTCTTTCATAAACTTACCAAATTCTTAGCAGCTTAAATAATTGCATTTTTAAAAACCTTGTCATATAATGTAGTCTGGTGTAAAAAAAGCAAATTAAAAGGAGCGAACCAAAATGAGAAAGCAAGGATACACATTAGGAATCGATATCGGTTCCACTACGGTAAAAATTGCGATCTTAGATAATGAACATACAATCTTATTTTCCGATTATAAAAGACATTTTGCAAACATTCAGGAAACCCTTTCCGATTTATTAAAGGAAGCGGTTACGGAGCTGGGCGATTTGTCGGTAAATCCCATGATTACCGGTTCCGGCGGGCTGACTCTGGCCAATCATCTGGGAGTGCCTTTTGTACAGGAAGTTATTGCCGTTTCCAGCGCATTGACCGATTACGCCCCCCAGACGGATGTGGCTATCGAGCTTGGCGGCGAGGACGCCAAGATCATTTATTTTGAAGGCGGTAACGTGGAACAGCGTATGAACGGTATCTGTGCCGGCGGTACAGGTTCCTTTATCGACCAGATGGCGTCCCTATTGCAGACAGATGCCTCCGGTTTAAATGAGTACGCAAAAAATTACCAGTCTCTCTATACCATTGCTGCCCGCTGCGGCGTATTTGCCAAAACGGATATCCAGCCTTTGATCAACGAAGGGGCGACTAAGGAAGACCTTGCCGCTTCTATTTTCCAGGCAGTGGTAAACCAGACCATTTCCGGGCTTGCATGCGGCAAGCCCATCAGGGGTCACGTTGCCTTTTTAGGCGGCCCTCTTCACTTTTTATCGGAATTAAAAGCGGCATTTATCCGCACGTTGAAATTAGACGATACCCATATCATCGCCCCTGAGCATTCCCATTTATTCGCGGCGGTAGGCTCCGCTTTAAATGCAAAAGAAGATGTTTCCCTAAACCTTATGGAAATGGCGGATAAATTATCAAACGGCATTCAGATGGAGTTTGAGGTAGAGCGTTTGGAACCTCTTTTTTCCTCCAGAGAAGAATACAACGCCTTTACCGCCCGCCACAATAACAGCAAGGTTTCCACCGGGAAGCTGGAAGAATATGAAGGAAATTGTTATCTGGGAATCGACGCCGGCTCCACCACCACAAAGGTAGCTTTAATCGGCGAGGACGGCAGACTTCTTTATTCCTTTTACAGCAACAACAACGGAAGTCCTTTAAAAACGGCGATTTCCGCCATTTGCGACATTTATGAAAAGCTGCCCGAGGGCGCTAAAATCGTACACTCCTGCTCCACCGGATACGGCGAAGCCTTGATGAAGGCCGCCTTCCTTTTGGATGAAGGAGAAGTGGAAACCGTCGCCCATTATTATGCGGCAGCCTTTTTCTCCCCTGATGTGGACTGTATTTTAGACATCGGCGGTCAGGATATGAAATGCATCAAGATCAAGAACCAGACCGTAGACAGCGTACAGCTAAACGAAGCCTGCTCTTCAGGCTGCGGTTCCTTCATTGAAACCTTTGCCCAGTCCTTAAATTACAGCGTACAGGATTTTGCAAAGGAGGCCCTCTTTGCGGCCCATCCTATTGATCTTGGCACCCGCTGTACCGTATTTATGAATTCCAAGGTAAAGCAGGCCCAGAAGGAAGGGGCATCCGTTGCGGATATTTCCGCCGGTCTTGCCTACTCTGTCATTAAAAATGCATTATTTAAGGTAATCAAGGTTTCCGACGCCTCGGAGCTTGGCAAAAGAATCGTAGTGCAGGGCGGAACCTTCTATAACGATGCCGTACTGCGCAGCTTTGAAAAAATCGCGGACTGTGAAGCAATCCGTCCCGATATTGCAGGTATTATGGGCGCCTTCGGCGCTGCCCTGATCGCAAAGGAACGCTGCCACGAAAAGCTGCAAAAGCAATGCAACAGCTGT
Source organism: Lachnospiraceae bacterium (assembly GCA_910574745.1). GTDB lineage: Bacteria > Bacillota > Clostridia > Lachnospirales > Lachnospiraceae > UBA2882. The sequence goes on along the minus strand of CAJTCE010000005.1, from coordinate 48,282 downwards.
GATGTGACTGCTATTACCACCATGTTATCCATTGATAAAATCAAATCCCTGGAATTTACGACCCGCATGGCAAAATGTAAGGGCTGCACCAACAACTGCCGCCTTACCATAAACCAGTTTTCCGGGGGGAGGCAGTATATATCCGGCAACCGTTGCGAACGCGGCATCGGCAAGGAGAAGAATGCCAATCATCTGCCCAATCTGTTTGAATATAAAAACCAGCGGATCTTCGGCTATGAACCTCTGCCTATAGACCAGGCCAAAAGGGGTCAGGTAGGGATTCCCAGGGTTTTAAATATGTACGAGAATTACCCCTTCTGGTTTACTTTTTTTACAGAATTAAAATACCGGGTAGTGCTCTCTCCCGTTTCCACCCATAAGATTTATGAGCTGGGCATCGAATCCATTCCCAGCGAATCCGAGTGCTATCCTGCCAAGCTTGCCCACGGTCATGTTTCCTGGCTTATAAAACAAGGGGTAAACTTTATCTTTTATCCCGCCCTGTTTTATGAGAGAGATGAAGTGGATGGCGCCAACAACCATTACAACTGCCCGATCGTTACCTCCTATTCGGAAAACATCAAAAACAACATGGAGGAAATCGGACGGGGCGATATCCGTTTTCAGAATCCCTTCCTGAATTTCCGCGATACCAAAACCATCGGCGATGTTTTAGTAAAGGAATTTCCCGATATTCCCGCTGCCGAGGTACGGGAAGCCATTAAAAGGGCCTGGGACGAACTGGAATGCGCAAGGAACGATATGCGCAAAAAAGGCGAAGAGACCTTAAAATATCTGGAAGAGACGGGAAGGCGTGGAATTGTCCTTGCAGGCCGTCCCTACCATATTGATCCCGAGATCAACCACGGTATTCCCGAGCTGATTAATTCCTACGATATTGCCGTTTTAACAGAGGACAGCATTTCCCATTTAGGAAAGCCCGAACGGCCCTTGATCGTATCGGACCAATGGATGTACCATTCCAGACTTTACGCTGCGGCCGCTTTTGTACGCACCACGGAAAATCTGGACATGATTCAGCTGAACTCCTTTGGCTGCGGCTTAGACGCCGTTACCACGGATCAGGTAAACGACATTCTCTCCGGTTCGGACAAAATCTATACCTGTTTAAAGATTGACGAGGTTAACAATTTGGGCGCCGCCCGCATCCGCGTCCGCTCCCTGATTGCCGCCCTTCGGGTAAAAGAACAGAAAGCCAGAGAACGTTCCATTCATTCCACGGCATTAAACCGGATTATTTTCACGGAGGAAATGCGGAAGGATTATACCATTCTCTGCCCTCAGATGTCTCCTATTCACTTTGAAATCTTACAGCCTGCCTTTAAAGCCTGCGGATACAACTTTGAAGTAATTCCCGAAAATAACCGCCATGCGGTGGATACAGGGCTGAAATATGTGAATAATGACGCATGTTATCCTTCCTTAATTGTTGTAGGACAGATTATGAACGCCTTAAATTCCGGCAGATATGATTTGAATAAGGTCGCAGTTGTCATTACCCAGACCGGAGGAGGCTGCCGCGCTACCAACTATATCGGCTTTATCCGCCGCGCCCTTGCAAAAGCGGGCATGGAACATATACCGGTTATTTCCTTAAATATGTCAGGCTTAGAGAGCAATCCCGGCTTCAAATTAAATGCCGATATGCTTCTGCGTGCCGTTTACGGAGCTATACTCGGCGATATTTTCATGCGTTGTCTGTACCGGATGCGCCCTTATGAAAAGGAAAAAGGTTCCGCCAATGCCCTGCACCAAAAATGGCTGAAGGAATGCCAGAATTTTGTTTCGGCAAAGCATCCTTCCTTTTCCCGATTTAAAAAGCTGTGCAGGCAGATCATTAAGGAGTTTGATGAGCTGCCCATTACGGATGAAAAGAAACCCCGGGTAGGCATTGTTGGGGAAATTCTGGTTAAATTCCTGCCGGAAGCCAACAACCACTTGGCCGAGCTGTTGGAAGCAGAAGGCGCCGAGGCAGTCTGTCCCGACTTACTGGATTTCATGATGTACTGCTTCTACAATCAGATTTATAAGGCAAAGCAGCTTGGTATGTCCAAAAAGACAGCCTATGCCAGCAGATTCTTAATCTGGATGGTCAACCGTTTCCGGGCTCCTGCTGCAAAGGCTTTAAAAAACAGCCGTCATTTTGACCCGCCCGCCAATATTTATGATTTGGTGGATTATGCCAAAACCATTGTTTCCATCGGCAATCAGACCGGAGAAGGCTGGTTTTTGACCGGGGAAATGTTAGAGCTGATCCACTCGGGAACGCCTAATATCGTATGCACCCAGCCCTTTGGCTGTCTGCCTAACCATGTAGTAGGAAAAGGCGTGATCAAAGAGCTGCGCCGTCAGTATCCCGACAGCAACATCGTCGCCATCGATTATGACCCGGGCGCCAGCGAGGTTAACCAATTGAACAGGATTAAGCTGATGCTTTCCACGGCATTTAAGAATATGGAGAAATAAAGACTAAACGAAGTCAAATGCCTGCAAACAGTCCTTTATTTTGTTGCTTGCAGAAATAAAAAACACCGTTTTACGGAAAATTCATATTTTTCCGTAAAACGGTGCTTTTTTATCATCTCATTTAAACAGCGGTTTAACCTGTAATGGAAATATACTTATGCTCTTCCACTTCCGGTTTTGCTTCCTTTTTGGGAATGATCACTTCTAAAATGCCATTCTCAAATTTTGCCTGAATGTCCTCATGGGTAAAGTTATCTCCCACATAAAAGCTTCTCTGACATTTTCCGTAAAAGCGCTCTCTGCGGATATATTTGCCATCCTCTTTTTCTTCACTGCTGTCGGTATGCTCCGCATTAATAGTCAAATAGCCATCCTTTACCTCCGCCTGAATGTCCTCTTTTTTATAACCCGGAAGCTCCAAATCCAGCCTGTATTTGTCTTCAAACTCCTGGACGTCCGCATTCATGCTGCTTACCGGCGCCTTTGCTCCCGCTTTGGAAAAGCCGAAGGGTATGGAAAATACATCGTTAAAGATATCGTCTACAAAATTGTTTTCAAAAATACTGGGTACTAACATAATAATTCCTCCTTTAATAGATGGCATTCAGCCGTTAATGGAAACCTGATGATTCATTTTAGTTTGTGAAGCTTTCGGTATTTTTACTCGCAGGACGCCATGTTTATAGCTGGCTTCTAAGTCATCCTGTGAAATATCGGAACCTATAAAGAACGTTCTTTCATATTTGCCGAAATAACATTCTCTTTTCAGATACTTTCCGTGACCTCTCTCCTTTTCCTTATTGATGGAAGCAGCGATATGCAGATAACCTTTTTCGACGTAAGCCTTAATGTCTTCTTTCCGGCATCCAGGTAAATCAATCTCAAGAAGGTAAGCGTCTTTTTTCTCTCTGATATCACTCTTCATAGGGTAATGCTTTGCTGACATCATAATGACTCCTCCTTATCTGATTCCATATTTTTTATTGCCTGTAAGAACTTTTTTCTTCTTACGATTATGTTATACACCCGATTGTTAGCACTGTCAAGTGTTGAGTGCTAATATTTTCTGACAATTTATGCAAGCCCAGTATTTATACGGGGTTTCGGCTTCTAAAATTTTTATAAACTGCTCTAATCCGGAAAAAACGGAAAAGAAATGCCCCTTTAAACATCTGGCATTCCCTTTCCGCATTCTGTTTCTTTTCGTTCATTTTTTATTGCTGCAAACTCTTTGAAAGATTACAAATTGTTTCTGTGCTTTTCCCTACGATGCTTCTACACACATTCTCCGAAACCTTTTCTCAACCTCCTCTGCATCCGGGATGCTTGGCATTCCTCCCCGTCTTTCTATGCAAAGACTGGCAACGGCATTGCCGTATAATGCGCATTCTCTCCATTGCTTCATGGAAATTTCATTGGGGGCTTCCTCCATTTGCAGCATACGGTTTACAAAGGCTCCCCAGAAGGAATCTCCGGCGCCTGTCGTATCCACCACCTTGCTTTGAAAGGCGGGAACTATTTCACAGCCTTTCCCCGAAGCGACTAACACGCCGTTTTTTCCCATCGTAACAGCCGCCAGTAAAACTCCCTTCTGCAATAAATATTCCGCCGCTTCTTTCGGCTCCGTATAAGGTGTTAACAGCCCTGTCTCTTCATCGGATAATTTCATAATATCGACATACTGCACCATAGAACGCATCCGTTCCATCGCCGTCTCCCTGTTTTCCCACAAGGGCGCCCGGTAATTGGGGTCATAAGAAATAACCGCCCCCAAAGCTTTCGCTGTCCGGACAGCCTGAAAGGTAGTCGTTCTGGAAGGATCATCCGTAAGGGAAAGAGAGCCTATATGAAACACCTTGGTATCCGCCAGAAGCTCTTCCTTGATTTCTTTGTAAGCAAGCCGTGTATCGGCTCCCGGCTTTCTGGCAAAGGAAAAATTTCTTTCCCCGCTGTTTGAAAGCTCCACAAATGCCAATGTGGTAAAGGCGTCCTCGGAAAGCACAAGACTACTGGTATCAATTCCCGCACCTTCTGTCATATCCTTTAAAAACAGGCCATGCATGTCTTTTCCCACTTTTCCGATAAAGGCAGTCTTCGCCCCCGATTTTGCCGCAGCAGTCAGCATATTGACCGGCGCTCCTCCGGGATTCCTTTCAAAAAGCAGCATACCGTTCTCCGATATCCCCGCCGGTGTAAAATCTACCAGCAGTTCCCCCAGCGCCACAATATCATATGTTTTTCCCATGATACATCACCTGTTTATTGAGATATGATAAAATTCGACCTTGGCGTCCTGGGCTATAAGACCCACTTCATACAGGGGTTTTGCATAAATGCGGTATGTAAAGGCCACCTGTTCTCCCACAAACACTTCAATCATATCATGGTCCACAATAATCTTTATATCAATTTCCTTTCCGTTTTCAATGGCAAAGGTCTTTTCACAGACCCTGACTCCGTCCGGTCCCGGGTCCGTGGCTTTTGGCACCGCCTGACAAGATTCTACCCAGAAGGGGTCTACGCCCATGGGCAGATTTAACAGGGATACTCTCTGCATTGCCATATCAAATTCCAAAAGGACGCATCCGCTGGCTTCCTTATCGGATTTTAGCAGTACGCCGAAATAATCGCATACTTCCCTTGGAAGAGCCTTTAATCGCAGCATATACCTTTCTTCCTGATGCTCCAAAAATCCGTAGGTACATGTGCTTACGGAATCAAACTCCAGCATATTTTTTCCATAGCCTTTGACATTTCCCATAACCGGCGTATATTTCCACTCCACAGGCTCTTCAAACAACGCCTCGTATTCCTTTGGCAGCCTTACATTCAGTTCTCCATCCTCTGCCGCAGCCACTTCATGGGGAATACAGAAGGTTCCGCCCCAATACCACTCTCCCGTATCAGAGTCCTTTGCCCTGTCATGGGCCCATGCAAAATAGAATCTTCGTCCCGCATCATCCTCCATGGATTTTGCCGCATAAAATCTTCTGCCTCCGATGCCGTCTTTTTTGGGCTTTCTCCATGGTCCGAAGGGGGATTGGGAAACCCTGTAAATAGTATTGACAAATTCGGAAAATCTGGAATAGGACAAATACCAGTTATCTCCCATTTTGTACATTTCCGCACATTCCGGGCAATTGGTATGCCCCGGCGAATAAACAGGTCCGTAATAATCCCAGTCCACCAGATTTTGGGAGCGGTATAATACAATACAGCCTCTTCTGGTAACCGGCATATCCAGTCTCCTTGCAGAAATCAAAATCCAATAACAGCCATCCTCTTCATTATAAAATACATACGGATCTCTCCAGTCCAGCTTTTCATACAACTCGATCATAGGCTTGATTACCGGATTTGCCTTATCCTTTTCCCATGTAATTCCGTCCTCGCTGGTGGCATGACATATTGTCTGCTGATATTCGCAAGCCAGGGAATATCCCGTATAAAAAATATGGTATTTCCCTTCTCCGTAAATAACGGAACCCGTCCAAACGCCGGATGCGTCAGGATCTGTTTCCTTTTCTCCCGGATAGAGGGCCGTGGGAAGCTCCTCCCAGTTTACCAGATCCTCTGATACGCTATGACTCCATGTTGTCCGAAGCCTTGCCGGATATACAGTTGTTCCGGGAGCCGGAGTCAGAGAAAAAATATGATATTTTCCATCATGATAGAAGGGAATCGCATCTCCCGTTGAATCTGCAAAAGACATTTTTCGAAATATATCCATAACCTTTATCCCTTAAGTGCCTGATTGACAGACCACTTTCCTTTCTTCATTTTCTTATGCGGATAAACCTATTCCGCTGTCGCTTTCTTTTTCTTTAAATTACTAAGCTTACCTTTTTGTACATCTAAAAGTACCGCGCAGGCAATGATCAGACCTTTAATGATCAACTGCCAGTAGGAGCTGATGCCGATCAAATTTAAACCGTTGGAAATAATTCCGATTACCAGTGCGCCGAATACCGTGCCGCTGATTCGTCCTTTTCCGCCTGACATGGAGGTGCCTCCAAGTACACACGCCGCAATGGCGTCCAGTTCATAGCCGCCTCCTACAGAGGGCTGTCCCGAATACATTCTCGAACACAGCACCAGCCCCGCAAAGGCCGACAAAAAACCGGAAAGGGTAAAGACGATAATTTCCACTTTTTTGATGGGAACGCCGGAAAGCCTTGCGGATTCACGGTTGCCGCCAATGGCATATACATAAGTTCCGAATTTGGTTTTGTTTAATACAAAGCTGATAACAATGATTAAAATAACCATATAAATTACCGGCAACGGAATTACCTTAAACAAATATCCCATACCGATAGCGCTGAAAAATTCATTTGTAATACGGGTTGACTGTCCGCCGGAATATACATAGGCCACGCCGTTTGCCACATTCATCATTGCCATGGTAATAATGAATGCCGGCACCCGGAAACGGGATACTATAAAACCGCTGACAAAGCCTGTTAAAACGCCGATCAAGATGCCCAGAATAATGGCTAAAGGAACAGGCATTCCCTGATTGACGATAAAGCCCACAGTCAAAGTACCGCTCATGGCAACAATGGCGCCTACAGACAAGTCAATGTGTCCCAATATGATGATCAAGGTCATCCCCAATGCAATATATGTATTAATGGAAATCTGTCTCAATACGGAAACAACATTTGCCGCTGTCAAAAATTTATCTGTTGTAATGGATATAATAATGCACATAATAAGCAATACCACTACAATACCGATATTATTTCGAAACATATTCACGACCGGATTGTTCAGTACCACGGATTTCTTTTTGTTTTCACTCATCATTAATCAATCCCTCCTGCAGCATATTTCATAATTTCTTCCTGCGTTAATTCGTCTCTGGATAATTTTCCTACCAGCTTTCCGCCCCGGACAACACAGACGTTATCGCACATATTAATGATCTCCGGAAGCTCGCTGGATACCATTACAATGGCTATCCCCTGTTTTGCCAGCTCATTGATCACTGTGTAAATTTCAAATTTGGCATTGACATCCACGCCTCGGGTAGGCTCGTCTAAAATCAGTACATCCGGCTTTGTTGCAAGCCATTTCCCCAAAACCACCTTCTGCTGGTTTCCGCCGGAAAGGCTTCCCGCTTCAACCTCCGGCGACGCCGCCTTAAGCCTCAGCATGGACGAATATTCAGAAACAACCTTTTTCCTCTTTTTTTCACTGATTGCAATCCCGCTCATATAAAACCGCAGGGAAGAAAGCGTCATATTAAAAGAAACGCTGTTACCCAGTACAAGCCCCTGCTTTTTCCTGTCTTCGGGAACAAGGGCAATTCCCGCTTTAATGGCTTCCATGGGATTTTTAAACCTTACCTTTTTTCCGTGGAGATATACATCCCCCGTAACATCTTTACGGGCCCCGAAAATACTCTCCATGATTTCACTCCGTCCGGCGCCTACCAATCCCGCAAATCCGAGAATTTCGCCTTTGTGGACTTCGAATCCCACATTTTCAAATACCCCTTTCTGGGTAAGTCCTTCTACCTTTAACGCCACAGGAGCTTTCTCCAAATCACAATAGTCCCTGGTATAAAAGCTTTTCAAATCCCGGCCTACCATCATGGCAACCAGCTCGTTGGGATTTGTCTCGCTTGTCTGTCTGGTTCCCACGTAGCTTCCGTCCCTGATAACCGTTACCCTGTCGGAAATTCTAAACAGCTCTTCCATCCTGTGGGAAATGTAGATCATGCTTACCTGTTTCTTCTTTAACTCCTCAATGATCACAAACAGCTGCTCTACCTCTTCATTTGAGAGGGAGGACGTGGGCTCATCCATAACAATAATATTTCCGTTAAAGGAAACCGCTTTTACGATTTCCACCATCTGCTGCTGTGCAATGGTCAGATTTTCCACGAGGGTATCCGCTTCAATTTTTACGCCCAGAGAAGCAATCATTTCCGTTGCTCTTTTGTTCATTTCCTCCTTATCCACAGTTCCGTATTTTGTCTTGATCTCGCGTCCAAGAAACAGATTCTGCGCAACGCTTAAATAGGGCACCAGCACAATTTCCTGATGTATAATGCCGACTCCGTTTTCCTGCGCTGCCAAAACTCCGTTTATCTTCACTTCTTTGCCCCGGATTTTAATGGTTCCTTCATCCGGCTGGTATATCCCGCCAAGCACTTTGATCAATGTTGATTTTCCCGCTCCGTTTTCTCCAAGCAGCGCATGTACTTCGCCCTGCTCTAAACGAAAGTCAATTCCGCTTAAGGCATAGATTCCAGAAAAGCTCTTTTTAATTCCTATCATTTCCAGAACTGTCTGTCCCATATATAACCTCCTTGTATACGGATATTACACTGCAGCCGGCGCCACAGTGTAATATCGTATTTCCTTATATCAATTACTGCCAGTCATTGATGGTTTCTTTTGCTTCATCCTCTAATACAAGGTGGGAATCCAGATAAACCTTCTTTTCTGTAATGCTTCCCTGTCCCTTTAAAAATTTCATCGCTTCCTCAAAGGAATATTCCGCAATCTGAAGAGGAACCTGCGCAGCAACTGCTGTAAATTCGCCGTCTAACAACGCCTGCTTTCCGTCAGGGGAAGCGTCAATGCTGTATACGCCGATTTGTCCGGTTTTATTCGCAGCCTTAATGGATGCTGCAGCTCCCAATGCGGAAGGATCATTGATGCAAAAGAAAGCATCCAGTTCAGGATTTGCAATGATAATATCGTCAGCCAGAGCCAGAGATGCATCTAAAGCAGCCTCGCCATCCTGTTGTGCCACGATTTCAAATTTATCTTTATTGTCGCCAAGACCTGCCAGGAATCCGTTGACACGGTCTACGCAGCTTTCATTGGAAGGGAAATCCAGGATTGCGATTTTTCCTCCGTCAGGATAATCCTTTGCCATCTGCTCTCCCACCAGCTCGCCTGCCATATATGCGTTGGTTCCTACAAACAGGGTAACGAAATTTTCAATATCTTCATCCACAACCGCCGTATCAACATTGAATACCGGAATGCCTGCGCTCTGAATCTCTGCAAGACCTGCTGTGATTCCTGCCGAATCCACGGGAATGATGAATACCGCGTCATACCCGCCGACTGCCACATCGGAAAGCTGGCTTAACTGTGTGTTTATATCATAGTCGGGGTCTAAGCAGGTGTAAGAAATACCGTTTGCTTCACAAAGCTCTCTTAATTTGCTATCAATGGAGCTTTGGAAGGTATTGTTCAATGTATTGGTACAAAATGCAAATGATAAATCGGAATCTGCAGCATTTCCTTCATCTGCTGTGCTGTCCTCCTCTTGCACATTTCCTTCATCCGCTGCGTTTTCTGTTTCAGGTGCGCTTCCTCCGGTTGTGCTTCCGCTCTCAGCCGGCGCGCTGCATCCTGCCAGAAGTCCCATTAACATGCTCAAAACTACACCCATTGCTAAAAGTTTTCTTAGTTTTCTCATAACCTTTTCCTCCATTTGTATTTTTTATTATTCTTCCAACAAAGTGATGGTATTTATACAAAACAATCTGCAACCGGTTTTTTACGTAAAAATCAAATCGTTTTGTTTCTTTGTTTACGTAAAAACTATCACAGTTGTACATTTGTGTCAATATTCTTTCCTGTTTTTCAACTTCATTTCGTCGCATTGCACAATTTCCATCCGTCTGTTTTTACAAAACCACAATGTATTTCAAATAATTTACGTAAATTTTCTATATGTTTTTTAAGTATGAAAGCTTAGCCGTTTCCTTCATCAAGCCTTTGTCAAAATCCTGCAAATCCCACAAAAAAAGCCGTAATCTGTCCCGGCCTTTTGGCTTACTCTCAAATTACAGCTTTATCTGTATGCTCTTTTTCTTATTTATTCTTTAGACCATGCTACCGTTTCTCCGGCATCGGCTCATGAAAAATATCCTTCCACGCATGGCGCAGTTCTCTTTCCTCAACCACATAAGGCTGTACTCCCACATACTTGGGAAGTCCTTCACTGACCAGTGATTTTGCCGCCACAAGGGCAACCGCCTGTCCCTGTTCATACGGACGCTGGGTGCTTAAGCCTTTTACAATTCCATCCTCCATGCACATTGCGATTTCATAATCCAGATCCGTGGTAAATACCGCCACATCCTCTCTTCCCATTTCCTTTAATGCCTTAATGGCAAGAAGGGCAGGCCTGTCCCAGCTGATATAGAGCGTCTCTATTTCCGGGTAAGCCAAAAGAACCTCCTTACAGAGCTGATAAGTATTTTCAATCTGTCCAAAGCCTCTGGTCGCCACGATCTCAATGTTTTTATAATTTTCCTGTATTACTTTTACAGCCGCCGTATCCCTGACCCTGGTACCGTAAAAAATAGCGCCGTGGACGAGAAACCCTGCCTTTACCTTAGGCTTGTCTTTAAAATATTCTCCCATCATCCTTCCCGCATTGGTTCCGTTTTCCCATTCATTAACCGACACACAAGAAACATAATGCTGTTTACCCAGATTTTCCGGAATATTACTTAAGAAAACCAGCTTTGTCACTTCCGACAATTCCATAAACCTCCCGGATGTTTCTTTGTCATCGGTAGGAATCGCAATGACCGCATCCGGCTTTTGGAGCTTTATTCCTTCCAGCTGTGCGTTTTGCAGCTTGGAATCAAAATGTGCGTCCATGACGGAAATGACATCAATTCCATATTTCTCCAGTTCATCGCGGATTCCTTTTTCATGAAGCTCCGCCCAAGCCGTACCGGTATAGTGAAAGGAAATGGCAACCCGGTAATGTCCGTTACGCAGCTTTTTCTTCTCATCCCGGCTCAACAAAATGCTGTCCGAAGATGCAGCCATTTCTCCTCCGGGCCCGTTTTCCAGCATCTTTGTGGACTTACGTACAATTAATTCAATGTCCGCATATTTCGGCTCGGAAATCACCTTACCCACGTTGATTTTCTCAAAAAGCATTGCGACTGCCTGCCTGCAAAGACCCTCCACATCGCACTTTAAAATCGTAAGGCGCGGTTCCGCCAGTTCACTCCAGCCCTCATCCCCGAATCCCACAACGGAAAGCTTTTCCGGGCATTCAATCCCCAGATTCCGTATAGCCTTCATCAGATACAAAGTCAGGCGGTTTCCCCCGGCAATAACTGCTGTGGGAATTATTTTATTCAACGCCCTCTGAATCGTCAGGCATCCTTTATCCTCATTTTCTATATCCACATCTACAATGCCTGCGTCATTCACATTCAGATTACGCTTTTTTAAAGCCTCCATAAATCCCCTGGTACGCTCATCCCTGGTAGTGCTTGGCATGTTTTCCCGCAGAAGCAGTATATTTTCATGCCCGCAGTTTAAGAGGTAATCCGTTCCTTTGAACATCCCTTCCCTGTCACAAAATTCCACGGCGTCAATTCCCTCTCCCAGAGTATTTCTTTCCATACATACAAAAGGAACACCTGAATCGATCAATTTTTTATAGTCGGACGCCTTCTCACTGACCAGTACCTGCAAAATCCCCGCAACTTTTTTATTGGTAATCAACCCCTGCAAAACCTGTTCTTCTTCTCCCTTGTCATCCCCGGTAATCGCCACATAAAACTGATAGCCCTGTTCTGTGATCAGTTTTCTCAAGTGTGAAACCATATCCCTGTAAATCGTACTGTTTACATTGGGAAGCACTGCAATGATCTCCGATTCCCTTCCGACCTTTAATTTCCGTTCTTTTTCCACCAGCTTGTTGACATATCCCGTTTCCCGCATAATGCGAAGAACCTTTTCCTCCAGCTCCGGACTGACATACCGGGTACGGTTTATAACATGGGATACCGTTGCAATGGAAACCCCTGCCATCTCTGCAATCTGTTTAATCGTCACTTTTTCCGATGCCATAGACGACGCCCCCTTACGAAAAATAGTATGCATTTATCTTATCATAATTTTCCCATAAACAAAAGAAGCTGTCACTTTCACGATTTATAAATCATGAAAGCGGCAGCCTTCTTCATCATTTTTTCTTATTCCTAACAAAAATTACTGAACTTTGTTGAATACGTAAGGATAGTCAAATCCTTCGATAATTTCCTCGGAATCTACATCTCCGGCAGCATCGATTGTCAGCTTATCGCCTTCAACGGTAAATAAATCATACACATTGGAAGATACTTCAACTTCGTCCATGTAGAGCTTATTTCCTTTTGCTTCATAAACGCCTGTTGTTTCAATATCGCCTACAAGGTCATTGATATTAACGCTTGACTGAAGCTCGCTGAGCATATACTCTTCAATGCCCATGCCATACTGCTCTGAAAACATGGAATCAATTTCATCACGGCTGTAACCGGAATCCTCAAACTCCTGGTACATTACATCAGTGCCGAAAGAAGCCAGACTTGTAATATATGTATTAAATGTGTCTGTTAAAGCTGCTTCATCCGCATACATCTTGAAAGTGCCATCCTCATTGAAATCCATCATTAATGTAATGTCGAATTCCTCATGGAAACCTTCAAAATCGCTGCCCAGTTCAGATTCGATCATGCCGGAAAGATCAAAAGTAGTTGACCATGTTCCGTACAGCTGGCTTGCAGTGTCGCTTCCGCATCCTGCTAATGATAATGCAAGAACCATTATCATGACTAAGGATAAGAGTTTTTTCATCTTCTTCATTTTTTTCCTCCTACATTACAGGCTGATACCTGTATATTTCCAATAAAAATTCTATCACATAAATCAAAAATGTCAACTATCTTATTACAACAGATTACAAATTATTCAGAAGCTTTTTACCACTTCTTTCTGACAATCTGTCCCCTCTTTACATTCCCATCATTTTCCATTATGATGCATTAGAGAACTTTCATTACTAAAATTCGCTGTTCATGCGCATAATGAAGGATAAAGCAACTAAAAATTCAAAGAAAAGAGGTACTCCATGAAAATCATAAAAGAGAATTCTCCCGGCATTTTGCTCTGCCTTGCCATCGCTCTTCCCTCCTGGTTTCTCGGAAAGCATTTTCCCGTGATAGGCGGTCCGGTCATTGCCATTATCGCCGGCATGATCATTACTTTATTGATAAAAAATAAATCCCGGCTGGAGCCGGGCATTAAATTTACATCCAAAAAAATACTCCAGTGGGCAGTCATTCTTTTAGGCTTTGGTTTAAATTTAAACGTTATCCTAAAGACCGGCGCACAGTCCCTCCCCATTATTCTGATCACAATCGGGGTGTCCCTGATCATTTCTTACATTTTGTGCAAGGTTATGCGCATTCCCGAAAAAATATCCACCCTGGTAGGCATAGGCTCCTCTATCTGCGGCGGCTCCGCCATAGCGGCTACGGCCCCTGTCATTGATGCGGATGATGAGGAAGTGGCCCAGGCAATCAGCGTCATATTCTTTTTCAATGTTTTAGCGGCTTTGCTGTTTCCCCAGTTTGGCACATTTTTAGGCTTCGATACCACATCCGGGGAAGCCTTCGGCATTTTCGCCGGCACTGCCGTCAACGATACCTCTTCTGTTACGGCGGCCGCCTCCACCTGGGACGCCATGTACCAATTGGGCTCCCAGACTCTGGATAAAGCCGTAACCGTAAAACTGACCAGAACCCTCGCCATTATTCCCATTACCCTGGTTCTGGCTTTCATCCGCACCAAAAAAGCAAAAGATGCCGGAAACGGAAAGGTGGATATGAAAAAAATCTTCCCTTTTTTCATCCTCTACTTCGTCCTGGCATCCGTTATTACGACCGTTGCAAGCGGAATGGGTATTTCTTCCGCCGTATTCAATCCCATAAAGGAACTGAGTAAATTCTTTATTATACTGGCTATGGCGGCAATCGGCATAAACACCAATATTGTAAAGCTGGTAAAAACAGGGGGAAAGCCCATATTCATGGGATTATGCTGCTGGATAGGCGTTACTGCCGCCAGCCTCCTTATGCAATATGTTATGGGCATCTGGTAAAACAGACGTTTGTCTATAATATCGCAGGAGCCGGAAATATACCGGCTCCTGCTTCTTTTATCGTTTCTATATTACTTTTATATATCTTCCAGCTTATAGCACTTTTTATCTCCGGCTTTTGCCAGAGCAATCTGGAATTCCTGCATTTTGATATATTGCTCCGTACGGAATTTTAAATGTCCCGCAAAGGCGGCCGCCTCTTCAAAAAGAGCGGCTCTTCTCAATACGTCCACAATCCGCAGCTTTAACTCCGGCAGTTCCCTTTTGGGAATCTTTGACACATCTACCTCGTTATAACAGGTAAGGGCACGCTTCCTGCAGACAATTGCCGTCACATCCATTTTTTCATCATCACAGGCCCATGCGGCACAGAGAAAAGCATCCCCCGCCCTCCGGTACTCCTTGCAGTGCTGGTATATTAACGCCAGCTTGACAAAGCGCTTTCCCGTTTCGCCTAACCCCGCAATCCCTGCACAATGGACATATTCCTTGGAATCCGTATACTTTTCATTATATTCAGGCATAGGGTCCGTAGTGGAAAACACATTCCTGCAATAGTCGCACTTATGCACCCATAAAGGCATTGCGCTTCTGCGCACCTCCGGCGGTCTGAAATCCAAATCTGCGGTTCCTTCGCTTGTTCCCATAGCCAGAATCGTCACTTCATTCATCCTGCCGCATATATTGCATTCCATATTTTTGACTGCGAATTTTGACACAATATCTACCTCCCCGTGCATTTACCCCCTGCCATAACAATCGGTTATGCAGAAACAGTGCACCCTGTAACCTATTTTATCAAATTCCTCCTCCTTCTTCAATAAAAACTATGCTACTCTTCCGTAAGCAGCTTAACCGGCTGGATTTTCCTGATTCTTATACTCGTAAGGACCGCCACCAGAAATGCCGTCACGGTAATAAATACCACCGTTATGATTTTAAAGCTTCCGTCTACTTTTATCTGATATTGGTAAATGCCGATGGTTCTTAAGCAGATGCCTACAAGGGGACCTGCACCAAAATCGCATACCATGACTCCAAGGAGCGCTCCCAAAAATATAACGGGAAGACTGGATAAGACCGTCTGCATTAAAAGCTGCCCCGTAGTAAAGCCCAGCGCCTTATAAACGCCGTAATTTTTCTTTTCCCTGATGATTTTTGTCTTAAGGAGCAAAAACACTACCAAGGATACCACAAAAGCAGTAACGGCTATAAAAATGGCGCAAAGCAGCTTCAATACCAGATTTATGGGCTTTAAGGTTTCCCCGCTCATTTTTACCGCTTCCATGGCTTTCCTTTGAGGATAGGTATCATTTAACAGCTTTGCCAGCTCTTCATCGGAAACACCTTCTTTCCCATATACACACAGCTGGCTGCATGTACTGCTGCCGTTTAACCGTTCTTCTCCGGCAGTGGTCATAAGGGCTTTTCTTCCCATATTATTTATTTTCTGGTCTATGCCGCACAGAATATAATCCATTTCTTTTCCCGTGCCCTTTACATAGACAATGTCCCCAAGCTCAATATCCAGCTCCTCACAGATAACCATGCTTAACATGATCTCGTTATCAAATTCCGGCGCCCTGCCCTGAAGGATTACCTCATTTTTCAGAAAATCAGGTCTGTCCCAGAAATCACAGGTAACGGACACTTCTTTATCTCCATAGACCAGCTTGATATTTCCGTTTCCTGCATACAATACCCTTTCCACCTCCGGATTCGTTTCCACTTCCTGTCCGAATTCTTCAAGTTCTTCTCCTATATAAAAGACATCTCCCAATTCCATACCGACCAATTTTAACATGTTATCTGTATCAACAGCAAAATCCTGATACATTCCGAAACCGATACAGCACACAAACCCTAAAAGCATTACGATCAAACAGATTCCCAGATTCTTTGCTTTTGCATAAAAAATGGACTTTAATCCCAGATTCATGACAAGGGGCTGACGGGACTTTTCCAGCGGAAAATAATTTTTGTGAAAGTTATGATCCGCAATCCCTGAGCGCAGGGCATCCAATATAGAAATCTTTACACATTTCCTGCTGCTGTGCCATGCCACAGCCATGGTAACCAGAATGCAGACTGCCATAACCACCGCCGCACTTTTAAAATCAAACCCCTGATTCCATGAAAGTCCCACAAGAGACGACATCAGTCTTCCCAGAAAACTGCCTGCTAAAGCACTTACGCAAAGCCCCACAATACTTCCTACCATGGATACCAGAAACATTTCCATAACAAAGCTCCCAAGCAGCTGTGACTCCTTGTAGCCCGACGCCCGCAAAATACCAATATTCTTTATATTCATTTCACAAAAGTTCCCGATACTGAACCGGGTAATGATCAATGCGATCCCGATCAAAAGCACCGCAAATACCAGTACAACACCCATACCGATGCTGGCAGACATAGTATCCCCATAACGTATGGAGGTCCATATAAAGGAAAAATTAAAGGTTTGTGTGGTCTCCGGAAGCTTTTCGTTGATCTCATCGGAAATTTCCATAAGAAATCTGTTGCTGTCCGTACCTTCCTTAAGCTTTGCCTTACACTCCATATAGGAGAGCACACCGCTTTCATGCGCTGCTATTTCCTCCGCTCTTTTCCCTGTTATATAACATTTATAAGTAGAAACATTCATGGGATTGGCAAATAGAGGGTCTTCATGAAATCCCCCTACCTTAAAATCATAAGTACGTCCGTCCATCACAAAGCAGAATTTGTCTCCCGTCTCCACATGAAGGGCATTTTTCATATAATAAGGCAGTAAGATCTCATCATCCGAAAGCACCCCTTCATATTCGGGATAAAGCCGGCTGATATTCCGTTCTTCTTCTGCCGGGGCAAGCATAAAGCTGTAATCACTTTCCGATTTCTCTCCATTTACAATAAATCCCGATTGTGTAACATAATACACAGGCGTTTTTTCAAAGCTTTCTATTTCGTTCCGGTTTTCAAAAATTTCTTCCATATTCTCTACTGCCACTGCAGAATTCAGCATATACCAGTCGGCGGCATTTGTCAGTTCATACGCTTTATTTACCACTTTTCCCATATTGGAAAGCGTAGAAATACCGATATATAAAAGCAGGGCTGCAAGAATGATCAATCCCGTTAAAACAGCTGCATCGCTTTTCTTTTTCTTTAAATTGTTTTTTGCAATAAAATATAAAGAATACATGCTTACCACCCCATTTCCTGTAAAAAATGACGCAGCTTTTCATGCCTTTCTTTATTGCCGCTTTCATAAGCGCCAAGGAAAAGCTCTCCCGTAATCACGCCGTCCTGAAGATATTTTACCCGATTCCCCCTTCTGGCGCAGCGCATATCGTGGGTTACCATGACGATGGTCTGCCCCTCCTTATTAAGCTCTGTCAAAACATCCAGAACATGGTTTGTATTACGGGAGTTTAAAGCTCCCGTAGGCTCATCGGCAAATAAAAGCGCCGGGCTGTTGATAATGCCTCTTACAACCGCCACACGCTGCTGTTCACCGCCGGAAAGCTGGGTGGGAAATTTATTCCATGCTTCTTTATTAATGTCCACTTTGGAAAGCAGTTCCTTTGCCTTCTCTGCAATTCTCTTTCTGTTTTTGTCCGTTAAAAGCCCGCTGACCATAATGTTGTCAAGGACGCTCATGGTATCGTTTAGATAATTCTGCTGGAAGACAAAGCCGCAATGATTCCTTCTGAATACCGCCAGCTTATCGTTGCTGTATCCCGTAATCTCCTCTCCCATGCACTTAACGCTTCCCAGGGTCGGTTTGTCCATGCCTGATAAAGCATAGAGCAGGGTGGATTTGCCGGAGCCCGAGCTTCCCATAATGACTACAAAATCTCCCTTGTTTATTTCCAGGTTCAGGTTTTTTAATACATGCTGCTGCAGCTTTCCCTGGGAAAAGGTTTTGCACAGATCCTTTGCCGTTAATAGTGTTTCCATAATGAATAAATCCTCCGTTTATCTCGCATATTTTTGTTCCTGCAGCCAATATCCCAAAAGTCATGAATACTCTATCCAAGGAACGCTATACCTAAAGCGGCAATCTTCTTCACTTACGGCAGGACTATTGGCTATAATTCACATTATAGAAACTTCTTTATACAAAATCTTTTACTGACTCTTGTTTAATTCTTAACTGTTTCTTAAATCGCTTTTTTATAAGCACTTGCTTACGGCTTTTAGAAACGTCTTTTTTTCATTCCTTTACAGCTGCTTAAACTTTTTTCAAATACAACGTCACACCAAAGCCTTCGTCAAAAAAACATTCCACCGTACCGTACATCTGCTCTATAAAGCTTTTCACAAGGTACATTCCGAGACCGGAGCCGGATTCTCCCGCCGCATTGCTCCCCCTGAAAAATTTTTCCGTTATCAGAGGAAGTTCTTCCTCCGGCACGCCCTTTCCCTTATCCTTTATGGTAATGCCGATCCCCTCCTTTTCATCTTTAAAGCGGACGGTTACCGGCGTCTTGGCATATTTAAAGGAATTATTGACAATATTATTGATGACCTGCTCCATACGCAGCTTATCCATCCATACAAGGCATTCCCCGATTTCATTTTCCAGTCTGATGTCCCCGTAATATTTCAGTTCCTTAAACATATCCGGAATCAGCGTACTCCTTTCCTCCTTAGGCTCCACCTTTAAAACCTCCAGTTCCTCTAAGGTTGCATGGAACATGTTGCCTGCCAGATGATCGATGGTATCCGCCTTTGCGGCAATGATCCCCAGCTTTTCCAGAGTATCCGCATTTTTCTCCTTTATCTCCAAAACCTCACAGACTGCCTTGATGGCGGAAACCGGCGTTTTGATATCATGGGACAGCTCCGCCACCAGTTCCTTTTTACTCACATTTGCAAGATATTCATTTTCCCTTGCCCGCCGTAATTCCTCACGCATGATGTCAAAGCTTTCCGTAAATGCCCCAAAAAAGTTGCCTTTCTCCATAGGCAGGGGAAAATCCAGATTCCCTTTTGCTATTTCCGCAGCAAATGCTTTCAGGGTAGAAAAAGGACGAATAAAACAGAAAAAAACTATAGCAAGCAGAATCCATCCTCCAATTAAAACTGCCGCGCATACTGCCATGGAAATTTTCCGCATCTGCTGCTTCCACCGGTTTTGCAGGCGGTTCTCCCCGTACCAGATTATTTTGCCCGCAATAACGCCGTCCTTTTCATAATCCAAAATCACATTGCCGGAAGCTACGGCTTCATTCAGCCTGCTTTTATAATCCCTGTCGGTCAAAAAAAGGAGACTGCAGTCGTATTCAGTCTCCAAATCCGTTCTTTCCATCCCCTCATCTGCTGCCCGGCTTATATTTTTTAATTCTTTATTGTAATAAACCATGTCTAAAACCGCCTGCCCATCCCCGGCTGTTTCCAGCCAGAAATAAGCCATGATCATTCCCATAAAAAGCGTAAAAGCCGCCGCCAGATATTTTATTTTCATCTCTAAATCTCCAACAAATAGCCTGTCCCCCAGACCGTTTTTATCAGCTCCGGATTTCCCGGGTCTTTCTCCAATTTTTCCCGAAGCCTTCGGATGTGTACATTTAAAGTACTGTCCCCGAAAAAAGCGTCCCCCCATACCTGGTCAAAAAGCTTTTCCTTGGAAACAATGGTATTTCTGTTTTCAAAAAGGCACTGCAAAAGTTTGAATTCCTTTGCCTTCAGTTCCACCCTTCTTCCGTCAAGAAAAGCACAGAAGATACTTTCATCCAGATACAGCCTGTCCTCTTTGCCTCTGTCCCCGCTCTCCGGCTTTCCTGCTTTTACAGCTTTTCCATCCTCTTTTTCCAAAAAAACTTTCCCGTCTTTTTCTGCTGACTTCCCGCTGTTTCCCGGAAGCCGCTTTAGAACCGCCCTGACCTTTGCCAAAAGAATGCTTAAGGTGTAAGGCTTTTTGATATAATCATCGCCGCCGATATTCAGGGCAATGAGTACATCCTCATCGCTCTGTCTGGCGCTGATAAAGAGAATCGGAATATCGGATGTCTCCCTTAAACTCTTGCAAAGGGCAAATCCGCTTTCCTTTGACAGATTAATGTCCAAAAGGAGCACATCCACTTCATGGGAGCCAAGGAATTCCTTGCAGGCTGCCGCGTTTGTCACATAGGAGCAGGATACGTCAAAGAGTTCAAAATATTCACATGTCATTTTTGCCAAGTCAGCTTCATCGTCCACAATCAGACAGTTGTAGTGCATAAGCTCTCCGCCAATCTTTCTATTTCCTCTTTATTTGCTTCACTTAAGGCAGACTTGATGGTAACAATCTGTTCTAATACTTCCACATCCTTCATGGTCTCTAATAAAGCCTTCATCTGCTTTCCGGCTGCAGGCGCCCATGTTCCGTTCTCTATAATGGCCGCTTTTCTTTTCTGGTAATTTTTTGCCTTCAAGTGATGTAAAAAGTGCTCCATCCAGGTAAAAATCCCACCGTCATAGGTGGCTGCCGCCAGTACAATCCTGTCATAACGGAAGGCGTCCTCCACAGCCTCTGCCATATCCTCGCGGGCAAGATCGCAGACAACTACCTTCTCAACACCCTTTTCCCTCAATTGCTCCGCCATATACTCCGCAGCCTTTGCCGTATTGCCATGAATGGAAGCATACGCAACAAATACGCCTTTATCCTCAGGCTCATAGCTGCTCCAGATCTGGTATTTATTCATGTAATAATCGAGATTTTCTTTTAACACCGGTCCGTGAAGCGGACAGATCATCTCTATGTCCAAAGCCGCCGCTTTTTTCAACAGCGCCTGTACCTGCATGCCGTATTTTCCCACAATATTGAAATAATAACGTCTTGCCTCGCACGCCCAGTCCTCATCCGTATCCAGAGTGCCGAACTTTCCAAAGCCGTCTGCGGAAAAAAGAATTTTATCTTTCTTTTCATAAGTAACCATAACCTCCGGCCAGTGAACCATGGGCGCCATATAGAAGGTAAGGGTGTGCTCTCCCAGGGAAAGCTCGTCTCCTTCCGCTACCACAACCTTCTTATCCTCCAAGTCCTCATGGAAAAATTGTGAAATCATGGGAAAAGTTCTTGCATTTCCCACAAGCTTTGCCTGGGGATACTTTTCAATAAATCTGCCAATTAACGCACCATGATCCGGCTCCATGTGGGAAATTACCAGATAGTCCGGCATCCTTCCCGCCAGCTCCCTTTCCAGATTGTCAAACCACAGTTCTTCCACCCTTTTATCAGCGGTGTCCATAACCGCAACCTTTTCATCCAAGATCAGATAGGAATTATAGGAAACCCCGTTAGGCACCCGATACTGGCTTTCAAACAAGTCAATATTCCTGTCATCTGCTCCGATATACTTCACTGCATCACTGATTATCATTTCATTTCCTCCGTTACTTTTATTATTTTTTATTTTATTCCATCCATTCCGGATCGACCAATTACCTTTTCCGTCAGCTTCACACAGATTTCCTACAATTCATAAGGCGTCATCTGATAAACGTAATAATTGAGCCAGTTGCTGTAGAGATTGTTGCTATGGCTTCTCCATTGCAGACGCGGCTTCTGATTGGGGTCATCATCGGGAAAATAGTTTTTGGGGACGGCAATATCCAGTCCCTTGTTTATATCCCTGAAGTATTCGTCATGCAGCGTCATTCTGTCATATTCGGAATGCCCCATAACAAAAAACTGCTTGCCAAAGCCCGCCATGGCAAGATATACTCCCGCCTCTTCCGATTCTGCAAGAACGGTCAGGGACCTGCAATTGTGAATATCCTCTGCGGATACCTCCGTATGCCGGCTGTGAGGCGCCAGAAAATAATCATCAAAGCCTCTCACAATAGGAACCTTCCTGTTCTTAACCCTGTGTTCAAATACCCCGAACACCTTGTGGGGAAGCAGCCTTTTTTGCAGACCGTAATGATAATAAAGTCCCGCCTGGGCTCCCCAACAAATGTGGAAGGTGGAGGTCACATTGGTTTTGGACCACTCCATTACCTCCACAAGCTCCTTCCAATAATCTACCTCTTCATATTCCATGTGTTCTACCGGTGCGCCGGTAATAATCAAGCCGTCAAATTTCTTCCATTTAATATCATCAAAGGCAACATAAAATTTATTCAGATGATTGGCGGATGTATTTAAGGAAATATGGCTTTTCATATTTAAAAATGTCACATCCACCTGCAAGGGCGTATTGGATAAAGCACGGAGCAGCTGTAGTTCCGTATCCTGCTTTACCGGCATCAGATTTAAAATACAAATCTGCAGCGGGCGGATATCCTGATGCAGCGCCCGGTATTCATCCACCACAAATATATTTTCATTTTCCAGAATCTCCTTTGCCGGGAGATCGCTTTGTGTTTTAATCGGCATATCAATCCCTCTTTACAATATTCGTATACTTTTCTATATTAGCACCTTTTATCCTGTCCGTAAACCTTCGGATTTCTTTCCATGATCCCTTTCATTTGCGGCGGCACATCACTGAATATTTTCCGTAACACATTAGTTATCAAGCATTTCCAAAAACATCTCTTCGGAAATAATAGGCACTCCCAGCTCCTTTGCCTTCTTATTCTTACCCGAAGCGGAAGCTAAATCATTGTTGATCAGATAATCCGTCTTACCGGAAACGCTTCCCGCCACCTTGCCGCCTTTTCTTTCAATCAGCTCCTTCACTTCATTTCGGTTGTTAAAATGTTCCACACTTCCGGTAATCACGAAGGTCTTTCCAAGGAAAATCTGCTCTTCTTCACTTTCCTCTGTTTTTGCAATCCGAAGCTCTGAAAGAAGCCTTTCTGCAGACGCCAGTTTCTTTTCATCATCAAAGAAATTCCGGATTCCCTCTGCCAGCACTTCCCCGATTCCGTCAATTTCCGCAAGTTCTTCTGCCGAAGCGCCCTTTAAACGTTCAAAATCATCGCGAAACGCCTTACAAAGCATTTTCGCATTAGCCAGACCGATTCCGTTTATTCCCAGACTGTAAACAAATTTTGCCAGAGTGGCATCCTTTGCTTTTTCAAGGGATTCCATAAGATTCTGATAGGATTTTTCCCCAAATCCTTCCATTTCCGTTATTTCCTCCTGATACCTGTCAAGGTGGAAAATATCCGCAAAATCATGGATAAAGCCCTTTGCTATAAACTTTTCCAGAGTTGCTTCCGACAAACCGTCTATATTTAGCGCATCCCTGCTGACCATCAGGGTAAAGGCCTTTATTTTCTTGGCTTCACAATCTTCATTGGGACAAACCAGGGTTTCCGCATCATTTAACTTACTGATTTCTGTTTCCCTGCCGCAGACCGGACAATACTTGGGAATTTCCAGATTGCCGCTTTCCGTTAAATTTTCCGCAATCTGGGGAATGATCATATTGGCCTTATATACCTTAATGCGGTCTCCGATTCCCAGCTTCAGCCCCTTTAAAATACTTAAATTATGCACGCTTGCCCGGGATACGGTGGTTCCTTCCAATTCCACAGGCTCAAAAATCGCCACCGGATTGATCAGTCCCGTCCGGCTGGGGCTCCATTCAATTTCTTTTAAGGTTGTTTCCGCCATTTCATCCGCCCATTTAAATGCGATGGAATCCCTTGGAAATTTCGCAGTCCTCCCTAAGGATGCCCCGTAAGCCATATCGCAATAAGTCAATACCAGACCGTCGGAAGGCACATCATAGGTTTTTACCTCTTTAGCAAAATCCTCCACGCTTTCTATGACTGTATCGGAATCAACTCGTTTATAATCCACAATGTCAAAGCCCTGCTCTTTCAAAAAAAGAAATTGCTTTTCCCTGTCGTTTTCAAAATCCACCTCTCTGCCATCTTCGCCGGCGCTGACCAGGGAAAAAGCAAATAAGCGGACGTTTCTTTTCGCCGTCACTTCGTTATTTAACTGTCTGACGGAGCCGCTGCAGAGATTCCTCGGATTTTTGTATTTGGCGTCCACATCCTCGATTTCATCGTTTACCTTTTCAAAATCCGAGTAAGTGATAACCGCCTCTCCCCTTAAAACAAGTCTTCCCTTAAAACCGATGGTATGGGGAATATTCTTAAAAACCCTTGCATTGTTGGTAATGACCTCCCCTACTTCCCCGTTCCCTCTGGTAACAGCCTTTTCCAGCCTGCCGCCGTCATAGGTCAAAACGATGGTCAGACCATCTAACTTCCAGGATAAAAGCCCCTCCTTTCCGTTTAACCACTCTTTAAGCTCCTCACGGCTTTTGGTTTTTGCCAGAGAAAGCATAGGGCTTTCATGGCGCTCCTTGGGCAACTCGTCAACCGCCTCGTAGCCCACGGTAACCGTAGGGCTTCCGGAAAGGGTCATTCCGGTTTCCTCTTCCAGATTTACCAGTTCGTCATATAGTCTGTCATATTCGAAATTACTCATGATTTCCTGATTCTTGGCATAATATGCTTCCGAAGCCTCATTTAACTTCGCAATCAATTCCTTCATTCGCTGGACCCTATTCATAAACTTCTCCCTTCGAGCCGGCAATTCTGTAAAGCTCTTTCAATTCATTTCCCTTTAATATCCGGTATTCTCCCGGTTTTAAATTTCCTAATTCTATGTTGGCGACCCTGATTCTTTTTAAGGAATGGACCTGATACTCCAATTCCCTGCACATCCGCCTGATCTGCCGGTTTAACCCCTGGGTCAGCACAATATGGAAGGTAAATTTACCTGTCTGCTCCACTTTGCAGGGCCTTGTCCTTTTATCCAGTTCCGCAAGATAAACGCCCTTTGACATGGCATCCAAAAACTCCGGCGTAATTTCTTTTTTTACTTTTACCACATATTCCTTTTCATGGCGGTTCGCTCCCCGCATCAGGGCATCAATAAGCTTTCCGTCGTTGGTCAGCAGCAACAGGCCTTCCGAATCCTTATCCAGCCTTCCTGCATAGGTAACTCTTACCGGAAAATGAAGTTCGTCTGTCAGCAGCCTGTCCGCATGCTTATCCCGTTCTGAACAGATGACCCCTAAAGGCTTGTAATAAGCCAGCACCGCCGTATCCTGTCTGCCTCCTATAAGCTTACCCCTGACGCACACCTTGTCATCGGGCGTTATCTTTGTTCCCGGAGCTGCGATTTTATCATTTACACTGACCGCTCCTGTCTCAATCAGCTTATCCGCATCCCTTCTGGAGCAGATGCCCGCCTGTGCCAGATATTTGTTTAACCGGATTTCCTCCGCTGTTTCTTTCCATTGTTTCCTGCCGCTCATTTTAAAATTTCCATTCCTTATTTTTATTGTTTTCTTTTCTGTTTATTTTATTTACTTCCATGTTTAAAAACCGGTTTATAAGTTATCAGTAAAATATTCTTTCAAATGTTTTCTGATATCCCATGGTGTAACAGATATTTCCGTATTTTTTGTACCTTATTTTCTATCATACTTTACTTTGAAAATTATTTCCAGCATAAATGACTGCAATATCTGTCATAGTATACATGTAGGCATCTTTTTTGAAAGGAGGCAATTTTATGAGAAACAAAACTTTTGACTGCATCGTCCTGACATTAGTCATCATCGGTGCCATAAACTGGGGACTGGTTGGTTTCTTTAACTTCAACCTTGTAACAATGATTTTCGGCGGAATCCCCTGGGTTACCCGTATCATTTACGCCCTTGTCGGTCTTGGAGGTCTGTATTTGATCAGCTTCTATACAAACCTCGGCGGCAGCGAAGCCTGACCCTTTTAAAATTTCATAGAGCTTACCGGTAATGAAAGCGGATAACAGAGCTTCGCGCCTGCTGTCCGCTTTTCCATTTATTTGTCAAAATTCATTGACAAAACCACAGGGATTTTGTATGATAAAGTCGCTTTAGCAGTTTAAAGCGTGATATTGCTTTCCCGTAACGGAAATTTTATAATTGATGGAGGAAAAATAATGAATACTGCAAATTGCAACGAGAGGACGTTAATGGATTACTGCCCTGATATCAAAATCATAGACTGTACCTTGAGAGATGGCGGTCTTGTCAATAATTTCGCTTTTACCGATGAATTCGTAAAGGACTTATATCATGCCAATATCAAAGCCGGCGTGGACTATATGGAATTCGGCTACAAAGCGGACAAGGAGCTTTTTGATCCCAAAGAATTCGGCAAATGGAAATTCTGTGATGAAGAGGACATCCGCGCTATTGTAGGAGAAAACGATTCTCCCTTAAAGCTTTCCGTTATGGCCGATGTGGGCCGTTGTGATTACAAAAAGGACATCCTTCCCAAAGAGGACAGCGTGATCGACCTGGTAAGGGTCGCCACCTATATTCATCAGATTCCCGCTGCAATCAAGATGATTGAGGACTTCAAAGACAAAGGCTATGAAGTAACCGTCAATATCATGGCGGTTTCCAAGGTCAATTCCGATGATTTGGAAGCCGGTCTTAAGCTTCTTGCCAGAAGTAGGGTAGATGTCATTTATCTGGTAGACAGCTTTGGCTCTTTTTATCCTGAACAGATTACCAAATTAGCGGAGAAATATTTAGATATTGCTAACGCATCCGGTAAAATTGTGGGAATCCATGCCCACAACAACCAGCAGCTGGCTTTTGCCAATACTATTGAGGCATGTCGCATAGGCGTCAGCTTTTTAGACGCAACGGTAAGTGGTATGGGCCGCGGCGCCGGGAACTGCTATTCGGAATCCCTGTTGAGCTTTTTGAAAAATCCCAAATATGATATCATACCGATTATCCGTTTTGTGGAAAAACATATGTTAAAATTAAAAGCAGAAGGCACTGTCTGGGGCTACGATATCCCCTACCTTATGACAGGTATTCTAAACAGTCATCCTTCTGCCGCCATTCATTTTATTAGAGAAAACCGGACAGATTACTGTAAATTTTTCCAGGAATTAATGGATGCGGAATAAACATTCCTTTTAGAAAATCATCAAAAACTCCAAAACACTTTCGGGAAATGTATTTTCCCCTAATCTCATAACGCCCCAGGAATTTGTGCTTTTTGCAAAAGCTTTCAGATTTCCGCCGGGCGTTATGAGATTGCTGTTCTGATTGTATTCCCGCATTTCATCATCCACACAGGCAATCAACAAACGCGCCGCATGGTCACAGTTATGGGTATAAATCCTGTAAAGAGGCAAAGCATCGTTTGCACCCATCCCCTCTAGCCGCCTTTCGTACTCTGCTTTCAGTCTCTCGTCTTTTGCAGACGCATATTGAACATAAAGTTCTTCATATTCCCTGCCGGTTTCTATATAAATTTCTGTTTCCTCCAGTATTGCTGCATACTCTTCCTTTGTCATATTTCTGTATAAAGCCACGTCATAATTATCCTGTAGCTGGTCGCCTTCCAGCCATAAATTCCCGGTGTCAAGAAAATCCTGCAATTCCTCTTTACTCATAGAACCCACACTCATTTTCCCTACACCGGCTTTTCCCAGAAGCGCCTCCTTGAGATTCCTTTGCATACCATTAAAGCTGAATACCCTTCCATGGCCTTCTTCATCCTCCAGAATCAGGATACTGTGTCCTAATCCCTTCATTCCGTCAACATTCAATATGTAATATACTCTACAGTTTCCCTGTGTTCCTTGTTCCTCACGAATCTTCAGCTTCAGGGAAAAACACCACGCAAAATAGCATATGATAACTGCCAGGATAACAGATCCGGCAATCCCATACCGCCTATATCTTTTATAATCTTTTTTCACACCATTTCTCCAACATACACCTTTCACAGTGCGCACACCTTGCGCTGCAGATGCTTCTGCCGTGATAAATCAGCTGAAAATTAATCCGATTCCAGTGTTCCCTGGGAAGTACCTTCATTAACTCCTGCTCTACCTGAACCGGATTTTTGCCGTCTGCCCAGCCTAGCCTTTTGGCAATGCGGAAAACATGGGTATCCACAGTTACGCCGGGAATGCCGTAAGCATCCGCTAAAAATAAAGTGGCTGTTTTTCTTCCCACGCCGGGCAGTTCCACAAGCTGTTCTATGGTGGCAGGCACTTTTCCTCCATGTTCCTTTATCAGCTTTTCACAGCAGTTTTTGATATTTTTTGCCTTCATCTTGTATAAGCCGATGCTTTTAATGGCATTTTCGATTTCTTCCACAGGCGCGCCTGCCGCTGCCTCCAAAGACGGGAATTTTCCCCAAAGGGAAGGCAGGGTTTCATCCACCTGCTTGTCGGTGCTCTGGGCGCTTAGCATAATGGCAGTTAAGAGCTGCCAGTCATGGGTGTGGAGAAAGCCTTCTTTTGTTGTGCCGTATTCTTCGTCCAGTTTTTTTAATATTGAACTAATCTTTTGTCCGGTCATGTCGTTACCTCTTTTGCATAGACTGCAAGGCTTCATGGTTTTCTCAATTCATTATCAGGCTATAGGAAACGAATAGAAATAGAATCCCCAGCCAGACCATAGCACACCCCAGCCCGGCCGCCAAAATTACTATGCCATAATCAGGGAAAGAGCCGGTTATTTTTTCCGCAACAGAAAATCCGATCATGACCATGCCCCACAAAAAACAGTAAACAGCCATAAGGACAGCAGCCTTTTTGATTTTCGCATGTCCTTTGAGTGCGCTAAAAAGAATCAGAAATCCAATGGTCAGAATCATGATTCCCATCAGCAGAAAATCTTCCAGCACACACATTAAAATCAATTCTAATAAAAGTGCGGCTAATATGATCAAAATGTACATAATTTTCTTTCCCCCTGCTGCTTCCCTAATACAATATTCTACTCCGCTCTCTTTACCGCCGCCTTCATGGACTTCACATACTCTCCCACATGTTCCGGCGCATCCTTGCCGTATTTTGCAACCAGTCTGACAATGGCGCTGCCTACAATGGCTCCGTCGGAAAGAGCCGCCATTTTTTCCGCCTGCTCCGGCGTGGCGATACCAAAGCCGATGGCGCAGGGAATGTCATTGGCTTCTTTTACCAGTTTTACCATGGAACCGATATCCGTATTAATCTCACTTCTTACGCCTGTAACTCCCATGGAGGATACGCAGTATACAAAGCCTTTGGCTTCTTTGGCAATCATTTTAATGCGTTCATGGGAAGTGGGGGCGATCATGGAGATCAGATCCACGCCATGCTCTTCACAAACATCTGCTAACTCCGCCTTTTCCTCAAACGGGATATCCGGAATGATCAGACCGTCAATGCCGCATTCCGTGCAGCGTTTCATAAATTTTTCCTTACCGTATTTTACCACAGCGTTAGCATAAGTTAAATATACAATGGGAACCTTAACCTTTTCCCTGGCTTTTTTTACCGTATCGAATAATTTATCCGTGGTGCAGCCTGCCGAAAGCGCCCGTTCGTTTGCCTCCTGGATAACCGCTCCTTCCGCAATGGGGTCTGAGAAGGGAATACCGATTTCAATCAGATCCGCTCCCGCCTCTTCCATGCTGTACAAAATCTGTTCCGTGGTTTCCAAATCCGGGTCTCCTCCGGTTACAAAAGCAATAAATGCTTTGCCGTTTTCAAATGCTTTTCCTATGTTACTCATATAATTCTACCCCCCGATATCTGGCAATGGCTGCCACATCCTTATCTCCTCTTCCGGAAATCGTGCAAACGATGATTTTGTCCTTATCCATTGTTTTTGCAATTTTCATCACATGGGCAACGGCATGGGAGCTTTCAATAGCCGGAATAATGCCCTCTGTGCGTGAAAGATATTCGAAGGCCTGTACCGCTTCTTCATCTGTAATGGGCACATACTGCGCCCTTCCCGTCTCATGAAGCATAGCGTGCTCCGGTCCGATGCCGGGATAATCCAGTCCAGCGGAAATGGAATAAACCGGTGCAATCTGTCCGTATTCATTCTGACAGAATAAGGACTTCATCCCGTGGAAAATACCTTCGCTGCCGTTTGCTATGGTTGCGGCATTTTTAGGATGATCTACGCCTAACCCTGCTGCCTCACAGCCGATTAACGCCACTTCCTTATTCTCTATAAATTCATAAAAGCTTCCCATGGCATTGCTGCCCCCGCCTACGCAGGCAACAACCGCATCGGGCAGTCTTCCTTCCCGTTCTAGCATCTGGTCCTTGATTTCCTTGCTGATAACGCTCTGGAAATCCCTGACAATGGTAGGAAAGGGATGGGGCCCCATAACGGAACCAAGGACATACAATGTGTCATCCACTCTGTTGGTCCACTCTCTCATAGTCTCGTTAACCGCATCCTTTAAGGTCTGGGTTCCGCTTTCCACAGGATGCACCTTTGCACCTAAAAGCTCCATACGGAATACATTTAAGGCCTGACGGATGGTATCTTCCTTTCCCATAAAAATCTCGCATTCCATATCCATAAGGGCTGCCGCCGTGGCTGTTGCCACTCCGTGCTGTCCCGCGCCGGTTTCCGCAATGACTCTGGTCTTTCCCATTTTCTTTGCCAAAAGCACCTGTCCTAAAACATTGTTGATCTTGTGGGAGCCTGTATGGTTCAAATCCTCACGCTTTAAATAAACCTTCGCACCTCCCAGATCCCTTGTCATTTTCTCCGCATAATATAGCAGAGAAGGTCTTCCCGCATAGTTTCTGTTTAAATCATCCAGTTCCTTTATAAATGCAGGATCATTTTTATAATGCTCGTAAGCCTCCTCTAACTCATAAATGGCGTTCATTAATGTTTCCGGCACGTACTGTCCTCCGTATGCGCCAAATCTTCCTTTGCTCATTTTAACTCCTTTCTTACCGTTTCTATAAATTCTTTTATTTTTTCTTTGTCTTTATAACCATCCGTTTCCACGGCGCTGCTTACGTCAATGCCATATGGATTTCTCAATGCGATCAGTTGTTTCACATTATGTAAACCAATTCCTCCTGCCAGAAAATAGGGCATACCGATTGCCTTATCAGGAGGCAGGCCTGCTATATCAAACTGCTTTCCGCTTCCTCCAAGGATACCTTTTACTTTGGCGTCAAAGAGCAGATAATCAACCTGCAACGCCTTCGCTTCATCAATCAGCTTCCGGTTTTCCTTTCGGATTTCGGCTTCCTTCGCTTCTGTTACCTCTAAGGAGGCGTCAATTTGTACCGCCTTGATTATGGGAATATTGAACTGTTTCTTCTCCCTATCTCTGTCCCTTTTCCCGTTCTCTTTGCTGCTTTTACCGATTCCAGGCTGTCCGCTTATATGCGGGCTTTCCGATATTTTAATCAATTCTTCTTTCAATTGGTTTACATAATTCAAATCCTCCTGCCCGTGGAGCTGTATCGCATCAATGGTACCTTCGGATACCAATTTGACCACATGGGGTGCATAATCTTAACTGTAAGCAACACCTATATTGACGCAGGAGGGTATGCACATGAATGATTACAGCAAAATCACAGCCCTTTACTCCCGCCTATCCGTGGGGGACGAGGACAGGGACGGCGGCGAAAGCAACTCCATACAGAACCAGAAGAAATTTCTGGAAAGCTATGCCAGACAGCTAAAATTAACCAATATCCGGCACTACATTGACGATGACGAAAGCGGCAGATTTTTTGACCGTTCTGCCTACTCCCGCATGATTGAGGACGTGGAAAACGGCAAAATCGGCGTGTGCATTATGAAAGACATGACCCGCTGGGGGCGCGACTATCTCCAAGTGGGAAACGCTATGGAGATTTTCCGCAGAAACAACGTGCGCTTTATCGCGGTAAACAACGGGATAGACAGCGAAAAGCCCGACACGTTGGAGTTTGCCCCCTTTATCAATATCATGTCAGAGTGGTACGCCCGCGACATCAGCAAGAAAGTAAAAACGGGTATCCGCACAAAGGGGACGAGCGGCAAGCCAATCGCAACCGAAGCCCCCTACGGATATGTCAAAGACCCCGACAACAAAGATTTTTGGATAATTGATGAAGAAGCAGCCAAAGTTGTCCGCTTGATTTTCCGCCTGTTTCTGAACGGGAAGAACCGAAACCAGATCGCCGTATAGCTGAAAAATGAGCAAATCCCAACGCCCACATTCTATATGAAAGACCGAGGGCGGGGAACCTGCAAAAATAAGGCGCTTAACGAGGAAAACCGTTGCAAATGGAACAAAGCCACGCTGACCCATATCCTCACGCGGCAGGAGTATTGCGGCGACATTGTAAACTTCAAGACCGCAAAACATTTCCGTGACAAGCGAAACCACTATGTAGACAGAAGCCAGTGGCAGATTACGGAAAATGTGCATGAACCGGTTATCGACCGCGCCGACTTTGAGAATGTACAGCGGATTTTGGAAAATGCCCCCGTCAAGCGACCAAACGGGGACGGGGAAATCCACCCTTTGTCGGGCTTGCTTTTCTGTAAGGACTGCGGCGCAAAAATGCACATACGGATAGATTACAGGAACGGCGGCAAACGGCATATCGCCTATTGCAGTGAGTACCACAAGGGGAAAGCCAAAAATCCGAAGTGCCATTCCCCGCACATCATGGACGCGGATTTACTCATGCAGACCGTTTCGGACGTGCTGAAAAAAATCGCGGAATACTCTATCAGCAACCGGGCAGACTTTGAAGCCTTAGTGAAAAAGAGCCTTGCCGTACAGCAGACCGACCAGACAAAGAAACAGCAAAAGCGCGTACCGCAAATCACAACGCGGCTTGAACAGATTGAA
The DNA here is from genome assembly GCA_910574745.1 of Lachnospiraceae bacterium. GTDB lineage: Bacteria > Bacillota > Clostridia > Lachnospirales > Lachnospiraceae > UBA2882. The sequence continues at coordinate 15,297 of CAJTCE010000005.1, read as the reverse complement.
AAGGTTCTGGATAAGCTGTATGAGGATAACGCCCTCGGCACGATTGAGCAAGACCGTTACGAGCAGATGTCGCGGAAGTATTCGGAAGAATATTATAAGCTGAAAGAGGAACTTGCGGAAATTAAGGAGCAATTATCCGCTTTTGAAAACGCGGGAGGGCGGGCGCAAAGGTTTGTGAAGCTGACAGAACGCTATGCCGACTTTTCCGAACTCACCCCCGCCATTCTCAACGAGTTTATCAGCAAAATCGAAGTGCATGAGCGCGACCAGAAGCGGGCAAGATACGCCATACAGCATATCGGGATATACTTCAACCATATCGGTAAATTTGAGAACGAACTGACACAGCTTGCAGAGCCGGCAGAGCAGGAAATCAGACAAATGCGGGAGGAAATCGAAGAAGCGAAAAAGGAAAAGAGCCGCGCCTACCACCGGGAATATTCCAGAGCCTACCGCGCTAAAAATAATGAAAAGCAACGGGAGTATGACCGTATCAAAGCGCGGGAATACAGAGCGAGAAAAAAGGCGCAAGCCGCCGCCACCGCACAGTAAAACCGAATAACCGACAGCCGAGAGGGATTTTCCGATTACGGGAAATCCCTTTTCCGCGCCCAAAGAAAGGAGCGACCCATTGACAGAAAAGAACGAAACGCCCGCCCCGCCCCGAAAGCCGGACGGTATCATCACGACACACAGGAACGGGCAGACCATTGTTGCGGAGTTGTTTTTCAACCACAGCGGCACAGAAACATTCCGCGACAAGCTGCTGAAAATGATACTAGCCGATAAGCAGGAATAAAACGGGAAACCGATTGTCTGTAAAAATCCATTCCATTCCTATCCTATCCATTCCACACAAAAATCGAAAGGAGCGATTGACGCATGGCAAAGACCAAAGCCGAAAAAATCACGAGCATTGAGGAAGAAATCCGACAGCTTGAAAACAGGCGCAGACAGCTTGTGCAGGAGCAAAAGGCGCAGGAGCGCAAGGACAGGACAAAACGCCTATGCCGCCGCATGGGGCTTTTTGAAAGCCTTGTCCCCGACAGCATACCGCTGACAGAGGAACAATTCAAGACCTTTCTTGAAAAGACCGTAGCCGCCGACCACGCCCGCCGCATACTGGACGAATTGACCGCCCAGTATGCCCCCACAGCCCCCGCACAGGGCGCGGAAACGGCGGCACAGGGTAACACGCCGTCCGCCGCCAGAACCACCCATACAGCCCGCGAGGGCGGCGCAGACGCGGACGCGGACGGGGGCGCGGCACAAGGGTAACGGCTTACGCCCCTACCCTTGCCAAAAAGCAAGGGCGCACTTATATACCACATAAATGTGGTATGTGCGGTCTTGCAGACGGCGTTTTGTGCCTGTCGGCACAAAAGGAAACGGCGGGAGTTACCCGCAGAAAGGAGCGCGGCGCGTGGCAATCTACCATTGCAGTATCAAAGTCATATCCCGCGGCAAGGGCAAGTCCGCTGTTGCCGCCGCCGCTTACCGGGCGGGGGAAAAAATCACAAATGAGTTTGACGGAATGACCCACGACTACACCCACAAGGGCGGTGTCGTCCACACTGAGATTTTATTACCCGACCACGCCCCCGCTGAATATACGGACAGGGCGGTTTTATGGAACGAAGTGGAGAAAATCGAGAAAGCGAAGAACGCCCAACTTGCACGGGAGATTGAAATTGCCTTGCCCCGCGAACTGACGAGGGAGCAAGGCATTTCCCTTGTCCGCGAGTATGTGGAACGGCATTTTGTGGCGGCGGGAATGTGCGCCGACGTATGCCTACACGACACAGGCGGCGGCAACCCCCACGCCCATATCATGCTGACAATGCGCCCTTTTGACGAGCGCGGCGAGTGGGGAGCGAAGCAGAAAAAGGAGTACATTCTTGACAGGGACGGGAATAAAATCTATGACCCCAAAAAGCGGCAGTACAAATGCAAATCCATTCCCGCTACCGACTGGAACGAACAGACCAAAGCGGAGGAATGGCGGGCGGCATGGGCGGAACTCTGCAATCAGGCATTGGAGCAGAACGGACACGCGGAGCGCGTAGACCATCGCAGTTATGAACGGCAGGGGATAGACCAGATACCCACCGTCCATTTAGGCGTTGCCGCTTCCGCTATGGAGAAGCGCGGCATCCGCACCGAGCGCGGCGACCTTAACCGCGAAATCGAAGTGACTAACCAGAAGTTACGGCAGTTAAAGGCGCGTATCTCCAAACTGCAAAACTGGTTAAAGGAAGAAGCCGAGAACACCGAGCCGCCCACCCTTGCCGACTATATTCAAGGCATACTGTCACGCAAGGTACAGACGGGAAAACCGGGATATTCCCAATCCCTCTATAACCTCAAAGACGCGGCAAAAATGCTGAACTTCCTGCAAACCAACAACATCATGGATATGACGGGGCTTGATGAAAAATTCAAGTCCATGATAGGGGAACAACTGGATATTCAAGGGAAACTGAAACCCGTTGAACGGCGGTTAGGCACTCTGAAAAAGCACTTAGAGCAAGCCGACATTTATTTCAAGTGTAAGGGAAAGAAGCCGCTGACCGAAGCCGAGCAAATCTTATTCACAACAGCGAAAGATTATCTCAAAGGCATAATGAACGGCAAGACCACAATCCCGACAAAGACATGGAAAGAAGAATACACCAAGCTGACCGCCGAGAGGAAAACGCTTAATCAGCGGTATCTTGCATTGAAAGAGGAAGTGAAAGAAGCGGAGAAAATCAGAAAGAGTGTTTACAGTATCTTGCGGCAGGAACAGCGGGAACAACAGCCCCACAGAAAGCAGGATATGGAGCGATAACAGACAGGGCGGCGGGATTGTCAATGCTTGCCACCGCTGCCCTGTTTTGGACTTTTATTAGACCGATAAACTGGAATTTATCTTCGTACTCCCTCTTCAGTAAACGTTCTTTTTAAGGCGTATTCTGTTGGGAAAATAGCTAATACTAAAATCAGACATTGTGTTGTACATAGAATCGCCGCAACCGTTCCAATTATATTCTCTGAACTATGATAAAAAGGAAAATGGATAACAACTGATGGTATCAAAATAACCCAACCAATTTTCCGCCATAAGCGGCCACAATGCGCCTGTGCAAATTTCCATGTGTCTATATTTTTCATAGAACGTGCTGTTCGATAACCGATTATTCCATTGATTTTTTTAGGAGCATGTTTCCACATCATATTACCAGCAATAATCATTGTGATTGGAATAAGTAAATCGCAAACAAATATGAACCACCAAAACCACATATATTTCCCTCACTTTCATAAATCCCAATTTATCGGTTTGTACTGGGGGAAATTATAGCATACCCAATTACGAAAAGCAATCCCCCGTTCTACGTCCGTTCCGACTATCCAGACCGTCAAGGGACGAGTAGTATTTTTTCGCAAAGAGCGCGAAAAAATCTCCACTCTTAAACCCTTGACCGTCTGGATTTTTGCCGTTGCCATTTCGCCGCCGAAAACGGGGAACAGGATAAAAAAATCCTGCCCCTGTTTTCGTCTGCTCCATTCTAACGGCAAAACCGTCTGCACTACTTCGGCGGCGGGCGGTAGGTTATGCGGTGGCTCTGCCCCCGCGCCCCCGACCTCTCCCAAAGAACAGAATGGAGTGTTACGCAATAGGGCTTGAAAAGGCTTGATTTTTAAGGCGTTTCAGACACGAAAACCCACCGGGCAAGGGTTTTATACTACCCACCCGCGAAAACGGCTTCTAAATGTCCACAGGCGCGTTTTGCGCCCTTTTTCCTGCCCCGTTTCCCACCGCACTAACAAGGGCTTGCGTCAATAACTCAAAAAAGCACTTGACAAAACGCTTCATGGGCTATGGGTTCATTGGCAAATACGCCTGCCGCCTTAATTTCCTTATCCAAGGCATCTTTTAATTCCGCCGCCAGCTCATCAGATACAAATCTTTTGGTATTGGCAAATACAAAGCCAATATATTCCGGCTTATATTCATTAACCGCCAAAATGTCTTCCATCCGCTTTAAGCCGCATATTTTAATCCGGTTCATAAGCATCCCTTCCGCAATTCATCCAGCGTGGCTTTCTTATTGCTGCTTTTCATCAGGGTTTCTCCTATCAGCACACCGTTAACGCCGGCTTTCTTTAACGTCCTTATATCCTCCGCGCTCTTAATGCCGCTTTCCGCCACAAACAATACATGGGAGGGAACCAGCTTCCGCAAACGCCCGCTGTTATTCACATCCACCGTAAAATCCTTTAAATTCCTGTTGTTCACTCCGATGATTCTGGCTCCTGCCTTGACTGCCATGGAAATTTCCCCTTCATCATGGGCTTCCACCAGCGCGGATACCCCCAGCTCATCACAGATGCCTATATACTCCCTGAGCGTCTCCTCATCAAGCAGGGCGCAGATCAGAAGAACCACGGATGCTCCCAATACCTTCGCCTGATAGATCTGGTAGGCATCTACGGTAAAATCCTTTCTGAGTACAGGCGTCTTTACCGCTTCGACTATTTCCTTAAGATAGGCGTCGCTTCCTAAGAATTTACTTGGTTCCGTCAAAACGGAAATGCAGTCTGCTCCCGCCTCTTCGTAAGCCTTCGCTATCTCCACATAGGGGAAGTCTTTTGCAATCAGCCCCTTCGAAGGAGACGCTTTTTTTACCTCACAGATAAAGGAGACGCCGTCTTTTTTTAATGCCTGTTCCACAGGAAATCCTTTTGCCCTGTCACGGATACATTCCTTTGCTTTTGCAAGGGCTTTCATTTGTTCAAAAGAAATCTTTTCCCTATCTTTCCTGACCCGCTCTCTGGCAGCATCCGCTAGGATATCCAATATTGTTTCTGCCATACTTCCTCCTGTCATATATGTCTGTACTTTACATATACCGCTTTTATTATGCATTAGTAGCCTTTATAAATGCTTCCAGCTTTTCCGCCGCTTTGCCGCTGTCAATGATCTCCCGGGCCATTTTAACGCCCTCTTCCAGACTGTCAGCCCTGCCCGCAATATAGATTCCCGCACCGGCATTTAAAATAACCGCGTCTCTTTTGGCGCCCTGTTCTCCTGAGAGAATAGCTCTCGTAATTCTGGCATTTTCCGCCGGATCGCCGCCTGCCATATCTTCTTTCTTTGCCCGCTTTAAACCAAACTGCTCCGGTGTGATCTCATAGCTTTCCAATTTTCCGTCTTTGATTTCACACACCAGAGTAGGCGCACTGATGCTGATTTCATCCAGCCTGTCGGCACCGTATACTACCATACCACGTTTTACGCCTAATTTCATCAAAACTTTCGCCATAGGCTGTAACAAAGCTTCTTCATAAACGCCCATAAGCTGCATATTGGCAAACGCCGGATTGGACAGCGGCCCTAAAATATTAAAAATCGTGCGGATTCCCAGCTCTTTTCTGACCGGCGCAACATAACGCATTGCTTTGTGATAAATCTGTGCAAACATAAAGGAAATTCCTTCCTCTTTTAATACCCTCTCCATCTTTTTCGGTTCAATGGCAATGTTTACGCCCAGAGCCTCTAACACATCCGCCGCTCCGCATTTACTGGATACGCTTCTGTTCCCGTGCTTTGCAACGGGGATTCCTGCCGCTGCCGCCACGATACCTGCCGTTGTGGAAATGTTAAAGCTGTATGCCTCATCTCCTCCCGTTCCTACGATTTCAAGAACATCCGTATCATGCTGTAACCTTACTGCATGCTTTCTCATTCCATCAGCCGATGCCGCAATCTCATCAATGGACTCCCCTTTCATGCGAAGGGCCGTCAAATAAGCCGCCATATCCATCTGATTTGCCTCCCCGCTCATAATTTCATCCATGCAGTCTGCCACTGTTTCATAGCTTAAATCTTTACCTTCTACTAACTGTGCAATTGCTTCCTGTATCATTTTTTTTACCTCCTGAATTTCTGTTGATTGATCAATACGTCTTAAAATCATTTATAACCGTTCATCTTTGTGGAGAAAATTTTTTAAAATCCTCTCCCCGTCCGGCGTCAGCACGCTTTCAGGATGAAACTGCAATCCGTATATTTCATAGTCTTTATGTCTGACCGCCATAATTTCTCCGTCCTTTGTCTTTCCGATTACCTTCAGGCAATCCGGCAGGGATTCCGGCTCTGCCCCTAAAGAATGGTATCGGGCAACCGGTATCTGCTCCAAAAGTCCTTGGAAAAGACTTTCCTCTATATCAATTTCAGTCAGGCTCTGCTTACCGTGCATCAATTCTTTTACATAGATGATCTTCGCCCCGTATACTTCACAGATTCCCTGATGTCCCAGGCATACGCCCAGTATTTTACATCTTCCCTGCATTTTCCTTACTACATCCTCACAGATTCCCGCATCCTCCGGTCTTCCCGGTCCCGGAGATAAAATAATGAATTCCGGCGAAAGCTCCTCCACTTCCTCCACACTTATTTCATCATTGCGGACAACCTTAATTTCTTCCTTCGCTATACTGCCGATCAGCTGAACCAGATTGTAGGAAAAGCTGTCGTAATTATCAATTAAAAGTATCATGACCCGTTTACCTCGCTTGCCCGTTTTACGGCTTCCATAACCGCTCCCGCTTTATTGGCGCATTCCTGATATTCGCTTTCGGGAACGCTGTCGGCAACAATTCCTGCTCCTGCCTGAATATAAACCTTGCCGCCCTTTTTAACTGCCGTCCTTATGGCAATGCATACATCCAGATTTCCCGAAAAGTCCAGATAACCGATTGCCCCTCCGTAAATACCCCTGGCGTCCTTTTCCAGCTCATCAATGATCTGACAGGCCCGGAACTTGGGCGCTCCCGAAAGAGTACCTGCCGGAAGCATGGCGGAAATGGTATCGCATCCGTCCTTATCCTTTTGCAGTTTGCCGCACACAACCGAAGCGATATGCATAACCTTGGAAAAACAGTGTATCTTCATAGATTCCTCCACCGTTACGCTGCCGTACTCTGCAAGTCTGCCAATATCATTTCTTGCCAGGTCCACCAGCATATTGTGCTCGGCGCATTCCTTTTCGTCAGCCAAAAGCTCCTGCTTAAGCATTTCATCCTCTTTGGCATCCGCACCTCTTTTTCTTGTGCCTGCCACAGGAAAGGTCGTCAGCTTTCCCTCTTCCAGCTTTACCATGGTCTCGGGAGAGGTTCCCGCAATCTGCAGATCATCGCACTGGATAAAATACATATAAGGAGAAGGATTTGTGGTACGCAGCACCCTGTAGGTATTTAAAAGACTGCTGTGATATTCCGCCTCAAATCTTCTGGAAATCACACCCTGGAAAATATCCCCTTCCCTGATATAGTTCTTTGTTTTTTCCACCATTTCACAATACTTCTCTTTAGAAGTATTACAGGTAAAGTTTACTTCCGTCTGGGCTTCTTCCGGCTTAAGTGCGGTCACATCATAAATCATATGGATGATCTTCTCAATTTCCAGAGTCGCCGCATTATAACCCGTTTCTTTCTGAGAGCTTCTATAGTTGACAACTACGATAATCTTTTGTTTCAGATGGTCATATGCGATCACCTTGTCAAAAAGCATCAGATTGTAATCGTCAAAATCACTTTCTTTCAAATGAAGCTTAGGCTCCGCATAGCCTATCATTTCATAAGAGAAATATCCTACAAAGCCTCCCGTAAAAGATGGCATTCCCGAGAGCTTCGGCGTTTTAAATTTCCCCATCTGCTCCCGTAATACTTCCATGGGTTCCTTTTTTTCCTGCTGTTCAATTGCTCCGCTTTTTAAGGTAACCGTTCCGGCTTTAGCTGAAATCCGCATCAGGGGATTTACTCCCAAAAAGGAGTACCTGCCCCACCTGTTTCCGCCCTCCACACTTTCTAACAAAAAGAAACGGCTGTCTACCTGCGCCAGTTTCCGAAGCAGCGTAATGGGCGTTACAACATCGGCATATATTTCCCGGCATACGGGTATGATGTTATAGTCCTTTTCGTATCGGCTTGCTTCTTCATAATCCGGATAATACATTTTCCTCACTCCTTTTTCTGATTTTTTGCAATAGAAAAAGCTTCTGCCCCCATAGGGACAAAAGCCTGACAACTTCTGCGGTACCACCCTGATTGATAGGTAAACCTATCCTCTCTGTCTGCATACTCACAATATGCACCCTCCTGATAACGGGCAGGGAACCCGTTGACGTCTACTCCCTCATCGGTTTCAAGTCACCCTCGCAAGTCCATTCACTCATTTCCTCCATACTGCATCCCACCTGCCGCAGCTCTCTGTGATGTGCTCCATGACCTACTTCTCTTGCTCATCGGTTTCAATAATGGTTTATCTCTTTAATTGAGTAAAGTTTAAAACAATTCTTTTTTTATGTCAAGAAATTTTTCGAAATTTCTCAAATTTTATATTTTGTCAATTTCCTTTATAAGCTTTCATGGTTTTTTGACACATACCTTTCTAAACAAAAGCTTTTCACATAAATTCCTTGAAACAGCATCTTATTCAGCCAAAGATTCCTCCTGAAGCCTGTCGAATTCCGCCATGCATTCATCTACCGTAGCGCCGTTTAACAGATTGCGCACAATGAGGCAAGTATTCCCCCACTGCTCCACCTTCATTCCCGCATTGGCCCCAAGAACATAGACATTCTCCTCTATCCTGTCATTGAGCGGTTCTAACGCCGGGATGCAGTCTACTTTCACATTTTTAGAAGGAGAAAGCACTTTATTGGTTTCCGCATATATCTTTAGTGCTTCATCTGAAAGTATTACCTCCAAAACGTCCATGGCAGCCTCGCCGTGTTTTGCATTGATTCCGACACCATACCCTGTCATGGGTATTACCGGCATCTGACCGCGGCTGCTGGGAAAACCGATTACCAGCATATTGAAGTCCGTTTTTCCGTATGCGGTTTCCGAATTTGCCGCACCCCAGTACGCCATGACAATGGGCGTTTTCTGAGTCAGAAAATCCTCGCGCTCGCCTTCAAGGGCTTCACTCACATAAGCTCTCTCTGCATCAATATAGCCGCAATCGATCATCTCCTGCAAAAACTCAAAACCCGGACGCATATAATCACTGTATTTCTTTTCTCCGCTGTTCAATGCCTCAATTTCGGCTTCCGTATTTCCTCCGTTATAAAGATCCGCATATGCCTGTGCAAGTACAAAGGTCTCTAGCCACCAGCGGTTTGCCCCCACCGGCGTCTCAATCCCGTTTTCCTTAAATACCCTGCAGCATTCCAGAAACTCCTCCGGCGTTTCCGGCAGTGCCAGATTGTATTGATCAAACATGTCTTTATTGATAAAAAGACCGTAAGCAACCACTTCCTGAGGAATCGCTACCAGCTTTCCGTCGATCGTATTTGCCGTTTTTACCACATCACGCAGATTTTCCACGCATTTTAGCTCCGACAGATCCATCAGCCTTCCCTCCTCTCCCAAAAGCCTGATGGTATCGGGATTCAGCAGGTAAAGATCGTCCATATCATTTTGCGCCCTGTCAAGAACCACATCGTCATACGTTTTATCCTGATAATTTTCCGCTGTATATGTAATATAATTTACGGTCACATCCAATTTTTCCTCTGCCATGCGGATGGTCTTATCCGCGGCGCTTCTCGCCACATTCTCCGCATCCGGTTCTATCTTTTCCATAGGACTGAACAGACTTACGCTTTGCCCGTCTCCTTCTTTAGAAGCCACCAGATTGACATCCGGCTCCCCGTCTTTTCCACAAGCTGTTATAGTAAGTACAGCCGCTCCTATAAGACATGTCGTCATTAATTTCTTTATAGGGCCAAGTATGCTGCTTTTCATATCTTTCTCCTTTTTACTTCTCGTTGATTTTTGTTATTTCTCTATAGACTGTTTGATTACTTTCTTTAACAGTCCTACGTCAATGGGCTTTGCAAGATGGACGTTCATTCCCGCCTTCAGCGCTTCCTTTTCGTCCTCCACAAAAGCGTTCGCCGTCATGGCAATAATAGGTATTTTATCCGCATCCTTACGAGCCAGCTGTCTAATGGCCCTTGTTGCATCATAGCCGTTCATAACCGGCATCTGAACGTCCATAAGAATTGCATCGAATTCTCCTTCTTCCGACTCCATAAATCGCTCCAGTACCAGACGGCCGTTTTCATAAATTTCACAGCTTGCGCCTTCGAAAGCTAAAATCTCCGACAAAATTTCCGCATTAATCTCGTTATCCTCTGCAGCAAGGAAATTCAGTCCCTGAAGGCTGTCTTCCTCCTCCGTTTCCGGACTCCTTCCGTTCCCCGGCTCTTCTGTCCGGCTTTCCGATATACTAAGCTCCACTTCTACCCGGAAAAGGCTTCCCTCATCAACCTCGCTGAAAACCTCTATGGTTCCTCCCATAAGCTCCACGATATTTTTGGTAATCGCCATACCCAGCCCGGTGCCCTGAACCTTATTGGTCGTGCTGTTTTCCGCCCTGGTAAACACATCAAAAATCGTCTTTAAATATTCCTGCGTCATCCCGTATCCGTCATCCTCCACTTCGATCCGAATACGCTCAAACTGACTGGAATGCTGTTTAAGCCCGATAATGCGCAGCCATATATTTCCGCCCTCCGGCGTATACTTGACGGCATTGGAAAGAAGGTTGATCAGAATCTGGTTAATTCTTGTCACATCACCCATAAGATGTTCATGCTTAATATCCGAGACTTCCACATGAAATTCCTGAGCCTTTTCTCCTGCCATGGGACGAATGATAGCGTCTATGGAAGATATCAGGTCATTCAGGGCAAACGCTTCCCTTGTAAGCACAAGCTTTCCGCTTTCAATCTTGGAAACCTCCAGAATATCATTGATCAGACTGAGCAGATGCTGTCCCGACGCCATGATCTTTTTTGTGTATTCCCGCACCTTATCCGGATTTTCTGCCTCCTTTGCAAGCAGAGTCGTAAAGCCGATGACCGCATTCATCGGCGTACGGATATCATGGGACATATTCGAAAGGAATGTGGTCTTGGCATTGCTGGCAAGCTGCGCGGCATGAAGCGCCTCTGTCAGCTGCTTGTTATGCTGTTCTCTTTCCGCTTCCCGCTCCTTCATGATTTTTCTCTGCTGCCTTTGATTGAAATAGTACAAAACGCAGCACAAGAAAAACGCGCCCGTCATAACAAATATAACTATAAAAATATTATTGTTTACCGTTTTTCCTTCCTGTTGTATGGCTTCCGTAGGAACATAACCGATCAGGCAAATGGTCCCGTCGTTTACCATCCAGATAAAGTTCAGGGCGCTCTTCCCCCGGATATCATGATAAAACATGATATCCTCTTTATTTTGTACACACTCTTCTATCTCCGCACGGAGCGGCTCTTCATGAATATCGTTGGCCCTGTAGAAATCCTCTAAATTCAAATGTCCTGCGTTCCGCTCTCCCATACCCTTTGGTTTCAGCACAAATCTCTCCGTTTTTGCATCCATAATATAAAGCATGGCTTGTTTGTCATAAAATCCGTCGGGAAGGGATTTATCGAGAGAATCATATGTATATTCCACATAAAGCGTACCTATTTCCTCATCTCCCCTTATTACAGAACATTTCAGGGTATATGCCCATGTTCCCATATAATTCAGATAAGAGCTGGAAATCTCCATTCCCTCCATCATCTGACTGGGAAAAAACTCCATTCCTTCCTCCGTGAAAACTTCTCCTGTATTGGAAATCCCCTCTGTTTCTCCTGTCTTGATCCAAGAAATCTTTACCATAGTCTGATTCTTCTGAAAGGAACGGATATAATCTTCCGGGTCCTCCACAGAAGCAAGCTCCTGTGCCATCAGCTTCTGGAATTCCGCTTCTTTTCCCCAAATCGCCTCTATGGTACATTTTATCAAATCCAGATTTTCGTTGAGATTCCGGACTGCCGCCGCAGACATTTCCTTTGATATTTTCCGCGACACGGAAAATATCAAGACCCCAAAAAAGCAAAATACAATTATAATGGAAAGAAACAGGGAAACTCTTTTTTTCGTTTCGTTTTTATAACTTTTCTTTTTCATTCACATTCACCAGATTTTTAACCGCTTATTTATCAATTGTTTGCAAATTTCATTTTTTTGTTTGTCCATAATACGCTGATTTAATTTAAATTGTCAACACCCTTTAGACACCTTTCCCATCGGTTTCCCGACTCGGGTTTTCCTTCAAATTATGTTATAGATTATTTTATGAATTTCAGCAAATTACGCTACCGCAAACCATTATTTTATAAGGAGCAGCGTCCCTGCCCCAATCAATATACAGCCTGCTATGGATTTAGGCGTAAATCTCTCATGCAGAAAAACAAAGGCCAGAATCAGAGTTATGACCACACTCAATTTGTCAATAGGAACTACTTTCGATACTTCTCCCATCTGCAATGCTTTATAGTAACACAACCAGGATGCGCCCGTCGCAATGCCTGATAAAATCAGAAATAGCCAGCTTTTTTTACTGATTGAAAAAAGTCCGGTATGTGTTCCGGTCAAAAATACGATTCCCCATGACATGACCAGCACAACAAACGTTCGGACGGCTGTGGCAAGATTAGAATTTACTCCTTCAATCCCGACTTTTGCAAGAATAGAGGTAAGCGCCGCAAATATAGAAGAAAGAACTGCAAATAACAGCCACATCGTATACACCCCCATTTCTTTTTTGTTAAATCTCTCAATAACAATATTCCCTAATTAGAATGTCACTAAAACAATAAAATAAAACAAAGCAGCAAATCTTTCGGAAAAGACTTACTGCTACCTAACATAATAACACCCTTTTAATATACTCATAGTTCAGATTTTGCTAGTGATGTCTGCCACCATGTTTCAAACCATGATGACGCCAGGAACGGTCATGGGTATGTGCACCTTCTATGCGGCAGCCTGCTATGTCGCAGTAAGTGTGGGTATGTTCTCCTTCTATATGGCAGTCCTCCGCACCGCAATCATTGTGAATGTGTTCCCCTTCTATATCGCACTCTTCCACATCGCAATACTTGTGCGTGTGTTCCCCTTCTATATGGCAGCCCTCCACACCGCAATTACCGTGCGTGTGCTCTCCTTCTATATGGCAGCCCTCCACACCGCAATTACCGTGCGTGTGTTCTCCTTCTATATGGCAGCCCTCCACATCACAATACTTGTGCATGTGTTCCCCTTCTATATAGCAGTCCTCCACACCGCAATTACCGTGCGTATGTTCTCCTTCTATATAGCAGTCCTCCACACCGCAATTACCGTGCGTATGTTCTCCTACTATATGGCAGTCCTCCACACCGCAATCATTGTGAATGTGTTCTCCTTCTATGGTACAGCCTGTCAGTTCACAATTCCCCTGTACAGATACATTGTTAACGGCAAAACTTGTTCCAAATAAGCCAACAAAGACAGCCATAAGAGATGACAAAAGCTTTAATTTCATTTTTCCCTCCATGATTTTTATCTAACCGTTTTTCTTGTTTTATATTATAACGCTAAACGGTACATAAAACAATATTCTGACGGCATATACTTCCTAATTTATCCCAAATACCGCATTCCCAAAAAGTTATCTCTTTATTTTCTCCCCAGATAACGACAGGTATGCTTTTTATATTCCAAATATTCACTCCCGAATACCGTAGGCAGATATTTTTCCTCCTGTAAGATCTGCAGATGCAGCATGACCATCGCCCAGATTGTAAACGAAAAAAGCGCCCAGTTAAAATACATGAGAAGAATACCCGCATACATCATGTCAAAGCCAAGAAAAGCCGGATTTCTGCTGTACCGATAGATTCCGCGAAAAACAAATTCTGTCTTGTCCGTATCGGGAATCCCCGCTCTCCAGCTGTTTTTCATGGTAAGGACAGCAGTCAGGAATACCAGATCCCCGGCTGTTCCCAAAATAATGCCCGCTATTCTTACAGGCATGGGCATAAGACTTAACTCAAACAGGATGGAAAACACTTGGGCAAAAACAATGAGAACCGTTGCCAAAGACATGACAACTTCTATGGTATGAATAGATTTATCTTTTCTCCGTCCAAGCTGCCTTGTGGTAATTCCCTGCCTCTTCTGTGCCATCTGTTTTATAAAATAAATGCCATAAAATAAAATCATGATGCCGAATGCCGGAATCATAAATACATTGAATTTTCCCGCTAAAAATATGGCTGTGGGACCATCCGCCCCGCCTATCATCAAAAGATTCATACTGTTCTTCCTGCCTCGCTGTTTTCTGTCAACGGACCGCTTTCCCTTCCGTGTCCGTAATAGATTTTTTCCGCCTTCATCATTCTGACAGCCTCTACGCTCCGTAAAGCGCTTTCACGTTCCTCATAGCACCACATGACAGACGGCGAGAAATTATTCTGCATAGCATCTCCCACGAAAAGCTCCCCGCTTTTTAACAAGAGCCCTATAGATCCCTTTGTATGTCCGGGCAGGGAAACCACCTTCCCGTCTATTCCGTATTCCGCAAGAGACATGCCGTCCTCTAAGAGCACTTCCGGTTTTATTGGTTCTATCTTATTGTGCCGGATGCTCCAATTGGAAACTCCCGCAAAAATTTTCCCCCATATTCCTTTCCCGTATACTTTTCTTTTTTCTCCCCCATAAAGCAAGGCGGCATCTTCTTTTCCGATTCCCACAGGGCAGTTTAGTTTTTCCGCCAGATAGGCCGCGTTCTGACAATGGTCAAAATGTCCGTGGGTCAAAACGATCAGCTTTACCTCCGCCTCTTGACCGGCATGCGCTATCTTCTCCCGATACCGGCTTATTCCCGTATCTACCAAAATGCTTCCTTCCAAACCGCAGATCAGATAAACATTTGCCTGACCGCCCTTTAAACACTTAATTTTATCCGCCATAAACTTCTTCCTTTTCTGCAGGGCTTTTGTATCTCATTATAAAACGGGTGTCTGTTCTTTGCAATGTATCAATTATTAACTCAAACTTCCCACACCAATAAGGTGTGTTGAACCTTGAAAATTCAATATTTCAGCCAATAAAAAAGGCATAAATAGCACTCTTTTGATATAATGGAGTTGTCGAGAAACCATTCTAACAAGGAGGATTTATGCCATGTCCATTATATCACAGGATAATACAAACGAGGTAGCTGTTTTAGATTGTGTTCAGAGATTTTTTTCATCCCACAAAGTAGGAAAACTTTTAAAAAAGTGCAACGGCACCAAAGAAAAAGGTGTACCGGCCATTTCGCTTTTGAAGTATAAACTCAGCAATGTATTTGTTGGCAGAAGCATGTATATGCAGCAGCGAACCGGGTCCTTCAAAGAAGATTTTTGCAAAAATACCTTCTATCGT